>JBMORI010000096.1:5399-60691 GCA_049322415.1 Thermodesulfobacteriota bacterium | reverse complement strand
GGTACGTTTCCTGGAGTGGCTTTCCCTCTGAGTGAGTTTCGAGGTTCTGAATATAACGGATCATGCCCGCTTTAAAAGGGTTGAAAAGGAGGACCAACTGCTTCCTCGTTGGCTACCCTGTGGCTGTCTCGCCACCGGCTCACCAATAACGCAAGCACCCCTGTTGGCGTCACGTTGGCAGGAGCGCCACTGAAAGCCACAAAACTGTTGGCAGACGCCAAAATGTTACGTTGGCAGCCGTTGGCTGGCTAGCCAAAGTCTAATTATTTCAGCTTTATGCCGGCATGGCATTCAGGCGCGCTCAGAATGAGCTGTTCATTTCGGACGGCATGCGAACGGACTGGGACCGATTACCCCGTTCGGTTTTATGACCTCCGGCATCCTTTCTGCTCGACGCTTTTGAACAACGGTGCCGACTTGGCGGCGGTCAGCAAACTGATGGGGCACTCTACCGTAAAGATGACGACTGACACCTATTACCACCTCCAGCAGGGGGAGAAGAAGAGAGCCGTTGGGTTACTCCCGAGCATGACTCCTGGTTCGAGGTAGAAGGAGAACGTCAGCAGCTACTCGGTAACAGCAGGCGCAAACCTTCCCGTCGATCATGAAAGGTCAGCGTTTTCATCAGTCGTACGACCGGCAGGCTGACTTGGTGGTTTTTGAAATATGATCGTTATTGTAGTGGCTCCAGGCTCTGAAAAGTCCGCAACGATGTCTCCATTTTGAGCTTTTGTCATTAGCTTGGCAGAATAAGTGCCGAGTCCTGTTCCTTTTCTTTTTCCAGAAGTCACAAATTTATCAAAAAAACGCCTCTTATCTTTTCCGGAACTTCTCCGAAATTGTGAATTGAAATTTTGCAGTGATCATTCATCTCAAAGGAAAATATAATCTCCGCACCAACTGGAGATGCTTCAATGGCATTGACGAGCAAGTTGTTCAAAATAATATGCGTCAAAGGTAAACATCCAAGAATCAGGAACGTTTTGGAGGTCTCACCATGTGTTCCAATGGGAGGGGGTAGGGAGAGGTTTTTGTCATTAATCAAATGTTTGTTCTGAGAAATAACAGATAAGACAACTTCAAACACGTTGATGGGTTCTAATTCAAGCTCGGAAGTTCCGCACTCTAATTTGGCCAATGACAGTTGCATGTCAACGAAACTCAGTATGTTTAGTGCTGATTTCTTGGCCTCTTGAAGTATTGTAATTCCTTCCTGTTTCATGTCTGGATCAGCAAGAAGTAGGTCTGTGGTGTTAATCCATGTTGTTATCGCACTTCGAATGTCATGGTTGATTATGGCAGAAACTTCATCAGCATTTTTAATCTTCTCAGATAATGTGCTAATTTCTGTTGAAAGCCTTTCGACGTCGGCCATTAATGTGGATACATACTTTCTTTGCTTGTCAATGGTTTCTTGTTGGTGATGCATCATGTAGTCACGGTGTGTGCTCTCAAAAGCAATTTTCTTGAATTTTTGGTTTTGAATCGAGTATTGGGTTTTTGTGTCACTTAGTTCAGCTTTCAAAGACAAAACCAATCGTTGCGAATTCTTCAGCTCGCTCTTAAGGTTATGAATTAGTTGGGTTTTCAATGCTTCTGCGCCTCGGGTCATTGTGTCTCCTGGGCAAGACATAAATTTATGTAGATTATGCATCAATCGCAAAATTAATGTACTTTGGCAAGGCTAATATTTTGAGTTTTCCGTGACCCCCGGAGGAAGCTCGTGAAAGACACGGTCTTGTATCCTTGGCTTTTCGGCCTGACTGAGTGTTGGTGGCTTGTAGATGCTGTTCGCTGAAAACGGCTGAAGAGCGAGTGTAAAAATGAACATGGAATGGCACACTGCCTGATTCCGTTCACGGTGGGGGGCGTTGGCGCGCTGATGTCACCTCTTTTCGTCACATTTTGCCGCGTTTTGCCAAATGATGGGTTACATCGAGTTGGAAAAGCTTTTCGATTGTGGATGGTTATTGTTGCAGCCTCCATTCATGGCATTCAAGAGGTCGTCTGTTCGATTCCGTCCAGCTCCACCAAAATTTCCCCGCTATGAAGGCCGGCCCGGTAACCCTGGCCGGCCTTCTGCTTTTCCAGATTCAAGCGGTGTCACCCGGGATGTCACCCGCCCCCTGGGTGACATGGAAATCCTGGCGCGTTAGACTCGGAGTTTGTTTTCGGGTTGCGCGCGCTTGAATCAGGCCCTTTTGGGGAGGGCAAGCGCTTGAATCACTTCTCCACGCATCACCGAATTCTCCACGCCCTTGGTCCAAGGAAAAACCTGGCTGCCGGGCATTGCGGACACGGTCGGGATTCTGCCGGGGCTACAGGGCTGGGGTTTCTCAGACTCGCGATCACCGTTGCAACCGCCACAGAACGGGTGAGGCCGGGCCATTTCTGGACCGGCCCCTGGTTGTCTCGATTCGTTTCGAAGCAATCGAATGCCTCCGGACAGCCGTGCGGAACCGGAGAGGAGTGAATCCGGAGGCGCCCGATCAGTGCGGTTTGCGATACCGCGTCAACTAGAATCCGCCCAACGCCAAGTGCTTGGCCGCATCCCACAAGGCCAGCAGGGCTGAGGACGAACGTACGAATATCATTCCCCCGACGAGCATACAGATTACAGCCACGGCCATGCGCAACGTGCGCGTCTGACAACTGTGCGCCAGTCGCACGCCTGCCGCGACGCCGAAAAGCTCCAGGACGGTAATCCATCCCGCGGACGAAAAATCTATCGCACCATGAGCCAAGTTGCCGATAGTGCCCGAGGCAGCCGCCGCGATCTGGATGACCTGCGCCGTGGCGATGGATGTCAGCGGAGCGAAGCCGATGATGACCATCAACGGAACCGAGAGCACCGGCCCCCCCACCCCCGTGAGCCCCGAGCCAAAGCCGACCGCCGCGCCGATCGCTATAAGCAGCAATCTGTGCTTCGCCGATTTCTTGTCATAAGCGAATGTGTTTGAGGCACAGGCAGGCTTGAGCGCGTAGGCCCCGGCGAAAATGATAATGCAGGCCAGCGCGAAATTGAGCATGGCCGGGTTTGTCTTCGAGTTTACCAGGGCCCCAAGGTACCCGAAAATCAAAGCGCCGAGGCACACGGGGATGGTTATGCTCCAATCGATGGTCCCTCTGCGCTGGTATAGGTAGGTGCCTACCAATCCGGTGAAAATGAAGCTGAAAAGGGCCGTGGCCATGGACATTTGGGTGGAGAGTCCGGCGAAAGCGGCAATGGCCGGGATGAGCAAAATACCGCCGACCCCGACGGTGCCAATCAGAAGCCCCACGATGAAGGCAACGAATCCAAGCAGAATGAAGGTCATAACTTCTCCAGGGTTTGTTGAGGGCCAAATGTCACCGCTGGAGCATGGTCCATGCCAGTCGTTCCGTGGCACATCTACCTGCAATATAACATAAAAATGTCGAGTGACATTGACGAAGCCGGAGAAGGTGGGGGAAAACATCTCGAAAATGGAACTCAAGAATGATAATTTTGCCAACGACTATTGCCTTAGCTTGCGCCATAGCGTGTTCACGCTCACGCCCAGGCGGCGGGCCGTCTCTTGACGGTTGAAGCGGCAAGCGCGCAAAGTGTTGCGTATGTAGTTCATCTCGAAGGCTTCCATGGCCTGACGAAGATCCCCGCTATCTCTCGCTTGAGGCGGTGCTCCGGAGGTGGGCATTTCCCGCTCGGGACTGACGCACTCGACGCCACTCGCCTCCCCAATCTCCCGATCTCGTAAGTCCGGCGCCTCCTGGGCGAGCAGTTCAGCGAAGAGATCCCCGAGCATCGCCTCATCCTCGTCCGGAGTCCGCGCATGGTCCCCGGCCAGGATGGAGTAGCGACGCATCAGGGCATCCAGCTCCCGCACGTTGCCAGGCCAGGAGTAGCGCGAAAAACCAGCCAGCACCCGCCGCGGAAGGCGCTTCGGGTCCAGCCCGTGGCGGGCGGCGAGGGTCCGGGCAAGGTCTGGGATGTCCTCAGACCGCTTGCGTAGCGGCGGAATTCTCAGGAGGAGTACCGAGAGCCGGTAGTAAAGGTCTGCCCGGAAGCGCCCCCGCCTTGCCTCCAGGGCCAGGTCCTTGTGCGAGGACGCCAGCACCCGTGCCCTCACCGTTATCATTCTGTCCCCGCCCAGGCGCATCACGGTTTTTTCTTCCAGCACGCGGAGAAGCTTCACCTGCATCGCCGGCGAGATGTCCGCCAGTTCATCCAGGAAGACCGTGCCGCCCTGCGCCATCTCGAAAAGACCCTGCTTGCCACCACGCTTGGCTCCCGTGAACGCGCCCTCCTCGTAGCCGAACAGCTCGCTCTCGAGGAGAGCTTCGGGCAAGGCCGAGCAGTTTACAGCGACAAAAGGCTTGGTGTTCACGGAGCTCAGACGGTGGATGGCCTGAGCCAGCACCTCCTTTCCGGTGCCGGTCTCCCCCTGGATGAGGATGTTCGCGTCCGAACGCGCATAGCGTATGGCCTTGGCCTTGAGCTCCAGCATCAAAGGATGCCCGCCAGCCAAGTCTTCCAGATCGTAGCGGGTCGAGAATCCCCTCAGGGAGTCGCGTTCAATCTTGCGGCTGATGCTCTTGAAGCGTGATGCGGGCTTGAAGGTCGCCACGGCACCCTGGAGCCTCGACTCCACCTGCACGGGCAGATAGCTGGCCACGGCCGCCTCCCCGCCCAGGCTGCACACCTGATCCTGCACGGGAGCGCCGCCGGCGAGCACCCGCGCCAACTCGCCGGCCAGGGTCCGCTCCGGCAGAACCTTGCCCAGAGACGCTTCGGGGTTCAGGCCCAAAAGCGCGGCCGCGGTGCGGTTGATGACGTTCACCTTGCCGGATTCATCCACGCCCACCACGCCCTCGTTCACCGACTCGAGGACCACGCGCAGGCGTTCCGCTCTGGCGCGCTCCTTGCGTCTGGACGCCGCGATGGCCATAGCCTCGCCTAGGCACCGAATAATGACCTCGGCTCCCGGAACAATGACGACCCCCTCGCAACCCAACGACTGCGCGATCTCCCGGCAGACGCCGCTGCCCACCACGCACTTGGCTCCGGCACCGACAGCATCCCTGATGCCCTGCACAAGCTGCGGCGTCGTGGTGAATACGATCTCCGTTATCTCGAGGCCCAGCAACTCAGCAAAGACGTCCAGCCCGCTTAGAGGGTCGGCGAAGCTCGTAAGCGCCACGTGGACGCCGTACTCTTTGGCCTTACGCAGGGCGCGCAGCACATCCAAGTGACTGCGCGCGATGGTCACCACGGGTTCATCGAGTATTTTGCGCAGAAGCTTGCCTGTAGCCCCGCCGCCGAGAATGATCTCAATTCCCTGTGCCAGAAGCTCCTTGGCCTCGGGCACGGCCTGCTCCATGGTGGCCAGGCGCACGGTAAGCTCGATTTGTTCAGGATCCGCGAAGGCCCGGACTGTGTTGGCGACCTCCATGGAGTTGGAGACGAAGGCGAAGCGGTATTTCTGCATGCGGCCACCTAGCCGGACTTTGTGGGTTGTTAGCTCAATTCCAGCGTATCGCCGCCCGCACTGGCTGTCAAAAGGGAGCACCCCGGCGCGGGAGTGCGCGCCGGGGTGCTTGCCGCCATGGGCTGGAAGGCGGCTGTGGTGGGGTGGCTCAGAAGGGCCAGGGAGCGGCGGGGTCCCACACAGGCAGGCCCATGAAGGCGTACCAGGGGGCCATGACCAGGATGCCGTAGGCAACGGCGATCAGCACGGACACCCAGCCCACCTTTGCGTAATCCGTGGTGGAGAAGGTTCCGGAACTGTAGGCGATGACGGCCACCGTCACCTGTGTGGGCAGGATGTAGGCGAAGGAGTCCGTATCCGAAACCAACATTGTGAAAGCCACGGGGTGCAATCCGAGCTTCGGTGCCAGTGTGAGCAGGATGGGCGCGAAGAGGCTGATGGCCGCGACGTTGGAAAGCATACCGATGCGGATGACGTGCGTGGCCAGCATCATGATGAGCAGGATTACCCACCAGCTGTGCCCCTCGGCGAAAAGGTGGACCTTATCTGAAAGGTACTGTGCCAGTCCGGAGGAGCCCATGGCAGCAGACATGGACAGAGCGCCGCAAAGCATCAGGTAAGTGCCCCAAATCGTGCGCTCCTGCACTTCGCGCCAGGTGTGTTTCATCACTCCGGGCACGAACAGCAGCAAAAGGCCGATGATGGCTGCGTCATGGCTTTTGATCTTGTGCCATTCCTCGGTCATCCACATGAGGGCGGTGAACCCGAAGATGCCCAGGATCATCAGTTCGCTACGCGAGATCGCGGGCAGCTTCCGGTACTGCTCGGCCAGCATGGCCGCGCCGCCTGGGATTTGTACGCCCTTGGTCTTGAAGTGCCAGCGCACCCAGTAGTTGGTCACCCAAAACATGCCCAAGTACGGCCACTGGAGCAGGAACCAGTTGAAGTAGCCGATGTTGAGGTTGAGTTGCTGCTGGAAGAGCCCGACGAGAACCAGGTTGGGTAGGTGTGAGGTCATTATGCACATACCACCGATCATGGACCCGTAGACCAGGGCCTGGATGACGATGTGCTTCTTGGCGGCCCGTTCTTCGGGGGTGTCGCCGAACAGGTTGGCGATGCCGTTGATGATGGGAAGCAGCAACGCCCCGCGCGGGTTAGCCCCCGGCACGATAATGGAGAGCAGGAAGTTGACCCCGAAAAGCCCCCAGACAGCACCGTTGGCGGTCCTGATGCGCATCTTGTGCAACATGGTGACGGCAAGCCTGCGGTCGATGCCCGCAGATTGGATCACAGCGGCCATGATGAAAGCCACAAGGCAGATGAAGGCGGCCGTGGTGGTGTAGCCGCTCACGGCCTGTTGGAACTTGGGGGCCGCCTTGCTCAGCACGAGGAGCATGGGGATGACCACTCCGGTGACGCCCACGGGTACGGCCTCGGTGATCCAGGTGACGCATGCCCAGGCAACCACGGCCAGCGTCGCTTTCCCTGCTGGGGTCAGGCCCTCGGGAACCGGCATGAGAAAGAGTATCCCGAAGAAAAAAGCCCAGGCCAGGATGAATCCGGTCACGGATTTCCTGGGGTCCCGGCCAGAGGCCTCAATATTTTCGATGCATTGTCCAAAAAAACTGGTGCAGCGCTGGGCTGCGGCGTCTGCGGTGTTCTGCGCCTGCGCCATGACGGACTCCTGAGTGTATGCTTCCGAGGTTAATCCGGGGGGGGGCTCGCGTCCCCCCGGAACCCGTTCATCTCATCTCCTGCATCAGGCTTGCCGCGATACGCCGGCCTCGCCGTGCCTAGAGGGCGAGCTTGCCGACGTATTGGCGTTTAACGCACAGGTATTCCTTCCACCTGCGCCAAGCACGCTGGCCCATGATCATCTCCTCGTCGGGATCCCCCGCAGGGAAGGTATGGGGAGCGTCGATGCTGTTCCATACGCCCTTTTTCCTGCGCTCCTCGCGCTGGTCTACAAGCCAGTCGTTGTAGCTCTCGTAAACGATGTGCCCTTCGAAGCCGTCCATGGTTGCCGCACGGATGCGTCCGTCGAATTCGCGGAACTTTTCCTGTAGCTCCAGGCTGGGCATCTCGGGTTCCACGTCCAGTTCGTACCCGGCCTCGACAAGTTCCTTCCCCGCAACGGCGGCGAAAATGCGCTGATCACGCAGGGACAGCTGATCCTTGTATATGCCGACGTACTTGTCGGAGATGGGATGGCCCAAGGGGCCGTGGTCGCGGGTCGCTCCCCGGGCCTTGGCCAGATCGGTGGTGTGGAACGACAGCATCTCGGGCTCGTACTCTTCGCCCAGGAACTCGCATATTTCCTGAATGACTTCCACGGGCTGGCGCACCAGCCGCTCGTAGCATACGTCTAGCCAGCGGCCCTGGGCCGTGAGCGTCTCGCGCCAGGGCTTCACGGCGTTCTGGCAGCGCCTCCAGATCTCGGCGGCGCAGAATATGTTGGTGGGGCCGAAGGAGGAGTCGAGATAATCCGCGCTGGCGTCACGGCCGTCACGGGTGATGAAAATGAACTGGGCGTTGGGGAAATCCTCGGCCATGGGGCCCACGAAGAAGAGGTTGTACGGTGTCTTCTCGCCCCACCTGGGCTTGTTCACGTATTGCGCGAAACGCATGTGCATCCCGGCATACAGCCCGGCAAAGCTGCGTTCCGGAGCAAGCTGCATGACCTCTTCAACGATCGTTCTGGGATTGATTTTCATCCCCCAAAACGGCGTCTTGAGACCGAACACCATCTCCGTCGCCAGGGTGCGATAATTCTCTTCGACAGAAAGATCGCCGAACGTATGCAGATAAGGCTGGAATCGTGGATAATACCAAACGACTTCCGGCACGGCAATCCGCGAATGGCAGCCAAGCAAAGCCATGACGAGAGTCGTTCCGGAGCGTTCCGCACCGATCATGAAGATTGGTTTCTCTTTCAAGGAAATTGGCATGACAAGTCCTACCTGTTTTTGAGTTGAACAAGATGCATCAACTTGAGCAATGGTCGTGCCACTCCTCGGCGGAAGTATAAAATGCTGAAAATATGATTTATTTCTCGTTCATGAAGTCTCGCGGCACAGCGCATCCACCAAAACTGACATGGTATCCCTCACTTGCGAGATGCATGGATGGGGAGCTGCGCAAGCTGCGGCAACGCGACTGACCAATCCGGCATTTCTCGAACCTGCAAGGACTTGAGCGGGTCACTCCAGACGACGAAGAGAGCGCCGGAAGGATGTCACGCCTATCAGGAGCATATGGAGGACACTCCACGCGAGGCCGGCCGTGACTCGATGGCGCAGGTGGCCGAGCGGCACGTCGCCAGCAAGCAGGCTATCCATCCGCGGCGGCAACGCCTCACCTCTGACCAGTTCCACATGGGGGCAGATGTCACCTCTTTTCTGCACTTTTTGCCGCGTTCTGCCGGATGACGGGTGACATCAGTCAAAAAACTGTTTAAATTTGCATTGTTGTCGCGTCAGCCTCCATTCATGGCATTCAAGAGGTCGTCGGTTCGATTCCGTCCAGCTCCACCACCGCTCATAATAAGGCCGTCCTGAAAAGGACTGCCTTTGTCGTTGTGGCGCACTGGAGGCTGGATGCCCCCTTAAAACCTGCGTAATCGGCATCCGCAAACAATGCCGCGGCCCATTCCGGATGCGTGACCCAACGAATCACAGCCAATGCCGCTTGAGCATCCATCTGCGGAAGCATTGGGATCACGCACCGGCATCAAGAGAGCCATCTGGCGCTATTATCGAATGAATCCCGCGTCGATGGCGGCAGTGGCTTCTGGGCGTAGCCGACCGCGCAGCCCATCAAGTCCCATTCCCGCGCGGCAAGTCCGAGCAACGCGCAGAAATCGGGATCATCCCCCATGTAGCTCGTCATGGAAATGATTTGGAACCCCAGGCCCAGGGCCGTGGCCTTGAGCCACATGTTTTCCAGGCAGTGGGCAAGGGCGTGTTCGCCAAGGTCAGGGATGCCCCGGTGCTCGGCGATGACGATGAAATACGGCGCGTTCGTCACGCCGGGCACATGGCCAAGCGCGCTGAACATGTCCAGGCGATCAAGCCAGGAGTCGCTCCTGAGGAGATAGGCCCTTTCGTCCGCGCCCTTTCTCCGTATGCCGTCCGCTTCCTCCTTGACCTTGGCGTTGAGCAGGGCCGAGGCTTTTTGGATCGTGGTCCCGTCCTTTCGCATGATGAAGAAACGGCGAAACGGTCCATCCTTGTAGTTCTCGACCGCCGCCAGGGCGTAGGGTGCATGCAGCCCTGCGGTGATGATGCCGCGGATTGCGCTCTGGTCCGGATACTCAGGTCTGAAGTCACGAGTTGTCCTGCGTGCAAGGACAATCTTGTCCAGGACTTCATTGGTCAGCCGGTCTGGCTCGTCTCCAGGCGTGAGATGGAAACCACGCGGGTTCACGTTGCCTGGGGCGGCCGCATGGGAAATCGCGGGGAAAAGAGAGCAATGAATCATTGCGTTGCAGAGAAATCGGCGTCTGTTCATGAGCGGCCTTCCTTTCTTCGCCCCTCGGCCTCTGCGTCCTCCCGGACGTCCACATGGCGGAGCCGCCCTGGAGCTTTGGTTGTCCCCGTGGATGGCGCCTTCCCCGATGCCCGTGCCGCGCGCATGGCGCCTATCTGGACGACAGCTCCGCCATGGCGCTCTCCCATTCCGCGGGCGGGCACTTGGACTTCTCGATGATCTCGAAGAATTCGCCCGGAGCAAGGTGGAGGAGCTGGTTTTCCGGATGATGCTGTCGAAGCCATGTGGGGGCTTCACGGGCTTCCTCTTCGGAGTCGGCTGTGAAGATCATGACCGGTTTCCTGGTCCCCTCGCCGCCGCAACGGTAGAGCAGATAGGATTTTGCCATCGGGGTTCTCCTGGCCTTCGAGGAGGCTCGACATTGATTTCCAAGGAAGCAGACGGGTGAGCCGCGGGCAGGGTCATGGAAATGCCCAAGAAGCTCCTATTCTGATTTGAACACGATTATTGCCCATCGAGTCAAGAACTCGTCCCGGATTCCCCCGTGGATTTTCGGCAGGATGGGGGGCTGCTTCGGTGCGGGGTTTTCCTCCGGCGCAAGCAGTCCCAGCGCATTCTCCCGGGCGGATGCGCAATGAAAAAGGCCCCGCCCTTGACAGGGCGGGGCCTTCCCGATGGTCGTCTGGCCGCTGCTACCAGCTGCGGCGGGCGTGCCCGTCGAAGCCGTTGCCGCGGGGGGCCCTGGGCTTGTCTTCGGCTTCGTTCACGCGAAGATTGCGGCCGCCGAGGGTGGAACCGTTCAGGGTCTGGATGGCGGCAAGAGCGCCGTCGTCGTGCATCTCGACGAAACCGAAGCCGCGCAGACGGCCCGTCTCGCGGTCGGTGATGAGGCTGACTGACAGCACTTCGCCGTGGGCGGAGAACAGGTTGCGGATTTCATCGTCGTAAGTGGAAAAAGGCAGGTTGCCGACGTAAATTTTCTTGGACATGCAAATAGCTCCTGAAGTTGGTAGGCGGTAGTCTCGGTGAAGTGGAGCTAGGCGACAGCGAAGGTCCAAGAGTCAATAAGATGTTGGCCTGTTGAATGGAGGCCTCTAGATATTCTCATCGAATGGAATTGGCAACATAATTTTGAATAATATTTCGAGATTCAGCTCATAAAGATGCATTTCACTGCGCAACGTTCATTAATATCAGGATATAAATGTTCAGATTCCCGCGCGGCATCCCGCCTTTCTCTTCACTTCACATCTCCCTGTCGGCCTGGTCTTTCCACCAGGCTTCAATAAGTGAGTGGGGTCAATGCCAGCATGAGATACCGCCCTGGCCATTTTGGCGTCAAACCGTTCCCAGTATCTCGCCCGGGAGATTGCTGATAAGATGCAAGACGTTCCTGCCGGGAGCACTGTGCCATGGAATTCCCCTTTTGAACCGGTGCATTGGGCGGCATTTTCCCTGGAAATTCAAGAAGGATGGCAATTGAAGGAGGGACGGCGCCACAAGGAATGCCGCTCCTCTCAAGTATCCGCGGTTGCCGGTGTTGCCCTTCATTTCCCAGGCGCGGCGCGGAGACTGGCGTTGCTGGCCGGAAGTGGCTTCGGAGGGGCATTATCTGTTGCGCCTCCGGGAAAAATCCGACAAAATGAGAGTGTATGCAGTAAAGGGCGCGCTTGCGGCTAGAACGATTCAGGTGGCGGCGTACTGAGCAGGATGATCGACAGCTCCACTTACTCCAAGTATTTCCAGGCGCTCTTGCGCGGATGCAGGCGTGAATGCACCGAGACGGTCTCCCGGCTTGTCCGTGACGGTCTTGACGTGCGCACGTTGTATGTCGATCTCTTCCAGCGTTCGCTCTACGAAATCGGCGATCTCTGGGAACAGAACCGCGTCTCCGTCGCCGTCGAGCACATGGCGACATCCATAACCGAGAGTCTTTTCCCCCTGGTTTATCCGACGATTTTTTCCGCCGAACATATCGGGAAAACCGCCGTCGTGTCCTGCGTGGCCAACGAGTACCACCAGATCGGCGGCAAGATAGCCGCCGACATCCTCGAGCTGAACGGTTGGGACGCCTATTTCCTCGGGGCCAACACCCCTCTTTCGGACACCATCTCGCTCATCGGGAGCAAGAACGCAGACCTGGCCGGGCTCTCCCTGAGCCTGTACGCCAATCTCCCGGCGCTGCTGGCGGTGATCGAGGGCATCCGGGAGCGGTTCCCCTCTTTGCCCGTGATCGTGGGGGGGCAGGCATTCCGGTTCGGTGGCGGCGAGGCGCTGTCACGTTACCAGGGGGTGACGCTGGTCACGTCCCTGGCCGGACTGGAAGAGATCGCCGGGAGAGCGCGCAATGCCTGACCCGGGCCTTGACGCGGCAATCGTCCGGTTCGTCCGCCATGACGCCGCGATGCTCTACGCGGCCCTGGATTCAGGAGGCGTGATCCGGGACGCCAACCGGCACGCGCTCTGTCTGGCGGGCGAGGACGTCATCGGCAAGCCGTTCTCATCCTTGCTGGTGGATTTCACCCAGCCCCTCGACCCGGCCCGGCTGGCCCGGGAGGGGGCCAAAGGGGTCCTTGTCACCTTGAACTCCAAGGCCGGCCTGCCGCGAAGCTACAACCTGAGCTTTGTCCATGACGGCGGCCGCATCCTGGTTTTCGGTGAGTTCCTGGCCGAGGAAATGGACCTGCTGCGGGAGAACTACATCCGCCTCAACGGCGAGTTGAGCAACCTGACGCGCCAGACCCAGAAGAGCAACGCCGAGCTGACCAGGCTGCACGAAGTGAAGAACCGCTTCCTGGGGATAGCCGCCCACGACCTGCGCAACCCCATTGGCGCGATCAAGTCCTACAGCGAGTTCCTGCTGGAGGATGACTCCTCCCTCACGCCGGACCAGGTGGAGTTCCTCCAGACCATAAAGGAATCCAGCGCGTACATGCTCGGCCTCCTGGACGACCTGCTGGACATAGCGCGCATCGAGTCGGGCAGGCTCGGGCTGGAGCTTCGCGAGACCGACCTGCACGCGCTGGTGAAGCGTTGCGTGTCGCTGAACAGACCCATGGCGGACAAGAAGGGCGTGCCGCTCACGCTTTCCTGCCACGAGAGGCTGGCCCCGGTCATGGCGGACGCACTGAAGATCGAGCAGGTCGTGAACAATCTGCTGTCCAACGCCGTCAAGTTCTCTACCCGGGGCCAGGCAATCACCGTGGACATCTTCCTTTGCGGCGGGTTCGTCACCGTTTCGGTCAAGGATCAGGGAAAGGGCATAGCCCGCAATGTCATCGACCGGATATTCGACCCGTTCAACAAGATATCCAGCCACGGCACGGCAGGAGAGCGTTGCTCGGGGCTTGGCCTCTCCATCGCGAGAAAGATCGTCCAGGGCCACGAGGGCCGCATCTGGGTCGAGAGCGAGGAAGGCCAGGGCGCGGCGTTTTATTTCACCCTGCCCGTCAACCGGGAAAGGTAGGTGAGGATATGGCCGCGGAGACGATCCTGGAACAGTTGATGCGGCTGCCTCCGCCGTCCGCGAAGGCGGCACGGGAGTATTGCAGGATCGCCGAAGCCGCCGCTTCCCGCGTGTCCCTGCTGCTGGGAGCCCGCGGCGACCTGGACCGGCTCATCGGCCCGGGCAACCATGAGGTGATGCTCGCCAACCACCTGAACCACGCGAGGTTCGTGTGCGCCCTCCTCAATTCCTTCGACCCCGGCGTTCTGACCGGCACGCTTGAGTGGGTGGCGAAGAGCTACCTGAGTCACGGCTTCAGCGCCGGCTACTGGGCTGTCCAGATCGACGCCTGGCTGGAGGTGCTCAGGGATGAGCTCCCGGAGCAGGCCTTCGCGGAGATCGAGCCCCTGTACGAATTCATGCGCGAGGCCATGGAGAAAATCGCAATGGCCACGGAGTGGCGGGGGCGGTAGGGCGCGCTTCCTCCGGCCTGGGGGGCAAAGCTTTCCCCGGCAACACAATTTCTCCACATCGTCCACGCCTTCGCCCCGCCCCCCTCCCTTTGCCAAACCGGCTGAACGTGCTAACAGGGCGCGACATCCATCCTTCCCGGAGCTGCCCCATGAGCCAAAGCGGCCACCCGTCCTCGGTCAAGACGCTTGTCATCATCATTCTGCTCATTGTCATAGGCATCCAGGGCTACTTCCTGTGGAAGGGGTTCGAGCGGGCCGCCCCGCAGGCCCCGCCCGCTGCCGGGGAGCCCGCGCCGGAGAAGGCCGGGGGCGCGGTCCCGGAGCCTGAGGTGCGGTCTGCCGGGGCCCCCGCGCCCGCGCCCGCTCCGCCCCAGGCTTTTGGGCAAGCCAAGGCCGCTCCGGTGGAGATCGCGACCTTCCATCACGACTGGAACCGCCGCGACCAGGTGATCGTCTCCTTCAACAGGCCCGTGGGCGAGGCCGAATCCACCGGGCCGCTATCCAACCCTCCCTTCGACATATCCCCGGCCGTGCCCGGCGAGTGGACCTGGGCCGGGCCGTACATCCTGCGCTTCAAGCCCTCAGCCAAGAACGCCTTCGACCCCTCGGTGAAATACGTCTTCAAGGCACGCCCCGAGGCCATCCTGCCCGTGGGTGACTCTCTGGCCGGACAGACTGTGTTCGCCATCAGGCCCGAGCCGCTCGCCATCCGCAAGTGGTCCGCCGAGGCCGATCCGGTGCCGGGCAAGCCCGGCAGCTACGTCGTCACCGGGTCCGTGAGTTTCTCCAAGGACATCTTCCCCCAGCAGATGGCCCCGGCCGTGCGCCTGATCGATCCCAGGCTCGGGGAGGCGGACCCCGTGCCGCTGGAGTTCGTGACCGAGCGGGCCTGGCCCTACGACACCCTTCGCTTCACCAGCGCGGAGATCAAGGCGGATTCGAAGCCGCGCATGTTCACCGTGCTGGTGGACAAGGATAAGGCCGAGTCCGCTGACGGCTTCAAGCTGGCCGAACAGGCCGCCTACGCCTTCACGGTGGTCCACTCGGACGAGCTGAAGGCCGGCAAGCCCGGCGGCTACAACGAGGGGCAGCAAGGCTTCGAGCTGCACTTCGACGCCAAGGTGGACCCGGCGGCGATCCGCGAGAAGATCGTCCTGGAGCCAGCCGTGGAGGGCTTCACCGTGGGCCGCGACTACGGCGGCCGCATCGTGCTCTCGGGCAACTTCAAGCCGGGGGCCACGTACTCGCTGGTCATCCCCGCCGGGCTGACGGCGCAAAACGGCGCGGCGCTCAAGGCGGACGCCAGGTTCACCCTGGCCGTGCCCAACCAGGAGCCATCCCTGAAGTTCGCCCACCAGGGCCTGTTCCTGCCCATAAGCGGCGCGGGCAACCTGGGCCTGGAGTCGGTGAACATGAGGCAGGCCCAGGTCCGGGTGGAGCGGGTCTACCGCAACAACATCTTCTTCGCCCTCAACTACTACGCCTATTCCTTCGACGGCGAGGAGGGCTACGGCGGCGGCATGCTCCCCTACCTGGGCGACGTCATCGCCGACTGGCAGGTCCGCCTGCCCGCCCCGCGCAATCAGGCCGTGACCACGCCGTTGAACGTCGCGGACCAGGTCAGGGAGTTCGAGCCGGGCCTGTACCGCGTAGCCCTCACCCGCGAGGGCCAGAGCCACCCCGAGGACCAGAAGTGGCTCCTCATCACGGACCTGGGCGTGGCGGCCAAGCGCGGCCACGACGACATCCTCGTCTGGGTCTGCTCCCAGAAGGACCTGAAGCCCGTTGCCGGGGCCAGGGTGAAAGTGATCTCCGCCACCAACCAGGTGCTCTACCAGGGCGTCACCGACGCGCGCGGCCTGTGGCGCGCCCAGGGGCTGGCCGGGCTGCCGGAGGACAAGGTCCCGTTCATGGTCACCGCCGAGAAGGACAACGACTACTCATTCCTGCAGTTCGAGCGGTTCCGCGCGGACATGACCGGCCTGGACGTGTCCGGCGTGGAGGTGGCCCAGGCGGGCTACCAGGCGTTCCTCTGGGGCGAGCGCGACATCTACCGCCCGGGCGAGACAGCCGTTGGCATGATCTGCGTGCGCGACCCCCGGCTCGGCACGCCCCCGCCCCTGCCTGTTAAGCTGCGCTGGACCGACCCCCAGGGCCGCGAGGTGGCCGTCGAGAACGTGAAGACCGACGCCCAGGGCATGGCCGCGTTCTCGCGGACCATCCCCGTCCACTTCCCCACCGGCCCCTACGTGCTGGAGGCGCTGGCCGGGGACGACCCCATCGGCCAGTACCGGTTCCAGGTGGAGGACTTCAGGCCCGACCGCATCGCGACGTCCGTCACCCCGGGCGCGGAGCGAGCCGCGCCGGGCAGGGAGCTCTCCTTCACGGTGGAGGGCCGCTACCTGTTCGGCGCGCCCGCGTCCGGGCTCGCCTCCGAGGCGCAGGTGACGCTTACGCCCGCGCCGTTCGCCCCCAAGGGATTCGACGAGTACGTGTTCGGTGACCCCGAGCGGGCCTTCGAACCCCACACCATCCTGCAGCAGGAGGCCGCCCTGGACGAGGAGGGGCGCGCCGTCTACAAGACGCAGCTTCCCGAAGGGCTTAGGCCCCCGGCGGCGCTTACCGCCGTGGTCACGGCCAGGGTGAGCGAGGCGGGCGGGCGCGGCGTGGCCGCCAGGATCAAAGTTCCCGTGGACGCCTACCTCTCCTACCCGGGCCTCAAGAAGCTGGGGCAGTCCGGGCTCAAGCCGGGCGAGGCGCACGCCTTCGAATACGTGGTGGTGGACGGAAACGGCGGGCAGGCCCAGGCCGGGACGCTCGTGGCCGAGCTTTACGAGGACCGCTGGCAGACCGTGCTGCGGCGAAGCTTCGAGGACGGCGGCTTCAGGTACGAGACCAAACGCGACTCCAGGCTCGTGGACAGGCGCGAGATCGCCTCCGCCGGGTCCAAGGGGCAGGTGAGCTTCACCCCGCCCAAGTACGGCAGCTACCGCCTGGTGCTGACAGACCCGGATTCGGGCGCGGCGGCGCAGCTCTCCTTCTGGGCCGAGGGCCAGGGCTACAACCCCTGGGCCGTGGAGAACCCCGCCCGCCTGGAGCTGGTCCCGGCCAAGGCCGGCTGGATGCCGGGCGAGACGGCCAAGCTCCAGGTGCGCTCGCCCTATCCGGGCAAGCTCCTCGTGACCGTGGAGTCCACGGGCGTGCGCGACGCCTTCGTGGCGGACATGCCCGCCAACACCGGCGAGATCAGCGTTCCCATCAAGCAAGGCTACGGCCCCAACGTCTACGTCACGGCCATGCTGGCCCGCAAGGGCGCGGACGTGCTGCCCGGGCAGGCCGGGCGCGCCTTCGGCACGGTCAGCCTGAACGTGGCCCGCGAGGCCGGACGCCAGACCGTGACCATCCTGACCCCCGAGGAGATAAAGCCCCTGACGCCGCTCACCGTCACGGCCAAGGCCGACCCCGGGGGCATAGTGACCCTGGCGGCCGTGGACGAGGGCATCCTCCAGCTCATCGCCCAGAAGACCCCGGACCCGTGGGCCTCCTTCTACGCCAAGCGCGCCCTGGAGGTGGAGTCCTTCGACACCTGGGCGCTCCTGCTGCCCGAGCTGAAGGCCACGGCGGAGAAGTCCCCGGCGGGCGGCGACGAGGACATGGGCAGGTTCCTGCGCACCGAGTCGCCCCAGGGCGAGAAGTCCGTGGCCTTCTGGTCCGGCCCGCTCAAGGCCGACGCCCAGGGCCGCGTGCAGTGGACCATCGACGTACCCCGCTTCCAAGGGGCCATCCGGGTGATGGCCGTGGCCGTCAACAAGGAGCGCTTCGGTTCGGCCCAGCGCATCACCAGGGTCAAGAGCCCGCTGGTGCTCATGCCCACCTTCCCGCGCTTCGCCCAGCTGGACGAGGAGATGAAGCTCCCCGTGACCCTTCGCAACGACACGCCCGAGGCCGGGAAGTTCCGCATCGCCCTCGACGCCTCCGGGCCCATGAGCGCTGACGAGCCGGTCAGGGAGGTGGAGATCGCCCAGGGCCGCGACGCAACCGTGTTCTTCGCCGTGAAGACCGCCAGCGCCGAGGGAGTGGCCAGGCTGACCATCAAGGCCGCGGGCAACGGCGAGTCCACGGAGTCGGACGCCGGGCTCATGGTGCGCTCGCCCCTGCCCGCCGTCAGCCGCATCCAGGCCGGGGTCAACGAAGGGCCGCGGAACGCCCTCGCTGCCGGAGACGGCCTGGGCTTCCTGCCCGGCACGGCGCGATCCACGCTACGCGTGGGGCGCTACCCGCTGGTGAGGTTCTCGGGCAAGCTCGAAGACCTGCTGGGCTACCCCCACGGCTGCATCGAGCAGACCGTGTCCAAGGCGTTCCCGCTCCTCTACTTCGCCAACCTGGCCAGGGAGCTGGAGCCCGAAGCGCTCGCCAAGTCCTCCCCCGAGGCCATGGTGCAGCAGGGCGTGAGCCGGGTGCTGCCGCTCCAGCTGCCGTCCGGCGGCTTCGGCATGTGGCCCGGCGCCGAGAGCGAGCAGGCGTGGGCCTCGGTCTACGCCGCCCACTTCCTGCTGGAGGCGTCCAGGGCCGGGCATCAGGTTCCCAGGGAGGCCCTGGACCGTTCGCTCTCCTACCTCGCTGACCTGGTGAGGCAGTTCCATCAGGGAGGCGCGCAAAAGACCCAGGCCTACGGGCTTTACGTGCTGGCCCTGGCCGGACGCCCGGACAAAGGGACCATGGACCACATGCGCGACAAGCAGGCCGCAAGGCTCCCGGCGGACGCCCGCGCCCTGCTGGCCGCGGCCTACGCGGCCTCGGGCAACGCCAAGGGCGGCGAGGCCCTGCTCGCCAGCCTGCCCGCGCCCCAGGCTGCCCCGCGCGGCGACGACATCTTCGATTCGCCGCTTCGCGCGGTGGCCCTCACCCTGGCCGCGCTTGTCGACGCTGATCCGGGCGGGCAGGAGACCGCCAGGACCGCCCGCGAGCTGTCCAGGCTCATGGAGTCCGCGCGGGCCTGCTCCACCCAGGAGGCGGGCATGGCCTTCATGGCCATGGGCAAGCTGTTCGCCAGGCAGCAGGCCGGGCCGGCCTGCCTGGGCAAGGTGCTCTCGGGCGCGGACGTCCTGGCCTCCTTCGACACCTCCAAGACCGCCGTGCTTCGTGGCCTCAAGGCCGGCGAGCCGCTCTCCTTCACCCTGGACGCGGGCTGCAAGCCGGGCTCGGTCTATTACAGCCTCGATGAGCGCGGCATACCCGAAACCGGCGCGTACAAGCCCTTCGCTGACGGACTCGAAATCAAGCGCGAGTTCATGGACCGCGAAGGCAATCCGCTGGACATCGCTAGCCTCAAACAGGGCGCGGTGACCGTGGTGAAGACGTCGGTGCGCTCCACGTCCGGGCCGCTCAGGCATGTGGCGGTGTCGCAGCTTCTGCCCTCGGGCCTGGAGGTGGAGAACCCGAGGCTCGCCACCACCGACAAGCTGCCCTGGATGGAGGAGCCCGCCGCCACCTCCTACGCCGACTACCGGGCGGACCGGGTGAACGTGTTCCTGGACCTGCCGGACGACAAGTGGAAGGCGGTCTACACCCTGTGCCGCGCGGTGATCCCCGGCAGCTACCAGCTGCCCCCGGCGCAGGCCGAGAGCATGTACTACCCCGAGATCAAGGCCGGGACGGCGCTCGGGGCCATGACGGTGGAGGGGGGGAAATAGAAAGATGCCTCCGGCGTCCAGAGAGGGCGGAGGCATTCACATTTCAAACGGAGATTACGATGGACGAACGTCTCGCACCGTTCCTGGATGCCCTGGACTACGACGGCGAACCCTTCGGCATGTTCTACACGGATGAAGAGCCGGCCGGGGGCTTCGCGCCCAAGCCCGGCCCGGCGGTGTCCTACGAGCTTGAGCAGGAGGGCGGCGTGGACTGGAATGCCGTCTGGGGATCGTTCTCCTGCGTCATGGGCCAGATCTGGCTTGCCCGGAAGAAGGCGGCGCCCGCGTACTTCGAGGCCGCCCGCTACGGCTGCCTGGGCGGCTCCTTCTACCTGGGCTTCCACCAGCCGCAGCTCGACTTCATCACCCATTACGTGTCCACGGGCATTCCCGGGACCCAGGTCCACGGGGAGCGCTACCTGCGCTCGCCCGAGGTGGTGCGCCGCTTCTTCACGGAGGTGGCCCCGCGTCCCGCCCCGAAGCGCTTCTGCGTGTTCAAGCCCGTGACCCTGTTCGGGCCGGGCGAGACGCCCGAGACCGTCACCTTCTTCGGCAGGGGCGAGACCCTCTCCGGGCTCTGCTTCCTGGCCAGCTTCGTCACCGGCGACTTCGAGGCGGTCATGTCCCCGTTCGGCGCGGGCTGCTCATACATGACGTCCTGGCCCCTCCATTACCTGAAGCAGGGCAGGCTCAAGGCGGTGCTGGGCGGCTTCGACCCTTCGGAGCGCAAGTTCCTGAAGACGGACGAGATGACCTTCACCGTTCCCTTCGAGATGTACGGCCGGTTCCTGGACAGCTGGCCCGAGTCCTATCTTGCCACGGACACCTGGGAGGGCGTGCGCAAGAAGATTGCGCGCAGCCGCCAGGCCTTCGGGGAGGGAAAATAGCCCGGAGGCCGGGGCGGCTCAGTTGCCCTGGTTCACCCGCTTCAGGATCTCGCCGGTTATGTCCAGGGACGGGTCGTAATAGAGGTAGAGGCCCCGGTCCTGCACTCCGGTCAGCCCCTTTTCGGCGCCGTAGGCCCTGATGGCGGCGGACACCTTCTCGGCCACGGGCTTGAGCCGCGTCTCCTCCTGAGCGGCCAGGTCGCGGCGGAACTGCGCCTCCTCCTGGGCGTAGCGCTTCACCTTGGCTTCCAGGTCCCCTTTCCTGGCGGGTTTTTCGAGCCCCTTGGCCTTGTCCTGCTTCTGCAACGCCGCGATCTCGCCGCGCAAGGCGGTCAATGATTCCTGCCTGGAGGCGAACATCTGGCGCAGTTCGGTGAGGGCCTTGGCCCCTTCGCCGCACGTGAGGACCACCTCCTTGGCGTTGACCAAGGCTATCTTCTGGGCGTCGCAGGGCATGGCCAGAAAGACCGGCGTGACGAGGGCGGCGAGGAAGAGGAAGTGTCTCATGAGCGTATCTCCTGGTCTGGCGTTATGAAAACTGACTGGAGGACGCCCGGCGGGGAGTCAATGGGGAAGGCTGGAAAAGGAGGGCGGGGGGCTCGCCCCTGTGGCCGGAACTCCCGGACGCCCCCTCGTTGGGAGCGTCCGGGACAAGAATGATCAGGCGAGGCTCTTGGGGCCGGACCCGGAGGCGGAACTCATGGAGCCGATGACTTCGCGCAACTCCGCCGCCACGTCCGCCACCTCCCTGGAGGTGCCGGCCAGCTCGGCCATGGCCTGGGCCGTCTGGCCAGCGATGGTGTTCACGGCGTCCACGGCCTGGGTTATCTCCTCGGACGCGGCTGATTGCTGCTCGGCGGCGGTGGCGATGGAGCGCACCATGTCGGCCGTGTCCACGGAGACCTTGACGATGGCCGAGAGGGCGTCCCCGGCGTTCTTGACCAGATCGGCGCCCAGTTCCACCTCTTTCCCGGCGGACTCCATGAGCCGGATGTTCACGTCCGCGCTCTCCTGGATGCCGCTGACCGCCGCGTGGACCTCCTTGGTGGCGTCCATGGTCTTCTCGGCGAGCTTGCGCACCTCGTCGGCCACCACGGCGAAGCCGCGCCCGGCCTCTCCTGCGCGGGCGGCCTCGATGGCCGCGTTCAGGGCCAGGAGGTTGGTCTGGTCGGCTATGTCCGTGATGAGGTTCATGATGCGGCCGACCCCCTGGGCCTGCTCGCCCAGTTTATGGAGGCTCTCGGTCATCTTGCGGGTCTGTTCGCGGACCTTCATGATGGCGTTGACGGAGTCCGCGGTGACCTGCTGGCCGTTGACGGCGCTTTGCTTGGTCAGCTCGGCGTTGCGCGCGGCGTCCGAGGCGTTGCGTGCCACCTCCAGCACCGAGGCGTTCATCTCCTCCACGGCGGTGGCGGTCTCCTGTATGCGTCCCCGCTGGTGGTCTGTCCCCCGGGTGGTCTCGTCGATGCGCTCAAGCAGGTGCTCCGAGGCCCCGGCCAGGTGGTGGGCGATGCCGTCCGCGCGCTCGGCGGCCTGGGCGATGACGGCGTTCTGCTCCTCTATGCGGCGCTGCTGGTCGCGGCGCTCGGTGACGTCGCGCCAGAAGGTGATGGAGCCGAGCAGGTTGCCGTCCATGTCGAAGAAGGGGGTGGTGTTCACGGCCACCAGCCGCCTCGTTCCGGCCGGGGATATCCATTCCAGCTCCCCCGCCTGGGCAGCGCGGGCCTTGATGGCCTTGTCGGAGAGGGTCTCTCGCGACTCGTCGTTCCAGAAGAACTTGCCAGAGCGCTGCCCCGTGTAGGACTCGGGCTTGCCTGTCTTTTCAAGCATGTCGCACATGAGCTGGTTCACCCAGATCATGCTGAAATCCGGACCGACGATGGCGCAGGGGTTGGGGATGCCCTTGAGCACGCCTTCCGAGAAGCCCAGCTTGTTCTTGAGCTGCCCCACCATGGTGGCCATGTCCCCGGCCAGGGTGGCCAGTTCGTCATGGCCCTTGACGGCGAAACTGGCGCCGAAGTCGCCGGAGGCGACCTGTTCCGAGGCGGCCGCCAGGGCCTTGACCTTGTTCACGAACAGGACCCTGACCGCCCAGACCGATATGCCGATGAGAAGAGCCAGGCCGCACAGGCCCACCACGCCGGAGGTGAACAGCTGCGAGCGCATGGCGCTCCAGGGCTTGGACACGTCGGAAAGCAGGAGCATCTGTCCGAGGATGGGCTCGGAGTCGCCGTGGCAGTGGTTGCACTTGGGCTGGTTGGGGATGGAGATCACCCGCGCAAGGATTTTCCTGCCGTCCAAGTCGATGAAGGCGGACTCCCGGATGTTCTCCTTGAGGCCGCGCTTGTGCAGCGCGACGAGGTCAGGTTCTGCTATTACCGCCTGCAGATCCTTGCGCACGGCCTTTTCATCCGTGCTGTAGGTGACGTTGCCCGCGAAGGAGGTCATGTAGGCCGACAGGTCCGAGAACTTGTTTTTTATGGCCGCGAACTCGGCGATGGTCGCCTTGTTGTCGCCCACGATCATGGGCTTTTCGATGCCCATGTAGGCCAGGTCGGCCTCGGTCTCGGCTGCGTGCCGGATGAGTTCCGAGGTCAGGTTGCGCGTGCCGAACCCCTCGAAGAGCATGATGGTGGAGATGACCGCCAGGGAGATGGAGGCGATGACCAGGGTGATCTTGGCGTTGATGGAACGGGTGATGTTCATGGCCGGGTCCCCTAGTGCGCGCCGGAGAAGATGAGCGGTTTGAAGCGGAAGTCTTCCACCCGCTGGGGATTGTGGCAGACGGTGCAGGATTTGGTGGAGGGCCTGCGGGTGATGAGCTTGGGTTCGCCCGACTGGGCGTGGGCCGAACCCGGGCCGTGGCAGGTCTCGCAGCCCACGTCGGCCAGGGCCGGGGTGGACTCGATGCTCACGAAGCCGCCCTTCTTCCCGTACCCGGTGGTGTGGCACTCATAGCACTGCTTGATCTCCCGCTCCTTGAGCTTGGGCTTCATGATGGCCACGGATTGCCAGGAGTGCGCCTTCTTTGAATACTTCGAGAAGTTGGCGTACTGCTCCTCATGACACTGGGAACACGCCTTGGAGCCGACGTAGGAAGCGTCCTCGGCCCCCAGGCAGGGAACCGATGACGAAACCAGGATGATGCAAAAGGCGAACAGCGAAAAAAACTGTCCCATACCCCCCCCTCACATATGCGAATCGCCCGGCAAGACCAGTTCATCTATTTGCGCCTGTTGTCAAGTGGTTCCGGCGAGACACCTCCATGCCGACGCTTGCGGTTCATCATGATGCGACCGGCGTGATAGAACAGCCGGGCGGCGAACAACGGCGCAAGACAGGCAAACCGGCGTTGGCGCGCGAGGCATGCGCTTCCCGTCATGTCATGCCGCGTCAAGGTATAGAGCCGCAACAGTCCTTCCCGCGGCGTGGCTGCCAGTCTACTGCCTTGTCGAAATGGTTTTGGCATCTCCGGCAAGGCGGACGCCGCCGTGCGGTTCCTCCCCACGCATCGGGCGCGAATCCATGGCACGGGCGGGGCGTTCCCGTCCAGACGGAGGCGGCTGTTTTCGGCGTACGGTATCTTTGCGCGGGGTGGACGGCGCGAAAGGGGGCCTTGCGGCCGCGAACCGGGCTTTGCTTGCGGGGCCTCGTGGGATATGGACATGCCCTCACCACGACAAAGGAGACCCGAATGCAATCCGAACGGCTGGACCTCTTCACGCTGAACAAGGCCGAATACGCCGCCACCCGCAGGCCCAGGCTCGTGGACGTGGACGCCGCGTGGTTTCTTTGCCTCGATGGAAGCGGGCATCCGTCCGGCCAGGAATTCCAGGAGGGCCTGGAGAGCCTCTACTCGTGCGCCTACGGCATGCGCGCCGCGAGCAAGGCCACCGGGCGGGATTACGCCATCTCCAAGCTGGAAGCCCTGTGGCATCTGGACATAGGCTACTTCGACTTCGCGAGCGCGCCCCACCATGCCTGGAACTGGACCCTGATCCTGCGCACGCCCGACACCCTGGGCGAGAACGACCTCGCCCCAGTCCAGGAGGCCCTGCTGGCCAAAGGCAGGCCCAAGGCCGTGGCCCGCGTGGGGTTCCTAGGGTTCGAGGAGGGCCGCTGCGCCCAGATCCTCCACGTGGGGCCCTACGACCAGGAAGGGCCGTCCCTGGAGGCCCTGAACGCCTTCATAGAGAAGAAAGGGCTGACCGTGGTGGGCCGCCACCACGAAATCTACCTCTCCGATCCCAGGCGCACCGCGCCTGAGAAGCTCAAGACCATCATCCGCCTGCCCGTGATCTGATCCAGGCGAAAGCGCGGACCCGCGTCCGGCGCCGTGCGTCCCCGGCTGCGCGCGGAGCAACCTCAACCTTCCCGCTGCCGCCGGTTCTCTGGCCGTGCCACCCCGGCCGCGCGCCGAGAAGCCGGCTGGAGCTTTCGATATGCTGTCCGGCAGAGGTGATTGGCCTATTCGAGACGGCAGCGCCAGACGCGTCACTCCCGCCGGAGCAGTCCATGTCCCGGGGGCGCACCCATCCCTGTCCCGTGCATCCATGTTTTTACCGGTCGTAAAGAAAATGGACACCCCGTTGCCCAGGCCGGGCTTGCCCTTGCTGAAATTGTTATGCAATTCCGGATTCTTGCAACACGGTGTCTCCGGCACGCCATTTGCCAATGTCCCTGCATGGCAACGGCAGATTCTGGAATTCTCACGGTGATCCTGGCTGACCGCAACCGGCACATACGGGAGCTCCTGGCCAGGGAGTTCATGCGGGCAGGGTTCACCGTGAAGAGCTTCGGTTTCGGACGCGAGGCCGCCGCCGTTGCCGGGCGTGAAGGCGACGTTCTGGTGGTGGATGGGGATCTCCCGGACATGGACGCGGCAAGCGTCGTGCGCGCCGTGCGCGAGTCCAGGCCCGGAATGCCGGTCGCCGTTCACGCCCACGAAAGGGAGGAGGCGGGCGACTGCCTGGGGGACGCCCTGGTGTTCTTCGTTCCCAAGGCCGACGACCCGTCGGCGCTGGTGGAACAGGTCAGCAAGGTAATGGATTCGGTCCGGACCAGCCCCTCCACGGGGGCGGACCCCAAGCAGGGCCGATAGGGGCGCAACGTAACAGGAAACGGAGGTGCGGCGGATGCGATTCTTCAGGGACACCTACAACTTCATGATGGAGGCGACCAGGGCCCACGCCAAGTGGGACTACGAGGTCTCCATGAGCATCATCAAGAACCGCAAGAAGGTCTTGATGCTCATCGTGCTGGCCTTGCCCATCCTGGGCTTCAGCCTGGTCGAGGCGGCGGACGTGATAGGCGGCAAGACCGCCTACATGCCTTCCTACTACAACACCACAATCTTCCTGGCCTCCATCGGCGTGGGCCTGGCGGCCGGCCTCATCACCGGCTGCATCGGCGCGGGCGGCGGCTTCATCATCACCCCGGCGCTGATGGCCGCCGGCGTGAAGGGCATCCTGGCCGTGGGCACGGACCTGTTCCACATCTTCGCCAAGGCCATCATGGGCACGGCCGTGCATAAGAAGCTCGGCAACGTGAGCGTGAAGCTGGCCGTGGGCTTCCTGCTGGGCTCCGGTTTCGGCGCGGTGGCCGGCGGCACCCTGAACAAGGTGCTCTACGAGTCCGACCCCATCATGTCGGAGCTCTTCATCTCCTCGATCTACGCGGTGCTCCTGGGCTTCCTGGGCTTCTACGGCACCTACGACTTCCTCAAGTCCCGCAAGGAAGAGGGCGCGGGCGACGCGCACGGCGGCCCGGCCGGCGGCGGCATCCCGCCGCTCGCCCAGAAGGTGCAGGCGCTTAAGATCCCCCCCATGATCACCTTCGACGAGGACTTCGTGCCCGGCGGTCGTCAGCTTTCCCTGTGGGTGCTTGCCGCGGGCGGCTTCGTGGTGGGCGCGCTGGCCGCCATCATGGGCGTGGGCGGCGGCTTCATCACCTTCCCCATGTTCGTGTACATCTTCGGCGTCTCCTCCATGACCACCGTGGGCACGGACATCCTGCAGATCATCTTCACCGCCGGCTTCGCGGGCATCTCCCAGTACGCGGTGTACGGCTTCGTGTTCTACACCCTGGCCATGGGCATGCTGATCGGCTCGCTGCTGGGCATCCAGGTGGGCGCGCTGGTCACCAAGGTGGTCAAGGGCGTTCACATCCGCGGCTTCTACGCCCTGTCCATCATCTCCGGCTTCATCAACCGCGCCTCGGTCCTGCCGAGCAAGCTCACCGAGCTGGGCTACCTGAACTGGTCGCCCGAGCTGTGCCTCATGATCGAGCGGGTGGGCAACGTGGTGTTCTGGGCGAGCGTGGGACTTTTCGGCGTGTGGGTGTTCGGCAAGTTCTTCGCCAACATCGGCATGCTGCGCGGGGAGGAATAAGCAAATGGCTGTCACCAACAAGAGCGCTTTCGGCAAGGGAATGATGCTGCTGGTCAGCTTCTCGGCCATATTCATCCTCATCATGAGCCCCATGATGAAGGACCATAACGGCAATCCGCAGACCGGCCTCGAGTACGCCGACGAGTTCTTCAACAAGCTCTCGAAGAACTCCGCCGACTACTTCGACCAGGTCAACGAGGCCGTGGCCAAGCAGAAAGGCAAGCAGATCGCCGTCACCGCCAGCACCAAGATTGACCTCAAGGCCCATGGCGACCAGGCCAAGGCCCAGGAGGCCGCCAACAAGCAGGCCCAGACCGCGGCCAAGGCCCTCCAGGCCGCGGGCGCGCAGGTGGAGGTGAAGGAGAACTCCTTCACCGTCAAGGCCGACCTCCAGGCCCTGCTGGAATACTCCACCAAGACCTCCCATGCCGTCTTCAAGGTGGTGGGCAAGGCCGCCGACGAACAGGCCAACGTCCAGGCCCGCGCCACCCTCAAGGGCCTGTGGACCGCCTTCGAGGCAATGCAGAAGCCCCTGCAGAAGGACGGCAAGGTGGCCGAGGCCAAGGCCATCGACATCGTCATGAAGAAGGGGATCGAGCCCGCCTACAACTTCTACGGCATCTCCGGCGAACCCGTCTCCAAGAACATCTTCCTGCTGACTGGCCTGCTGGCTTTCTACGTCATCTACACCATGTGGTACGGCTATGGCATCTTCTACACCTTCGAGGGCCTTGGCATGTCCATGAAGAAGTCCAAGAAGAAGCACTAGTATTCCGACAACCCTATAACCCCCCCTACCCCAAGAGAGGCCGCCCACCCCGGGCGGCCTCTCGCTTTGGGCCGGGTGTTCTGGCGATGGAATCCGGCTCGCGGGCCAGGGCCCGGAGCCCCGCCGGGAGGGCGCGGCCGGGTCCGGCAAAATCCGCTTGCCCTGACACGGGTCAGGCGTGATATCGCAAGAGCGTTTGCAAGCCATGGCGTCCGCTTCGCGGTCGCAAACCCTGATTACGGAAGGATTCGCCATGAACGGGAAAAAAACTGAGCTGTTCAAGCCCCTGACCGTCAGGGGCGTCACCATGCCCAACCGGATAGCTGTCTCGCCCATGTGCCAGTACTGCAGCGCGGACGGCCTGGCAGACCACTGGCATCTGGTCCACCTGGGAAGCCGTGCCGCCGGCGGGGCCGGGCTGGTGTTCGTGGAGGCCACGGCGGTCACGCCGGAGGGGCGCATATCGCCGGGGGATATGGGCCTTTGGAGTCAGGCCCACGCGGAGGCTCTGGCCCCGGTGGCCTCGTTCATCAGGCGCATGGGCGCTGTCCCGGCCATCCAGCTGGCGCATGCGGGGCGCAAGGCCAGCTGCCAGGCCCCATGGGAGGGCGGCGCCAAGATCGTCTCCAGCGACGAGGGAGGATGGACCACCATGGCTCCCTGCCCGCTGCCCTTCCACGAGAGCGAGCCCCCGCCGGTCCCGCTGGACATGGAAGGCATCGAGGCCGTGAAGGAGGCCTTCGTCCAGGCGGCGCGACGGGCCGTGGCAGCAGGGTTCGAGGTGGTGGAGCTCCACGCTGCCCACGGCTATCTGATGCACCAGTTCCTGTCGCCGCTCAGCAACATCCGTAAGGACGATTACGGCGGCAGCCTGGAGAACCGCATGCGCCTGCCCCTGGAGACCGTCAGGGCCGTCAGAGACGTCCTGCCCCAGGACATGCCCCTGTTCGCGCGCATATCGGCCACGGACTGGGTGGACGGCGGCTGGGACCTGGAGCAGTCGGTGGTACTGGCCGGAGAGCTGAAGAAGCTGGGCGTGGACCTGATCGACGTGAGCACCGGCGGGCTCGTGCCCTACGCGAAGATACCCGTCGGGCCTGGATTCCAGGTCCCCTTCGCGGCGGCCATACGCGAGAGGGCCAAGGTGATGACCAGCGCCGTGGGCCTCATCACGGAACCCGCCCAGGCCGAGGATATTCTGGCCTCCGGCAAGGCTGACATGGTGATGCTCGGCCGCCAGATGCTGCGCGAGCCCTACTGGGCGCTGCGCGCGGCCCAGGAGCTGGGCGTCGAGCCGTCCTGGCCCGTGCAGTACGGCTACGCCGTGCAGCGGCGCTGATTGCCCCGCCAAATGATATATAAGACGGCGCGCCGGGAACGCCTTCAAAGCGGCGCTTATCCCGGCGGATCACCATCGCCGCAAGCGGCAGTAGTTTTTAATTACAAAAAAACAGGGAGCGCGGCTTTGCGCGCTCCCTGTTTTACTTGATCGTATCGCCCGAAACCCGCGAAGCAATCGAGGGTTCAAGGGGATCATCCCCCTGGCGGGAGAGTCCAGAGAGGGCAGCGCCCTCTTTGGCCGCCGGAGGCTCTTGGCCTTCTCTTACAAAACCCTCAAATGCACGGGCTCGGCCTTGACGAAGGGGAACTCCCTGATCTTCGCCAGGGCGGCGTCCACGTCCTTCTGCCGGGCGGAGTGCGTCATGAACACGATGGGCACGGCGCAGCCTTCCTTGTCCGGGTCCACCTTCTGCACGGCCTGGTAGATGGAGATGCCCACGTCGCCCAGTGCCTTGGCCAGGGCGGCCAGCACGCCGGGCTTGTCCTCCACGGTGAAGCGGAAGTAGCGGCGGCTCACCTCCTCCTCGGCTGGGAGAATCTCGGCCGGGGGCAGCACCTTCTCGGGGAAACCGGTGTTGTTGGGCGCTGAGCCGTCGCGGGCCAGGGCCATGATGTCGGCCAGCACGGCGCTTCCGGTGGGGCGTCCGCCCGCGCCCGGGCCGTAGAGCATCACCGCGCCCACGGCGTCGCCCACGATGCGCACGGCGTTGAACGCCCCGTGCACCTGGGCCAGCAGGTAGCTTTTGGAGAGCAGCATGGGATGCACGCCGGCCATGATCCTGCCGTCCACGGCCTTGGCCTGCCCGATGAGCTTCACCTCGCAGCCGAACTCGCGGGCGTAGGCGATGTCCAGGGGGGTGATGCCGGTGACGCCGGTGACGGGCAGCGCGGAGAGGGGATAATCCCGGCCGTAGGCCAGCCGGATGAGCACCACGAGCTTGTGGGCGGCGTCGAAGCCTTCCACGTCCAGGGTGGGGTCTGCCTCGGCGAAGCCCTTCTTTTGCGCCTTCTTGAGGGCCTCGGCGTAGGAGATGCCCTTTCTGGTCATGCGCGAAAGGATGAAGTTGGACGTTCCGTTCAGGATGCCGGTGACGGCCAGGATGTGGTTGCCCGCCAGGGACTCCTTGAGGGTCTGCACGATGGGGATGCCGCCGCAGACGCTGGCCTCGTAGTAGAGCCCGAGGTTCTTCTGGGCGGCCAGGGCGAAGAGCTCCTCGCCGCGTTCGGCCAGCAGGTGCTTGTTGGCCGTGACCACGTGCTTGCCCGATGTCAGGGCCAGGCGGATGAGGTCGTAGGCCGCGCCCAGTCCGCCCATCAGCTCCACCACGATGTCCACGTCCTCGGCGGCTGCCAGCTCCAGGGGATTTGCCACCACGCGCGCTCCCTCCGGCAGGGGGGTGGCGCGCCCCTTGGCGGGGTCGCGCACGGCGACGGCCGTCACCCTCACGGGGCGGCCGAGGCGGCGCTCTATCCACGCGGCGCTCTCGGCGAGGATGGAAGCCAGCCCCTGCCCGACGGTGCCGAATCCGGCGAGTCCGATCCTTACCTCGTTCACGCTCCCCCCGACAGGGCCTTCTTGATGCCCCGCGTGGCCTGGTTGATTCGGTGGCGGTTCTCCACGAGTGCGAAGCGGACGTGGTCGTCGCCGAAGTGGCCGAATCCCAGGCCCGGCGACACGGCCACGTGTCCCTCGCGCAAGAGCAGCTTGGAGAATTCCACGGAGCCCATCTTGCGGAACTCCTCGGGGATCTGGGCCCATACGAACATGGTGGCCTTGGGGGGCGGCACGATCCACCCGGCGCGCTGCAGGCCTTCGATCAGGGCGTCGCGGCGGTCGCGGTAGATGTCGCAGATCTCCTGCACGCACTCCTGGGGGCCGTTCAGGGCCACGGCGGCGGCGATCTGGATGGGCTGGAAGATGCCGTAGTCCAGGTAGCTCTTGATGCGGGTCAGGGCGTAGACCATGTCCTTGTTGCCGCAGCAGAAGCCCACGCGCCATCCGGCCATGGAGTAGCTCTTGGAGAGGGAGTAGAACTCCACGCCCACGTCCTTGGCGCCCTTGGCCTGGAGGAAGCTCGGGGCCTTGTAGCCGTCGAAGCAGAGGTCGGCGTAGGCGAAATCGTGGATGACGAGCATGCCGTGCTCTTTGCAGAACTCCACGATCTTGTCGAAGAACTCCAGCTCCACCACCTCGGCGGTGGGGTTCTGGGGGTAGCTGATGATGAGCAGCTTCGGCTGGGGCCAGGTCTGTTTGGTGGCGTTCAGCAGGTCCTCGAAGAAGTCGCGGCCCTTGCCGAAGGGGATGCGCCGCACGTCGCCGCCGGAGATGACCGAGGCGTAAGGGTGGATGGGATAGGCCGGGTCGGTGGCGAAGACCACGTCGCCGGGCTGGAGCATCACCAGGGCCAGGTGGGCCAGGCCTTCCTTGGCGCCCATGGTGACCACCACCTCGGAGTCGGCGTCGAGCTCCACGCCGAAGCGGCGCAGATACCAGTTGGCCATGGCCAGGCGCAGCCCGGGGATGCCCTTGGATGCGGAATAGCGGTGGTTGACGCCCTTCTGCGATGCCTCGATGAGCTTGTCCACGATGTGCTTGGGGGTGGGGATGTCGGGGTTGCCCATGCCGAGGTCGACGATGTCCACGCCCTGACGGCGCATCTGCATCTTGAGTTCCGTGACCGTGGCGAAGACGTAGGGAGGCAGGCGCTCCATGCGCGCGAACTTGTGCATCGCGGAAGGCTCCTTCTGGGGTGAGTGAATTGATGGGATTTAACGGGGCAGGGCCGTGGTGTCAAAGGGGCAAATGGGCCGGGAATCAAAGTGGCGCATGGGATGAGACGGTTCCGGAGGGGGCGGAGGGGCTGCGGAATATGGCGATGGAAAGTCCGGATAGCGGAACGGAGGGGCCGGGACCCTGCCGCGGCAGACTCAGGGAGGCGGGGCCGCCGCGCCCAAGCGGCATAAACGGGAGCGCCGGGCTCCGCCGTCCGGGACGAGGCGGACGGCCGCATTGAAAAGCCGACGAGGCTCTTGACCCCGGAGGGTCTAGCGGCTATGAGCCATGGTTCGCGGAGAGGTGGCCGAGCTGGCCGAAGGCGCTCCCCTGCTAAGGGAGTATACTGGCAAAACCGGTATCGAGGGTTCAAATCCCTCCCTCTCCGCCAGTTTTGACGTTGAAAGCCCCGGCCGGGAACGGCCGGGGCTTTGTTTTCAGCGGCCGACCATCATCCCGGAGCCCACATGAACCCCACGGAACGAAAGAACATACGCCCCGGTCTGCGGGTGCTCGTCGTCCTCAAGAAGGACCAGCGCACCGGCAGGACCACCGAGGGAGTGGTGAAGGACATACTGACCAAGGCCCCTGTCCACACCAGGGGTATCAAGGTGCGGCTGGCCAGCGGCGAGGTGGGCCGTGTCCGCGAAATACCCACCGGGCAATCCTGAAACCGGCGCGGGCGGCAACCTGGAGCAACGCATGCAAATCTACGCCGACGCCGACGCCCTGCCGAACGCCATCAAGGAGATACTTTTCCGCGCCGCTGTCCGGCTGCGCCTGAAGCTCACGCTCGTGGCCAACAAGACACTCCATGTGCCGCAGTCCGAGTTCATCTCATTCGTGCGGGTTGGGCAGGGTTTCGATGTCGTGGACGAGACCATCGCCGGGTTGGTCGCCCAGGACGACCTGGTCATAACCGCGGACATCCCCCTGGCGGCCAAGGTCGTCGGGAAGGGCGCGTACGCGCTGAACCCGAGGGGGGAGCTGTACGACAGGGACAACATCCAGGGGCGGCTGGCCATGCGCAACCTGCTCTACGAGCTGCGCGAGAGCGGGGTGAGCACCGGCGGCCCGCCGCCGCTCGGCAGGCGCGACCGCGAGGTCTTCGCCAACAGCCTGGACAGGTTCCTGCGGGACCGGGCGGGGTCGTGAGGCCCGCCGCGTCCGGACTCCTAACCTGAAAAGAAGATGCTCCCCGGCCGGGCGGACAGGGCCAGCACGTCCATGGTGACGGCCACCGCCACGTGCACCGCCGCCCCGCCCCAGATGCTCCCCGTACGCAGCGACATGACCCCGAGCGCCATGCCCATCACCAGGGCCAGCAGCGGCTCCGGGAAGGGCTTGGGGAAGTGCAGCATGCAGTAGGGCAGGGCCGTGAAGGCCACGGCCGCCCATCCGCCCAGGGCTTTTCGCGAGCCGTGCAGCAAAAACCCCCTGAAGAAGAACTCCACGCACACGAACTGGAGACCGTAGGCGGCCTCCCAGAGAACGAAGGCCGCGACCGAATCCCCCGCGCCCCGGTAAAAGGGATAGTACGAGATGAACGCGGCCGAGCGGCTGGCCCACCAGACCAGAGGCAGATTGAGCGCGTAGATGGCCAGGTACGCCTTCCAGCAGGAGGGGGCGTCCCCGATCCGCGCGCCCAGGTCTTTCGGCGTCAAGCCCAGGAAGCGCGCCGAGAACCAGGCCGGTAGGGCGATCCATCCCGCCAGCAGGCAGGCCAGCCAGTAGAGGAACACCCACATGCTCCGGTCGCCCGGCAGGGAGGCGGCGAAGGGCAGCAGGGCGAAGCCGCGCGCCGTGGCGAAGTAGTGGCTGAAGGTGAGTATAGCGCCGCAGACAAGCGTCAGGGGGACGAGCCCGGCCGCCCCCTCCTTCCGGGGGGGCGCGTCCAGGGCTGCGGCGTAGGGGGCCAGGACGGCGGCTGCCGTGTCCTTCATGCGGGTCATGGGGCGCCCGCGCCGTGTTTCCCGCGCGCCCGGGCCAGCAACGCATCCAGCGCGAACCAGGCCGTCAGGCTGAGAAAAGCCCAGACTGCGGCGCGCTCCACGAAGACCCGGGAGCGCTGGAAAACCGTGGCCTCCTCGATCAGCCCGGCCGGACCGGCGTACAGGACGAGGGCCTCGTTTTCGGCGGCGCGCGCCACCATGCGCCCGCGCGGGTCCAGCAGGCAGGTGACGCCCGTGTTTGTGCAGCGCGCCATGTAGCGGCCCTGCTCCACGGCGCGCAGCCGCGCGTGCGCCAGATGGGCCTCGGACCCGGCGCTGCCCTTGAACCAGGCGTCGTTGCTCAGGTTGACCAGGATGTTGGCGCCCTTGTCCACGAGCTCCGAGGCCGCCGCCGGAAACATCGACTCGAAGCAGATCGCCACGCCGTAGCGGGCCGTGCCCGAGTCCAGCACGGCCCTGGCCCGTCCGGGCCTGGTCAGGCCGGTGTTGGAGACGATCTGGGGTATGAAGGTGAAGTAGGCGGGGATGTACTCGCCGAAGGGGACGAGCCTGACCTTCTCGGTCTGTCCGAGCGTCGCCCCGTCCGGACCCAGCAGGACGGCCCGGTTGTACTGGGCCACGCCGCTTCCGTCGGGCTCGGGAACGAACACGCCCATGAGCAGGGGCGCGTTCAGTTCGCGGGCCAGGGCGCGGATTTTCGCGGTGGAGGGGATGCCGTCCAGGAAGTAGGTGGGCAGGGACGTCTCGGGCCAGACGGCGGCCCCGGCTTTACCCGAGGCCATGGCTTGGCGGGTCAGTTCCGAGTAACGGTCCAGCAGGCGGTAGGTGACTTCGGGCTCCCACTTGAAGACGAGCGGCGTGTTGCCCTGCACCAATGCCAGGCTGACCGACCCTTCCTCTCCCGGCATGTCCCTCAGGGACGCGGCCGAGTGAGCGCCCAGGCCGGCCAGCACTGCAAGGGCCAGCAGCCGGGGGGCCTTGCCGCCTCCGGGGGCGGCAAGCCAGAACGCGCAGGCCGCCAGCAGCCCGGCCAGCCCGTAGGCCCCGGCCAGCGAGCAACCCTGGATCATCCAGGGCCACTCGGAGAGCCCGGCAACGAACTGGGGCAGGGGGCACTTGCACCAGGCGGCCTTGTAATGCTCCATGAGAAACCAGGCTGTTCCGGCGTAGGCCCCGGCCAGCAGGGGGCCTGTCCGGCTGGCGGCCAGCCAGGCGAGCCCGGCCAGGATGGCGAGGTACATGCCCTTGCCGGCCCCGATGACCACGGGCCAGAGCCAGGCGATGTCCGCGCCCGGCCCGCCGCTTATGAGCGCGGGGGTGCGCACCCAGAAGAGGGGGGGCGTCCAGGCCAGGGCTCCGGCCAGGAAGGCGTCCGCCATGGCCCGCCGTGCCGAGGGGGCGCGCATGACGAGAACCGCGATCCCCGCCGGAAAAAGAACCGCCGCCCCGGGCAGGCGGGCCAGGCCGCCGGGCATGCCGAGCCACGCGCCCGCCAGGCACAGGGCGTAGCCCATGAGGCGTGCGGCGAGAGGATGGTCAGTCGCGCGAGGCAAGCTCTTGGTCCACCCAATCGAACGCGCCGGGCTTGGTTTCGAGGATCGAGGCGTAGTCCGCGAGCTTGCCCGCCCAGAACTCCCTGGCGCGGGGGCAGAAGGCATCCAGCGTTCTGGCGCTCAGCACGCCGCCCTCGGTGAGGTTGGCAGCGCACTTGTTGCACAGGCGTATGGCCCAGCAGCCCTCGCAGCGAGGCGCGAGGAACCCGTTGTACGCCTCCATGAATCCCAGGGCCGCCTCGATGTCCAGGCCCTTGAACACGTCGCCCATGGGCAGCGAGGACGGCAGCCGCTCGCAGACGCGCAGATCCCCGTCCACGCCCACGTATGCCTTGGGGCGGCAGGGGACGCACTGCCCCAGGCTCGGGAAGCTCTCCCCGATGGGTGAGAGGGGCCGCATATGCACCGGGACGAAATCCACCAGCAGAAGCCCGGTGAGGAAAGGGTCCAGCGCGCCGGGGCCTTCCGCGAGGCGCGAGGCGAAGAGTTCAGTCAGGCGGGCGAACTGCTCCTTGAGGGCCTGCCTGTGCGGGGCGTAGTCCAGCTCCGGCGGGAGTTCGGAGGGCGAGTTGTTGAGGAGGCTGGCCCGTATGTGGCTCTTGGCGAAGACGCCGGGGTTCTCCAGGACGAAACGGTGGATGGCTTCCAGGTCCACGGGCGGCGGGAGTACCATGTTGAAGCGCACGCGCTCCTCGAAATGGGCGGGGTCGACCTTCCTCAGCGTCTGGACACCCCGCCACGTGGCCTCGAAGGAGGGACCTCCGCCTTGCATCCTGCGGAAGCGATCGTGCAGGAAGGCCGGGCCGTCCAGGCTCACAAGCACATGGAAGCCGTTTCCGGCCAGGAATCGGGCTGTGTCCTCGTCGATGAGGGAGGCGTTGGTGGTCAGGCGCAGGTCCGTGTCGCGGCCCTTGCGGCGCACGGTCTCCACGGCGCGGCGGATGAGGCCCGCCTCCAGCAGGGGCTCCCCGCCGTAGAAGCTCAGGCTGAACTTCTCCCGGCCGGTGTGGCTGAAATACCACTCCAGTGCCGCGTCCAGCACTCCGGGGGACATGCGCCGCGACGAGTGGACCCTCTGGTCCAGATAGGCCCCGGAGTAGAGGCAGTAGCGGCAGCGGAAATTGCACTGCTCGGTGACGGCGAGGGTCAGGTGGTCGGGGCCGAGCTCGGTGAGCTCACGGCGGGCGTTGGCGAACGCGGCGTCATCGAAGCAAAGCACCTTGTGACGCGCGGGGAGGAGGTATCCCTTGGAGCGGGCCTCGTTCAGTTCGGTTTCGGCCCGGGCGCGCTCTCCGGGGGCGAGCGGCCCGGCGGGTTCGCCGGCAAGCTCGCCGATTAGCCTCCGGACGCCTCCGTCAATGCGCAGGATGTGATTGCTGCAGGCGTCGTATGCGTAGACGCCCCGGGGAGTGTCGATGACCTTGCAGAGGGGCGCTTGCATGCTGTTCTCCGCGTGTCCGGCAAGCCAGACCGCCAGCTTCGCGCGGCTTCTGGAGGGGGCGCGGCTGGGTGGACCCCCTCGGATGCGTGCGACTGCCGCGTTGATCGTTGACAAGATTGCCTGGTCCAGGACTCCTGCTAGCCGCCGTTGTTCACCTGTATGGCGAACTGGTTCTGGGCGCTGTCCCCGAAGAAATAGGAACAGGCGCAGAAGGCGCACAGGGGGGCGGGCGCGGGGTCGGGCGTGGGCGTCGGGGTGCCCCATGCGCGCGCGTTGTCCTTCACGATGTTCTTCTTGGGCAGGAGAGGTTCAATCATGTTGTCCTCCGGCGGGCGCGGGCTGGAAGCAAGACGCGCCATGTGTTTGCTGAGGGAGTCCACCCAAATGCATAATACAAAGTCCGGATGAGGTGTCAAGGAAATCCCCGTGTCGCATTAAGATGCATGGTAACACGGCAACAAGTGATGTCATACGCTTTGATTCCAGCGTGTTGAGAGGGGGTTGGCTGGAGGGATTTACATCGGGACGGTACGGCCTCCCGGAAGGGTGGACTCCCGCCGGTAGGGGATGGATTTCACAAAAACCTGGCCGCGTCAGGCGGCTGGGCGTCAGCCGCCGTTGTTCACCTGTATGGCGAACTGGTTCTGCGCCGCGTCCCCGAAGAACCAGGAGCAGGCACAGAAGGCGCAGAGGGGGGCGGGCGTGGGGTCGGGCGTGGGCGTGGGAGTGCCCCAGGCGCGCGCGTTGTCATTGACGACGTTCTTCTTGGGCAGGAGAGGTTCGATCATGACGACCTCCATTGGTCGCCTGGAGGGAGGCTGGCCTTGGCGACGATGCTTTCGGCGGGATGTCCACCCGTACAATCAGATACGGCCTCGATGTGGCAAGTCAAGAACCTCGGGGCTGATGGACAGCCTCAGGATGACCGCATCCACGAGCGGATGGGAGAAAGGCTGGACATTGGCCGCCTGCGGCAGCCGCATCCGGTTGATCTCGTCCGAGCGGGGAGGAGGGACCAGCGAGCCTCCGAGCGTAATCCGTCGCCCGCTGCTCCTCCCCGAGCGAGAAGAAGAGGGGCGGCTGTTGCGTCCAGGCCCTGGCCGATACCCCGGACCGGCCTCCCCCGCCCGCGAGGAGAAACGGCATGCCCGCCCTGTCCCGTGCTTCCAGCGCGGAAGCATGATTTCCCTTGGCAGGCCATGCGTGAAAGGTTCCCGGCCTGGCCGCCGGGGCTGGCGGCCCTGCCGGGAACCCCGGCGGGAGGCGCGTTTCAGTTCCCTGCTGGCCCCCCGGCCCTGCGAGTCGGGGCGTTTTCCGGGCCGGGGGGCGCTGGGGCGGGTCATGCCGCGTTGCGCTTTTCCCAGTCGCGCAGGGCTATCTTGAGCGCCCCCACGGTGAAGGTGTCGCAGTCGAGCTTGGAAATCACCCTGGGCAGCAGAGGGCGGATGTCCTCATTGCTGACCGGGTAGCACTCGAACACGGTCCTGCCGGTCACGAACCGCGCAAGCGCGGCCAGGCACTCCTTGCCGTAATCGCAGCCGGACGCCTCGCCCCCGGCCTGGACCACCACGTCGTCCTCGATGCGCAGGGTCACCATGATGGAGTTCTTGCATGTTGTGCAGCCGTGCAAGCCCACGGCGTTGGGATTCTCCACGGGTATAACCAGCGGAGCCGCTCCGGAGTCGCAGGACGGGGCAGGCATGGGGGCCGGCGCTGCCTGAGCCGCCAGGGGGGCGGGCGCGGGCGCGGCCGGAGCGCGCCGCCTGGCGGGCTTGGCGGCTGGCGCTTTGATGCCAAGCTCGCGGCGCACTTCCTCCAGGTCTATGACGCGCGGGTCCACCAGGGAGAAGCCGCAGCTCCCGCCCCAGTCCTGCTCGTCGGCGAAGCGGCCGCGGTAGCGCACGTCGTCCAGTATGAGGAAGTCCTGTTCGCCCAGGATGCGGTCCCAGCGGTGCACGAAAAAGTCGAAGCCCGCCGGGTCGTACTCCTCGATGCCGGTCCACTTCCACACCATGTGGCAGTACTCGTCGTCGTATCCGAGGAGAGCTAGGTATCTGGCCTTGCTTTCGAGGTAGTGGCGGCGGCGCAGCAGCACCGCCCCGGAAGCGACGCCGGACGCGTCGAAGGGGACGGACCCGCCGTCCAGGGAGACCTTGACCACGCATTCGCCGTCGAACTTCATGCCGCACGTGCTGGTGTTGCCGTTTCGCCACCAGTGAATGTACTTCTTGGTGTAGAACTTGCGGCCAAGATTCTGGATGCGTTCGACGGTCTTGGCCGAAACGGGGTGCAGGGAGAGGTCGCATCTGCGTCCCGTGATGGTGAGTGTAAGTTCCATGACCCTTCCTCCTTGTATAGTATCGGGGGCTGCCCAGCCGCCCAGGGTTCACGGCGCACGCCCATGCGCCGCTTTGTGAAAAAAAGAGCATAAAGCGGGCCAAGTAAAAAAGCCTTTTGTTCATGGTACTTAAGCGTGCTTGGCGTGGCCGGGACATTCCGGCGGGCGAGAAAATCGTCCTCGCCGCGTTGACCCCTCACACCTCCGGGCGTATGCGGATGCCGGGGAGCGTGGTCTGGAGGGGGGACGGAAAAGGGGCGACATGAAAAGCCTTGGGAAGCCTTTTGCCTGCGCTTCCATGTGTTCGTTCATCATGGACAGCGTGGCGGACGGCGTGTTCACCATCGACCGGGACTGGTCCATCACGTTTCTGAACCGCTCCGCCGAGGAGATCGCGGGCGTCGCGCATGGCCGGGCCATCGGCCGCAAATGCTGGGACGTGTTCCACACCAAGGATTGCCATGACGTATGCGTGCTGCGGGCCTGCATGGACGAAGGCCGGCGCATCGCGCACAGGATCATGCACGTGGTCCGGGGCGACGGCCGCACCGTGCCCGTGAGCGTCAGCGCCGCGCCCCTCAAGGACCACCGGGGCCGGATCATCGGCGGGGTGGAGACCCTGCGGGACCTTTCGGGGGCAGGACCAGACCCGCGTCTGGCAGCGGGCGACCCGGCCCGGGACTTCCATACCCGCGATCAGCATCTATCTGAAATCATAAATATTCTTCCCAGGATAGCCGAGAGCGGCGCCACCGTGCTGCTGCTTGGGGAGTCCGGGACCGGCAAGGAGCTTTTCGCCCGGTCCATTCACGGGCTTTCTGGCCGGGCGCGAGGGCCGTTCGTGGCCGTCAACTGCGGCGCGCTGCCTGAAAATCTGATGGAATCCGAGCTGTTCGGCTACAAGGCCGGGGCCTTCACGGACGCCCGCAAGGACAAGCCGGGGCGTTTCCAGCTGGCTGAGGGCGGGACCCTGCTTCTGGATGAGATCGGCGACCTGCCTCTTGCCCTCCAGGCCAAGATACTGCGCGTGCTCCAGGAACGGGCCTACGACCCTCTGGGAGGCGTCGGGAGCGTCCCGGCCGACGTGCGGATCGTGGCTTCCACCAACCGCGACCTGGCCCGCATGGTGGAGGAGGGGACCTTCCGGGGCGACCTGTACTACCGGCTCAACGTCGTGCAACTGACCTTGCCGCCGCTCAGGAAACGCGCCCAGGACATACCCTTGCTGGTGGAGCACATCCTGCGGCACAGGCGCGTGGCCCAGGGCAAGGACGTGCGGGGCGTTTCCCCCGAGGTGATGCGGGTGCTCTCCAGGTACGACTTCCCTGGAAACATCCGCGAACTCGAGAACATCCTCGAATACGCGTGCATCCTGTGTCCGGGAGGATTCATCCAGGCGGACCATCTGCCCAGGCATTTGAGGCCGGCCATCCTGCCCGCCCACTCCGACGCCCCGATGACCATGGACGAGGTGCGCTATCACGCGGCGGTCAAGGCGGTGAAGCGCAACCTTGGCAACCGCAACGCGGCCTGCCGCGAGCTCGGCATATCCAAGGACACGCTGCGCAAGATACTAAAGACAGGCGCAACGGACGAGTAATTCGTCCGCCCGGGCTGGAGGGCGACGATTTCGTCCATGCCTTTCGCCGTGCGTGCGCGGATGAATCGACGCCGGGACGATTCCCATCCGGTGTCCGTTGCCGCATTGCGGATGCGCCTGCCGGGGGGCTTGGTCACGCGTACAGGTCCGCGCATCAGTCCACCCTGCTTTCCTTAGTCAGTGGCGCATGCTCCATCAGCCTGCTCGGCTGCTGTAAGCGGCGTGCGGTCGCGCGGAACGGCACGTACAGGATGTCATGTTTTTGGTTGCAATTGGAGAGAGTTGCTTTACAAGGTCTTTTCAGGATAGGAGTGAACGAAAACTCCTGGGATGGCCCGGATTATTCTCGATCGAGTATCTTCCTGTCAAAAAAAATCATTCCGGCATCCAGGGAGGAGGCAAGTCCATGAGCATGGTGGAAAAGGTTCGGCAGGGAATCTCGCGCCTGGCGCGTGATTTTGGAGGGCCGTCGGCGTTGGCCGAGAAGGCGGGGGTCGGGCAGCCCAATGTGTCCAAGTTTCTGTCGGGGAAGGCGATCCCGCGTTTCGACACCGTGGCCCGCATCCTGGAGACGCTGGGCGTTAAGCTGCTCTTCCCCGACGAGGAGCGCGACACGACAAAGAACGTGGTTTTCGTCTCCAGCAAACGCTCGGGGGGGGCGGCGGAATCATCGGGCCAGCCCCAGGCCGAGAACTACATGGCAGTGCCCCTGGCCCAGGGAGCCGTGGCCGCTGGCTCGGGGCTCGTGCCCGAGGACGCCATCCGCGGCTGGGTCCTCGCCATGAAGGACCAGTCTTCCATCCGTTACAGGGTCAACCTCGTGGCCGTAGAGGTGGGCAGGGGGCAGGAGTCCATGGTTCCCACCCTGCATCCCATGGACATCGTGCTGGTGGATCGCGACGATTTCCGCCCGGAGCCGGACGGCTCCATATTCCTGGTGCGCGAACCCGGGCCCGACGCCGAGGTGGCCGTCAAGCGGGTTTACACCAGCCGCAAGGACGGACAGACCCTGATCACCTTCATCTCGGACAACCCGGACAAGCGGTCCTATCCGCCTTCCGTCCACAGCCTTGAGTCCGACTTCGGCGGGGACCTGCGCCGGGCCATAGTCGGGCGCGTCGTCTGGGCCTGGTTGGACATGACCCGCAAGTAGCCTCCCGGGTTCTCCTCAAGCCGCGGCTTGCTCCCTCTGGCCGGGGACACGGTCCCTTCTTCCGGGCCTGCATGTCCGGCCGTTTCCAGAGGCCATTCTCCCCCTTTTCGCCATCCTCTGGCGCTGCGTCCATGATCCGCGTCCATGATGACCCGCTTCCTCCTGACGGGAATGCACTCCCGGCGAGGCGTATGCGTATCCATGGCTTCCCGGGTGGAGGCATGAGCCAGCCTCCATGGGACGTGGCCCGTGCTGTCAGGAATATGCTTTCTCCGTTCCTGTTGAGTTGCACGGGGAGTCGGTTTTCCGCAATTCCGAAGAAATAGTATGCTATATCGCTTGTTAAAACCAGGGGCGTGGCGAGGTGTTCATCAGTAATGTCCTGTATAGTAATGGTTTTTTCAGTATTCCATTTTATGCATTCTTGCTTGACAAAAATTCCAAAACGAATAGTCTTGACCCGACGCAAGCAAGTCCGTGTGTTGCAAGCGCGGCGAGGTTGGTACCGGCAGACTCAGGCGCCAAGGCGCTCCGACGCTCAATAAAGCTGGCTAGGCGAGAGGGAGGGAAGGCCGCAAGCCAGCGGCGCTGCGGAAATGGACTGCGTACAATGTCCGTCCGATCTGGACGGCCCAGAGGCCGGCGCGGGGTGATGCATCCGGCCCGGCCGCGACTCGCGGACGGAGGTGGGGCAACGAACTCAAACCAGGGCCGGGACGTCAACAGCCAGGGAGCGTCCCGGCCCATGATCAAGGAGCCTGGGGATGGTGTCGTGTTGCAGGGGGCGCGAGACGGGACGCGCCTTTCAAAGGGCTGAGCCCGCAGGTGCCGGATCCGCCCGGGATTCTTCCGGGCCCGGGCCGGCCGGTGGCCGGCATGATTGAGCCAAATTGCGCCGATTGCGTTCACTGGGACAGCCGCGACGGACTGGTGGGATACTGCCAGGAGATAACCGGCCACTTCAGCCTGGACGGCGAGGTGCTCGTCCACGGATTGGCCCAGTGCCGGACTTCCGCCCGGGGCAGGTGCCGCAGGTTCGCCCCCTCGGATGCGGCCAGGGAGCAGGCCGAGGCCGAGGAGAGGCATATGCGGGAGATGCTGCTCTCGGTTGGCAAGGACTACCCGATGAGCCTCAACTGAGTGAAAATGTGTGTTGGTCCGGGCTCGGGCGGGGCAGGAAGATTTTTCGAGCGCCTGGAGACAGGTGGCGGCAGCCTCGAGAAGGGCGGCCAGGGAAGGAGGGCGCGGGATGCGCTTGGAAGTCCGGATGGCTGACGATCCGGGGCGCATGAGCCCTGCAGCCAGGCGTGGAGCACGACAGGCCGGACGGCAAGTCCGGAGCGAATGGAAGCATATGGCGCCGCGGCGACGCGAGTCCGGTGACGGACGGACCCCCGGCGATACCCCATGCGAACCGGCCGGGCAGGCGGGCCGGTAGTCAACAAGTGAACAAGTCCCGGGGGAGGGTCCCTCCCCCCGCCGCCTGTTCAGAAGGAGCGAGTCATGTGGTGTCCGCAATGCGGCAAGGATACAAGGGTGGTGGAAACGGAGAAGCTGACGGATACCGTCACCAGGGTGCGCTGGTGCCGCAACGGCGGCTGCAAACTGCTGTTCGAGACCCGCGAGTCGCTGACGGAAAAACTGGGTGGGGAATCAAAGGGCGAGGGCGCGGCGGCCAGGGCTGGTGCCTATCCGGCGCGGGACGCCTCCGGCATGTGCAAGAGGAGACCGGCCTGATGCTGTTCGTATGGGGGACAGGTAAGCTTTCAAGGCAGATGGACGGCCATGATGGGTGGACGGACAAAACGGGACGGCACTTGGAAGCCGGGCCGGGGATCAAGTCCTGCGACAGAAGGGCCGGAAATGCGGTGGAGACCGTCGACGCGGACTCGTCAGGCGGCAGGAGTGCCGGATTGGAGGTGGATGCAATCTGTGGCGGGAAGCTCTAAATAATGAGCGATGCCTGAACACCGGACAGGGGTATGCTCCAGAGCTCTGGAACATTGCCTCCGTGGAAAGACCCCTTTCAGGGGACGGCCAGCGCCGAAAACAACACCGCCCCCGAAGCCGTTCACTTGGGGGCGGTGCTGTGGGTGGTGGAAGATGCCGTGGTGGTGCGACGGCGTCTACTTGTTCTTTTTGCGCTTTTCCCAGAGCTTCATGTCCTTCATCTTGGTGCGGCGCTCACGCTGCAGGGACTTGCTCACAAGGGGGGTGCCCTTCTTGTAGCCGTGCTTGGCCCTGTACTCGTCAGCGGTCAGGGAGTGGGTGGCAAGATGCTTCTTGGTGAGGATCTTGAAAGTCTTTCCGCACTCCAGGCAGGTGACGGACTTTTCCTTGATCGCCTTTTTGGGGTCGGTGGAAGGTGCGGCGCCTTCCTCCACAACGGCCACGCCTTCGCTGATGCCGCGAATGCCTTCGGCCACTTTCTTGACCATGGAGGTGATCTCCTCCTCGGTCATGTTGCGGACGCTCGCTTGAGCTTTGACGATTTCCAGCGCTTCCTTGAGATAGTCATCCATATGGTTCTCCTCGCAATGGCGGGTGGTGTTCCGACGCAATACACGAAAGCGCGGCGCGATGTAAATATCGAAGATGCACTTTTCGTGCGTTAATCTTCATTGTTGATTCTCCATGGCGCTGATGTGCAATCGGGAGAAAAACCGTTGCGAGGATCGGGAGAGAGCATCATCGATGCTGTTTCTAGAACTTATGGGCGGGGAAGGAAGGGGGGGAGGCGTGGCGTGCCCGGGACAGCATCGTGCATGTATTGTGAGTCCCTCTTGCGTTTCGATGCGTCGGGTCATCCGGCTTTGACAAAGGGGCGCGGGCCGGGCAAATGTCGCTCACGCCGTCGAGGAGGTGACGCATGTTCACGGGACTGGTTCAGGGTATGGGGAAGGTGTCCGGGCTTGAACGCAAAGGCGGCCAGATGCGTCTGACCGTGAAGGCTCTTCATGATCTGCCGGACATAATCCTTGGCGAGTCCATCGCCGTGAACGGCGTGTGCCTCACGGTGGAGTCATTCTCGGTCAACGCCTTCAGCGCCTACGCCTCGGCCGAGACGCTGGACAAGACCAATCTCGGCGGCCTGGGCCTCGGGGCCAAGGTGAACCTGGAGCGCGCCCTGTCCCTGGGAGACCGCCTGGGCGGCCACCTGGTGAGCGGACACGTGGACTGCCTGGCCCGCGTGGAAAGCGTGGCCCAGGCAGGCGAGTCAGTGCGCTACACCATTGGATTTCCGGAGCAGTTCGGCGCGTACGTGGTGGAGAAGGGCTCCGTCTGTCTGGACGGAGTGAGCCTCACCGTGAACGGGTGCGGCATGGACTGGCTGAGCGTGAACGTCATCCCCGCGACCCAGGGCGAGACCACCATTTCAGGCTGGGCTCCGGGCAGCGCGGTGAACATGGAGTGCGACATCATCGGCAAGTACGTGGCCCGCATGCTCGCCCCGCACGCGCCGGGGCCGAAGCCCTCGAACATCACGGAGGACTTCCTCAGGCGGCACGGTTTCTAGTGACGGCATCCACCGGAGGGAACGCCAGCACGATGCTTGTCTCGCCCGGAATGGAGCTGTCCAGCCGGATTGTCCAGCCGTGCGACTCCGCGATGAGCCTGGCCGAATAGGTGCCGAGCCCCGTTCCCCACTTCTTGCCCTCGGTCGAGTACTTCTCGAAGAAGCGGTCCCTGATGCCCTTTGGCACCTCGCCCTTGTTGCGGATGGTCATGGCGCGCTCCATGGCGCTCAGCTCGATGGACACTTCCGTTTCAGGCGGAGCGGCCTCCATGGCGTTCTTGAGCAGATTCTCCAGCATGGTCACGCAGAGCAGCTCCTCGCCGTTGACCACGAAGGATTCCGAGCTGCCGGGGAGCCTGCCGTCCAGCTTCACGGCGATGGAAACGCCCTTGGACTTCCCCATGTGCGCCAGCTCCCGCGCACAGAGCTTCACCGTGGCCAGCATGTCGAAGTCCACGCGGTCGCATTCGTACTGGTTGGCCTCCATCTTGTAGAGCACCGTGGACATGTTGATGGTGTGCAGCATCCGGTAGCCGGATTCGCGCAGCATTTGCAGGAATTCCCTTTGTTTGCGCGTGAGGTTGTCCGAGCGCAGCAGCAGGTCCGGCACCTGCACCATGCCCATGAGCGGCGTCTTGAGGTCATGCCTGGTGATGCGCTCGATGTCGTCCCGCAGCTTTTCGTACCGCTTTCTTTCGGTGGAGTCGGTGAAGACGACCTGGAGCGTGTTGCCGTCAACCCTGCCGCACGCGGCCTGGGCCGGGATCTCGGTTCCTGTCTTGGAGAGGTAGATCCGATCCAGCAGCAGGGACCCGCCCGCCAGGACTTCGTCCAGGCGCGTTGGCGTCCGTTCGAGGTTGTCTTTTTGTATGATGTCCGGGTAACGCATGCCCCTGATTTCCTCCAGGGAGTAGCCGAGCAGGGCCAGGGCGGATGGGTTGGCGTCCTTGACCGTCCCGGCCGTGTCCAGCAGGATGACCCCGGCGGCGGACTGCTCGTAGAGCGCGCGGTATCTTGCCTCGCTCCTGGCCGTCTCAATCTGGGCCTTCGCGCGCTCCACCATCTCGGACTTGAGAAGCCGGTTTATTTCGGAAAGCTGCGCGGTCCGCTCCCTGACCTTGGCGTCCAGCTCCTCTCCGGTCTTCCTGAGCGCGGCCTCGTAAAGCTGCTGCTTCTGGGCGGACTCTGCCAATGACTGGGCCAGGGCGTCCACGCTGCGTTCCAGAAGGCTCAACTCGCCGCTTCCGGCGGGGTCGCCGATCCGGGCCGAGAACTCCCCCGCTCCCAGCTTCCCGGTCACTTCCACGAGGCGGTTCACGCGGCGGCCCAGCAGGGGCTTCCACAGCAGCCAGCCGATGAGCAGGGCCATGAGCGTGGCCGAGGCAAGCAGGGCCAGGTTGCGGTGCAGCATCCGGTTCGCGTCCGCCATGGCCGCGCTCTCGGGGAACCCCACGAGCACATGCAGGTAGGGGTCGCCGTCCGGGGACAATCGCAATGGTATGTGGGCGAAGATCATTTCCAAGCCGTCATTCCTCCGGTCCACGAAGGTTCCCTTGCCGCCGGAGCCGGAAATTCGCTCCCATATGGGGCCGGGCGCGCTCGAGCCTGTTGCGGCCCAATTCTCCGGCGGCACGCGGCACATCGGTCTGCCGTGCCGGTCCAGCATCGCCGCGACGGATCCGTCCGGCTGGTCCACGGTCCCGATGCCGTCCGTGAAGGCTTCCAGCCGCACGTGGGCGATGAGCGCCCCATCGGGAGTGAGCGCGTCCTCCTGGAGCAGAGGGTACGCGAAGGCCAGGGAGAGAGGCTCCACGCCTCCGGGAGACACGTACGCGCCCGGAGTGAAGGCGCGGTTCTTGATTGCCTTGCTCGCCAGGGGGGCCTCGGTCAGGGGGAGGGCAATGGAGCCGGAGACGCACCCGGTGATTTGTCCGGAAGCGTTGGCCCGGCAGATGCCGGCCAGGTGCGGGGTGCTGTTTAGCAGGTTGGCGAGGAAAACCTCCGAGGGCCCGGAAGCAGTCTCCAGGATGCCGGGTATATGCGCAAGAACATGCAGGAGCTGACGGATATCCGATGCCTTCTTGACCTGCTCGGCCGCGATTGAGGATGCAAGCTCCAGCGCCGCCGCTGCCGCGTCCTGCATGGCGTGCCGCCTTGCCTCCATGCCGGTGAGAAGGATGATGCCGAGAGAGGGCAGCGCCGAGACGGCGACAACGATGAGCAGCGCCCGGCGGATGGAGCCGCCAACGAGGGAGAGCCGCATGCGTTCCTCCCTGGAGTGATGGTCTAAAGTCAAAAGTTGCCGAAGAAGGCTTCCGTTGAACTGCTGTCCAGCATGATTTTTAAATAGCAAAACATATTAAGTGAGAATTAATATGAAAGCCATGACAGTATGTCTGTGCTTTTATCCTGCGTTGTTGTGTTGAAGTCAAGAGGGGATTTGTTGAGTTTGATTTCTCCGTGGGACAAGTGTCGTGTCGTCGCGACATTGTGTTTCGCGGGCATTGCCTCTGTGGGCGGTGGTGATTTGCAATTACATGAATTCAAGGATGCCATGCGTCCGCAAGGCGTCGTCAGTGCGAACCTCCCCAGGGGAGCGCGAATCCAGCCCTGACGGCGCCGAGTCCCCGCCCGCGCTGGTCTCGCGGGTTCGCCTCCCTGGACGGCGAGGGCCGCGTTCTCCATCCCGCGCGCCGCGCGGGTCTTGCCCTTTTTCGCATTCCGAACTACTGCGAAGTGTTCCGGCGGCGCTCGCAGCGCCGCCTTCAGGAGGATCTTTCAATGCCCCTTTGCACAACCGAGGAAGCAATCGAGGAAATCCGCCAGGGTAGGATGATTATCCTGGTGGACGACGAGGACCGCGAGAACGAAGGCGACCTTACCATCGCCGCCGAGAAGGTCACGCCCGAGATCATAAACTTCATGGCCGTCCACGGCAGGGGGCTCATCTGCCTGCCCATGTCGCCGGAGTGGATCGACAAGCTGAAGCTCCCCATGATGACCAACCAGAACCAGTCCCAGTTCGGGACCGGGTTCACGGTCTCAATCGAGGCGCGCACCGGCGTCACCACCGGCATCTCAGCCTACGACCGGGCCACCACCATCCTCACCGCCGTGGCCGACGACGTGAAGGCGGAGGACATCGTCTCCCCGGGGCACATCTTCCCCCTGCGCGCCAAGCAGGGCGGCGTGCTGGTGCGCGCCGGGCAGACCGAGGGCAGCGTCGACCTCTCCCGCCTGGCGGGCCTCAAGCCCTGCGCGGTCATCTGCGAGATCATGCGCGACGACGGCAACATGGCCCGCATGCCGGACCTGGTCGAGTTCGCCAAGAAGCACGGCCTCAAGATCGCCTCCATCGCTGACCTCATCCGCTACCGCATGCGCTTCGGCAACCTCTCCGTGAACAAGGTGGCCGAGGCCGATCTGCCCACCTGCTACGGCTCGGGCTTCAAGGTCATCGCCTTCGAGACCGACGGGGACGACAAGAAGACCCACGTGGCCGTGGTCAAGGGCGACATCAGGCCCGGCGAGCCCACCCTGGTGCGCGTGCATTCCGAGTGCCTCACCGGCGACGTGCTGGGCTCCATGCGCTGCGATTGCGGCGGCCAGCTGCACCAGGCCCTGCGCATGATCGAGCGCGAGGGCAAGGGCGTGGTGCTCTACATGCGCCAGGAGGGCCGGGGCATCGGCCTGGCCAACAAGATAAGGGCCTACGCCCTGCAGGACGAGGGCCTGGACACCGTGGAGGCCAACAAGAAGCTCGGCTTCAAGGCCGACCTGCGCGACTACGGCATCGGCGCGCAGATGCTGGTGGCCCTCGGCGTGTCCAAGATGCGGCTCATGACCAACAACCCCAAGAAGATCGTCGGCCTGGAAGGCTACGGCCTTGAGGTGGTGGAGCGGGTGCCCATCGAGATGAACGCCTGCGAGGAGAACATCGACTACCTGCTCACCAAGAAAGAGAAGATGGGCCACATGCTCAACCTCGAGAACAAGTAAGGAATCCGCCATGCAGCACATCCGCACCATCGAAGGCCAGATGACCGCCAAGGGGCTCAAGTTCGCCATCCTGGCTTCCCGCTTCAACGACACCATCGTGGACCGCCTGGTGGGCGGCGCGGTGGATTACCTGCTGCGCCACGGCGGCGAGCGCGAGGACCTGACCATCGTGCGCGTGCCCGGCGCTTTCGAGATGCCCCTGGCCGCCAAGAAGCTGGCCGCCACCGGCAGGTACGCCGCCATTATCTGCCTTGGCGCGGTGGTGCGCGGCCACACCCCCCACTTCGACTTCGTGGCGGGCGAGTGCACCAAGGGCCTGGCCCAGGTGAGCCTGGAGCACGGCGTGCCCGTGGGCTTCGGCCTTCTGACCACCGACAACCTGGAACAGGCCATCGAGCGCGCCGGGACCAAGGCCGGCAACAAGGGCGTGGAAGCCGCCTCCGCCGCCCTCGAACTGGTGCGGGTGCTGGAGCAGATCTAGGTGTCAGGCCCCCAGACCCCCAGGCGCAGGGCCAGACGCCGCGCCTTCCAGGTGCTCTACGGATTCGGCTTCGAGCCCCCGGTCAACGACCGCGCCCTGAAAAAGGCCGTGGACGAGGCCCCCGAGGATTCGGATCTGGGCGACACCCCGGAAGCCGCTGGCGCGTACGTGCTGGAGCTGGTCTCCGGCGTGTGGAACGGCCGCGAGGAGCTGGACAGGCTTGTGCAGGAGCACTCCCAGAACTGGAAGGTGAACCGCATCGCCAAGGTGGAGCTGACCATCCTGCGCCTTGCCCTGTACGAGATCCTGCACGTGGCGGACATCCCCCTGCGCGTGGCCATCAACGAGGCCGTGGAGCTCGCCAAGGAGTTCGGCGACGAGAACTCCCCGTCCTTCGTCAACGGCATCCTGGACGCCGTGGCCAAGGCCGTGGACCAGGGCAAGTTCCCCGTGAAGAAAGACCTCTCCCGCAACAAAGAAGACTCCCCGAGATGAAACGATACGAACCGCTCCCGATAGAGGCCAAGTGGCAGAAGACTTGGACCGAGGGCCGCCATTTCCACGTGGAGGCCGACCCCTCGAAGCCCAAGTACTACGTGCTGGAGATGTTCCCCTACCCCTCGGGGCGCATCCACATGGGGCACGTGCGCGTCTACACGATCGGCGACGTGGTGGCGCGCTTCAAGCGCATGCACGGCTTCAACGTGCTGCACCCCATGGGCTGGGACGCCTTCGGCCTGCCCGCCGAGAACGCGGCCATCAAGCACGGCCTGCACCCGGCCAAATGGACCTACGAGAACATCGACAACATGCGCTCGCAGCTTATGAAGATGGGCTACTCGCTGGATTGGGAGCGCGAGCTGGCCACCTGCGACGCCTCGTACTACCGCTGGGAGCAGCTCTTTTTCGTGAAGCTCTTCGAGAAGGGCCTGGTCTACCGCAAGAACTCCCCGCAGAACTGGTGCCCGGACTGCCACACCGTGCTGGCCAACGAGCAGGTGGAGGACGGCAGGTGCTGGCGCTGCGACTCCGAGGTGGAGCAGAAGGACCTGGAGCAGTGGTTCCTGCGCATCACCGCCTACACCGAGGAACTCCTGAAGGACCTGGACACCCTGGCCGGAGGCTGGCCCGAGCGCGTGCTCACCATGCAGCGCAACTGGATCGGCAAGTCCGTGGGCTGCGAGATCGATTTCCCCCTGGAGGACGGCTCGGACAAGATCACCGTCTTCACCACCCGGCAGGACACCCTCTGGGGCGCGACGTTCATGTCCATCGCGGCCGAGCATCCCATGGCCGCCAGGCTCATCGCGGGCAAGCCCCAGGAGGCCGATGCCAGGGCCTTCATCGAGAAGATCCGCAACATGGACCGCATCAAGCGCCAGGCGGACGACCTCGAAAAGGAGGGCGTGTTCACCGGCAGCTACTGCGTCAACCCCGTGACCGGCGCCAAGATGCCCATCTATCTGGCCAACTTCGTGCTCATGGGCTACGGCACCGGCGCGGTCATGGCCGTTCCGGCCCACGACGAGCGCGACTTCGAGTTCGCCTCCAAGTACAAGCTGCCCCTCAAGGTGGTCATCCAGCCCAAGGGCGGGACCATCGACGCGGACAAGCTCGCACAGTCCTACACCGACCCGGGCGTGCTCGCCGATTCCGGCCCATTCACCGGCAAGGATTCCAACGACGCCAAGATCGCCATCGCGGACTGGCTCGAGGCCGAGGGCATAGGAAAACGCGCCGTCAACTACCGCCTGCGGGACTGGAACATCTCCCGCCAGCGCTACTGGGGCGCGCCCATCCCCATGGTCTACTGCGCCGAGTGCGGCGTGGCGGCCGTTCCGGAGAAGGACCTGCCCGTCAGGCTGCCCCTGGACATCCAGGTGCGCGCCGACGGCCGCTCGCCGCTTCCGGACACTCCCGAATTCGTCCAGACCGCCTGCCCCAAGTGCGGCGGACCGGCCCGGCGGGAGACCGACACCATGGACACCTTCATGGAGTCCTCCTGGTACTTCCTGCGCTACGCCTGCCCGCAGCTGGACACCGCGCCCTTCGACATGGAAGCCGTGAAGTACTGGTCGCCGGTCGACCAGTACGTGGGCGGCATCGAGCACGCCATCCTGCACCTGCTCTACTCGCGCTTCTTCGTGAAGGCCCTGCGCGACCTGGGCTACGTCGCCCACGGCGAGCCCTTCGCCAACCTGCTCACCCAGGGCATGGTGATCAAGGACGGGGCAAAGATGTCCAAGTCCAAGGGCAACGTGGTGGACCCGGACGTGATGGTGGCCAAATACGGCGCGGACACCGTTCGCGTATTCATGCTCTTCGCCGCCCCGCCCGAGAAGGACCTGGAGTGGTCCGACACCGGCATCGAGGGCGCGGCGCGGTTCCTGTCACGCGTGTGGAGGCTGGTCACGGAGGAGCTGGGCGGGGTCGTCGCGCCCACCGGAGCCTGCCTCGCCCTGGACCCCGCGGGCCTCTCGCCCCTGGCCAGAGAGCTTCGCCGCCGCGAGCACGCCATGGTGGCCAAGGTCGCCAAGGACATCGAGGGCCAGTTCCAGTTCAACACGGCCATCGCCGCCGTCATGGAGATGCTCAACTTCCTCTACGCCAACGTGGAGGAGCTGAGGAAGGAAGGCGGCAAGGCCGTCTCCTCGGCGGTGAACTCGCTTCTGACCGTTCTCTCGCCCATGGCCCCGCACGTGTGCGAGGAGCTGTGGGAGATGCTCGGCCACAAGACCCTGCTGGCCAACGAGCCCTGGCCCGCCCATGATCCCGCCGCCCTGGTGACCGACACCGTCACGGTGGTGGTGCAGGTGCTGGGCAAGCTGCGCGGCAAGATCGAGGTCGCGGCGGACGCGGACGAGGAGTCCGTCAAGGCCGCCGCCCTGGCCGAGGAGAACGTCGCCCGCCACATCGAGGGCAAGACCGTGCGCAAGATCATCTACGTGCCCGGAAAACTCGTGAACATCGTGGCCAACTAGGCCGCGACGCCATATCGATCAAATTGCCCCCGGACGAGCGCGCTCGTCCGGGGGCTTTCGATTATCAGGCGGGTCGGCTGGTCACGCCGCCGCAGGCGTTTTGCGCACCAGCTTGAGCCCCTGCCGGGGCTTGGCCGCGCTCGTGGCGGCGGGCAGGATCACCGAGAACCGGATGCTGGCCAGGCCGCTCCCGGCGGGAACCTGCGAGAACACCACGTCACCGCCCATGAGCCGGGCGAAGCGCCGGGCCAGCGGCAGGCCGAACCCCGTGCCCGCCTCTCCGGCCGTGCCCGGCGTGCTGGTGCGGCCGTTGAAGCTGAAAAGGGAGGCAACCCTATCCTCCGCGACGGGCGCGCCGATGTTGGCCACGTCCACGCGCAGGCAGTTGCCCGCCTGCCTGACGCCCACGCGCACCTCACCTCCGGGCAGGCTGAACTTCACGGCGTTGCTCACGAGGTTTCCCATCACGCAACCCATGAGGCTCACCGGATCGGCCATGGCCTCGCGGCAACCCGGCTCGATGTCCAGCTTCATCGAGACGTTCTTGGCCTCGCACGGCCCGGCGTTCATGGCCGCGCATTCCCTGACAAGCGCGGAGAGGTCCACGGGAATGAGCGAGAGCGTCATCTTGCCTCCCTCCAGCGCCATGAGCCGCCTGGCCAGCCCGATGAGGTCCATGGCGCTCCCGAGGGCGTTCTCCACGCTCTGGAGGTTCTCGCGGCCAAGCTGGCCCGTGGCGCGGCGCTCGTCCTTGCGGAGCAGCGAGACGAGCATCCTGGAGCCCCCCACGCTGCTGGAGAGGTCGTGCGAGAGCACGCGCAGAAGGCTCTCGCGCTCCTCCAACAGCTCTTTGAGCGCCTGGGCGGACTGCATGACCCGGCGGCGGTGGTAGCCGCCCACGAGCCCCGCCGCCAGGGAGAGGACGGTGAGGTAGAGGGCCAGCGGCTTGAGGGCGTACTCGACGAAGGCCGCGGGGGCTATGGCCCCGGTTCCCTCGATGTACCAGGAGATGGGGGCCAGTATAACGTGCGTGGCGGCGAGCGCCACAAGAGGGTCGATGACGAGCGGGTTCTTCCAGAACGCTTTCATTAGGCACATTCCTTGTTTGCTGTTGGGCGCAAGCGCCTGCCGTGAAGGAATGTGGGATCGATGGGACGGACGGTTACGCCTCTGGGAGCGGCGCGCGCGGCGAAACGCCGGGAAGCCCGGGGCGGCGCGGCCTGCCGGGCTTCATGAAATCCGGTTCATGCGGGATGCCCCGGGAGGAAGGCCCCGGCCAGCGCGGCTGCAAGGGCCGCCCAGGCCGGGTTGACCCTCAAGCCCAGGGCCAGGGCGGCCGAGCCCGCGATGCAGGCGCGCGGGAGGTCCCAGGCGGCGTCCACGGCGAAACGGCCGGCGAGGCCGATGCAAAGGCCGCCGAGCACGGCAGAGGCCCCTTGCGCGGCCTTCCAGGCCCAGGCGCTGGACGCGATGAGCCTGGCGGCGGGAACGGCGGACAGGAACAGGAAGAGAGAGGCCATGCATGCGGCGGCGAAGGCGGCCGCCGCGCCCGCGACGCCCTTGGCCGCGTACCCGGCGAAGGCGGCCAGGGCCATGGACGGGCCTGGGACGGCCTGGGCCAGGGCCATGAGCTGGGCGAACGGCACGGCCTCCATCCAGTGCCGCAGCCGCACCGCGTCGGCGAAGAGGAGGCTCGGCCCGCCCAGGCCGCCCAGGCCGTAGGTCTCGGCCTTGGCCACGCCCATGAACAGCCTGCCGAGGGCCGGGTCCGCCCAGAAGCAGGCTCCCGTTGTCGCGGCGAACCCCAGAAAGAGGCCTATTGGCAGGCCCCAGCGGTAGTGAGTCTTTCCGGGCGTGTCCGGCAATCCCTCCGGGTCCGGCAGCAGGAGTACGGCGATGACGGCGCCGCCGAGGATCATGGCGAAGGCCTTGAGCCCAAGGAAGAAGAGCATGCCGCAGGCGGCGGACATGGCCCAGAGAAGGGGCGCGCGGGCCAGCCGCCGCAGGATGTCCGCTCCGCCCAGCAGGCAGACCGCCGGGGCGGCGGCTCCGAGCCCGGCAAGCGCGCCCTGTACGGCGGCCACCCCGCCAAGCCTGGGCAAGGCCGCCGCGAGCGCCGCCATGATCGTGAAGCCCGGCAGGCAGTAGCCGAGAAGCGCCGCCGCCGCGCCGGGGACACCCTTAAGCCTGTACCCCGCGTGCGCGCAGCGCTGCGCGTCCGCGCTGCCCGGAATGATCTCCAGATAGCGGCTTTCCTCTCCCGCGCTTCCGGCATCCGGGCCGAACCGGTCGCGCAGGAACATTCCCGCCCTGTCCGCCCGGCCCGGCCCGAAGGACGTAAGCCCTAGCAGCAGACAGGCGGCGAAGAGCCCTGCCGCCGTGTGTTTCATTTCTTCCCTCATCTCACTCTTCCGGCAAGCAATCTGGATGATTCCGCATGGGCATCCAAACCCGCGAAGCAACATGGGATTCCAAAGGGACACCGTCCCTTTGGCGGGAGAGGTCCGGGAGAGGGCGGAGCCCTCTCCGGCCGCCGGAGGCATCTTCC
>JBMORI010000096.1:0-5389 GCA_049322415.1 Thermodesulfobacteriota bacterium | reverse complement strand
GCGCGGCCGGGGGCGGGGGGGGGGCGCGCCCCCGCCCGCCCCCCCCCCCCCCCCCCCCGCCGGAGGCATCTTCCCGTCTTTACGTGGACAGGCTCCTGGCCAGGGCGTCTGTGAACCTGTCCAGGTCCGCGCCGTTCACGTACAGGTGCGGCGCGACCCTGAGCGTCCCGCCCCTGGCGCTGACGAACACGTTCTCGCGTGCCATGGCCTCGGCCACCGGTTTGGCCGGTCCGTGCGGCAGCTTGAGGCCTATCATGTGCGGGGCGCGTTCTCCGGCCGGGGTTGGCGTGAGCCCGAAGGCCTGCCCGGTGAGGGCCAGCTTCCGGGTGACGCCCGCGAGGGTTGCGGCGATGTTCTCAACGCCCCAGGAGGCGATGAGCTCCAGCGCCTTGGCGGCCATGGGCATGAGGATGAAGTTGGACGCCTCGCCCACGTCGTAGCGCCTCGCGCCGGGGCGGTACTCGTCGCGGTACTCGGTGAGGCGCGAGAAGTCCTCGCTGCCCTCGCGGTTGAGCCAGTTCTCCTCCAGGGGCTCGCCGCCGCGCCATTTCCCGTCCACGTAGCAGAAGCCCGCGCCGTAAGGCCCGAGCAGCCACTTGTGGCCGGAGACGGCCAGCACGTCCGGGCGCACGGCGTCCAGGTCGAAGGGCATGGCCCCGAGGGACTGGGTGGCGTCTATGACCAGATGCGCGCCCACCTTGTCGCAGGCGGCGCGGATGGCTGCCAGGTCGAAGACCGTGCCGTCGATCCAGTGGCAGTGGGGCAGGGCCACCAGGCCTACGTCGTCGGTGATGTAGGAGAGCACCGTGTCGGACCAGGTTCCCTCGGCGGGGCGGGCCACGGCGCGCACGCGGCCGGGGGCCATCTTGAGCCAGGAATAGACGTTGGAGGGGAACTGCTCGTCCAGGATGAGGATGTGCTTTCCTTCGGCCAGGGGGAGGTTCCTGGCGGCCACGGCCATGGCGTAGGACACGGCCGGGGTGACGGCCACGGCGTCGGAGTGGCAGCCGAGCACCCTGGCGAAGGCCTCGCGGGCGGCCTCCAGGCCCAGGTAGAACTTGTCCGGCCCCATGAGCCAGGGCGTGCGCTTGAGCTCCATGGCCTCCCGCCCGGCTTCGAGCACGGGCCCGGGAAGGGGGGAGGTGTAGGCGCAGTTGAGATAGGCGACGCCCTCGGGCACGCCGAACAGCAGGCGCTGGTTCGCGATCATGGTTCCTCCTGGCTTTGTCGGTGGCGCGCAGGATACCCGGATGCGGGTGAAGTTCAAGGGGGTCCGCGCCGCGAAAAAAGGCCGCCCGTCGCCGGGCGGCCTTAAGCGTTCTCGTCTTGTCACCCCGCCTTACAGTATGGGCAGGTATTTTTCGATCTCGTACTCGGTGATCTGCATGCGGTAGCGGTCCCACTCGTCGTACTTGTACTTCACCAGGGCAGTGTGCAGGTGGTCGCCCAGGATGTCCTTCATCAGCGCGGACTTCTCCAGGTTCACCACTGCCTCGTGCAGGCTTCCGGGCAGGGACGAGATGCCGTGCTTCTTCATGTCCTTCTCGTCCATGTGGAAGATGTTGTCCTCCACGGGCTTGGCCAGCTTGTAGCCGTCCTCGATGCCCTTGAGGCCCGCGCCCAGCATGACCGCGAAGGCCAGGTAGGGGTTGGCGGCCGGGTCGGGGGAGCGCAGCTCGATGCGGGTGGCGGCCTCCTTGCCGGGCTTGTACATGGGCACGCGGATCAGCGCCGAGCGGTTGCGCTGCGCCCAGGCGATGTACACCGGGGCCTCGTAGCCGGGCACCAGGCGCTTGTAGGAGTTAACCCACTGGTTGGTGACCAGGGTGAACTCTGGGGCGTGCTTGAGAAGCCCCGCGATGTAGGCCTGGGCCTCGTTGGAGAGGTGGTTGGGGGAGGCGGCGTCGTAGAAGGCGTTCTTGGAGCCCTTGAAGAGCGACTGGTGCACGTGCATGCCGGAGCCGTTCTCGCCGAAGAGGGGCTTGGGCATGAAGGTGGCGTAGCAGCCGTGCTTGCGGGCCACCTCCTTCACGACCACGCGGTAGGTGATGGAAGTGTCGGCCATGGACAGGGCCTCGTTGTAGCGCAGGTCGATCTCGTGCTGCGAGGGGGCCACCTCGTGGTGCGAGTACTCGATGGCGATGCCCATGGACTCCAGCGCGAAGATGATGTCGCGGCGCACGTCGTTGGCCAGGTCAAGCGGCGGGGCGTCGAAGTAGCCGCCCCGGTCCAGGATGCGGGGCTCGGTGTTGTTGGCGAAGAGGAAGAACTCCAGCTCCGGGCCCACGTAGAAGGTGTAGCCCAGGTCGGCGGCCTTTTTGAGCATGCGCTTGAGCACGTAGCGGGAGTCGGCGGCGAAGGGTGTGCCGTCGGGGTTGCGCACGTCGCAGAACAGGCGGGCGACGGGCCGGTCGCTGGGCCTCCAGGCCACCAGCTGGAAGGTGGTGGGGTCCGGGAAGGCAACCATGTCGGATTCGTGGATCTTGGTGAACCCGGTGATGGAGGAGCCGTCGAAGCCCATGCCCTCGTCGAAGGCCGCCTCGAGCTCGCGCGGGGCGATCTGGAAGCTCTTGAGCATGCCCAGGATGTCGATGAACCAGAACTGGACGAAGGAGACGTTGTAGTCCTTCACCGCTTTGAGCACGTCGTCAGCGTTCTTGCATTTGAACACCGCCATGGTTGTCCTCCATGTAAGGCCGAGTGGTGGCATTATCCCCAAAACGGGGACGGGATTTCCGATTTTTACCGCAAACGCGGGGGTGCTTCAAGGCGAAATGGCGGATTTCGTGAACAATAATGTAAGAGGGGGATGCGTGCGGCATGGCATCAGGTCAGGCTGGCGCAGCGATGTCGGGAAAAGTGGACAGGGTCTGCAATATGTTACGCAACGGTTCCGGCTGACAGCGCCGCTAAAGGGGACGGTCGCGCATGGCGGACGCAACGCTAGGGAAAGCGCCCGGGGCGAAGCCCGCCAGGCGTCAGGCCCTGGGGAGCCGCGCTTTCCCCGCGTCACTCCCCGGACCGGAACATCCGGTTCAGGAGGCGTTGCAGATAGGCCTGCCCGCGCTGGTCGAAACGGGTGATCCCGGCCTCCCCGGCCTGCCGTCTGGCCTCCTGGAACTCCTCGGGCGTGAGCGCCCGGTCCAGCGGCGGGTGTTTGGCGGCTTCCGCGCAGGGGCGGTACTGGTCCATGAGGTTCACGTATGTTCCCGGAGAGACCTCCCGCGCCAGGAACTCCATCCACTCCCGCGTCCCGGCCAGCCCGCCGGGCAGCACCAGATGGCGCACCAGGAGCCCACGCCTGGCCAGCCCCGATGCGTCCAGCTTCAGGTCGCCCACCTGGGCGTGCATGGCCTTCACCGCCGCGCGGGCGGCCTGGGGGTAGTCCCCGGCGGCGCAGAGCCGTCCGGCGGTATCCGGGGCCCAGTACTTCACGTCGGGCATGTGGATGTCCACGACGCCCTGGAGCAGGGCAAGTGTCTCCAGGCTGTCGTAGCCGCCCGTGTTGTAGACCAGCGGCAGCGACAGTCCGCCCTCGACCGCCAGGGGCAGTGCCTCCAGAATCTGGGCGGCCACGTGGCTCGGGGTGACGAAGTTGATGTTGACCGCCCCGCGCGCCTGGAGGTCCAGCATCATGGAGGCCAGCTCGCGCGGGGAGACCTCGCGTCCGGATTCGGGGCGGCGGCTTATGTCCGCGTTCTGGCAGAACACGCATCCCAGGTTGCAGCCGGAGAAGAAGACCGTCCCCGATCCCCCGGAGCCAACCAGGCAGTCCTCCTCCCCGAAGTGCAGGTCGTAACTGGCCACTCGGGCCTTGCGCCCCACGCCGCACCAGCCGGTTTCTCCCTGGTGGCGGTCCACGCCGCAGGCGCGCGGGCAGAGGCGGCAGCCGCGCATGAGGGCCAGGGCGGCCCGGGCGCGGGGGACGAGCAGGCCTTGCGAATGGAGGGGGATGTATCCTGGGATCATGTCGTCCGTGGCGCCCGCGAGGGTTGTCCGGTTCGTGTCTGGCGGCCTTAGGGGCGGGAGCCGCATGTGTTTCGCTTCTTTATTTCCGTGCCGCCTCGCCGGGGATCGCTGTGCGTCTTATGTTGCGCGCCGTCCAGGAGGTGGGAAAAAGCCCCGTGCGATTGTAAAACTCCGTTGATGCCTGTCCGGCCGCGCCGAGATAGCCGTGTCGCCGCGGGTGTGGTCCATGCGGCTGGATCGCCGCGGTTCATTCCGGTTTGGATATGAATTAACCGTAAATAAGAAGCCCCCTTCCCGCAAGGGGAAGGGGGCCGGAGATGGCTTGCGCATGATGCGCGGCCAGAGGCTTGGTGGTTTGTTTATGCCGGTTGCCTGCTTCCAGAGCCTGTCCGAAGAACCTTCCGGGGATGATGTCTGTCTCACCGGCCATTCCGGGTCCGGCTGTGCGCCGTTCTTCCGGAGGCTTTTCCCGGTCATCCGGGGTCATGGGACCCCGCCTGAGGTTGGTTGCCCGGTTGCCTGTCTCCAGTGCCTGCCGAAAAACCGGGCCGGACGGTTCAGGTCTTTTCGGAGCCTGATCCTGGGGATCGGATTCGTGATCTTCTCCCCCGGGGGTGTTCTCCGTCCGGCTGCCTGGGGCCTTGCGGCCCTGCGGTGGAAGCGGGGTGTTTCGATCCCTCCTTCAGGGGTTGGGCCGGTCCGCTTTCCTTCCGCTCGTAAAAAACAAGGTAAGCATCCGCTCCGGGGAGGCAAGGGGGAAATCAAAATTATTTTCCGGGCGTGGCCTCGACCTTGAAATCCAGGAACCGCACGGCCTCCAGATCGTCACCCGTGAAAGCAGCCGAGCGCCCGTCCCTGAAAAGCTCGAATCGCACGGTCAGCAGCCGGTAAGGCTTTTCGCGCCTGATTTCCAGCTTGTCGTGGCCGCGCGTGTCGGGGCCGGCGCTCTCGAAGGAGGCGGCCCAGGGCTCGCCGTCGAAGCGGATCATGGCCGCGAAGCGGCTGCCGGGCTTCCTGTTTGCGTAACCGAAGTGGACGGTGACGTCCTGGGGCGCTTCGGAGCTGTTCCCGAACACGAACTCGGCGTGCCCGGTCCTCCCCGCGAGCGTGGCGATCAGGACATTCTCCAGCACGGGCTGGCAGGCAACGTGGTCCAGGCTGTTGACGCGGGCCAGGAAATCGTCCGGGGCGCAGGTGATCCTGTCCTTGAAGGGGAGAGGACCCATCGGGATCACCGGCTCGCGGGGGATGATCCGGGCGGGGGCGGACGTTCCGGGCACGACGAGCCTCGCTTTGGCGTCTTCCGGGCCCAGGCGTTGCGCCCGGAGGGGATTGGGGTCCGTGAACCGGTCCAGGTACCAGTTGAGCGGTCCGCTGACCGCGCTCTCGGGGTAGACGTAGGCCGTCCCGGGCGCGTGCG
>JBMORI010000095.1:0-60970 GCA_049322415.1 Thermodesulfobacteriota bacterium | reverse complement strand
GAAGGGTTATGGCCTGGCGTCTGGTCATTTGTGAAAAATGCCTCCGGAGGCCAGAGAGGGCTCCGCCCTCTCTGGCCTCTCCCGCCAAAGGAACTTCGTTCCTTTGGAATCCTTTTCAGCTTCGCGGCGCACGGGAAGCGGGCCGAGTTAACGAGACAAAGAGTAATCAGTCCCCGCCGCGAAGCCACTCTCCCGCGAGTTCCACCATCCGGGCGGTTTGCTTCGGGCCGACCCAGTGGACGTCCCGGTCCTTCCTGAACCAGGTCATCTGCCGCTTGGCGTAAGCCTTGGTGTTGGCGAGCCAGAGCGTTTTCGCGTCCTCCAGGCTCAACGCCCCGCGGAGGTGAGCGGCCAGTTCGGCGCAGCCGATGCCGGACAATCCAGGCGCGTCCGGCTCCGGGCAGGCCTTCAAGGCCTGACGGACCTCCTCGATGGCGCCCGCTTCGAGCATGGCCTCGATGCGCCGGGCCAGACGCCCGTGCAGTTCGGCCTTCTCCATGGCGATGCCCAGTCGCAGGCAGGGCACGTCCAGCACCTTGGCCGTGGCCGCGTGCCACTGGCTGAACGTTTTGCCCGTGGCCTCGATGACCTCCAGGGCGCGGGTCACGCGCTGGCGGTCGTTGGGATGGATCTTCGCCGCGTACACCGGGTCAGTCTCTGCAAGCCTCTCGTGCATGGCTATTGGTCCGAGTTCGTCCCAGTCCGCGAAGACCTTTTCCCGAATCTCCGCAGGCACATCCGGGATGGGGGCCATCCCGTCCAGGAGCGCCCGCAGGTAGAGACCCGTGCCGCCGACCAGGATGGGCGTCATGCCCTGGTTCATGACTTCCGTAACCGTCTTCGCCGCCATCTCGGCGTATGTTCCCGCCGAGATTGTCTCCGAGCATTGCAGGAACCCGTAGAGCAGATGCGGGCAACGCGCCCGCTCCTCTGGCGAGGGCTGGGCCGTGGTGACCGGAATCTCCCGGTAGACCTGGCGCGAATCGAAATTGACAACCGCGCCGTTGAAGGCGTCCGCCAGCGCGAGCGCGGCCTCGGTCTTGCCCGCTCCCGTCGGCCCAAGCAGACAAAGCGCCCTGCCCTTCTCCACGCCTCAGCCCTTCACCGAAGAGACGCAGTTCCTGCGCCCGCAATGGTCCCGCTCACTCCGCGAAGCAACCGCCGGGGCCTGGGGGAGGTACTCCCCCTGGCGGGTCCAGGGCAGAGCCCTGGCGGGGCTGGGCGGAGCCCAGCGGCTTCCTGCCCTCATTTTCTCCTGCCCCTGGGCTCGCCGAAGCGTTCCTTGAGCCGCCGCATGACGGGTTCGGGCACGAGGCCTTCGTAGTCGCCGCCCGCGCGGGCCAGGTCCTTGATGATGGTGGAGCTTATGTAGAGCCACTTGAAGTCGGTCATGAGGAAGACGCTTTCTATGTCCTTGTCCAGACGGCGGTTCATGAGCGCCATCTGGAATTCGTAGTCGAAATCCGAGACGGCGCGCATGCCGCGCAGGATGACCTTGGCCCCGCAGGTGCGCACGTAGTCCACCAGCAGGCCGTGGAAGGGCTGGGCCACCACGCGCGGTTCGCTGGCGAACACCTCGCGGATCATGTCCACCCTTTCATTCAGCGAAAAGAGGGGCTGTTTGGGCGTCTGCTCGGCCACGGCCACGATGACCTTGTCGAAGACCTTGAGGGCGCGGCGGACGAGGCTTCGATGCCCCATGGTCAGGGGATCGAAGGTTCCCGGGTAGACGGCGGTGCAGTGTTTCGATGAGTCCATATGAGTATCCTGGTCTGTCCGTAGAGGCGGTCCGTCTCCAGTTCGAGGCAGGCGGGCCAGGTTTCGAGGGTGAGCGATTTCTCCACCTCGGCGGCCACGAGAGCGCCGGGGGCGAACCAGCCGTTCGCGGCCAGCAGCGCGAGCACGGGGGCGAAGAGGTTGCGTCCGTAGGGAGGGTCCACGAAAACGAGGTCGAAGGGCGCGCGGGGCGGCTTCGACAAAAGCTTGAGAGCGTCCGCCGGGGCGGCCGAACACGCGCCTGGGGGCAGGCCCAGCAGTTTGGCGTTGTCCGCGATGCGCCTGGCCAGGGTCTTGTTGGCCTCAACGAACTGGACGTGGGCCGCCCCCCGGCTCAGGGCCTCGAAGCCCAGGCTGCCGGTTCCCGCGAACACGTCCAGCACGCGGGCCCCTTCCAGGGCCAGCCCTCGCGCGAACAGCATGTTGAACAGGGCCTCGCGCACCTTGGCCATGGCCGGGCGGCAGCCGTCTCCGGATAGGGTGGGCAGGTCGCGGCCCTTGTAGGCTCCGCCGAGAATGCGCACGGCTACTCCAGCAGGTCGAACCGGGCGAACTGCATGACCAGCCCCGCCCTTCCCTGCGTGGCGGAACGGAGCTCCGTGGAGAAGCCGAACAGCCTGCTCAGGGGGGTGAGGGCCTGGACCACCTTCTGTCCCGCCCGGTCGAAGAGGTTCTCGATCTTGGCCCCTTTTGTCCCGAGGAGGCCGATAACGTCGCCCACGAAGTCCTCGGGGACGCCTATCTCCAGGAACATGATGGGTTCAAGGAGCGCCGGGGCGGCGTCGCGCAGGGCGTTCTTGAGGGCCTGGGAGGAGGCCATGCGGTAGCCCACCGGCGAGGACTGGCCGTCCAGGCGGCCCAGCTCCTCCACGCGCACGGACACGTCCTGCACTGGGAAGCCCTGCAGCGCCCCGGAGAGCAGCCCGTCCTCAAGCCCTTCGGCCACGGCGTCGATCCAGGCCTTGGGCCAAATTTTCGGGTCCATGGGCGGGATGTGCACCTCCCTGCCCTTCTCCCTGGGCAGCGGCGCGACGGAGAGCGTGACCTTGCCGTAGTGCATGTGGCCGCCGAGATCGCGGTGGAATTCGGCCTCTCCGCGCCCCACTCGCGTGACTGTCTCCTGGCAGACCACCTGTGGCCGGCCCGCCCTCGGCGACAGGTTGTATTCCCGCCGCACGCGCTCCAGCACCACCTCCAGGTGCAGCTCTCCCATGCCGGAGAGAATGAGCTGGCCGGTGTCCTCGTCGTGGACGCATGCCAGGGTCGGGTCTTCGAGCAGCAGCCGGGCCATGGCGTCCTTGAGTTTGTCCAGCTCTTCCGTGTTGCGGGGCTCCAGGGCCATGGAGAGCACCGGCTTGTACTGCGATATGCTCTCCAGCAGCACCGGGCGGGACTTGTCCGCCAGTGTGTCGCCGGTGCGGGGCAGCTTCATGCCGGATATGGCCACGATCTCGCCCGGCCCGGCCTTGGGCAGGGGCTCCTTCTGGTCGGCGTGCAGGTGGAAGATTCGGCCTATGCGTTCCACCTTGCCCTGGGTGACGTTGAGGGCGTCCGCGCCCTCGGACAGGACTCCGCTGTAGACGCGCGCGAGCGCCAGCTTGCGCCCGCCCTCCATGACCACCTTGAATACCAGCGCCGAGAGCGGCCCCTTGGGGTCAGGCGGGAGTTCCTCGTCCTTCCTGGTGTGGCTGTTGACGCCGCGGACCGGCCCCACGTCCGCCGGGCTTGGCAGATAGTCGCAGACGGCGTCCATGACGGGCTGCACGCCCACGTTGCGAAGCGCCGAGCCGGTCAGGACCGGCACCAGGGCGCGCGAGAGCGTGGCCTTGCGGATTACGGCCTTGACGGAGGCGGCGGGGATATCCTCTCCGCCCAGGTAAGCCTCCATGAGGGCGTCATCCTGCTCGGCCAGGGTTTCGAGCAGGCGTTCGCGCCAGGGGGCGGCCAGCGCGAGCTCGGCGACCGAAAGCGGCTCGCGCTCCACCTCGTCACCAGAGAAGACGATCTTCTCCATGGTCACGAGATCGATCACTCCGGAAAAATCGGAGCCGGAACCAGCCGGAACCTGTATGGCCAGCGGGTTGGCGTTCAGGCGCTCGCGCATGGAGGCGAGCACGGCCTCGAAATCGGCCCCGGCCCGGTCCATCTTGTTGACGAAGGCCAGCTTGGGGACGCGGTAGTGCTCGGATTGCCGCCACACGGTCTCGGACTGCGGCTCCACCCCGGCCACGCCGCAGAAAACGCCGATGGCCCCGTCGAGCACGCGAAGCGACCGCTCCACCTCGATGGTGAAGTCCACGTGTCCGGGTGTGTCGATGATGTTGATCTGCCTGCCGTTCCAGTAACAGGTGGTGCAGGCAGACGTGATGGTGATGCCGCGTTCCTGCTCCTCGGGCAGGTAGTCCATGGTGGCGGTGCCTTCATGCACTTCGCCCATGCGGTGAATCTTGCCCGCGTAATAGAGGATGCGCTCCGTGAGAGTTGTCTTGCCCGCGTCGATGTGGGCGATGATGCCTATGTTGCGTAGGGCGTCGAGCCCACGCCTGGTGCTGGGTGCTTGCGTGGCCATGATGGAAATCAGCTATAGACGAGGCGGCGGGCAAAGAAAAGCTCGACAGGCAAATCAGGCCACTCCCAGAGGAATTCCCGGCCCGGCCCGATCACGAGCCGGGCGGACGAGGGCGCGAATCGGGCCGGGGCGAACACCGCGCCGTGTCCGGCGGCCGCGAGGGCCGCTGGATCGGAATGGACCTGCATCACCGTCCCGGAAAGGCAGAAATCAAGCGTCTCGCGGTTCCAGTCCACGCCAGGGGTTTCAAGAAGGCCCATGGAGGGAGGATTCAGGCCGCATACCGCGCCCCCTTCGGGGACGATGGCCCGGATACGCCGCTCGAAGGCGTCCGGCCCAAGACACGCCACGCCCCCGGGGCCGTACTCCCTTGCCAGAAAACTCAGGCACCGCTTCAACTCTTCAAGGGGCGGCGAGAAAGTGTGCTCCACGCCGCAGAGTTCCAAAGCGGTGAGCATCGGGCGCGGCCATCCTCCCCTTCCTTTGGGCCGGACGGCGAACGCCAAAGGAATACGCGCGGCCAGGGCGGGCATGACGGCGGACACCAGCATGGAAGGGGAACTGATCTCAGGGGAGACAGCCAGGACGAACCACGGCCGGGGCGTGATCTCCTCAAGGCGTGTCAGACCGTCCCCGTACTTGCTGGAAACGGCGCTCGACACCGGCCCGTCCGTGCGCGACTGCCGGTAGAGCGCGGCGATGCAGGATTTGATGCAGGCCCTGCCCCTGTCTCCCGTGCGGGAGTAGGCCCGGGCGAATGCCTCGTCAGCGACGCGCCACGCTCCGAAGTGGTCCGGAATCGAGGGGCTGATGGATTGCTTGGTCATGATAACGCGCCGGTCAGTACTATGGTTATTTGCGGCTGTACGGGCCTTTGCCGGTACACGGATTTGAGGGCAAGCCCTGACGCGGCACGGCGCGCGGGCTGTCCGCGCCGGCCCTCGCGCGCGTCGCGCGAACCGCGTCCATGCGGATTCGCGGCTGGTGCAGCAGTAGACTCGATGTCATAGAGACTGCTCATGCATTTCAACCCGCGTTTCGCGGGGCTACGGCAACGTCCTGACAGGCGCGAAGCACGGCTGGACGAAGCAGACAAGCGTCGATGCGACTTAAAGCGAAAGGCGGCCCGGAGGCCGCCTAGTCGTTAGAGCCATTTGGTGAAGTTGCGCCAACTGCCTTCCACTTCGCGGCGTTCCTTCTCAGTGAGGGTCTTCTGGTACTCAAGATAGGAAAGCTGAGCCCTCTCCTTGGAATACTTGAAGATTTCCGGAAGGTCATTGAAATTCTCGGCCACGAACATGTACCGCCGCCAGGCCGCACCGTAGCGGCCGGAGTTCCAGTAGAAGTCGGCAATGAAAATTTCATGGGAGGCCATGCGGGTCCGGCATTTGACGATCCAGTTGGCGGCGTCCTTGCCCCACTCGGTGTTGGGGTAGGCGTCCTTCAGCAAGGTGAAGTACTGGATGGCCTCCTGGAGTCCGTCCTGGGGCAGGTCGATGGATTCGAGCCTGCGGTAGGTGGACACGCCGACCTGGTAGAGCACGTAGGGTATCTGCTCGTTGCGCGGATGCAACGCCTCGAATTCCTTGTACGCGTCAGCGGCCTGGAGGAACTTCTCGTCCATGAAGTAGGCGTCGCCGAGGCCCACGAGGCCGTCGGGGGTGTACGGGCTGAAGGGATAGCGGTCCTTGAGCTTCAGGAAGTATTCCTGGGCCTGGGTGTACTGCTTTTCCTTCATGGCGTCGCGGCCCGCTTCCCAGAGTTCCTGGGCGGTGTCTTCCGGCGGGGGCAGGAAGTAGTAGTCAATGAACCCGCAACCGGAAAGGCCGAACAGAAGAAACGCCAGGAAAAAGGCGCGCAGAAGGGTGTGTCTTGTCATGTGATTGGCACGAGCCTACGTTAGGGTTGGCCCAGGGTCTCCAGGTAGCTTATCACCGTGCTCGCAGCGCCCGCTCCGTCCCCCACCGCCGTGGCCACCTGGCGCACGTTCTTGGAGCGGACGTCTCCGGCGGCGTAGATGCCGGGTATGGAGGTGCGGTAGTTCTGGTCAGTTACGATGAAACCGGAGGGGTCGATTTCCATCCCGGGCGGGAAGAATCCGCCCTGGGGTTCGTACCCGACGAAGACGAAGACGCCTTCCACGTCGATCCTCTTGACCTCTCCGGTCTTGAGGTTGCGCACCACCACCGCCTCGACCTTGTCCTGCCCGGCGATCTGATCAACGACCGAACTGCGCAGGATTTCGATGGAGTTGTTCATCTCGCAGCGGTCCTGGTAGCAGCGCTGCGCCCTGAAGTCGTCCCGGCGGTGGATCAGGTAGATTTTTTTCACCAGTCTTGCAAGATAAAGGGATTCTTCCAGAGCGGAATTCCCGCCGCCGATGACGGCCACGTCCTGACCCCTGAAGAAGTTCCCGTCGCACAGGGCGCAGTAGGAAACGCCCTTGCCGAGAAGCTCCTTCTCGCCGGGGATGCCCACTCGCTTGTAGCGAGCGCCGGAACAGACGATGACCGCCCTGGCCTCGACCCACTCGTCCCCGATGAGAACCTTGTGCGCGCCCTCGCGGGGGTCTATGGACTTGACCTCGTCGGAGTACCTGGCGATGGCCGGGTAGGCGTCGATGTGCTTGGCGAAGATGTCGGCCAGCTTCCAGCCTTCGATCCCCTCCGGGTAGCCCGGATAGTTCTCGATGAAATGCGTCATGAGGACCTGGCCGCCGGGAGAGAGCTTTTCCACGAGAGCCACGGTAAGCTCGGACCTCGCGAGATAGAGGGCGGCCGTCATGCCGGCCGGCCCTCCCCCGATGACCACGGCGTCAAACTGTTTCATGGGCTTACAGGGCCTTCTGGCTGATCATTTCCTTGATGGAGGACTTGGAGACGGCGCCGGTGATCTGCTCGATGACCTCGCCGCCCTTGAAAAGGATCAGGGTGGGGATGGCGCGGATGCCGTACTTGCTCGGGGTGGAGGGGTTCTCATCCACGTTCATCTTGGCCACCTTGACCTGACCGGCGTATTCGTTGGCCAGTTCATCGATCACCGGCCCCATGGCGCGGCAGGGTCCGCACCAGGGAGCCCAGAAGTCCACCAGGACGGGCAGCTGGCACTTGATGATCTCTTCTTCGAAATTGGCGTCGGTGACTTGGATAGCCATTCGTTCTCTCCTTTGCTTTTCTTGGCAGCGAACCGGTGCGCGCGCCGCGCATAAGCGCCGCCGCTGGCGTACCGGTCTCTTTGGTTCTTACAGAACGTCCTCAATTTTGAGAAGTGAATAATTCCTGAATTTTTCGAAATCGGCGTCGGTATCGAGGTAGGCGAGCCTGATGGCGTCGGCTTCTCCGATGTTGGCCAGCAGGATGTCCACCAGGTCCGGGTCGAAGTGCCGTCCGCTGTCCGCGGTGATGATGGACACGACCTCCTCCATCGGGAACGCCTGCTTGTAGACCCGGCGGGAGCTCAGGGCGTCGAACACGTCCGCCAGGGCCACGATCCTCCCAACCAGGGGGATGGACGCGCCGGAGAGCTTGCGGGGATACCCCGTTCCGTCCCATTTCTCATGATGCGAGAGGGCCACCACCTGCGACACCTTCATCAAGGGGTTGCTGCCCCCCTTGAGAATAAGCGCCCCGATGAGGGTGTGATACTCCATGGTGGCCCGCTCCTCGGGGGTGAGGGGGCCGGGCTTGTTGAGGATGGCGTCGGGGATGCCGAGCTTGCCGCAATCGTGCATGGCCGCACCCCAGCGCAGATGTTCCAGATCCTCGCCGGAGATGCCCGCGTGCCTGCCCAGAAGAACGGAAAACTCGCACACGCGCTTGATGTGGTTCGACGTCTCCTTGTCGCGGTATTCGGCGGCCACGCCAAGACGGAAGATGCTGTCCAGCCACGCCTCGCTCAAGTCCCTGGCGAGCTTCGCGTTCACGATGGCCACGGCGGCCTGGGAGGCGAAGGCCGCCAGCACGGGCCGGTGGCGCTCGTCGAAGGATACCGTGCGCTCGCTTCTCATGGCGTTGATCAGTTGCAGAACCCCCACCACGTTCCCGGATTGATCCATCATGGGGGCGGTGAGCATGGAGCGCGTCCGGTAGTCGTTGGCTTCGTCCCAGGATGAGTTGAAGCGGTACGGGGCGCTCGCGGGAATGTCGTAAACATCAGCGATATTGAGGATTTCCTTGCTGACAGCCACATGGCCAGCGATGGATTGGCTGTTGAGAGGCAGTTCGAAGCGTTTGAACATGGCCCGGACGGCCTGCTCTCCGAGACGCCTGAAGAGGGTCTGGTTGTGGCTGGTCTCGAAGCGCAGCACGTCGCCGTCAAGCAGATAGACCGACCCGGCGTCGGCCCCGGTCATCTTCCTGGCCTCGTTGAGCACCAGTTCGAGAAGCTCGCCCAGGTCCCGGGTGCTTGACAGGGCCAGCCCTATCTTGATGAGCCTCTCGGCCGGGTTGTCCAGCTTGAGGGCTCCGTCCTCATTGGGGAAACGGCTATCGTACGAGGACTCCATGCTCACTCCGCCTACATCCGGGCGCCTCCGGCGCAATAATCGAAAGGCACCGGACGGCCCCTTGGAACCGCCTCGAGGGCCTGCCCGTGAAAGTATCCGTCCAGGGCAAGCCGCTCTCCAAGATACGCTATCATGGCGGCGTTGTCCGTGCAAAGCTTCAAGGACGGGAAAATCGCCTCCAGGCCCTGCCGGGCGCAAAGATCCGACAACACTTCGCGGATCATGGAGTTGGCCGCCACCCCTCCGGCGACGATTAGCGCCCGGACCTCAGGATGGGCCTCCATCGCCCTGCCCGCCTTGATCCGGAGCGTGTCGGCCACCGCCCAGTTGATGGAGGCGCAGAACAGGCCGAGCCCGGGAACTTCCGGCAGGCGCTCTTCGCAGAGGCGCTCCAGCCTCAAGCCGGGGTGCAGGGACACGTACCTGGCGACGGAAGTCTTCAGTCCGCTAAAGCTGAAGTCCAGTCCCTGGACCGACGTGAGAGGACGGGGGAAGAGGCTCTTGTCCGGCTGGACGCCGCGGCCCAGGCGGTCGATGAACTTGCCGCCGGGGTACGGCAGGTTGACGAGCTTGGCGGCCTTGTCCAGGGCCTCTCCCGCCGCGTCGTCCAGGGTGCGGCCGAGCAGCTCGAAACTGGTGTGGGACCTGATGAGATAGAGGTGGGTATGTCCCCCCGAGATGAGGAGCCCGAGCGCGGGCAGTGGCACGTCGCGTTCCAGGCCAACGGCCATGAGGTGCGCGTGCAGGTGGTTCACCCCGACGAGCGGCACGCCGAGCCCCAGAGCGATGCCCTTGGCCAGGTTCATGCCCACCAGGAGGCTGCCCAGAAGCCCTGGCCCGCGCGCCACCGCCACCGCGCCGATGCCGGACGGGGCCACTCCGGTACGCTCCAGGAGCGTCCGGTAGAGTGACGCTCCCTTGCGCAGATGCTCCCGCGAGGCAAGTTCGGGGACCACTCCGCCGAACAGGGCGTGCAGGCCCTCCTGGCTGGCCATGGCCTCGTCCAGGAGCTTGCCGTCCTTTACCAGCGCCAGGGCCGTCTCGTCGCAGGAGGTTTCGACCCCCAGGCAGATCATTTCTTGTGCTTGCGGTAGATCTCCGCCACCTTGTCCACGTCCTTCCTGCTGCCGATGAACAGCGGGACGCGTTCGTGGAGCTGTGTGGGCTCGATGTCCAGGATGTCCCGCTCGCCGTCGATGGCCGCTCCGCCCGCCTGTTTGCAGACGAAGGCCAGGGGGCTCGCCTCGCACATGAGGCGCAGCTTGCCGTGGGGCTTGGTTGGGTCGAGCGAATCCTTGGGGTAGAGGAAGATGCCGCCGTAAAGAAGGTTGCGGTGGAAGTCCGCCACGAGTGAGCCGATGTAGCGAAGCGAATAGGGCTTGCCGCGCTCGTTTTCGGGGCTCTTGAAATAGTTGACTATCTCCCTGGTGGGTTCGTCCCAGTAGTGCCAGTAGGCCTCGTTGACCGAATAGACCTTGCCTCGCTCCGGGATGCGGATGTCGGGATGCGAGAGCAGGAACTCGCCCACGCTGGGGTCCAGGGTGAAACCATTGACCCCGTCCCCGGTGGTGTAAACCATCATGGTGGAGGTGCCGTACAGGAAATATCCCGCGGCCACCTGCTCGTACCCCTTCTGGAGCACCTCGCAAAGCCGGGCGGAGCACTCGCTGCTCTCCTTGCGGCGCAGGATGGAGAATATGGTGCCCACGTTGACGTTGGCGTCGATGTTCGAGGACCCGTCCAGGGGATCGAAGATGAGGATGTAGTCGCCCTTGGGAAGATGGTCCGGGATTTCGATCAGGTCGGCGTTCTCCTCCGATGCGATGGCGCAGAGCACACCGGCGCGCTGCATGCGATGGATGAGCACCGAGTTGGCGTATTCGTCCAGCTTGCGCACGGCCTCGCCCTGGACGTTGACCTCCCCGGTGAGGCCCAGAACGTCCACCAGCCCGGCCTTGTTCACCTCGCGGGAGATGATCTTGGCGGAGAGGATCAGCTCGTTGAGCATGGACGTGAAGCGCCCGGTGGCCATGGGCAGCTTCTTCTGGTGCAGCAGCAGGTGCTCGGTGACTGTAACCTGGCGCATGGTCGCTTCCTTACTGGGGTTGCTGCGCCGGGGCGGGCGCGGGCTTGGGTTCCTCCTTGGGGGCCGCGGCCGCCTTGACCGCGGCTGAAACCGCGTAGATGAGCCTGTTCTGGGCAATATAGCGCGATTGCCAGAGGTAGGTGGTTCCGCCGATCTGGTGCTCGCCGGCCACATGGCTCTTGAGGAGGTCCTTCCACTTGAGCTGGGCCAGGGACTGGGCCGCAGACGGGTCGTCCCCGCTCCAGAGGGCCGCTCCGGGGGCCAGGATGATGAGCTTGCCCGGCTCCGGCGAGAACCTGGCCAGGTTGCCCGGGTCGAAGTGGACCACGAGCAGCCCCTTGTATTCGTTGTCCAGGAACAGAGGCTTTGCGATCATGACCTCGGCCCCAAGCTCGGACGCGGCCACGGCCGAGGCCATCTTGCGGACCTTGTAGAGCTTCTCGAACTCAAGAAGCGGCGCGAAATCCACGGCCTTGATGGCGAACATGGGCAGCTTGTAGTTCACGCCCCCGGTGTCGGTGACCACGGCCATGCCAGTGAGCCAGGGGAAGGCGTCCATCAGGGACTGGCACCAATCCGGGCTTGGGGGGAGGTCCTGCGCGGAGAGGGTGCGCAGCAGATATTCAAGCCTTTCGTCCACGGGAGCGAACAGTTCGGCCAGTTTTCGCACGGACGGGTCCGAGATGCCGGGGTCCTTGAGGTCGATCGTGGGATCAACGTTGACGTAGTCCTTGTACATCCGCTTGGCGGACTTCATGTAGGGCTTGACCGTGTCGCAACCGGCGGCCGCGAACAGGACGCAAGCAAGCAAGGCGGGTAAAACGCGTTTGAGCATGTCGCCGTTCCTTTTTCCGTATGAATGGCGGGGCGCGCCCCAGGTGTACCCGGCCCGTGTACTCCTCGGGCCGGGCGATAGCAAGCGGCTCAGGCCGTGGCCCTCGCGTCCAGGCGGTTGGCCAGGGCTTCGAGCATGCTCACGAGCTTGGCTTTGGATTTGATCTCTCGAGGCGGCTCTTCCTTGCGGGGGACGCCCCCGGAGGCCATGAGGGCTTCGACTTCCTCGATCCTCGCGGCGAGGGCCTGCCTCTCCTGCGCGGAGGAAGCCATCTTCAAGAGCTCGCCGTAGATTTCAAGAGAGGACGAGTAATCCCCGTGGCGGGCGAGCAGGTCGGCCATTGTGCGGGTCTTCACCGCGGCGGTGGAGGCCGAGGCGCACTCGGGGGGGAGCTGCTCGGCGGGAGCCCGGCGTTCCTGGGCCTCGATCCGTTGCGTCAGGGCCATGACCTCGTCGGCGCCGCGCAGGCTGAAAGCGCCGGAGCCTTCGGCGGCGGGAGCGGGCTCCTCCTCGTCCGCCGCCGCGGGGAAGGACTGGGCTGCGCCGGAGGCCGCCAAGCCCTTTTCCATGACGCCGAGCAGGGACACGTCCCCGCCGCCAAGCGACAGCGCGAGGAACTTCAGCGCCAGCGCGGCGTCCCTGGAAAGGCCAGGGGCCTTGGCCGCCCAGAGGGTCCAGACCGAAGGATAGCCGGACAGCAGAGTGGAAAGCCCCTCGAAGGATTTCTCCGCCTCCTCCGTTCTGCCCAGTCGCGTCAGCAATTCGACGAGAAGGAACCGCGCCTCCAGATGCGCGGGGTGCAGCGCGATGGACCTGCCAAGGACGTCGACCGCCTCTTCCGCGGCGCCCTCGGCGGCCAGCAGTTTGGCCAGGGGGAAGAAGACGCGGGAATTGGGGTCGTCCCCCAGAACTTCGCGGTAGAAATCAATTTTTGATGTCATCGCCTACGCTTCCTTCGGGAGTTTTGCCGGGGAAAAGATAGATGATCTCGTTGTCGCGGAGGTAGTTGCCGTGCGCGCGGGCCATCTTCTCAGTGAAGGCCCTGTCCGACTTCAGCCAGCGGATTTCCTGGCTCAAATCCAGGGAGCGGCTTCCCAGGCTTTCAAGCCTGACCTTGAGCTGTTTCTGATGGTCCTTGAGGTCGAGGTAGGCGAAGATGCCCTTGTCGCTCCAGATGAGATTGTAAAGAAGCACGGCGTTGCAGGAGAGTATCAGTGCAAGGAGCAATCGCCGCATGAGCATGGTGTTATTGTAGCGTCACGTTTTTTGTTTCGCCCGGGCGGGAAAGGGACACGGGCGTCTTGAGTTCATGAAGAAAACGTTCCGTTGCGTTCTCTATACGGGCCACATCGTCTTCGTCAAGGGCGGACGCCTCCATGTCATTCAGAAACGCTTTGAGCACCTTGAACTCGGACAGAAGAACATGGCCGGCATCCATGCGGCGCAACAACGGCTCCAGTTCCAGAATGGTGTGGAGGCAATTCATGATGCGCGCTGACAATTCCGGTGATTTGATCTGGTCCATAACGTATCCGTCCTGGCACGGCGGCCCATGGTCCGGCCTTACGGCCAAAACCACCCTACGGCACTTCGGCGTTCATGGCAATCCCGCCCTGGGCCGAAGACGCATTCCTGAATTGTTTGCACATTCCGGCGCGAGGGCTCTGCCCCGTCACGCCCGGAAACGGCGTTGCTCCCCGGCCGGGCAAAAGAAAGGGGACGCCTCCCGGCGTCCCCCAACACACCGCGCTCGCTGCGGCAGGATTGTGGACACGGCCTCACTTTGCCGGGCCGGGGTTCCACGCCCTGTAGAACGTGTACATGTAGTTGGCTCCGGAGCCCACGGTGAGACCGAGCGCCACGTATATCAGGATGTCGCCAAGGGGCGCCGGGTCGAATCCTGCAATAGGGTAATGCAGTATCAAGGGACACAGCGCCACCGTCTGGATGATGGTCTTGAGCTTGCCGAACCTGTCGGCGGCGATGACCACGCCCGCGTCCGCCGCCACGGCTCGAAGCCCCGTGACGGCCATCTCCCTGCCGATGATGAGCACCGCGACCCAGGCTTCCACCCAGTCCAGCCGCACCAGCATGATCAGCATGGAGCCGATGAGGAGCTTGTCCGCCAGGGGGTCCAGGAACTTGCCGATGTTGGTGACGAGCCCCATGCGCCTGGCAAGGAGCCCGTCCACGATGTCCGTGACCGAGGCCGCGATGAACACCAGCATTGCCGCGAGGCACATGCCGGGCCCGGGGAAATAGAGCATGATCACCAGTATGGGCGCAACGCCAATGCGGGCCAGGGTGAGGATGTTCGGCAGGTTCATCATGTCCGGTCCGCTCCGGGGTCAGCGGTTGATGGTGGAATGCGCCTCGAAGCTGGACTGGACGGCGCGGTCGATGTTCCCCGCCAGCTCCATGAGGGCATCCTTGACCGGGGATGGCTCGTCCATGAGAACCACGGGCCTGCCCACGTCCCCCGCCACCACCGTGACCGGGTCCAGCGGCACCGCGCCCAGGAACTCGATGCCGTACTTGGCGGCCAGGTCCTTGCCTCCGCCCTTTTTGAAAAGGGCGATCTCCTTGGAGCAGTGCGGGCAGATGAGGCCGCTCATGTTCTCCACCATGCCCAGGATGTTGGCCTTGGCGTATTGGAGGAAGTTGATGGCCTTGCGCACGTCGGCCAGCGAGACCTCCTGCGGGGTGGTGACCACCACGCACAGCGCGTCCGGGATGGTGCGCAGCACTGTCATATGCTCGTCGCCTGTTCCCGGGGGGGAGTCGATCACCAAAAAATCCAGGTCGCCCCATTGCACTTCGCTTATGAACTGGCGGATGGCCGACGTCTTCATGGGGCCGCGCCAAAGAACGGCCTGATCGGGGTCCTTGAGCAGGGACTCCATGGAGACCACGTACAGGTTCTCGCCGCAGGCCTTGGGCGAGACCTCGCCCTTCTCGTTGGCCTCGAGGTTGCCGGAGAGCCCGAGCATCCTGGGGACGCTGGGGCCGTGGAGGTCCACGTCCAGTATGCCCACCTTGTAGCCCTTGCGGGCCAGGGCGGCGGCGAGGTTGACGGTGATGGAGCTCTTGCCCACGCCGCCCTTGCCGCTCATGACGAAGAGCTTGTATTTGATCCTGGACAGGGCCGAGCTGATGCGGATGTCCTGCTGGGCGGTCTTGTCGTCGCCTGAACACTCGCCCGAGGGGGTCTTTGAGCCGCATGTGGACGCTTTCGAGCAGCTGCGGCAGGCCGAATCGTCCTTCTCGCCTTTCTTCTTGATCTTCATCGTCGTCTTTCCTTCCGGCGGCCGAGGCCGCCAAAGATTATTCCACGGGCGCGTTGTCCGGCCCGCTACCAGGCGTGACGTCCTATGAGGTCCACGAACATGACCTGTCCGGCCGTCTTGCGGCCGATCTTGCCGTCCACCTTGCGCAACACGGTGAGCACCTGGCTGCGGCGCTCCGCCCCGACGGGGATGACCATCTGGCCGGCTTCGGCCAGCTGTTCGATGTATGGCTCCGGAATCTTCGGCCCTCCCGCCGTGACCAGGATGCGCTCGAAGGGCGCGAACTCGGGCCAGCCGAGCGTCCCGTCGTCCAGCTTCAGGCGAACGTTGCCGTAGCCCATGGAGGAGAGCCGGTTCCGGGTCATCTCGTGCAGTTCGGGCACGCGCTCCACGCTGTACACCAACGCACCCATCTCCGCCAGCACGGCGGTCTGGTAGCCAGACCCCGTGCCTATCTCCAGCACCTTCATCCCCGGCAGGACTTCCAGAAGCTCAGTCATCCAGGCCACCACGTACGGCTGCGAGATGGTCTGTCCGTGCCCGATGGGCAGGGGGTGATCCTCATAGGCCTGGGGCTTGAGCGCCTCCTCCACGAAGAGGTGGCGCGGCACCCGGCGCATGGCCGCCAGCACAGCCGGGGTGGACACTCCCCTGGCCATGATCTGGTCGCGCACCATGCGCTCGCGGCTTCTTTTGGGATCGATTTCCATGGAAGGCACCGGATTCTCGGACTGACCGGGGAGCAACACCAGATTTCCACCGGCAAGTCAACGCCGCACTTGACAGAAACACCGATCAAGTATGGAATACTGGTGAACCCCTTAAAAGGAGATCGGCCATGCTTACCGTCGGCGACCTCATGACGACCCAGTTGTTCACGCTCCTGGAATCCGACTCCCTCTACACCGCCAAGCAGATAATGGAAATGGCCCGCGTGCGCCATGTGCCCATAGTGGACGCCAACGAATCATTCATCGGCCTCATCACCCACCGCGACATGCTCGCGGTCGCGGTTTCCAAACTCTCGGACATCGACCCGTCCACCCAGGACGAACTGGACGCCGGGATCCCCCTGCGGGAGATCATGCGCACGGACGTGGCCACGGTCGCGCCGGACACCCTCCTGCGGGACGCGGCCCAGGTGCTCCTGGAGCACAAGTACGGCTGCCTCCCGGTGGTGGAGGGGAGGAAGCTCGTGGGCATCATCACCGAGGCGGACTTCCTGCGCCTGACCATAAGCCTCATGGACGCGCTGGATGGAAAGGATTAATGTGACGATTCAGAAAACAGGAATATGTTTTTAAAATATAAATCAATGTATTTGGTTTTTTGTCCTGACTACCAGCATGGGCGGATTCTGAGGACGCGGCCCTGGCGGCGCGCGAAGCGAACTGGCAGCGCAAGGCCGGGAAGGCCGCCAAAGGCCATGCGAACCCCGGCCGCGCCGTAGCGGGAAGCCGCGAACGCCTTGGAAACCGGCCATCCCCTCGCCTGAGCGGCCTATTGAGCGACGAAAGGCCGTCCCCGGCCCGATCCTGGACCGGGGACGGCCTTTCTAAATGCCCTACTCCACGCAGACGATGCCGTAGTCGCCGCCGGTCAGACAGACCCCGCCGGACTCCGTGACCTCGAAGGTGTTCTCAACGCCCACCATGCCCACTCCCTCGATGCCCATCTTGGGCTCCACGGCCATGGTCATGCCCGCCTCGAGGGGTTCGTCGAACCCCTTGGCCAGCACGGGCCAGGAGTCGATGACCAGCCCGATTCCATGTCCGATGAAGTTGACCTTGTTGCCCCCGAGGCCCATGAAGCCCTGCTGGAAGCCGGCCTTGCGCGCCCATTCCACGCAGTGGGCGTGGATGGCCGAGGGGACCGCCCCCGGCTTAATGTTCCCGGCCACGTAGGCCTGCACGTCCATGCAGAAGGAGTGCGCGCTGGCGACCTCGTCCGGGATGGAGGATTCCTGGCCGGCCCAGTATATCTGGGTCTTGTCGGTGTTGTATCCCTCCAGGGCGAAGCCGCAGTCCACGGAGAGCGGCTCGCCGCGCTTCCAGACCTTCCCGGCGTAGCCCATGAAAGGCACGGCCGGATGCTCGCCGCGAAGGCCCAGGGGGCCGTTGAAGAAGCTCGGGTAGTTGCCGGAATCCCCTGCCGAGACGTGCCCGAGGAAAATCTCCTCCCCGTGGGCGCCCATGCGCATCATGCCCTGGTGTCCAAGTTCGAAGAACGCCTCCCAGACCTTGTGGGACACCTGGCGCTCGCTCATGCCGGGCTTTATCAGCCCGGGCAGCACCTCGCGAAGGGCCTTGTGGTGGCGCTCCCCGCACAGGCGCATCTTGCCAAGCTCCCAGGGGCTTTTCACGGACTGGGTCCGCGAGAGGACCGTGTCGGCGGGCACGAAACGCACCCCGGGCAGCCGCGAAGTCAACAGATTGGCCAGGCTCCACGAAAGGCCGTTCATCTCGGCCGCCACGACCTCCGCGAGCGGCGACCCGGCCTCGGCGCACAGGCCGGGGATGTCGCCGTAGGAGCGGAAGGATACGATGCATTCAAGCGGGGACTCCAGCGCAGCCCGCTCGATCCCCTTGCGTATCATGAGAACGGGCCTGCCCTCGCGGGGCAGCCACAGCACGCCGTTGCCAAACGTCCCGGTCAGGTAGTAGATGCCCAGCCGGGAAAAGACGGCCACGCCTCCCGCGTCCGGAAGGTATCTGGCCATGAGCGCCCGGCATCTCTCGTGACGCCGGGCCATTTCGCTTTCGGGCAAGGTTTCCAAGGCTTCAAACATCGGATTGTCTCCCATGAACGTTACCGCGAACGCCGCGCTCCTGGCGGCCATGCTCCTCTGGGGAGGGTCTTTCGTGGCCATGAAGGCCGCGTTGCAGGTCATGGACCCGTGGCTCATCGTCCTCGGCCGCATGACGCTGGCCGCGACGGCCTTCAGCCTGTTCTGGCGGAGGATGCCCCCCGTGCGCGACATCCGCCGCCGCCTGCCCATGCTCCTGGTGATGGCCATTTCAGAGCCGTGCCTCTATTTCGTCTTCGAGGCAAAGGCCCTCACGCTGACCCAGGCGTCGCAGGCGGGCGTCATCACGTCGCTTCTGCCCGTGATGGTTGCCTGCGCGGCCGGGCTGTTCCTGGGCGAGCGGACCGGAGCTAAGGGCTGGCTGGGGCTGGCGCTCGGCATCAGCGGAGCGTCCATCCTGTCCTTCTTCGCGCCTGAAGACCCATACTCGCCCAACCCGGCGTTAGGCAACCTGCTTGAATTCGCGGCCATGGCCTGCGCCACTGTCTACACCCTGTCCGTCAAGAGCCTGGTGCGCCATTTCTCCCCGTTGTTCCTCACTGCGGCGCAGGTGGTGGTGGGCACGGCGTTTTTCTCTCCCGCCCTGGTTCTCTCCCCGTGGCCGGAGAGCTTCGGCTGGGGCAGCCTCGGGGCCATCCTGTACCTGGGCCTGGGCGTGAGCGTGGGGGCCTACGGCCTCTACAACTACAGCCTGTCCCGCGTCAGCGCTTCGCACGCGGCCGGGGCGGTCAACCTCATTCCGGCTTTCGCCCTGGCGCTGGGATGGCTGTTCCTGGGCGAATCCATACAGGGATGGCAATGGGCGGGGATCGCGCTCATACTTGCCGGAGCGCGTCTCACGGGACATTCCTCTTGAGGATGGTCCGCTTTGCGATTATGAGCCAGAAGGGCGCCACCCGCCTCCCGCTCCAAACGCATGACTTTAGAGAGAAGGCATAATCATGCTCATCAGCGACGCCGACATGCGTCAGGCCCTCACGGGCATCTCATCGGTGGCCATCGTAGGCGCAAAGGACAAGCCCGGAAGCGCGGTGGACCGAGTGGGCCGCTACCTCATCGGGATCGGCTGGACCGTCCACCCCGTCCACCCCGTGCGCAAGAACGTGTGGGGCCTTCAGACTTACGCCAGCCTGGCTGACATCCCCCATCCCGTGGACGTGGTGAACCTTTTCAGGGCGGCGGAGAACTGCCCCGGGCATGCCCGCGAGACCCTGGCCCTGCACACGTTGCCCAAAATCTTCTGGATGCAGCTTGGCATTTTCAGCTTCGAGGCGCGAACCATCCTGGCCAACTCGCCCATCATGGTGGTGGAAGACCTCTGCCTCATGGTCGAGCACCGCCGTCTCTTCGACGGGAGCTGACATGAGCCAGGACCAGCCCGCTTTCGATTGCCGCCGGTGCGGCCACTGCTGCCAGGGGGAGGGAGGCATCGTCCTCACCTCCAGGGACCGCGACCGGCTGGCCGGGCATCTGGGGCTCGGCCTGGACGCCTTCATCGCGGCCCACACCACGCGAAAGGGCGAAAAGTATCACCTGGGCGTACGCGAGGACGGCTACTGCATCTTCTTCGAGGACGGCTGCGGCGTCCACCCCGCCCGGCCTGACATCTGCCGGGCCTGGCCGTTCTTCAGGGGAAACCTGCTGGACGCCACCAGCTGGGAGCTTTCGCTTGAGTACTGCGCCGGCATCAATCCGGGCCTGCCCCACGAGGAGTTCGTCCGGCAGGGGCTCGCATCCCTGAAGAGCCAGGGCGTGCGGCACTGCGACGAACCGGACGCCCCCCACGCCCTGCGCCTGGACGGGATAGTGAAGCCGTGAACGTCGCCGAGGCCCACCGCATACTGGGCCTGGCCCCCGACGCCGGGCCGGAGGAGCTCAAGAAGAGCTACCGCCAGCTCGCTTTCCGCTACCATCCCGACCTCAACCCCGGCGACGCGCTGGCGAAAAGAAAGTTCCAGCACCTCAACGAGGCCTATCTGCTGCTCAAGCAGGTGATGGCCGAGGGTCCGCCCAAAGCCGCCAAGCGCCCCGGCAGGGAAAAGGACAGGGAGCAGCCCAAGGCGGACGAGGCCACGAAGCGCAAGGCCAAGACCGCCTACACCAAGGCCTCCAGCCAGGATACCGGGACGACCAACTACTACTTCCGCCGCGAGGACGTGCTGCAGGACCTGCTCAAGGACAGCTTCGCCCGCCAGGTGTTCGACGACATCTACAACGAGCTGCGCAAGCCCAAGGGGCAGCCGCCCCACCAGGAGAAGAAGCTGGACGTGCGGCTGGGCAGGTCAAAATGGTCCATGGACGTGTCGGACGGTTTCCTGGGCGGCATCAAGGGCATGCTCCTCAAGCAGCTGGACGACGAGCAGACCGTGGAGGTTCCCCCCACCAGCCTTTTGCCCGGGGCGAAGCTGCGGGTGGGCGTCTCGCAGGGCCTGTCCGGGGAGAGCAAGACCGTGGAGTTCACCCTGCCCAAGGACTACACGCTCGGCCAGCCCATCCGTCTCAAGGGGCTCGGCCGCCGCATCGGCCCCTGGAAGGGGGACCTCTACCTGCGGCTCACTTTGGGCTGACAAGGGCGCTTCCCCGGATTGCCTCCCAACCCGGAAGACAGCCGCTACCCGATTAACCGTGAGGGATTCCAGGGGCTCTGCCCCGTGGCCGCCGGAGGTTCCCCATACCGCTCCCCGCTCGTCCCGCCGCCGCGCTCCAGCGCCCCCGCAAGGCCGTCCGCCTCGCGCCCGTCATGCTGGCCGTCATGCTCGCGTTCATCCCGTCCGCCTCATCAGTCCTGGCCGCGCGGGTTGGCGGCTCCTGCTCCTACGCGGACTTTCCCGGCAAGGCGGCCATCATCTCCGTGACGCCAATCCCCCAGCCCGAGGCCAGGCTGGCCCGCCTGCCCTACCAGCCGCACCGGGTGGTTTTCATATTCACAGCGTCAGTGCCCGTGCCTCACGGGCTCTACAAGCCGGGCCACGCCCATGAGCTGACGCTCTCCGGAGGGGCCGCGCCCGGACCGGAATTTCTAAAGAAGTACGGCATCCGCCCCGGCGCGTCCTTTCCGGCCGAGCTGCACCTCATAACCTCCGGGACGTGTTCGCCCGTGGTGTTCACCTTCCGGGGCATCGACGTTTTCGACCATTTTGAAATGAAAAGGTAGACGGGCGCGAGCCCGCTCGTATCCCCTGCACGGGTGGGCTTTGAAAGCGCTCAGAACGTGCCGTCCAGCAGCAAGTGGGAGTAGTAGCCCAGCACGGCTGCCAGGTAGAACGGCAGGAGGGCCTGCCAGGGCATGCCCATGAGGATCATGGGCGCGATGAGGATGGGGCTCGGTATGACGAGGCCGGCCCACCACGTGTGGGTCCAGCCCCTGTGCGAGCCCACGGCGGGCAGGATGGCGCAGAAGCCGAGCAAGGCTGCGTGCTTGTATTGTCCCTTGAGGATGAGCAGGGCGTCGGCTGCCAGGGCCACGCCGTAATAGAGGTGGCGTCCCTTGGAGTTGGTGTCCACGTCGGGGAAGAGCGCGCCGAGAACTGCCAGCGCGGCCATCACGGCCATCACCTCGGGCGAGGGCCGGTAGACCCCGAGCCACCAGGCCGTGCCGAGCGCCGCGCCGGTGGCCGCGAGGGCCCCGGCGACATGTCCTTTGAATCCGGGCATTGAGGTGTACCGCGCGGCACGGGTGAGCCGCGCGCGCCTGATACCATCGACGCGCGGGGCAGGGCAAGTCAGACGGCCAGGGCCTTGCGGGCGAGCCCCATGAGGACTCCGAGATTGACAGGCTTGCCCACGACGGTCTGGTTGCCCACCCTGTAGTCGCGGGCCTTGGTCTCCTCCGGGGTGAGCAGGCCTGTAAGAAAGATGACGCGCGTTTTCAGGCCCTGCTCCTGCATCATCTCGGCCAGCTCCTGCCCTCCCAGGGAGGGCATGATGACGTCGATGATGGCCAGGTCCGGAGGGGACAGGCTCATGGATTCCCAGGCTTTGCGGGCATCTGTGAACGCCTCGGCGTGGAAGTCGCCGGACTGGTCGAAAAAATGCTTGAGCGCTTCGCACCAGCCCGGATCGTCCTCGACGATGAAGACCTTGCTTTTCATACCGTTCTCTCCGGCAAAGACCTCCCCAAACGGCGGGAAGAGGATTGCAGGCTCTTACAACCGTAGCGCGGATGGCGCAAGAAATATTCGGCAAGCGAATACATTATGCGTCAGCACTCGGATTCCTCGGACACGACCCCGTTCCGGCCCGGCTCCCTGGCCCGGTGGAGCGTTTCGTCCGTCATGGCGGCGAGCCGGAGGCGTCGGCCAAAAACTGCGCCGACGTCCTGGCGCTCTGGCCTGAAAACCGCGCCGCCGAGGAAAACCTGGCCAAGCTCCAGGGCAAGCAGCCCGAGAAGCCTGGCATCCTGTAGAGCCTGTTCCCGCCAGACCGCTAGGCCTCCGGAAGCAACTGACGGCCCAGACAAGCTTTCGCAGAGACCGGACGGCCTGGCGCTACGCCTCCCGGCCAGCATGCCGCATCAGCGTACCGACTGCGTAATACGCCGCGCTCTTTTGAAACAGAGAACCCCTCACGGGTTACAGTAAGGGGTTCTACAACAGCTCGGGCCGCCTTAAGGCGGCATCTGACCCGGGCCTCAGCTCTAACGAATGTTCGACACCGCAGACATCCCCATTTGGTGTTGTTGCTGCTGCATCTGCGATATCAACTGGAAAAACTGCTGCTGTTGTTGAAGCTGTTGCTGGGTCTGCTGCTGGGTCTGCGTGCTGGACGGCTCCCCCGTGGTCGGGTCTATCCCAGCCGTGCTGGGAGTGGTTCCCATGGCGTGGCCAAAGGCGGGAAAGAGCAACATTGCCAGGACAAGCGCTGCTGTGTTTTTCACTGGAGAAACTCCTTTTGCTCAGTTGGGACGTTCAACACGGACGTTATTCTGATCATTGCCATCTTTAATTCTATTTCTAACATCGCCAGGACAAAGTCAAGTTGGAGTCTATCCGGACAGCGATTATGCCCGCGAGAAGCATGAATATATCATTCAGGCATTGCCCGCCAAGTACCGACATCTCCACAAGTATACATACCCATACCCATTTTTATGGGTGAACATTCTGCCCAACACACCGCAGAAGGCGGACAAAGATAAACAAACCTTTTGCATTTATCATATTCTGGGCATCAGGATTTTCATGACCTGGGCAAAATGACGCCTCGCGGATGCCCCCTGCCCGTCAATCCGGCCAGCCTCTCGCGCATGTGGCGATGGTTCAGCACGGCTCAGGGAGGGTTGAATGCAAAAAGCCCCGCCGCCATGGAAACCGTGACGGCGGGGCGTGAAACAGTCAGGACAGGTTGCCGGGTCCCGCCCCCGGCATGACTGCTTATCATTATCAGCCAGACGCAGCCCTCATCTTAGAACATGTCCTTCTCGCACTCGCTGATGGTGTCGTCGATCACCTTCTGGAGCTTCTCGGGAAGGCCCATGATGTCCACGTTCAGGAAGCCGCGCACGATGGTGGAGGTGGCCTCCTCCTCGTCCAGGCCCCTGGCCATGAGGTATTCGATCTCCTCCTGGGCGATCTTGCCCACCGCCGCCTCGTGGGAGAGCTCCACGCCGTCCACGGTGGCTTCAAGCTCCGGGATGGCGTGGATGACGCCGCCGCCCAGGATCAGGCCCTTGCACTCCAGGTGTCCGCGCGCGGGCACGTCGTTGCCAGCGATGTGGCCGCGGGCGATGATGGTGCCGCCGGTGGTGATGGTGCGGGCGATCATCTCGCCCCTGGTTTCCGGCGCGTTCAGGATGATGCGGCTGCCGGTGTCCAGGTAGGAGCCCTCGGGGGCCACCATCACGGAGTTGAAGCGGGCCACCGCGCCTTTGCCCGCCAGGGTGATGGTGGGGTACATCTGGAGGTCTCGCACGGGTTTTAAGAGCACGTAGTTGTTCAGGTAGACGCCGCCTTCCTCCACCACGCCCGCCGAGCGGGGCCGCACCACGGTGTTCTCTGCCCAGTTGTGGATCATGGTGAAGGTGAGCTTGGCGTTCTTCTTCACGAAGAACTCCGAGATGCCCAGGTGCGCCGCGCCCTTGGACTCGTGCGCCACGGAGCATCCGGTGATGATGTGGAGCTCGGAGTCCTCCTCCACCACGATGATGTTGTGCACGGCCTGGCCGGTCATGTCGCCCTTGATGAACAGGCAGGACTGGACCGGCTCGGTGAGCTTGGCGCCCTTCCGGGTGCGGATGAAGTAGCCGCCGTGGAGGTTGTCGTGCGCGGCGCGGGTGAACTCGTCCTTGTCCTTGTCCACCTGGGTCCACATGTACTCTTTCAGGCCGCCGTACTTGGCCATGGCGGCCTTGATGTCCATGATCTCGACGCCTTCGCGCCTGGACTTGCAGTGCACCGCGCCGTGGTCCATGTGCATGTAGGTGCCGCTGACGGCGCTGGCGGAGACGTCCACGCCCGCCATGAGAAGCTGGTGCTTGTCTGCTTCGTCGAGCTTGGTGAGGTCGGCTATCTCGCCCGGGGCTGGGGCGGTGAAATCGAACGCTTTCAGGTCGATGGGCTTCATTGCGGGGACTCCGTTAGGCCAGGCAGCGCAGGCATTCCTGGTAGCCGAAGCGGCTGATGTGATCCAGGATGTCGCGGGGGTTGGATTCGCAGCAGAGCTTGCCTTCGTACATCACCTGCCCTCGGTCGGCGTTGATGTACTCCAGAATGTAGCCGGTGTGGGTGATGATGAGACCGGCCACGTGGCGGCGTGTCCTCAGCTCGCGCAGGCTCTGCCCGGCGCAGACCGGACGCTCGCCGCCGAGCAGGTCGCGCACGGTGTTGCCGATGAGCTTCATGTTTTCCAGGTCCACGCCGGACTCGGGCTCGTCGAAGAGCACCATGTGCGGCTGCTGGGCCATGAGCTGCAAAAGCTCGGATCGCTTGATCTCGCCGCCCGAGAAGCCCGCGTTCACGTCGCGTTCGAGGAAGTCGGTCATGTTGACGCGCCTGGCGAGGCCGTCCACGTCCACGTCCTTGCCCTGGGCGGCCATCTTCACCAGATGCCGAAGCTTCAGGCCGTGTATGGTGGGCGGGCGCTGGAAGGACATGCCCATGCCGAGCTTGGCGCGCTCGTGGATGGGGGCGTGGGTGATGTCGTGCCCCCGGAACATGATGCGTCCATCGGTGATGGTGTAGTTGCCGAAGCCCATGAGGGTCATGAGCAGGGTGGTTTTGCCCGAGCCGTTGGGTCCGAAGAGGATGAACGTCTCGTTTTCCTTGATCTCAAGGTCGATGCCCTTGAGCACCTCCCTCTCTCCGATGGTGACGTGCAGATTTTCTATGCTGAGCATTGAGGCCTCGCGTTTGTGTCGGGAACTCGTAAATCCGGATGAAGTGAGGAGGGTTAAGTCAGATGGGCCGGGATGTCCAGCCTCGCGGGCCAGTCAGGAGTCCTGGGGGTCCTGCCTCTCGTAGCTGCGGCTCTCGGGGAGATAGCAGTAACGGCAGTCCAGACGGCCGAAATGGCGCACCAGGAGCATCCCGAAGGCGAATCCTCCCGCGTGAGCCCACCACGCGACGGACTGGCCGCCGTCGAGAGGCGATCCGGCCATGAGCCCGGAAGAGACCTGGATGAGAAACCACAACCCCAGGAACACCATGGCCGGAACTTCCACGATCCAGGGGATGAAAAGAAGCGGGATCAGCACGATGACGCGCGCCTGGGGGAAGAGCCTGAAATACGCCCCCATCACTCCGGCGATGGCTCCGGACGCACCGACCACGGGCATGGCGGAGGAGGAGTTGAACATCACATGCAGCGCAAGGGCCGCCAGCCCGGAGAGGACGTAGAACAACGTGAACCGCGCGTGCCCCATGGCGTCCTCCACGTTGTCCGCGAAGACCCAGAGCACCCACATGTTCAGAAGAAAGTGCAGCCAGCCCCCGTGCAGGAACATGTACGTCAGCGGCGTGAGCCAGGCCCCGTCCGGATACCCCGCCCAGGACGCCCACGCCGGGTCCAGAAGCCGCAGCGGAACGGCGCCGTGCAGGTGGACCAGCCGGACGAGCGCGCGCTCGGGGAGCATCATCTCCCAGAGGAAAACGATCAGATTCAGCACGAAGATGCTGACCACCACCACGGGCTGACGGATGCGGGGAATGTTGTCCTTCAAGGGAATCATGGCGCGTCAGGCGTACCCTTTGGAGCGCATCCAGGCAAGCAGGGATGAGGCTCGCCCGGTCCTCTCCCGCCGAAGCGCGTCCAGGAGGACGCCCACTTTCGTGAGTGTGCCGCCGAGAGGACCGGAATTGTCCACCACGTGGGAGCAGGCGGCCATCTTCTTGTCCCCGGGCCACTGCCAGGAATCCATGAGCGCGATGGTCTCCCGGTCCCAGCCGCGCTTTTTCGCCAGGCGCTCATGCCGGACGTTCTCCGGACAGGAGACGCCGACGGCCATATCCACCGCCCCGCCAGCCAGCCACCCGGCCTCCAGCAGCATGGGGACCTCGGCGAAGGCGGCCCTGCTCCGGGCGTTCTCCCGCCAGAACTCCTCCAGGCGGTGCAGCACCATGGGATAGAGCAGTTCCATGAGTTCCCTGCGAAACGCCTCCGACTCCCGCATGGCGGCGAAGAGCGCCTTCTTGTCCACGGGCCTGTCCGCGTCCGGGACGAACCGCCCGCCGTGGCGGGACCTGAGCATATGCCAGCCGTCCGCGCCCGGCTCGTAGAGCTCCGCCACGCAGGCGTCCGCGCTGAACACAGGCCAGCCTCTGCGCGCCAGTTCCCCCATGACCACGCTCTTCCCGGCCCCCGGGAGCCCCACTACGCCGACACGCTGCGTCACGCGGCACAGTTCCAGGGGCAGACGCCAGAAGTCCTTGGGCGGAGGGAGTTCGAAGGCCATCTCCAGGCCGGTCGCCGGATGGCTGAACGCTATCTTCCAGGCGTGCAGCATCTGCCGGGAGGCCAGCTTCGCCGCCAGGGGACGCTCCCTTTTGAGTTCGGCGTGGCGCGCCGGTCCGTACAGCACGTCGCCGAGAAGGGGATGCCCCAGGTGGGACATGTGCACCCGTATCTGGTGGGTGCGCCCCGTGGCGATGTCCACTTCCAGCAGGCTCGCCCTCCCGTCCGGCGCGCTCCAGGCCACCCGGTAGAAGCTCAGCGACTCGCGCCCGCCCTTGACCACGGCCATGCGGGTTTTGTGGGACGGGTCGCGCGCGATGGGGGCGTCAACGCTGCCCTCGGCCCTGGCCGGGACGCCGTGCACCAGGGCCAGGTAGGTCTTCTTCACCTCGCGCCCCGCGAAAGCCGCGGAAAGCTTCAACCGCGCGTCCTCGGAGAGCGCCACCACCAGAAGCCCCGAGGTGTCCTTGTCGATGCGGTGGACGATGCCGGGACGCTCCCCTTCCAAGCGGGCCAGTCCGGGAAAACGGTGCAGCAGGCGGTTGACCAGAGTCCCCCCCGGACAGCTCGGGGCGGGATGGACCGTGAGCCCCGGCTCCTTGTCCACCACTGCCAGATGGCTGTCGCGGTAGACCACCTCGAGACCGCCCTCCTCGGGGCAGGCCGAGGCGCGGGCCTCGGGAACGGCAAGCACGAGAGCCTCGCCGCCGCGCAGCTTGTGGGAGGGCTTTGTCACCACCGACGCGTCCACGGTGGCCAAGCCGGACTTGATCCATTCCTGGACCTTGGCCCTGGTGACGGAACGTCCTGCCAGGCATTGAGCCCAGAACTGGTCCAGGCGGCCGGGCTTCGCCGTCTCCCGAAGAATTTCCGCGCTCACCGGCACGCCCGCGCGTACAGGCCTGGCGTCATGCCCATGTACTTCTTGAAGCGGTGGGAAAGATGGCTCTGGTCGAAGAAGCCGCACTCGGCGGCCACATCAGCCAAGGGAGAACCCGCGGCCAGGAGAGCTCGCGCCCGCCTGAGCTGTGACAATGTGCGGTATTCGCCCGGCGGCAGGCCCGTGGCCTTCTTGAACGCCCGCGAGAGGTGGAACCGGCTCGCCCCGGCCAGACGCGACAGCCCGTCCATGCGGATGTCCGTCGAGTCCGGTCCGTCCAGCACGGCCATGGCCTTTCGCACCGGCGGCACGGTTTCCCGGGCGGATTCAACGGCCGCATGGGCCGCGAGCATCCTGGCGAGAGATGCGGGCAAGGCAAGAGCGGTTGCCCTGTCCCGGGCCGCAAGAAGCTCCTCCAGCCTGTCCGGCGTGAAGGTTCCGCACTGGTCGGACAGCGGAACAAGGCGTTCCCGCGGGCGAGTTCCGGCAGGCATGAGGGAATCCGGGATAGAGAGCGCGAAAAAGACGCATCCACAGGACGGCGAACACCCGTGCGCGAGTCCGGGCGGGATGACCGCCGCGTCACCGGGACCAAGGACCAGGCGGGCATCTCCCGCCGTGACCGTGCGCTCCCCGGAGGCCACCGCCACCACGCACCATGAGGCGTGCACGTGGACGGGTATGGCCCCCGTGCCCCCCTCCAGCCTGAGAATCTCGTAACCCGGCGGGCCAGGCCGGAATATGCTGACGGACGGCTTCATCTCCCTTGGATGCAACGAAACCCGGCCGGGGTCAACGCCCCGGCCGAAAAGTTAAAGCATCACATGAGGGCCGGGGTGAATCTGGCCATCATGTAGAGGTCCCCACCTTCGGCGGCAACCTCGTGCCGCACGCCCGCCGGCATCACCAGGCAGACGCCTGGCGCGTAGGCGATCTCGCGGCCTTCCAACCGGCACACGCCCTCGCCGGAAAGCACTTCGTGCAGTTCCAGGGAGCCCTCGTGCGCGTGCTCCCCGATCGAGCTCCCCTTTTCCACCCGCACCAGATGACAACTGAGCCCGCCTCCGGTATCCTTCCCGAGGATCAGATGCTTCATCCAGACGCCCGTGAAAGACGTGTGGGCCTCCCATTCCTGATCATCCGCGCTCAGTTCGCGTTCCGGGCAAATGATTTTTGCGTTCTGAAACAATGACTTCGCTCCGGTCATGGCCGCAACCTCCTCGATGTCGATGCGGCCTCACTATCTGGGGCTTCATCCGGAGTATTGGATAATCGTGCTCGATTCCAGGAGGACGGGGCATGCGAGTGATCTTCGACAAAGGCGTGGTGAGCACGGCTCTCCAGGACAAGCCCGCGCCCGCGCCCGGCGAGGCGCTCGTGCGCGTGCTGCTGGCGGGCATCTGCAACACCGACATCGAGCTTCGCAAAGGCTACATGGGGTTCACCGGCACCCCTGGACACGAGTTCGTGGGAATGGTGGAGGAAGCTCCATCGGCCCCGGAACTCGTGGGCAAGCGGGTTGTGGCGGACATCAACATCGGCGAAGGTCCGGGCGACAACCGCCACGCCGAAGGCCGCAAGGTGCTTGGCATCCTCGGCAAGGACGGAGCCTTCGCCACCTGGCTCACCGTGCCAGTGCACAATCTCATCACCGTGCCGGATGGCGTCAGCGACGAGGCGGCCGTCTTCGCGGAACCGCTTGCCGCAGCCCTGGAGATCGGCCAGCAGATACACATCAAGGCCACGGAACGCCTGGCCGTGCTGGGCGACGGGAAGCTCGGGCTTCTCATCGCCATGGGGCTTCATTCCCTGTGCCCCGGCCTCGTGCTGTACGGAAAGCACCCGGAAAAGCTGGCCCTGGCCGCCGCGCGGGGCGTCCGCACCGGACTGGCTGCCGGCGCGAAGGGGCCTTACGACATCGTGGTGGAGGCCACCGGCAACGTGCACGGGCTGGAAGCGGCGCTGGATCTGGTGCGCCCGGAAGGGACCATCGTGCTCAAGACCACCACGGAAGCCAAGCCCATGATTAACCTCGCCCGCATAGTGGTGCAGGAGATAACCCTGGTGGGCTCACGCTGCGGCGACCTACGGCTCGCCCTGGAACATCTGGCGCGCGGCATCGTGGACCCATCCGGGCTCATACAGGCCACTTACCCGTTGGAGCGGTTCGAGGAGGCCTTCGCGGAGGCATCACGTCCCGGCGCGCTCAAAATCCTTCTCCGGGCAGGCCAGTAGCGTCACCCCCCGGATCACGTTGCCGCTGCGGGTGGGAGCGGGAGCTTCGGCCAGTGTTGTCACCCGTCCGCCAGCCTCCTGAACCATGGCGCGCAACTCCTCCGGATCGAAATGCCTGGCCCAGTAGAGCACGGCCCCGTCCTCCAGCACCGGAAAGACACCGTACGGCTTGCCAAGCGCCACACCCTGGCGGTAGCGGGACCCGTAGAGCGGGATTTGCGGCGTCGTCAGGAAATCCTGCACCCCGACCTTCCCCCGGCATACCCGCAACGCTTCGCGCAGCACGGCCAGAAGGTCGAGCCGGTCCGGCAGCACCGTGAGCACGGCCCTGAGCATGACCAGGTCGAAGGTAGCGTCCCTGAAGGGCAGCCGCGCCCCCTCCCCAGCCGCGACCGTATACCGCCCGGCCACGCGTTTAAGGCTCGGCAGATTCACATCGACGCCGAAGTAGCGCGCCATGCGCAACGTGACTATTTCCCCCACGGCGGCCTCGCCGCATCCCACGTCCAGGATGCGGTGGCCCGGACGGATGGACGGCAGGAAATGGTGGGCGAGCTTGAGGCTGGAGGGGACTTTGGTGAACGTGCGCCAGTTCATAATGGTGCGTGGGGGTGATGTTTTGGAGGCCTCCGGCGGCCAAAGGGCTTCGCCCTCTGGACTCCCTGGCGGCTTCGCTGATGTATCGGGCTTGCTGTCTTGCTCGCGTACTAGCTCAGTAAGTGCGTGCTGGGGTTCGTTCCGCCCGCTGCCTGAGCGCGGCAGCGGGCGGAACCTGCGCATACGGGTCGGTGAACGGCGCGAAGCAATTGCCGGGTCCAGGGGGAGGCTTCTCCCCCTGGCCGCTGGAGGCATCTTCGCGTCTATTAACGATAATTCCCGGCGGTAAAGCCGATATTTTCGATGGCGGCCTTGACGTCCGCCTCTGGGACGGGGGTGGTTTCCTCGTACGTGGCCGTGCCGCCGAGCAGATCCACCTTTACGCCGCTGACGCCCTCCAGGGCGGAGAGGGCCTGGGTGACGGACTGGACGCAGTGATTGCAGCTCATGCCTTTGACTTCGATGGTCCTTGTGGCCATGTCACACCTCACTCTTCGATTGTCTCGTCAAGATAGCAGGTACCGGGCGCGATGCCAACGGCGTGACTCCGCGAAGGGACCAGGACAGTTCGCGCGCCCGCCTCCCCGCCGGGACCGCATGACAAGAAAAGCCCGGCCGTGTTCCGGCCGGGCTTGAGATCGTCATGCGGTCGCGCCTTGGCTATTGCAGCGTGTCCAGCCAGGCCATGGCTTCCTCGAAATCGAGGGTGCCGGTGTAGATTGCGCGGCCGCTGATGGCTCCGTCCAATCCCTTTCCGGCCAGCGGGGCCAGGGCCTTGAGGTCGTCCAGGGTGGCAACGCCGCCGGCGGCGATGACGGGAAGCTTCGTCTTGGAAAGAAGCGCCTCCATGGCCTGGATGTTCACGCCGGTCTGCATGCCGTCACGGCTGATGTCCGTGTAGACCAGGCAGGAAACGCCCTGGGCTTCCAGGCGCGGCAGCACGTCGTCCACGGTGAGGCCGGAGTCCTCCACCCATCCCTTGGTCTTGAGCCTGCCGCCGTCGGCGTCGAGCGAGACAGCCACCTTGCCGGGCAGCGCCTTGCAGAGCTCGCCGAACAGGTCTGGATTGGACAAGGCCATGGTGCCGATGAGCAGGCGTGACACCCCCGCGTCCACGTAGGCCTTGGCCGTGGCGATGTCGCGGATGCCGCCGCCGAGCTGCACGGGCACATTGCCAGCGCGCTCGCAGATGGCGGCCACCAGGTCGCGGTTGGTGGGCTCGCCGTCGAAGGCTCCGTCCAGGTCAACCACGTGGAGCGCCTTGGCGCCCTTGCCCAGCCAGTGCCCGGCCGCGGACACCGGATCGGGGTCGAAGACGGTAACCTGATCGGCCAACCCCTGCTTGAGGCGCACGCACTGGCCGTCCTTGATGTCGATGGCCGGGTACAATATCACAGACCGAACTCCTTGAGGCCCTTTTCGATGCCCTCGCGGGCGAGGTCGGAAGCCGTGACCCACTGGCCGCGGCGCTTGAAGAACTTGTCGGCCTCCAGGATGTTGTCCGTGAGGGCCTTCTGCTGGTAGTCGTAGTGGAAGTGGTTGACCAGACCGCCTGTCTTCACGTTGACAAGATAAATGTCGAGTATGACCCAGGCGGGGCTGGTGGACCCGGCGGCGGACCCCTCGCGATCCTTCCAGTGGACGGCCATGGGCACCAGGAGGTACTGGACATCCAGGCATTTGCCCACTTCCTGCCAGTACTTGAGCGTGGCGAGGCGGTTGGCGTCTGGTGCGCGGCGCACGCCCTTGACACAGCTCTCCACCTTGCTCCCGGCGATGATGTTGCGCTCGGGCGCGATCTTCATGGCCTTGACCAGAATGTCATCCAGCGAGTCCAAGGCTTCCGGCCCGGGCTTGGACACCCGCTCGGGCAGATAGCCTGAGAGGAGGTCCCAGGGTTCGCCCGGCACGGTGAAGGGGGCCACGGCCACGGTGAACTGGGGGTTCATTTTCGCGTCCACCTGCGCCGGACGGCGCTGGCAGGCGGAGACGAGGACGACCGACAAGGCCAGCAGGATAACGATAGTGCGTTTTGAGCGCATCAGCCTAGGCTCCCTTTGGTGCTTGGCACCCCGGTCCGTTCACGCCCGGCGGCCTGTCGCAGCGCCATGCCCACGGCTTTGAAGGCCGATTCCAGCAGATGGTGCCCGTTCTTGCCGTAAAGCATGCGGACGTGCAGGTTCATCTGGCCCCTGAAGGCCATGGACTTGAAGAACTCCCGCCAGACATCCTTCTCTTCGCCCGCGACGATGGCGGGGAGCAGGTCATCTTCATACACCAGGTAGGCGCGTCCGGAAAGATCGGCCACGGCCTCGGACAGGGCCTCGTCCAGGGGAAAGCGGGCGAAGCCCACGCGGTTGATGCCGGATTTGTCGCCGAGGGCCTCGGACAGGGCCTGCCCCAGGCAGAGACCCACGTCCTCCAGGGTGTGGTGGGCGTCTATGTGCAGGTCGCCCTTGCAGAACACCTTGATGTCGAACCCGGACCAGAACGCGAGAAGCGTCAGCATGTGGTCGGCGAATCCCACCCCGGTGGATACTTCGGCCTGGCCGGAACCGTCGAGGTCCAGTTCCAGCTCGATGGAGGTCTCCCTGGTGGCGCGGGTGATGACGGCCTTACGCATTGCTCTTTTCCTGGGCGGCTGGTTTGGACCCGGTCGAGGACTTCAGGGCTTCGCCGGAGGCCTCGGCGGCTTTGGCGGCGCCGGAGGAGTCCGCGCCGGCGGCGCCAGCGTCCTGCCCTGAAGCCTTGGTGGCGGCCGTATCGGCAGCGGGCTTGACCGAGTCGTCCTTCCTGGCTTCGGCCTTGGCGGGCTCGTCGTCGCCGAAGAGCTCCTTCTTGGTCTCCTCGATGCGCTTGGCCTCGTCGGCGCGCTCGATCTCGCGTTCGAGCGTGGACTTCACGTCCGTGCTCATGCGCCTGAACTCGGAGAGTCCCTTGCCGAGCGACTTCATGAGGTCGGGCAGCTTGGAGGGGCCGATCAGGACCAGGGCCACGATCAGAATGATGACGAGCTCGGTGGAGCCGATGCCGAACATGCGCTTACTCCCACTCGATTGTCGCGGGCGGCTTGGACGAGATGTCCAGGACCACCCGGTTGATGCCCTTCACTTCGTTGATGATGCGGTTGGAGATGCGCGCCAGGATGTCGGTGGGCACGCGGGACCAGTCGGCGGTCATGGCGTCCAGCGAGTCGACTATGCGAAGCGCGCACACGCTCTCGTAGGTGCGGTCGTCGCCCATGACGCCAACCGTCTTGAGGGGCAGGAGCACCGCGAAGCCCTGCCACACCTTTCGGTACCAGTCCGAGGCCTTGAGCTCGTTCTGCACGATCTTGTCGGCCTTGCGCAGGATGTCCAGGCGCTCGCGGGTGATGGCCCCTATGATGCGGATGGCTAGGCCCGGCCCCGGGAAGGGGTGCCGCCAGATGATGGATTCCGGCAGGCCCAGCTCGTAGGCCACCTTGCGGACCTCGTCCTTGAAGAGCTCGCGCAGGGGCTCCACCAGCTTGAGGTCCATCTTCTCGGGCAGGCCGCCCACGTTGTGGTGGCTCTTGATGACCACGCTGGGGCCGCCCTTGAAGGACACGGACTCGATGACGTCCGGGTAGAGGGTGCCCTGGGCCAGCCACTTGACGCCGGGGATGGCCTTGGCCTCCTCCTCGAACACCTCGATGAAGGTGTGTCCTATGATCTTGCGCTTCTGCTCCGGGTCCTCGACGCCTTCGAGCTTGTCCAGGAAGCGGTCCTGGGCCTGGACGTACTTGAGGTTCAGGTCGAAGTGCTCGCGAAGGTAGTTGACAACTTCCTCGCCTTCGTTGAGGCGCAACACCCCGTTGTCCACGAAGATGCAGTGCAGGCGCTTGCCGATGGCCTTGTGCAGGAGCACGGCCACCACGGTGGAGTCCACGCCGCCGGACAGGGCGCAGACCACCTGGTCGTCGCCGAGCTTCTCGCGCAGCGCCGCCACCTCGGACTCAACGTAGCTGGACATGGTCCAGCCCGTGCCCACCTTGGCGATCTTGAACAGGAAGTTGTTCAGGATGACCGTGCCGTGCTCGGTGTGGGCCACCTCGGGGTGGAACTGGAGGGCGAAGATGTTGCGGGCGAGGTTCTGCATTGCCGCGAACTCCACGCTGGGAGTGCAGCCGATCACCTCGAATCCGCTTGGAATTTTCTCGACGTGGTCGCCGTGGGACATCCAGACCGTGTGCGGTCCCTCCTTCTCCACGCCTTCCCACAGTGGGCTGTCACCGCAGAAGGAGAGCTCGGCCCGGCCGTACTCGCGCTCCTTGGCGGCCGCAACTTGGCCGCCCTCCAGGGTGTTGGCCAGCAGCTGCATGCCGTAGCAGATGGCCAGCACGGGCACGCCGAGCTCCAGCACGGCCATGTCCAGCTGGGGCGAGTCGGCGTCGCGCACGCTGGCCGGTCCTCCGGAGAGGATGACCGCCTTGGGAGCGATGGCCTTGAGCTCCCCCGCGCCGATGGTGCAGGGGTGGATTTCGGAGTACACGCCCGCCTCGCGCACGCGCCGCGCGATGAGCTGGGTGTATTGGGAGCCGTAGTCCAGTATGACGACGGTGTCGCTGTGCTGCATTTAGTAGCTCTCCACCCTGTAGTTGGGCGATTCCTTGGTGATGATGACGTCGTGGACGTGCGACTCGCGCAGGCCGGCCGGTGAGATGCGGGTGAACTGGGGCTTCTCCTGCAGGTCCTTGATGTTGTCCACGCCCAGGTATCCCATGCCGGAGCGAAGGCCGCCGACCATCTGGTAGATGGATTCCGCCACGGGGCCCTTGTAGGGGACGCGTCCCACGATGCCTTCGGGGACGAGCTTCTGGGACTTGTTGTCCTGGGAGTAGCGGTCGGCGCTGCCCTCGCGCATGGCGTCGATGGAGCCCATGCCGCGATAGATCTTGTAGGTGCGGCCCTGATAAAGGATGGTCTCGCCCGGGCTCTCCTCGGTTCCGGCGAACATGGAGCCCATCATGACCGTGTCGGCTCCGGCGGCGATGGCCTTGACCACGTCGCCGGAGAACTTGATGCCGCCGTCGGCGATGCAGCACTTGCCGGCCTCGCGGCAGGCCCTCACGGCCTCCATGACGGCGGTGATCTGCGGCACTCCTATGCCCGCCACGATGCGGGTGGTGCAGATGGAGCCGGGCCCGATGCCGACCTTCACAGCGTCGGCCCCGGCTTTGATGAGGGCCTTGGCGCCCTCGTACGTTCCGACGTTGCCCGCGATCAGCTGGACCTTGGGGAACTGGGAGCGGATGGCCTCCACGGCCGTGATGATGTTCTTGGTGTGGCCGTGGGCGGAATCGAGCACGATGAAGTCGCACCCGGCATCGAGCAGGGCCTCGATGCGCACGTCGCGCCCCTGGCCAACGCCGATGGCCCCGCCCACCCGCAGGCGGCCCAGGGGGTCCTTGCAGGCGTTGGGGTATTTCTGGATCTTGTCGATGTCCTTGATGGTGATGAGGCCCTTGAGCTTCTGCTGGTCGTCCACCACCAGAAGCTTCTCGATGCGGTGTTCGTGCAGGTGCTGCTTGGCCACGTCCAGCGGGGTGCCCACGGGGACGGTGACAAGGTTGCGGCTCGTCATCACGTCGCGCACTTTGGTGACGTCGTCGTCCACGAAGCGCACGTCGCGGTTGGTGACGATGCCCACCAGTCCGCCGTTCTCCACAACGGGCAGGCCGGAGATGGAATACTCGGCCATCACCTTGAGGGCGTCCACCACGGTCATGTCCGGATGGACCGTGACCGGGTCGATGATCATGCCGGACTCGCTCTTCTTGACCTTCTCCACCTCGGTCTTCTGCTTGTGGACGGGCATGTTCTTGTGGATGACGCCCGCGCCGCCGTTGCGGGCCATGGAGATGGCCATGCGCGACTCGGTGACGGTGTCCATGGCCGCCGAGAGAAGCGGGATGTTGAGCCGGATTTCAGGGGTGAGCCAGGTGGAGACGTCCACCACGTCGGGCAGCACCTCAGAATAGGCGGGGATGAGCAAAACGTCGTCGAAAGTGAGGCCGAGTCCGGTAATTCTGTCCATGCGCCCTCCGCAGGCGGATTAATCCAGCCCCAGGTACGCGCTGCGCACCTTGGGGTCTTCCAATAGGTCCTTGGCCGGCCCCTCCAGGGTGACCTGGCCGGTCTCCAGCACGTAGCCGCGATGCGCGATGTGCAGGGCCATCTGCGCGTTCTGCTCCACAAGCAGGATGGTGACGCCCTCGCGGTTGATGCGCTGTATGATTTCGAAAATGTTCTCCACGACGATGGGAGCCAGCCCCAGGCTCGGCTCGTCCAGCAGGAGCACCTTGGGTCTTGCCATGAGGGCGCGCCCTATAGCAAGCATCTGCTGCTCGCCTCCGGAGAGAGTGCCGCCGTGCTGCTTCATGCGCTCGCGCATCTTGGGAAAGAGCTCGTAGACCTTCTCCTCGTCGGCCTTGATGCCGTCCTTGTCGCTCCTGAGGTACGCCCCCATGAGCAGGTTCTCGCGCACCGTGAGCCGGGGGAAGATCATGCGCCCTTCAGGCACCTGGGTGATGCCCTTGGACACGATCTTCTCGGTGGAAAGCCTGGTGATGTCCTCGCCCAGGAACTCGATGCTTCCCTGGCGCGGCTGGGTGACGCCCGAGATGCTCATGAGCGTGGTGGTCTTGCCCGCGCCGTTGGCCCCGATGAGGGTGACGATCTCGCCCTGGTTGACGGTGAGGGTCACGCCCTTGAGGGCGTGGATGGAGCCGTAATATGTGTGGATTCCGCTCAGGCTAAGCATGGGCCGCTCCCCTGCCCAGGTAGGCCTCGATGACCTCCGGGTTCTCCCTGATCTCGCGCGGGCCGCCCTCGGCGATCTTTACCCCGTGGTCCAGCACGACGATGTGTTCGCATATGGTCATCACCAGCTTCATGTCGTGCTCGATGAGCACGACGGTGATGTCCTTTTTCATGATGGCGTGGATGAGGTCCACCAGCGAGGCGGTTTCCTGGGGGTTCATACCCGCCGCGGGCTCGTCCAGCAGGAGGAGCTTGGGCTCGGTGGCCAGGGCCCGCGCGATCTCCAGGCGGCGCTGGTCGCCGTAGGAGAGCGAGCTCGATATGTCGAGCGCCTTGTGCTTGAGCCCCACGAAGTCGAGATATTCGAGCGCCTGCTCCACCAGCATGTGCTCTTCGGCCTTCTGGGCCTTGGAGCGGAAGACCGCGCCCCAGAAACCCTCCCTGGCCCGGCAGTGGCGGCCGATGCGCACGTTGTCCAGAACCGTCAGCGAAGAGAAAAGGCGGATGTTCTGGAAGGTGCGGGCCACGCCCATCTGGGTCATCTGCTCCGGCCTGGAGCCGCTCACGTCCACGTGCGAGCCGTCCTTGTCGAACAGGATGGCCCCTTCCGTGGGCTTGTAGATGCCCGCGATGCAGTTGAACATGGTGGTCTTGCCCGCGCCGTTGGGTCCGATGAGTCCCAGGATGCGGTCCTTCTTCACCTCGAAGCTCACGTCCGCCAGGGCCAGGAGGCCGCCGAAACGCTTGCTCACGCCGTCAATCTTGAGAATGGTGTCCATGCCCTAGCCCGCCCTCTCGGCCTGAAGCCGCGCCTTGAGGTCAAGTATGAGTCTGCTGCGCTTGCTCACGGCGGCGATGGTGGGGAAGAAGCCGCCGGGCTTGAAGCGCATGATGAGGATCATGATGAGTCCGTAAACCAGGAACCGTGTCTCGGTGGGCAGGTTGAACTTGGGCAGCACCACTCGCAGCACCTCGCCCAGGGCCACCAGCACCACCGCGCCGACCACGGCGCCGCGTATGTTGCCCAGGCCCCCCAGCACGATCATGCACAACACCAGGAAGGATTCCCAGAACTTGAACACGTCCGGGGCCAGGAACATGGACCACTGGGCCATGAAGCAGCCGGCCAGCGCGCCCACTCCGGCGGAGAAGGCGAAGGCCACGGACTTGTAGGCCATCAGGTTCACGCCGCAGCTGGCCGCCGCCAGGGGGTCGGCCTTGATGGCCAGCCAGGCCCTGCCCAGGCGCGAATCCTCGATGCGGCACATGACCATGTAGACGAAGGCCACCATGGCAAGCCCCAGGTAGTAATAGGGGGTCTCGTTCAGGAAGTCGTAGCGCCAGTCGATGCCCAGCCACTCCAGGCTCACCGCGATGGGCGGGATGCCGGGCATGCCGAGCGGGCCGCGTGTGAGCCATATCTCGTTGGTCAGGAAGAGGACGACCAGCTCGGTGAACCCGAAGGTCACGATGGCGAAGTAGTCGCCCGAGAGCCTAAGCGTTGGCGCGCCGCGCAAGAGGCCGCAGAGCGCGCCCAGGGCCACCGCGCCCGGCAGGATGAGCCAGAAGCTGACGTTGTGGTTGAGCGAGAGTATGCCCGCCGTGTACGCGCCGATGCCGTAGAAGCCCACGTAGCCCAGGTCGAGAAGGTCGCAGAAGCCGGGCAGGACGTTCAGGCCCATTGCCAGCACGGCGTACACCATGACCAGCACCATGACGTGCAGCACGTACTGGTCCACGAAGGGAAACACGGGGATGGCCAGGATCAGGGCCAGACCGGCAAGGATGATGGGTGTGCTGTTGCTTTTCATGTCCTTCCCCCTAGGCCTTCTGGCTCACGCTCTTGCCAAGCAGCCCGGAGGGCCTGAGCAGGATGACCGCGATCATGACCGCGTAACCCAGGCCGTCGCGATACTGCGAGGACACGTAGCCCGCACCGAGCGTCTCGGCCACTCCGAGCACCACTCCACCGAGCATGGCGCCGGGGACGCTTCCGATGCCGCCGAGCACCGCCGCCGCGAAGGCCTTGACGCCCGCGTTGTAGCCCATGGTGGCCGAGAGGGTGTTGTAGTACATGGCCACCAGGATTCCCGCCGCGCCGCCCAGGCTCGATCCCAGGGCGAAAGTGAAGGCGATGACCCGGTTGACGTTGATTCCCATGAGGGCTGCCGCCGTGGCGTTCTGGGCCAGGGCGCGCATGGCCGTTCCGATGCGGGTCTTGTTTATGATGAGGGTGAGCCCGATCATCATGGCGATGGTCACGACGTAGATGAACAGTTGCAGGCCGGAGACGCTCACGCTTCCGAGCGTCATCACGGACTCGTTGAACACGGCCGGCACCGCCGCGCGCGGGAAGGGCACGGGGCGGGATCCCCAGGTGGGGATCATGATGGCCACGTTCTGCAGGAAAATGGAGACGCCGATGGCCGTGATGAGGGCGGCCAGGCGCGGAGCCTTGCGCAGGGGCTTGTAGGCGATCTTGTCGATGGCCATGCCCATGAGCGCGCAGCAGCCCATGGCCAGGGCCATCGAGGGGAAGAGCGGTATCCCCAGGATGTTTATGAATGTCACGCACAGGAACGCGCCGAACATGTACACTTCGCCGTGGGCGAAGTTGATGAGCTCGATGACCCCGTAGACCATGGTGTAGCCCACGGCGATCAGCGCATAGATGAGCCCCAGCGTCAGTCCATTGAAAAGTTGTTGTTCAAACACGGCCTTCTCCGAACCGGGATTTTTAAGGCGCTCCCGGGCGAGGTATCCGCCCTGGCGGCCCGGGTTAAAACGGGCATCGGACAGGAACGCGGCAGGTTTCGCGCCGAGGGCGCTTCGGAAGGAAACGAAACAGGCTGGACGGTGATCCAGCCTGTTTCGAATCGTTTATGCCGGTCCCGGCTATTTCATCTGCTTTTCGGCGGGGACGAACTTGCCGCCCTTGACCACCTTCACGTAGGCGGGCTTCACACAGTCGCCCTTGGCGTCGAAGTAGGTCAGGCCGGTGATGCCCTTGTAGGCCTTTTCCTTGGAGGTGACGCCCGCCAGATATTCGCGGACCTTGGCGCGGTCGGCGCCCACCTTGGAGACGGCCTCGATGATCATCCCGGCGGCGTCATACGCGTTGGCGCTCATCCAGTCAACATCGCGCTTGAACTTGGCCTTGTAGGCGTCGATGAAGGCCTTGGCTTCCGGACCGGCGGTCTCGGCCAGGAAGGGGGTGGTCAGGTAGGTGTCGTCGGCGGCGGGGCCGGCCAGCTTGATGTAGTCGGCGTTGTCCAGGCCGTCGGCGCCGAACTTGGGCACGTTGATGCCAAGCTTCTTGGCCTGGTCGGCGATGAGGGCGCCCTCGTTATAGTAGCCGGAGATGAAGATGGCCTGGGGAGCGGCGGCCTTGAGCTTGGTCAGCTGGGGGGTGAAGTCCTGGGAGCCTTCCTTGTAGGCCTCCTCGCCAACGATCTCGAGGCCGATGGCCTTGGCCTGCTTGGTGAAGGCGTCCTTGAGGCCGATGCCGTAGTCGGAGTTGGCGAAGAAGATGGCGACCTTCTTGAGCCCCAGGGTCTTGAAGATGTAGTCGGCCAGGAAGGTGCCCTGGAAATCGTCGCGGTAGACGTTGCGGAAGCTCCAGACGTTGCCCTTGGCGTCCTTGTTCTTGTCGGAGATGGTGACGTTGGTGGCGGTGGGGGACAGGGCGGCCACACCGGCGCGCAGGTAGTTGGGCAGGGCGGCCAGATGGGCGCCGGAGCACAGGTGGCCAACGATGGCGACGAGGCTCTTGTCTCCGGCGATCTTGGTGCCGACGGTGGCGGCTTCCTTGGGATCGCACTGCTCGTCGAAGTAGACGGCCTCGACCATCTTGCCGTTCACGCCGCCCTTGGCGTTGATCTCTTCGATCTTCATGGACACGCCGGCCTTCACGTTGTCGCCGTAGCCGGCGGCGGGGCCGGTGAAGGGCGAGGGGACGGCGATCTTGATGGTTTCAGCCGCCAGGGCCAGGGAGCCCATCGCAAGGAAAGATGCCATGGCGAGCGCCATGATGAGACCACGCTTGAAGTTCATTCCTGCCTTACCTCCGGAAAAGGGTTGGGGGTTGCGCCACACGGGCGCGAGTCCTCTGCATTTCCAATCGACGGGGATTTCACAGGAAAGGAAAAACCCCGAAATTGCCCAACACTTTCTTTAACGAACGCGTGAGAAAATGCAACGCCCGGCTGACGTTCCGCTTTGCGAAACGATGCGGCTCCAGCCCGCGCCAGAACTGAAAGAGTCAAGATTGCAGCCTTGAAATGGATTCGAGAAAAATGGCGAACATGGTCCGCAAAGCGAAACGGCGGCGCTCCGCTGGGAACGCCGCCGGGGAAAACAAGACATTATTGAAGGCTATGGGGCGGACTGAAGCTCCTGCCGGGCCTGCTCCTTCGTCTGGGGGTCGGCCATGGGGTTTGCGATGACGGCCTCGAAGTGCTTCCGGGCCGTTTGCGGGTCCTGCAGGCCGTGCTTCACCACCGCGCCAAGGTTGAAGAGAGCCTGGTAGTTGTTCGGGTCGATGGCCAGCATCTCCTCGAATTTCTTGGCGGACTCGCTGGGGCGTTCCAGCCTGAAGAGCGTCACGCCGTAGAGGTTGAGGATGTGCATCTCCTTGGGGTCCTTGGCGTAGGCTTTTTCAAGGATGGAGAGGGCCTTGTCCCACATCTGGGCCTGGGCGAAGGCTTCGGCGGCCTCCTCCATGGCGCCCAGGTCGTCGGGGTTGGCCTTGAGCTTCTGCATGGCGGCCATGACGCCGCCCATGGCCCCGTCGCCCGTTCCCTGCCCCCCCGGGGCCTCGCCCCTGGTCTCGACCGTGGCGATCAGGGAGGGGTTGGCGGCGCGGTACACGAACGACCACACGAACATGGCCGCGATGCCGGCGAACACCATGAGCAGTACGGCCTTGCTGGGCCTTATGGTTGCGTTGCTAGTCATCTTTTAGCGTTTCCAGTTGTTTGAGCCTGCGGTCCAGGTTCTTCTGGCGGGCGGCCACGAAGGCCACGTAGCCGCAGAGTCCGAGCCACACGGCGATGTTGGCGGCGAGCAGGTAGGTCTGATTTCCCATTGTCCTTACCTCGTTTGATGCAGGAAGACGTGGCGGATGGCGGCGCCCTGACCCAGCTGCCGGGTCCTCAGGGCCAGGAGCGCGGCCCAGAGGAGCCCCATGGCGGCGATGCTCGCCAGCACGGCGGTCATCATCTCGGGCTCCAGGCCGCCTCCTTGCGAACCGAACACCGTGGGGTGGATGGAGCGCCACTTGCGCGCCGATATGAACACCAGCGGCACGTCCAGGAAGGCCACGACGCCGAGCGCCGCGCGCACCACCGGGGCACGCTCCCCCCCCACCCCGGACTGGCGGAGGACGAGGTAGGCGGCGTAGACGAACCACATGATGAGCGTGGTGGTGAGCCGGGGGTCCCAGGTCCACCAGACGTTCCAGATGGGCTTGCCCCAAAGCGAGCCCGTGACCAGGGCCAGCCCGGAGAAGAGCACGCCCAGCTCGCAGGCCGCTCCGGCGACGCGGTCCCAGCGGTCGTCCTTCTTCACCAGCACCATCACAGACGCGGCGAACACCACCAGGAAGCTCACCATGGCCCAGGCGGCCATGGGCATGTGGATGTAGAAGATCTTCTGCACGAGCCCCATGGTCTCCTCAAGGGGGGCGTGCATCCAGATGAGCCACTGCGACACGGCCAGGGCCGCGGCCGCAAGGGCCGCAAGGACGGCTGTCATGCTACTCCTCGCCTGTGTAGATGAACGGAAAAAGCACCAGCGCGGCGGCCGAGAAAACCGCCGCGAAGGCCCCCGCGAGCCCGAGCCAGTCAAGCCCGGCCTCGCTACCCAGGATCACGCCTTCGAGCACCCTGATCCCGGCCAGCAGCACCGGGATGATGAGCGGGAAAAAGATCACGGTCAACAGCGATTCGCGGGCCGTCTTGCCCGAGGAGAGCGCCCCCATGAGCGATCCCAATGCCGCGAGACCCAGGTCCACGACGAGCACGCACGCCAGTCCCAGCCCGGGGGAGCCGGCCACGCCCTGGCCGAGAAACACGGCCACCGCCACCGCGAAGACCGCCTGACAGCAGAGCACCAGGGCCAGCCCGGCCATGGCCTTGCCCAGCCACACCGACTGCGCCGGGATGGGCGACATGGCCAGGCCCAGGCGCGCGCCGTTGTTCTCCTCCAGCGCGTAGAGGCCGCTGTAGACCAGCACCTGCGAAAAGAGCGTGGACAGCCAGAAGATGGCCGCCGCCGCAAGGGCCGGGACCTCCTCGCCCGGCTTGCGGGAGAGGCTGAACACGAAAATGACCAGCAGGCCGAGCAGCATGGTCTGGGCGAGCCCCTGAGCCCCTCGCAGGCACAGGCGCAGATCCTTGGAGGCGATGCGCAGCGCCGGGCTCAGCATGACCTCTCCGGACTGCCGCCGCCCCGGCCTATCTCAAGCATGGCCGGGCCGTTCAGGGATTGTTCCCTGATGAAAACGGGAAGCCGCCTCTTCAGCATGCGCGCGGCGCTCCCATGACCGAGGCGTCAAACCCCGATACGGGGCCGAAATAGGCGGCCCTGCCCTTGTCCAGGTGGAGCACGTCGTCCGCCTTGGGCAGGTCGCGCTCCAGGTGATGGCTCACCCAGACCACGGCCCGGTCGCCCTGGCGGGCCCGGGCGATCTCCTGATGCAGCACGGCCTTGGAGGCCTCGTCCAGGCCGGTGTCGGGCTCGTCCAGGAACAGGAGCCTTGGAGAGATGCAGAACACGCGGGCGAGGTTGAGCCGCTGGGCCATGCCGCGCGAGAAATGCCCGGCGCGCTCCTGGGCGAAGCGGGAAAGGCCCACCCGGTCGAGAGCAGCCTCCAGGGCCTTGTCGTCCAGGCCCAGGCCGTAAAGCCCCGTCCAGAAGCGCAGGTTCTCCATGGCGGTGGACTCGGCGTAGATGAACGTCTGGTGTCCGAGATAGGCCATCTCGGAGCGCTCCACGCCCCACTCGGCCTTTCCGGCGGACGGCTTGGACAGTCCGGCCATGACCCGAAGCAGCGTGGACTTGCCCGCCCCGTTGACGCCCACCACCATGAGGGCCCGCCCCGGCAGCACCTGCAGGTCGACGCCCTTGAAGACCAGCCGGTCTCCGTAGAACTTGGCCACGCCGGACAGTTTGAGCACGTCAGGCGCTCCCTCTCGGGGGATGTGCGGCCCTATGGGACATCCTGCTGCTCCCTGCCCTTCCCGCGCCAGATGCAGGCGATGCCAGCCAGACACATGAGCGTTCCGCCGATCCAGAACCAGTTCACCAGGGGGTTGACGCTCACCTTGATGCTGGCGGTCTTGTCCTGGCTGAAGGCCAGCAAGGTGGAGTACAGTTCCTCGCCCAGGGACGGGATCACGGAGACCTCGGCGAAGGGCTGGGGGAAGTTCCTGTAGATGCGCCGCTCCGGGGTCATTTCGCCGAGAGGCTTGCCGTCCTTGGTGACGGTGATGGTGGCCCGCCCGCCGCCGTAGCCGGGGGTGGAGAACTCCTCGACGCCCTTGTAGGTCATCACGTAGCCGTCAAGCTCGATGGTCTGTCCGGGAGTGACCACGGCCTCCTTGGACTCCTGGTACGGTCCGGAGAAAGCCACTCCCACGAGGACCATGGCCAGGCCCGCGTGCAGAAGCCACGCGCCGAGGCCGCCCCTGAGGCTGCGGGAGGCCTTGGAGGTCGCCAGCAGGGCCGCGAGGCTCACCAGCGACGCGACGCCCGTGGCCATGCCCACCAGCGGCACCGGCTTGCGGTAGCCCATGGCGAAGAACGCCGCCGCCGAGGCCACCATGACGCCCAGAGCCACCATGGCCCACCTGGGCTCACGCACCCCGTCCTTCCAGGAGAGCCACGGGCAGAAGGCCAGGATGAGCCCCACCACCACGAAGAGCGGGTTGCAGACGCGGTTGTAGAAGTTGGCGTCCAGGCCCACGGTGTTGGCGCTCCAGAGCTTGGATATCACCGGCCACATGGTGCCCAGGAAGACCACCACGGCGCAGGTCAGCATGAGCCAGGCCAGGGCCGCGAGCATGCCGGGGAGCGAGACAAGGCCGCTCATGGGCCGGGAAGACACGGCCGGCTTCCCGGCGAATCCGGCGAAGACCGACACCGCGAGCCCGGCCAGGATGAACACCAGCAGTGGCTTGCCCACGCCTCCCTCGGGGAAGGCGTGCAGTGATTCGATCACGCCGCTTCGCACCAGGTAGGTGGCGAAGAAGCTGAGGATCAGGGTCAGGGCCATGAGCACGACGTTGGTGCGCTTTAGCGCCCCGCGCCTCGTCTCCACCACGGATGTGTGGATGACCGCCGTGGCCGAGAACCAGGGGATGAGCGAGGCGTTCTCCACCGGGTCCCAGGCCCAGTAGCCGCCCCAGCCCAGCTCCATGTAGGCCCACCAGCAGCCGAGTACGATGCCCGCGGTGAGCATCACCCACGACACCAGCGTCACGCCTCGCGTGGCCGTGAGCCAGGAGGTCCGCTCTCCGGAGAGCCACGCTGCCAGCGCCAGGCATCCGGGCACTGCGAATCCGGCGTAGCCCAGGAAAAGAAGCGGCGGGTGGAAGATCATGCCCGGGTTCTGCAGCAGGGGGTTCAGCCCCTTTCCGTCCGGCGGCGTGGGGACGACCTTCATGAAGGGGTTGCTCGGCCCGGTCAGCAGCAGGAGGAAGAACGCCTCCACCACAAGGAAGAACATCCAGAAGTGTGTCTTGGTTTCCGGGGAGAGGTTCTCGTAGCCCTTAGTCATGGAGAAGACCAGCCCGAACAACGCGGTCATCCAGGCCCAGAAAAGCAGCGATCCGGCCTGCCCCGCCCAGAAGGCCGTAAGGGCGTAGAACATGGGGAGCACGGTGTCGGTGTAGCTGGCCACGTACTCGTAGGAGAAGTCCCGCTTGTAGAGAGCCACCATCAAGACCACCGATACGGCGGTCAGAACCGAGAAGAGAACGCTCTGTCCGCCTTCAAGCCAGGCAACCTTGCCGGAATCCCTGTTCCAGAGCTGCCATGCGGCCAGCCCGGCAAGAATGAGGGCTCCGACAAGAGACAACAAAAGCGCCCAGTGGGCGGCAAAATGCATAAGACCTCTCTTTCAGGGCGCTTGGAAGCTGTATCTCAGCCCCGGGAGTCGTTGCGGTTCTCTTTCTGGTACTTGGAGGGACACTTGGTCATGAGGGTGCTGGCCGCGAACGCGCTGCCCGCCTTGTTCATCCCGCCCTCGACGATGACCTCCACCCCGGGCTTGAAGGTGTCCGGCACGGTTCCCTTGAATTCGACCTTCAGGGTTTTTGCCTTGTCGTCCTTGTCGATGAGGGTGAAGTTGACGCCGAATCCGCCTTCGGGCCTGGTGATGTCCCCATCGGCGACCGTGCCGAAGAGCCTCGCCTGGCCAAGCTTGTCCGCCGGCATGGCCAGGGCCTCGCTCACGTTGAGGAAATAGACGGAGCCCTCATCCAGGCCCGAATAGACGAGCCAGCCGAGCCCCCCGAGAAAGAGGACCACGGCTGCCGCGTAGACGCTTTTCCTGCTGCTGCCTGCCATCACCGCTCCTGATTGGTACGTCCGCGTCCATCGCCGCCCCGGCGAAGCCGCGAACGGGCTCATGGATACTTCCCGGAGCCATCCGGGTCAATCGAAACCGCTTGTTGCCGTCAATGAATCGCTCGAAACCGCTTGCCGGACGCGTTTCATCCTTCGATGAAACAACTTCTCACCAAGATGGCCTTATTGCGAACAATTCCTAATAGACTCCTCGTCACGAGTCAAGCTCCCGAGTGTCCTGCGCGAACAATGGCTTCACTTGCGATCGACATGCAAACAATTAATATTATTTGGCTTGTGACCGGCGATATTTACGTGGCGCGCATGGGCCCCGCGCCGCGAAAAACCAGGCTCACTTGCCGAACTGACGCCTCAGGAGCTTCTCCCGCTGGAGCTTGGCAAGTTCGCGCATGTCGGCCACCTGGTCGGTCTCGTCAACGATCTCCTTGCCGAGAATCTCCTCCAGGACGTCCTCCAGGGATATCACACCGCTCACCCCGCCGTACTCGTCCAGCGCCACGAAAAGGTGCAAGCGCGACTCGATGAAGCGGATGAGCACCTTGTCCAGGGGCATTGTGTCCAGCACGAACTGGACCGGCTTCATGATCTGGGCCAGGGTCACGTCGTCCTGGTCGTTTGCCAGGGCCTCGAAGACCTGCCTGCGATAGACGATGCCCACGATGTTCTCGGGGTCGTCGTCCTCGTAGACCGGCACGCGGCTGTGCGACCAGAGGGGGTTGCGCTCCTTCGCCATGGCCACGGTTGTTTCGGCCGGGAGCGAGAAGACCACCGTGCGCGGCGTCATGACCTCGTGGACGAGCTTGGTGTCCAGGGAGAGGATGTTGCCGATGGACATCTCTTCCAGTGCGTTGATCTTGCCGGCCCGGCTGGTGAGCCGGACCATGGCCCGTATGTCCTCCTCGGAGGCGTCCGGCCCCTTGGACCTGGGCTTGATCAGCTTCACAAGGAATCCGCTGGCCCATATGACCGGCGTGAAAAGCGCCACCATGAGCCTGAGCGGTCCGGCCACGGCCGGACCGATGTCCCTGGCATAGACCACGCCCAGAGTCTTGGGGATGATCTCTCCGAAGACGAGGATGATCACCGTGTAGACCAGGGTGAAATAGAGCAGGTTCGCCTCGCCCAGCGCGGGGCCGGCGAACGCGCCCGCCATGGCCGCTCCGGCCGAGCAGGCCATGGTGTTCACGGTGAGTATGGCCGTGATGGGTTTGTCGATGTCCATGCGCATCTGGTAGAGCAGCTCTCCTGCCCGCTTGCCGTCCGAGCGCATGCGCTCGATCCAGCTCCAGCGTTGCGAATAGAGGGCGGCCTCGCTCAGGGAGCAGAAGAAGGAGAGGAGCACCGCGACGGCAACGGCGGCGAGAAGCTCAAGCATGGTGGAGTTGGATCGCTATGCGGTTCGATGGTCGGGGAAGGGGCACGGTAAGGTCCGCCGGTGAGGTTTTCTGGAATATTTAAGGCATTCCCCGCCATTGTAAAGGTGGCGTCAATCGGTCCGCTTGACCAGCTCGTCCGGGATGTCCACGGGCAGCTGGCTCTGGAAATCGGGCTTGGAGGCCAGGGGGAGGTAGCCGGTTTTCTCCATCAGCGCCTGCCCCTCGGGGCCCGTCATGTAGTCCAGGAAGGCCTGGACAAGCGCGGTCCTGGACTTGCGCGCGGCCGCGTGCAGGATTCTGTAAACGCGGTAGCGGCCGGCTTTGAAGGCTTCCATGGTGGGAGCCTGGCCGTCCAGGACGGCCGGCTTGAGCGCCCCGTCCAGGTCCCGGACGCTTGAGAAGGCGATGGCCTGCTTGAAGCGCATGAGGTTGAACCGCATGGCGGGCTGGCTGGAGACGCTGACCGTGCCGGGGCGGGTCTCGGGCTTGCCTATCTCCTCGGATGCCTCGATGTAGATGGGAACGACCAGGTAATCCCCCCCTCCCGCCTGCTTCCAGTTGGCGATGGTCCCGGAGAAGAGTCCCCGCACCTGCTCCACAGTGAGTTCCCTGGCGGGGTTGGCGGGGCTCAGCACCACCGCCACCGGGTCCACCCCGAAGGGGATGAACTCCAGCGGCTCCCCCCCTTTTGACGCTAGGCCGGGCGCGCGGTCGTACAGGCTCAGGTCGGCCTGGCCCATACGCAGCCTGGCCAGCCCCATGCCCGCGCCGTTCAAGGTGAAGGTTATCTTCACTCCAGGATAGGCGGCCATCACCCTGTCCGCGGCCTCCCGGAACGCGGCGAAACCGGCCTCGCTCCCGGCCACCCGGATTTCACCCGACAGGCCCTTGAAGCCGTCGAGCCCGCCCGCGAAGGCGGGATGCGCGGCCAGTGCCAGAAACAAGGCCGCGGCGGCGAGAATGCGCCTCATTGTCCATGCTCCGCGGGCGCGCCGCCCTTCACGGCGGACGGTATGAAGAATCTTTCGGCGATCTGCTCCACCACCACGTCGGGCTTCTCCGCCAGGATGAGTTCCTTGTCGAAGAACCTCTCGCCCCCGGCCAGGTTGGGCCTGAGCCATACGTATACCGCCCTGCTGAAGTGCTCGGCCAGCAGCGGCAAGAGTTCCCAGAAGTAGGAATCGTGGAAGAACAGCGCCCTGGGCAGAGGATCTCCGGGCCGTTCGGAAGCCTGGGCGGGCTCGACGTAATCGCTCTTGAAGTAACCGGTACTGGTTCCCCGGGCCACTCGCGGCGTTTTTGGCAGCATGTAGACCTTGTTCTCGGTGATGAGTTCTTCCATGCCCACCATGTAGGAGAGGTCGCCGCCCAGGTAGGTGAACTCCTGGACGAAGAAGTCCGAGGCGGGCTCGGGTTTGAGCGCGGGGAAATCCCTCCCAAGGGTCCGGATGATCTCCTGGTAGGCCGGGAATGCGCCCCTGGCGTTCCAGTGGCTGTCGGTGGCGTAGAACACCGGGTTCTCGGAGTTTTTCTTTGCCTCGAGAATGGCCGGTTTCAAGTCGATCACTTCGAGCGAGGTGCTCGCACGGATGAATTCCATTATCTGTTCCATCCGCGACCGCGGCCCAACCTGCCTGAACTCGTCAGGAAGATGTTCCGGGTAGACGCTCTCCTTGTTGGGGGCCACTGCCACCACGTACCTGATTCCGCGCTCGGCGCACCACGCCCGGCGCTCCTCGAAGACGGCCGCCAGCTTGGCCAACTGGGCTTCGGTCAACGGAGTGAGGGCCCTGTGCTCCTCCAGCACGTTCAGGGTGCGGTCGCGGGCCAGGTAGAGCCAACCGTCCTTGCCCACCGCCACGGGCGAATTGGAGGACATGGTGCCGAAAAGTTTCGCCGAGGAATAGTTGTACCAGCGGATGAGCACGCCCCGGAAAGGATAGTTCTTGTCCAGCCAGCCGGAAGCCAGGGTCTTGCCCATGGCCGTGAAGGACTGGGAGGTCCAGGAGAACTCCGGAAACGGAGAACTGGTGGCCTCGGCCAGCTTTCCCTGCGGAGCAAGCCCGGTAATCTGGGCGGCGATGGGCAGGTAGATGGCGACGCAGAAGAGGACGGAGCAGCACGCGGCCATGAGCCTGCGGCCCGCCAGGAATTGATTCACTCGCAACACCTTATTGTGGACGGGGCCAATCAGCCCCAGATTTTCAAGACCTCGCCCCGAAGCCGACCGAGTTCATCCTCCACCGCGCGGGGAACGAGGAAGCGCAGGCTGGCTCCTCGCCGGAAGCGGTCTCTAATAAAGGAGGCGCTTATGTCAAGTCGCGGAACATCCACGAGTTCCAGCCGGTTTCCGGATGGAAAACGCCATGCGCCCGGGCCGCCGGCCTCGCAGCGCATCTCAGGGTGGGCCTCGATGTACGCCTCTGTCTCCTCACGCCCGAGCTTCTCCCGGTTGGCCACGGCCAGGCTGGCCAGCTTTCCCAGTTCCAGCCCTCTCTTCCAGAGGTGGAGGTTGAGGAGGTCGGAAGCTCCCATGATGAAGTGGAACTCCACGCCAGGCCGTTCGCGCGAAAGAAGCGTCAGGGTGTCCCAGGTGTAGGAAGGCCCCGGCCTTTCGGCTTCGCAGAGGTTCGCGGAAAAGCCCTCGATGCCTTCCAGGGCCATTTCCAGAAGCCGAGTCCGCAGTCCGAACGGCAGCATGCCCTCCCCCGGCTTGTGGGGAGGGCGCGCCGCCGGGATGAACTCCACGCCGTCGAGGCGCAGGGCCTCGGCCATCTCCAGCCCCAGGCGCACGTGTCCCACATGCACCGGGTTGAACGTGCCGCCGAGGATGCCAACTCGGGTCATCGGGAACGGCTCTCCGCCTGCGCCGCGCCCCTGAATCTCATGTCCAGGCGTTTCAAGGTCATCAATGGTTCCGGCAACTTGCGCCGCGACCCCATTCGAAGGCAGTTACCTGACGGCACGCTAACCCCTGACCTGCCCCTGGCCGAACACCACGAACTTGAGGCTGGTCAGCTCCTTGACCCCCATGGGGCCGTAGGCGTGCAGCTTGGAGGTGCTGATGCCGATCTCGGCGCCGAGACCGAGTTCGCCGCCGTCGTTGAAGCGCGTGGAACAGTTGATGCCCACCATGGAGGCGTCCGCCTCGCGCAGGAAGCGCATGGCCCTCTCATGGTTGGAAGTCAGGATGCACTCCGTGTGGTTGGAACCGTAGGCCGCGATGTGTTCCAGGGCCTGGTCCATGTCCTGCACGACGCGAACCGCCAGGACGTAGCCGAGAAATTCATAGCCCCAGTCGGCCCCGGACGCGGGCTTGGCCGTTTCGCCGAGAAGCGGCAGGGAGGCCGGACAGGCCCTGAACTCAACGCCGCGTCCGCCAAGAGAGGCGGCCAACCTGGGCAGGAAGGCTGGGGCGGCCTTCTCGTGGACCAGCAGGCACTCCAGGGCGTTGCACACGCCGGGGCGCTGGCACTTTGCGTTGTCCACGATGGCCAGGGCGTTTTCGAGGTCCGCGTCCTCGTCCACGAAAAGATGGCAGACGCCCTTGTAGTGCTTGAGCACGGGCATGGTGGCGGCTTCCACCACGGAGCGGATGAGGCCCTCGCCACCGCGCGGGATCATCACGTCGATGAACTCGTCCAGTTTGCAGAGCGCGGGCACGGCGGCGCGGTCCGTCACCGGGACGAGGCGCACGGCCCCGCCGGGAAGGCCCGCGCCCTCCAGGGCCTCGCTCAGAAGCGCCGCCAGGGCGGTGTTGGAGTGGATGGCTTCGGAGCCGCCCCGGAGCACCACGGCGTTTCCGGCCTTCAGGCAGAGGATCGCGGAGTCCACCGTCACGTTGGGACGGGACTCGTAGATCATGCAGACCACGCCGAGAGGGATGCGCATCCTGCCCACCATCAGGCCGTTGGGGCGCTGCCACATGGTCTCGATGGCCCCGACCGGATCGGGCATGGCGGCCACGTCCAGGCATGCCTTGGCCATGGAGGCCAGCACCTTCGGGGCAAGACGGAGCCTGTCGAGCTTGGCCGGGTCCATGCCGGCGGCTTCGGCCGCCGCAATGTCCCTGGCGTTGGCCTGGGCAATGAAATCCCCGCGTGATTCGAGAAGACCGGCGAGGGTGGTCAGGGCCTTGTCCTTGGCCGCCCCGGGAGCCTTGGCCATGAGGCGCGAGGCCTCCTTGGCCTGCCGGGCCAGCTCTTCCATCATTGTTTCGATGCTCATTTTTCCTCCGCGCGGTGAGAACGAAGACTGATAGCCCCGCTCAAGCTCCCCCGTCAACGAGAGCCTTTTGACAGCAAGGCGGCTTTGGGTATAGATGAAACGCCTTTCGGCATGGCCCAGCGCCCCACGGCGCGCACAGCAATCCTTCAACCTAACCAAACGGCACACAATGGCAGACATCTCTTTCGACCGGCCCGAGCAGACGAGCCCCCTGGCGCGCTTTGTATCCCAATACTGGCGGGCGCTTGCCGCCGGAACCGTGGCGGCTCTCATGGCCGTCGCCGCGTACGCCTGGTACAATTCCAGCGCCCAGCAGGCCAAGCTCAACGCGGAAAACGACCTCGGCGTCATCATCGCCGGCAAGACCGGCCCCGAGCGCCTCACGGCCCTGGAGGCCTACCTCAAGACCGCGCCCTCCTCGGTGAAGAGCGCGGTCTACCTGGAGATCGCCCGCACGGCGCTGGCCCAGGGAGCCTACGACAAGGCCGCCGATGCCTGGAACCAGCTCTCCCTGTCCGGCCCCGAGGGTCTGAAGGAGCTGGCCGTGATCGGGCACGCCACTGCCCTGGCCCAGGGCGGCAACCTGCCCAAGGCGGTGCAACTCCTGGCCGACTTCATGCCCAAGGCCTCCAAGCCCTTCCAGCCGGTGGTGGCCCGCCAGCTGGCGGCCGTGGCCGAGGAAGCCAAGGCCTGGAAAGAGGCCGCCGCCGCCTATGAGCTCATGAAGAACGCCTCGTCCGGCGGCAACAAGGCCTTCTACGAGGCCAAGGCCGCCGAGATGCAGGCCAAGTCCAAATAACCGCGCACTTTAAGGATTACCGCACATGCCAAACCCCCTGCTGGCCGGATCTCCGGGCGAAACGCACCTGCTCCTCGGCAACGAGGCCATCGTGCGCGGCGCCCTGGAAGGCGGCGTCGGTTTCGTGAGCTGCTACCCCGGCACCCCGTCCTCCGAGGTGCCGGACACCTTCTTCAGGCTGAGCCCCGAGGGCGACTATTACTTCGAGTACTCCACCAACGAAAAGGTGGCCCTGGAAGTGGGCGCGGGCGCGGCTCTGGCGGGCGTGCCCACCCTGGTTACCATGAAGCACGTGGGCGTGAACGTAGCCGCCGACCCGCTGCTCACGCTCTCCTATATCACCGCTCCCGGCGGACTGGTGCTCCTCTCCGCCGACGACCCTGGCTGCCACTCCAGCCAGAACGAGCAGGACAACCGCTACTACGCCCGCCTGGCCGGGCTGCCCTGCTTCGAACCGGCCACGGCCCAGGAATGCAAGGACATGGCGCGCGACGCCCTGCTTCTGGCCACCCGCACCGGCCAGCCCGTGCTTCTGCGCACAACCACCCGCGTCAACCACGTGCGCGGGCCGGTGACGCTGGGCAGCCTCCCCAAGGAGAAGCCCTTCAAGCCCTTCGCTCGCAACCTCCAGCAGTACGCGCCCATCCCCGCGCACTCCCGCGTGCAGCACCGCCAGCTGCTCGACAGGCTGGCCGCCATCCGCAAGGAGGCCGAGCGCTCCCCGTGGAACAAGGTCTCTGGCGAGGGGGAGATCGGCGTCATCGCCTCCGGCATCAGCCGCTGCTACCTGAAGGACGCCCTGCTCGAAGAGGGAGTGGAAGGGTCGGTCAAGGTCCTGGAGCTCGGATTCACCTTCCCCATGCCCGACGGCCTCATCCTCTCCTTCCTCAAGGGATTGCAGAAGGTTCTCATCCTCGAGGAGCTCGAGCCCCTGGTCGAGGATCACGTCCGCGCGCTGCTCCAGCGCGAAGGCATCGCCCTGGAGGTTCTGGGCAAGGGCGACACCCTGCCCGTTTGGGGCGAGTACTCCACGGACATGGTCCGCCAGGCCCTGCGCCTGACGCTCGGCCGCCAGGCCCGCACGGTGGACCACTGCGCCCCCGAGCAGGGGCTGGCCATGCGCCCGCCCAACCTGTGCGCCGGGTGCTCCCACCGGGCAGCCTACTACACCGCGCGCGAGGTCTTCGGCGACGACGCATACTACTCCTCGGACATCGGCTGCTACACCCTGGGTCTTCTGCCGCCCCTTTCCGCCGCCGACTTCCTCATCTGCATGGGGTCGAGCGTGTCCGCGGGATGCGGCTTCGCCAAGGCCAGCGGCAGGACCACCGTGGCCTACATAGGCGACTCCACCTTCTTCCATTCCGGCATCACCGGGCTCATCGACGCCGTCTACAACAACCATGACATCCTGGTGGTGGTCCTGGACAACCGCACCACGGCCATGACCGGCCACCAGCCCCATCCCGGCGTGGACCAGACCGTCCTCGGACCCAACGAGAGGCCCGTGGAGATCGAGCCCATCGTGCGGGCCTGCGGCGTGTCCAACGTCAAGACCATAAGCCCCCTCAACCACAAGGCGTCCAAGGCCGTTTTCGAGGAGATGAAGGCCCTCAAGGGGCCGCGAGTCATCATCTTCCGTGACCCCTGCGTTATCCACGAGCGCCGGGTGAACAAGAAGGTCAAGCCCCAGGTGGCCGCCGTGGCGGACACCACCGATGGCTGCATGGACGTGCTCGGCCGTCTCGCCTGCCCCGCTTTCCTCAAGGAGGGCGGCAAGGTGCGCGTTGACGAGGATTTGTGCTCGGGCTGCATGTTCTGTCTGCAACTGGACAAGTCTTTCAAGGCCAAGAAAAGGGGCGCATAGATGCATCGCTCGCGCATATTCTTCACCGGCGTCGGCGGCCAGGGAACCCTGACCGCCACCAAGCTCGTGTCCCTCACCGCCCTGGACGAGGGGCTGCCCGTCACCTCCGGCGAGATCCACGGCATGGCCCAGCGCGGAGGCGTTGTTGAGTCCACGGTGCTCATCGGCTATTTGAGCCCCAAGATCACCCACGGCGAGGCCGACGTCCTGCTGGGCTTCGAGCTTCTGGAAACGCTACGCGCCCTGTGCTACCTCAAGCCAGGCGGGCGCCTCGTGAGCAACTCCGAGGCCCTGCCTCCGCTCTCCGTGGCCACGGGCAAGGCGCCGTACCCCTCGCTTGAAACCGTGGAGGCCAAGGCCAAGGCCATCGCCTCAGCCGCTCTGTTCCTGCCCTGCCGCTCGCTGGCCGAGCAGGCGGGCTCGGCCCAGAGCGCCAACACGGTCCTCCTCGGCGCGGCCTGCGCCTCCAAGGCACTTCCCTTCGGAATGGACGCCCTGGAGCGCTCCGTGCGCAAATACCTCAAACCGGCCCTTGCCGACGTGAACCTCAAGGCCCTGGAACTCGGGGCCAAGGCAGCGATGGCCCGATAAGGGATTACCCGATGACCTTCTTCTCCACCGACGAAAGCCTGTCCCAAAAGAGCCTCACGGCAATGCGCGCCATCCTGGACGAGTCCATGCCCGGCCGTCCCGCGCGTGACTGCCTGGACGCCATGCTGGCCAGATTCGTCGAGGTGATGGGATACCACCGGGTATACCTGGAACTTCTGGACGTTCCCCTCGAAAACCTGAGGCTGTCGCTCTCGCGAGGACAGGAAGCCTTCTTCGGAACGCCCCAGGGTCCAGGCCCCATCGCCACCGGGCAGGCCCTGGCCACCCGCCAGGCCGTCATCATCGAGAACATGGCCGATCACCCGGACTTCTACGGGCGTCCGGCCAGCGAACTCGCCAACCTCGCCTTCATCTGCGTGCCGGTCCTGGCGCCGGGGCTCCGCTACACCGGCCGGAAAATCGCCATGGGCGCTTTCTGCGCCGACGTGCCCAAGGCTCCGCCCGTCTTCCTGGAGCGCCAGCGCGACATAATGATGGCTTCCGCGGGCGTGTTCGCCCTGGCGGGGCTCAGGCTGCGCGAGGAAATGAACCAGTCCAGGCCCAAGCACAAGGCCAAGTCCAGGCCCGAGACCGACACGGAAACCCAGGCCGGCCCGCAGGGCAAGCCCAGGGTGGTCGCCGTCTCCAAAAGCATGCGCCTTGTGCTCAGGCAGCTTGAGCAGGCGGCCCAGAACGATTCGCCCGTTCTCATCAGGGGCGAGGAAGGCACCGGCAAGGAATACCTGGCCATGGCCCTCCACGCCCAGAGCACGAGGCGCAAGCGCCATTTCCAGCGCCTGGTCTGCTCCGCCGAACTGCCCGAAACCATGGAGCATGCCCTCTTCGGCATCCAGAAGGGCGAACTCTCCAAATCGACCCAGTCCAAGCGCGGCGCGCTCGAACTGGCACAAGGCGGCTCGCTCTACATCGAAGACGTGGACGAGCTCACCCCTTCCGCCCAGGAAGGGCTGCTGCGCTTCCTGCAGGAAGGCGTGGCGCGCCGCTTCGGGTCGGACCAGCCCCAGAACCTGGACGTGCGCGTCATCGCCTCCAGCCGGGCCAACCTGGAAGACCTGGTCAGCAGCGGCGACTTCCTGGAGGACCTCTACTACGCCCTCTCAGTGGCCACCATCTACGTCCCCCCCCTGCGCGATCGCGCTGGCGACGTGCTCCCCCTGGCCGAACACTTCCTGGAGGAGTGCGCCGTGGCCGAGGGCAAGGAGTTCAAGCGCATATCCACCCCGGCCATCGACCTGATCAGCCAGTACCACTGGCCCGACAACGTTCGCGAACTGCGCTTCTGCATGGAGCGCGCCTACGAGCAGTCCGAGGACGGCGTCATCAGGGCCTACCACCTGCCGCCCACCCTCCAGACCGCCGAAAGCTCCCACACCGAGGCCACCCTCTCCTTCGGCGAGGCAGTGGACCAGTTCGAGAAGGAACTGCTCATCGAGGCCCTCAAGAAGGCCAAGGGCAACATGTTCCAGGCCGCCAAGGACTTGAGGGAAAGCTATAGAATTATTAACTATAAGGTGAAGAAGCACGGCATAGATCCGAAAAGGTTCACGCCCGGAAAAAAGAGGTAGGCAGCCTCCGGCGGCCAAAGAGGGCTCCGCCCTCTCTGGACTCTCCCGCCAGGGGGATGATCCCCCTGGACCCGCGATGGCTTCACGTAGTGTTCGTAAGAATGATGGCCCGGTCCGCCCAAAAGCGGACCGGGCTTTTTTTTGGGGAAACCGGGTCAGGAGAGGAGCGAGAGGAGCAGTCGCGCCGCAGGTTCGGACGAGGCGGGATTCTGCCCCGTGACGAGGTTGCCGTCCGAGACCGCGTGAGGCTGGAAGTCGCCGCCGCGCGAAAATTTGCCGCCCTGTTTGACGAACTCGTCCTCGATGGAGAATGGCACCGCATTGTCGAGGCCCACGGCCCGCTCCTCGCTGTTGGTGAAACCGGTCACGGAATGGCCCGCCACCAGGGCAGAGCCGTCCGGCTTGCGGGCGCGCACGAACGCCGCCGGGCCGTGGCACACCGCCCCCACCGGCTTGCCGGAAGCGTAGGCCTTTTCGATGAGGGCGATGGACTCCGCATGGCCGGAAAGGTCCCACAGGGGGCCATGCCCGCCGGGATAGAACACGGCGTCGAAATCGTCCGCGTTGACCGATGCCAGAGGAACCGTCGCCTCCAGGAGGGCGGACGCTTCCGCGTCCGCCTGGAAGCGGCGCGTGGCATCGGTCTGGAACTGAAGCTCACCGCTTCCCGGGTCCATGGGCGGCCGCCCGCCCTTGGGCGAGGCCAGCGTCACCCGCGCCCCGGCATTCTTGAAGACGTAATACGGCGCGGCCAGTTCCTCAAGCCAGAAGCCGGTCTTGCGCCCCGTGTCCCCGAGCCTTTCGTGCGAGGTGATCACCATCAGAATGTTCATGGCGTATTCCTCCGGAAATACCGCAGAATACGCTACCGATACCCCTTCGGAGGCCTCGCGGCAACGGGAAGTGAAAAATGCGGTTCCCGGTTTGACCGGCCGGGGCATTGTGCTATGGATAAGGCTGGCGCGACAACCGTCGCGGCCAATCCCATGGCAAGGAGGCATCCATGACACACCAGATTTCATTCACCCGCATCGAGCAGGCCCTCATCCCGGGATTTCGCGAACGCATGGACAGGGCCGAATCCACCGAGGACGTCAAGAAGTTCTTCGTGGAGGTGGCCTCCACCCTTCTCTCGGACGCCCTCGGCGAAGCGGGGGCCATCAGATACGAGCACATCTCCCTGGCCCCGGACGAGCCTGACGGATACGTGCTGTCCGGCGAAGTCCTTGCCCGGAAGGAATTCGCCGAGATATGGGAAGCCTCCGACCTCCCGAGGATCATGTCCCAGTTCGCCGGAAGAGCGGTCAACCGGTACATCCACCTGGACAAGAACCCCGAGAAGACCGAGTCGAAAATGTACCATCTGCAAGGCAAGAAAGCCACGGGCTAGCGCAGCGTCCATGAACTGAGGGCTGGCCGTTCTCCTGGATGGCCCGGCGGGATGACCACCGCCGCCGCTGGAAACATGCCCTGATTTTCGATTATCCTTGATCTTGAGACCTGCCAAAAAGCGGCCGGGCGGGAATCCGATGGAAACCCGCCCGCCTTCCTGAAGGCCTTTGGGCCGCCCCAGCGCTATCGGCAATACCCCATGGACCCGCAGACGCTCTCCAGGCTCTCCCCCTTGGACCGCCTGGCCTTGAGGGCCTTGATGAACTTGGGCCCCATCTGCGCGTAGAACATCTCGCAGGATGCCCTGTCGGCCGCGTCCGGAAGCAGGGCGCACTGCTTGCGCGCGTCAACGGCGATGTCGCCGCCGTCGCCAGTGGAGGCGTCCACCATGCCCAGGACCAGCTGGCAGGCGGTGCACTCCATGTAGCTTCCGGTCTGGGCTTGGGCCGCCCCCCCGGCAAGGATCAGCCCGGCAGCGAACGCGGCGGCAGCGTACAGCTTCTTCATCACATTTCCTCCAGTCAAACACGGAGCGGTGGAGTGCCAGACGTCTCCCGGCACTCCACCCCGGGGCGGGGAGCGCCAAGCCAGCCCGGACCAAGGGGCGCACACTAGGCAAGGACGCCCTTAAACTCAAGCGTCCCGGACTTGCCGAAAAACGCAAATTCTACTAGCAACGCGGCCACGGGAGGAAACCATGCTCGCCATTCTCGACTACAAGGCCGGCAACCAGACATCCGTCCGCCGCGCCCTGGATTACCTCGGCATCCCCTGCCGGATCACCGCCGGCCCAGAAGCCCTGCGCCAGGCGTCCGGCGTCATCTTCCCCGGCGTCGGCGCCGCCGGACAGGCCATGGACGAACTGACCAGCACGGGCCTGGATCAGGTGCTGCGCTCCATCGTGGAGTCGGGCAAGCCGCTGCTCGGCATCTGCGTGGGCTGCCAGATCCTGCTGGACTACTCCGAGGAGAACGACACCAAGGCCCTGGGCATCGTCCCCGGCGCGTGCGCCATGTTCAACCCGGCCCTCACCGAGGAGGACGGCGAGCCCATCCGCGTGCCGCACATGGGCTGGAACAAGGTGAAGATCGCCGGAAGCTGCGAGCTCTTCGAGGGCGTGGACGAGGACTCCGAGTTCTACTTCGTGCACAGCTATTACCCCGTGCCGGCCCCCGAATACATCCTGGGAACCACATTCTACGGCATGGAGTTCTGCTCCGTTCACGGCCGCCCGGGATTGTGGGCCGTGCAGTTCCACCCCGAGAAGTCCGGCAGGCCGGGGCTCAAGCTGCTTTCCAATTTCGCCAAATACTGCGGGGAGAGCACCAATGCTCAGTAAGAGAGTCATCCCCTGCCTGGACGTCCGCGACGGCAAGCTCACCAAGGGCGTGAAGTTTTTAGGCAACGTGGACATCGGCGACCCCGTGGAGACCGCACGCGCATACTACGAGCAGGGCGCGGACGAGATCGTCTTCTACGACATCACCGCCTCCGCCGAGGGCCGGGGCATCATGCTCAAAGTGGTGGAGAAGGTCGCGTCGCAGATCTTCATTCCCTTCTCCGTGGGCGGCGGCATCTCCACCGTGGACGACATGCGCGCCGTGCTCCTGGCCGGGGCCGAGAAGGTCTCGGTGAACTCCGCCGCAGTGAAAAACCCGGACATCATCAGCCAGGGCGCGGCCGCCTTCGGCGCGCAGTGCGTGGTGGTTGGCATGGACGTGCTCAACGTTGGCGTCAGCGAGCAGATCCCCTCCGGCTACGAGATCGTCATACACGGCGGCCGCAAGCGCATGGGCCTGGACGCCATCGAGTGGGCCAAGACCGCCGAGGCCCTGGGCGCGGGCGAGCTGTGCGTGAACTCCATCGACGCCGACGGCACCAAGGACGGCTACGAGCTGAAGCTCACCCGCATGATCAGCGAAGCCGTCACCATCCCGGTCATCGCCTCCGGCGGCGCGGGCTCGCCCCAGCACATGGTGGACGCCGTCACCGAAGGAAAGGCAAGCGCGGCGCTAATCGCGTCGATCGTGCATTACGGGGAGTACACCATCACCCAGCTCAAGGAGTACATGAGCGGCAAGGGCGTCAAGATGCGGATGGTGTGGTAAGAGAAAGACAAGATAAAGAGCCTCCGGCTGCCAGAGAGGGCACCGCCCTCTCTGGACTCTCCCGCCAAAGGGACATTGTCCCTTTGGAATCCCTTACAGCTTCGCGTAGTTATCGGAAGGCCGTCTTCCCGGCCAGCCCCCCGGTGCCGGGCGCGGCCCGCCGCCGCGGAGACGGATCGTCTTCAAATCG
>JBMORI010000094.1:0-1051 GCA_049322415.1 Thermodesulfobacteriota bacterium | reverse complement strand
CAGCCGCGCGAGTTCGAGAAGGAGATCCACTTCGAGGGCTGCATGCCCGTGGAGGCCCTGGCCGAGCGCGGCTTCAAGACCCTGGTTTTCGGGCCATTGAAGCCCGTGGGCCTCACCGACCCCAAGACCGGCAGGCGGCCCTATGCCGTGATCCAGCTTCGCCCGGAGAACGCCGAGTGCAGCACGTACAACCTGGTGGGGTTCCAGACCAAGCTCAAATACCCGGAGCAGGAGCGCATCTTCAGGATGATCCCAGGCCTCGAGAAGGCGGAGTTCGCGCGCCTGGGGTCCATCCACCGCAACACCTACGTGGACGCGCCCAAGGTGCTCACGGAGGAGCTTGAGCTGAAGGCGCGGCCGGGAGTGTACCTGGCCGGGCAGATCACCGGGGTGGAGGGGTACGTGGAGAGCGCGGCCTGCGGCCTGTGGCTGGGGCTGCACCTAGCCAAGGGGTTGACCGCTCCGCCCGGGGAGACGGCGCTGGGGGCGCTCTTGGCGCACCTGAGAAGGCCGGTGAAGAAGTTCCAGCCGTCCAATGTGAACTACGGGCTCACGCCGGAGCTGACGGAGCGGGCCAAGAAGGACAGCAGGAAGGCGCTGTACGCGGCGCGCGCCAGGAAGGCGTGGGAGGAGTGGCAGGCTGGGAAGACAGGCAGCTGATACGTATTTCATATCCTGGCCGGCGGCGCGGGAGCTTGTTCCGGCGCGGCCACCTTGCCAACCCCTTTCGGACGCGTTATCAATATCAATATTGATAGCGAGGTTCCGCCATGCAAGTGCTCCTGCATCTCCCCGACGACCTGGCCGCTCGTTTCAAAGCGGCCGTCCCCCCCAGGCAGCGAAGCGCGTTCGTCGCCGGTCTGCTCAGAGAGGCTCTCCCTGAAGAAGAGGACCCGCTCTATCTGATCGCCCTGGAAGTGGAGAAGGACGAGCTTCTGAACGCCGAGATGGGTGAATGGGACGCGCTGTCGGGCGATGGCATGGAGGATGCCGATGAGGCGCGGTGAAATCTGGTGGGTGGAATTCGATCCCACGCGGGGCAGCGAGATCA
>JBMORI010000093.1:0-1056 GCA_049322415.1 Thermodesulfobacteriota bacterium | reverse complement strand
GCGCGTCGCACTCAAGCCCGTTGACGTCCTTGACATAGAGCGATCCGTCGTGCTCGCGCCCGTAGGTGGTTACGCACGTCCCAACGCCGCGTATCGTGTGGGTGCTGTGGTGCTCGGACATGGCTACCTCCTCGCCTCTTTCATCTGCCGACCCGTTCCGCGCTCCAGCCAGCCGACGACGGCCAGCCCTTGGCGCTTGATATCCGCTATGGCGGCGGGGCGTTCGTGCAACTCGCACTCCAGTTCAAGGCGGCGTCCGTCGATGATGTAGAAGATTGTCGCCATGGCTATTTTCTCCTCTCAAACGGGTAGACCCGCATTGTGTTCGCCAACTCGTGCAGCCTGCGGGCGGCCTCAACAGCCTCGGGTGTGGACTGCCGCTGGACCCTGGCCGCCGTGTCCGCGTTGGCCTGGGCGTGCCCGAGAGCGTAGAGCGTCCGTCCGAAGGCAAGGCAGGCGAGCACATAGATGGCCGGGAACGCGACTTCCCAATTGATGGCGTTGATGAGCTTCCGCATGGTCCCTCCCCCTTGTGCGGCCCGGCCAACAGAACCAGCCAGCCGGGCCGCGCTTGTGCCCACGATGGGCGTCTCCTCTGCCGTCCGGTGCTCGCGGTGCGTGTCGCGCCCGCAGCGCCCGGGCGGGCCTTTGTCAAAATCAGCGCCACGCCTCGGCTTCTTCTCGCGTGATGAAAAAATGAATGCCGTTTGAGCACTCGATGCGCGGGTCAGGATCGAAGGAATCCGGGCGGACCACCTTTCCGACCTCGTACGTAAAATCAGACTGATGCCACCCGCCACACTTTTGGACGGGGTTTCCAGTGGCGTCCCAAATCCCCTTGACGATCGCTCGGGAGGCGCGACATTTGCGGGACCGGATGGCCGTCAGGCGCTCGGCCCCGGACGGGATGCGCAGGCGGATGAGGTGCCCGCTCGCGCCCTTCTTCCAGGCGTCGAATGCTCCGGACTGAGGACAAACTTGAGTCTGTGAAATGACCGTTTTGAGGTCCGCGCCCTGGAGGTCCGGGCTGGGATGGACCTGGATGCGGCCCCGGCT
>JBMORI010000092.1:0-62834 GCA_049322415.1 Thermodesulfobacteriota bacterium | reverse complement strand
TTCATGGCGGGGCAGTGGCGGGAAAAACCGCCGAAAAGCAAAAAGGGGCTAGGCAGTCGCCTAACCCCTCAAAATCCATGGTGGTCCCGACAGGATTCGAACCTGTGGCCTGCCGCTTAGGAGGCGGCCGCTCTATCCACCTGAGCTACGGGACCGCGCGGGGAAGGCATAGATAGTCAAGGGATGGCTTTCGGTCAACACTTTCCGCCGTCTTCCCCGCCCGCCCCCGCCGGGTCCTGTTTACATTAGCCGCAAGACGGCTATAGTGGCCCTCCAAACGCCATCAAGGCTCATCGCAGCCCAGGAGATATCCATGCCCCGAGCGACGCTGGCCGTCAGTCTCTTGCTGTGCCTCGCCCTGGCCATTCCGGCCCAGGCGCGCGTCAATCTGCCCGACTTTTCCGAACTGGCCGAAAAGGCCGGAGCAGCGGTGGTCAACCTGAACACCACGCGCTCCGTGAAGATGAAGGACCAGATGCGCGAGTTTTTCAAGAACCACCCGCGCGGAGGCCCGTTCGATGAGTTCTTCGACCAGTTCGACCGCTTCTTCAAGGAAGACTCTCCCTCCCGCAGGCAGCGCTCCATGGGGTCAGGGTTCGTCATCTCCAAGGACGGCTTCATCGTCACCAACAACCACGTGGTGGAGGACGCCGAGGAGATCCAGGTGCATCTGCGCGGCAAGGAGAAGCCCCTCAAGGGCAAGGTCGTGGGCCGCGACCCCGAGTTGGACCTGGCCGTGGTCAAAGTGGAGAACGGGCAAGATCTGCCGTTTCTGGAATTCGGCGACTCCGACGCGCTCAAGGTGGGCGCGTGGGTCATGGCCATCGGCAATCCCTTCGGGCTGCAGAACACGGTCACGGCGGGAATCGTCAGCGCCAAGGGCAGGGTCATCGGCGCCGGCCCCTTCGACAACTTCATCCAGACGGACGCCTCCATCAACCCGGGCAACTCCGGCGGCCCCCTCCTGGACCTGGACGGCAAGGTGGTGGGCATCAACACCGCCATCATCGCCTCGGGCCAGGGCATCGGCTTCGCCATCCCCGCCAACATGGCCAAGGCCGTCATCAACGACCTCAAGGAGAAGAAGGAGGTCCGGCGCGGCTGGCTCGGCGTCTCCATCCAGGACGTGGACGAGAACGCCGCCAAGGCCCTGGGCATGGCGGCCGCCAAAGGCGCGCTCATCACGGCGGTCATGGAGGGCGAACCCGCATCCAAGGCGGGCGTACAGGTGGGCGACGTTGTCATCTCCGTGAACGGAAAGGCCGTCGACGACGCCAACGGATTGCTGAGGGCCATCGCCTCCATCCGTCCCGGCAGCAAGGCGGAGCTCCTGGTCTGGCGAAAGGGCAAGACCGTCTCCGTAGCGGCCGTGCTGGGCCAGCGCGACTCGGCCAAGATCGGAAAGTCTTCTCCCGGAAACCAGGAGGACGAGGCCCAGGCGGACGGACTTGGACTCGCCCTGCGCCCCCTGTCCTCCGAGGAAGCCAGCGCCATGGGCGTTCCCGAGGGCAAGGGGCTTGGCGTCACCGCCGTGGAGGACGGCTCCCCCGCCGCCGAGGCTGGAGTCAGGCCCGGCGACGTCATCATGGAGGTCAACCAGACCCCCGTGGATTCCCTTGCCGCGTTCGCCAAGGTCATCAAGGAGGACGCCAGGAAGAAAGGCGTGGCCCTGATGCTCATCAGACGGGGCAAGCAGGCTCTGTTCCTCACCGTGCCGCTGCCGGAGGAGAAGTGAGCCCGAAGAAGGTCCGGGTGGGCTGCAAGGTCAACCTGTTCCTGGAGATAACGGGCGTCAGGGAGGACGGCTACCACGAGCTGAAGACTCTCTTCTATCCCGTGCCGGAACCCCACGACATCCTGGGATTCGCGCCCGGCGTGGCCGCCAAGGCCGGTCCGGACGGACGCCCGGCCTCCCGGGTGGGGGACGGGCTCGCGCTTTGGTGCTCCGAGGCGGCCCTGGAAACGCCGTCCAATATCGTTGCCAAGGCCTACGAGGCCTTCGCCGCCCGTACCGGTTTCAGGCCGGAGCTGACCGCCCTGCTCTCCAAGGGCATCCCCCACGGCGCGGGCCTGGGCGGCGGCAGCGCGGACGCGGCGGCCATGCTCTCCTGGCTGAACGCCGAGTCGGGGGAAAAGGCCCTCGCCCAGGAAGACCTGGCCGCCCTGGCCGCGAAGCTTGGCGCGGACGTGCCGTTCTTCCTCATGAACCGCCCGGCATGGGCAACGGGAATCGGCGAGAGGCTGGCTCCCGCGGAGGTGGATTTTTCCGGCATGACCATGCTGGTGGCCGTGCCGCCCGAGAGGGTCAACACGGCCTGGGCCTACAAGGCCTGGGACGCGGCCGCGAGAACCGTTGCGCATGAAGGCGCGAAAGGATTCTTGACAAGGGACCGCCCTGCGAGTATGCGGCCTTTTTGCGTTTACGGGGCGTTCATCGCTAACGGCTTCGAAACCGTCGTGTTCAAGGAATTTCCGGCCATCCGCCTGCTCAAGGAGCGGCTTTACGGCCTGGGCGCGGCGGCGGCCTGCATGAGCGGCTCCGGATCGGCGGTGTTCGCCCTCTTCAGGGACCCCGCCAAGGCGGACGCGGCCGCGTCGGTTCTCGGACCAACGGCCGCTGTTTTTTCCGCCGCGTTGTGACGGTGTTCCGTTGGGGAGTCGCCAAGCGGTAAGGCACGGGGTTTTGGTCCCCGCATCCGAGGGTTCGAATCCTTCCTCCCCAGCCAAAAATTTTCAAGCGGGACGTATATGGCCACCCACGGCGACCTGAAAATCCTCACCGGCAACGCCAACCCCGAGTTGGCGCGCGCCATCTGCGACCATCTGGGCTGCACCCTGCTTCCCTCCATGGTCAGCAAGTTCTCCGACGGCGAAATCCGCGTGGAGATCGGCGCCAACGTGCGCGGCTCGGACGTGTTTGTGATCCAGCCCACCTCCAACCCGGTGAACTTCCACCTGATGGAGCTGTGCCTGATCCTGGACGCCCTCAAACGCGCCAGCGCCTCGCGGGTCACGGCCGTGGTGCCGTATTACGGGTACTCCCGCCAGGACCGAAAGGTGGTGCCCCGCGCCCCCATCAGCGCCAAGCTGGTGGCCGACTTCCTCCAGGTGGCCGGCATGCACCGCCTGCTCACGGTGGACCTCCACGCCGGGCAGATCCAGGGCTTCTTCAACGGTCCCGTGGACAACCTCTACGCGGCGGGCCTTCTGGCCGAGTACGTGGCTGAGAACGTGGAGGGCCCGGTCTGCGTGGTCTCCCCGGACGCCGGAGGCGTGGAGCGCGCCCGCAGCTTCGCCAAACGCCTGGGCTCCGGGCTCGCCATCGTGGACAAACGCCGCGACGCGCCCAACCAGGCCAAGGCCATGCACGTGATCGGCAACGTCGAGGGACAGACCTGCGTGCTGGTGGACGACATGATCGACACCGCCGGGACCATGGTCCAGGGCGCGCACGTGCTCCTGGAGAACGGCGCCAAGGACGTCATGGCCTGCGTCACGCATCCGGTGCTCTCCGGACCGGCCATCGAGCGCCTGTGCAACTCGCCCTTCTCCCAGGTGGTGGTCACCAACACCATCCCCCTGTCGCCCGAGGCCCAGGCCTGCGGCAAGATCAAGGTGCTCTCGGTCGCCGGGCTGCTGGCCAAGGCCATCCACAACATCCACACCGAATCCTCGGTGAGCGTGCTTTTCAACAAGATCAGTTAGCCCTCGACGCGAGGCTACACCAAGGAGATATCCCAATGAAGGAACAACTGAGCCTCACCGTGCAGGAGCGCGCCGAGAAGGGCAAGGGTCCCAACCGCCGTCTGCGCCAGGAGAAAATGGTCCCCGGCATCTTCTACGACGACAAGGGCGTGAACATCCCTGTCGTGGTGGCCGATCTCCCCTTCCGCAAGCTCTACCAGAAGGTGGGCACCTCCCACGTGTTCGATCTGGTCATCGAGAAGGACGGCAAGGCCGAGACCCATCCCAGCCTGATCTGGGTGGTGCAGCCCCATCCCTGGAAGAACCAGGTGGACCACGTCGACTTCTACGGCATCGATCCCAACAAGCCCATCCACGTCAACGTGAAGATCGAGTACGTGGGCAAGGCCAAGGGCGTGTCCGTGGGCGGCAAGCTCGAAATCTACCGCGAGACCCTGGAAGTGGTCTGCCTGCCCGCCGCCATCCCCGACAAGATCGTCATCGACGTGACCGATCTGGGCATCAACCAGCACATCGACGTGAAGGGCCTGGCCCTGCCCGAGGGCGTCAAGGCCGTTTTCGAGCAGAACTTCGCCCTGGTCGGCGTCATCAACCCGGCCGCCGAGGCCGAGGAAGAAGCCGGCAAATAGCCCCCCGGCGACAACCATTCCCATGGCCGGGGCCGTCCGACGGGCGGCCCCGGCTTTTGCGTCCTTGACCGGTTTGGCCCGCGCTGTCATAACCGGTCGCGGTGAAACCAGTCGCCTGCCTGACAAACGTCATGCTGGCGCTTTCCACGGCGTATGCGACGCTGGTATGTCTGTCCCTCGCGGTTTTCCACATGCCGTGGGCAGTGCTCAGACTTCTGCCGGAGATAACGCGCGACCAGGCCGTATCGATGGGCGTCGTATCCGTCCGGACGCATCCCCTTTACCGCGAATGGCTCATGGGTTTCGTGCGTCAGCCCGGCGCGCCCCGGAACGCCGGCTACCTGCTGGACACGGCCAAGGCATACGGCGACCTCCAGGAGATCCTGCCGGACGACGACCCCAGCGACGCCCTCGGCTGGCCCAACCTGATCGCCCCCCGGGAGGCGGACGTGCTTTTCGTCGGAGACTCATTCTGCAACGGCGACTCCGCCGGGACCCGCCTTTCCCCTCCGGCCCTGTTCGCCAGGCTGACCGGTGTCAGGGTCTACAACGCCAGCAACGGCGGCTACGGCCTGGCCCAATACGCGCGCATCATCGACCACCTCACGCGCGGCCTCCCGGAGCCGGAGCGCTTCCGGGGCAAGGACGTGGTGGTGCTGGTCTACCTGGGCAACGACCTGACTGCCGACATCATGCTCCACAAGGAACGCGCGCGGCTAACGGAGGGTACCGCCGGATGGATGCTGGAACTCGGCCCCCTGCGGGCCTTGGCGTCCATGGCCCTGGCCGGGCTTGGCGAGAGGACGCCGCTTGCCCATGGCGACGGACTCTATCGGCGCGTGCCCATGGCGTGCGGCACGGCGGACGGCCTCCCGTTCTCCTGGCACCCCGGTTACGGCCCATACGCGGCACGCCAAACCTGGACCCGGATGCTGCCCGATGCGAAGCTCCTCGCGGCGGACTTGAAAAAGCTCACGGAGGGCGGGCTAGACGTGCGCATGGTGCTCATCCCCTGCTCGCTCCAGGTGCTTGCTGACGACATACACTGGCCCGGCCTGGACGCCGCTTCCGCCGCGCTGCGTGACCTGCCCCGCATGGCCGCGAACCTCGAGGATCTGCGCCGCGAGACGGCAAGGCTCTTCTCCGAGGCCGGCTTTGAGGTGCTGGACGTCACCGACGCCATGAAGGCATCCACCGAGCGCTGCGGACTGTTCCAGACCCAGGACACCCACTGCACCTCGGCAGGCTACGAATTCATAGCCCGGGCAGTGGCCGGACGCTGGCCGCGGCTTGGCCGCTGATCACCACGGCGAACCATCACGCAAGACTCAAGGATCATCGATGCCCCCTCGCGCCCTCATCGCCGGCCTGGGAAACCCCGGCCCCAAGTACGAACGCACCCGCCACAACCTGGGTTTCATGACCGCGGACGCACTGCTGGAATCCGGCCAGGCCCGCGGTCTCTCGCTCGGCAAACTGGGGGAGCTGCACGCCCTGCGCCTGCCCGGCGTGGACGGCGAGATTCTCGTCCTCAAGCCCATGACCTTCATGAACCTCTCCGGCCGGGCCGTGTCCCACGTGCTGGGATACTACAAGCTCACTCCGAAGGACCTCCTCGTGATACACGACGAGCTGGATCTGCCGCTGGGGCGCATGCGCATGAAGATGGGCGGAGGACTGGCCGGGCACAACGGGCTCAAGTCCATCGCGGCAGAGACCGGCACCCAGGACTTCGCGCGCCTGCGACTGGGCATCGGGCGCCCCGAGGGGAAAATGGACGTTGCGGCATACGTCCTCCAGGATTTCCGCCCCGAGGAAACGGATATTGCCCGCAAGGTGGCCGAAGCGGGCGCCGCAGCCGCGAGGCTGTACCTCAAGGAGGGCCTCGAGGCTGCCATGAGGGAAGCCGGCCAGTTCGCGGCCGCCCCCCGCCCGGGAGGGGAAGGGTAGACTCTTTATTTCACTTGGGTTAAGAATACAAACGTGCCGAATCGCGTCCTCGCCAGTTCGCGGCCCTAAGGCTTCCCCGCCCCCGTTCCACGGGCGCGCGGGGCCGAAGGCACACCAGCCGCGTTATCCCTGGCCTTCGTCACGACAAGGAGTATCGCCCCAGTGTTTTCCCCGGACGAGTTGGTCGTTTATCCAGCCCAGGGCGTGGGCAAGGTCGAGCGCGTCGAATCGCAGACAGTCGGCGGCCAGTCCGTCGATTTCTACATCGTGCGCATCCTGACCAACAACGTCACCCTCATGGTGCCCGTGAAGAACGCGGCCAACGTTGGGCTGCGCCATGTCTGCCCCGCCTCGGAGGCCGAGGAGATCATGGAGTCCCTCAAGGACCGCTCCACCTTCACCGGCTACACCGGGCAGAACTGGAACCGCCGCTACCGCGAGTATTCCGAGAAGCTCAAAAGCGGCAACCTGGGCGACGTGGCCTACGTGCTCAAGGAACTGCTGCTCATCGGCGGCGGCAAGGAGCTGTCCTTCGGCGAGCGCCGCCTGCTGGAGCAGGCCACGGGCCTGCTCACCCTGGAGGTGGCTTACGCCACCGGGCGGCCCCAGGAGGACGTCAAGGAGACCATCAACACCCTCTTCGAGGACGTGCTGAAGCCCAAAACCCCCGAGTGAGCGTCGCCGCGCGCGATTTTTTTCCTCCCACCCCACGCGCCCTTGACACCACCCCAAAATGATATATGGAGCCCTTGGGCACGCTAATTATTCAATCACGCCGCACACAGCAACAAACCAACCGCGAAGCGCATACACCTTGAGGACTTGAAATCGTCTTTGAGACATCCTGCGCAGGCTGGAATTATTGCGTTAAAGTGCGGCTTCGCGGATATACTCCCCGAACAAGCGGTACGGCCACAAGGCTCTTCCGGAAGAATACGGAGTCGAGCCGCATCCTCAACATAACGACTGTTCTCGCCACCCGGCGAGTTGCTATGCCACAGACCCTGACCATGCGAAACTGCGTCGACATTACTGACGCGTCCCCACCTCCCGCCGGGCCGGCTGCCCAGGCGGACAACCTCCAGCCTTCGTCAACATCCTCACGGAGTCTTCGATGAATCTTTCGGACCTAAAGCTCAAAAGCATGCCGGAACTCATGGAATTGGCCGTCCAATTCAACGTCGAGAACCCGAGCGGCATGCGCAAGCAGGAACTGATCTTCGGCATCCTGCAGAACTGCGCCTCGCAGAACGGCTCCATCTTCGGCGAGGGCGTGCTGGAAATCCTGCCCGACGGCTTCGGCTTCCTGCGCTCGCCCATGTACAGCTACATGCCCGGCCCCGACGACATCTACGTCTCCCCCTCGCAGATCCGCCGCTTCGGCCTGCGCAAAGGCGACGTGATCTCCGGGCAGATACGCCCGCCCAAGGAAGGCGAGCGCTACTTCGCGCTGCTGCGCGTCTCCGAGATCGGCTTCCAGCCGCCCGAGGCGTCCAAGAACATCGTCCTGTTCGACAACCTCACCCCGCTCTACCCCAACCGCCGCCTGGTGATGGAGAACGGGGACAAGAACTACTCCTCGCGCGTCATCGATCTGCTGGCCCCCATCGGACACGGGCAGCGCGGCCTCATCGTGGCCCCGCCCCGCACCGGCAAGACCATGCTCCTGCAGACCATCGCCAACTCCATCAACGCCAACCACCCCGACGTCTACCTCATCGTGCTGCTCATCGACGAGCGCCCCGAGGAAGTCACGGACATGGAGCGCACCGTGAAGGCCGAGGTGGTCAGCTCCACCTTCGACGAGCCGCCGCAGCGCCACGTGCAGGTGGCCGAGATGGTCATGGAGAAGGCCAAGCGCCTGGTGGAAAGAAAGCGCGACGTGGTGGTGCTGCTTGACTCCATCACCCGCCTGGGCCGGGCATACAACGCCGTGACCCCGTCGTCGGGGCGCGTGCTCTCCGGCGGCCTGGACGCCAACGCCCTCCAGCGCCCCAAGCGTTTCTTCGGCGCGGCCCGCAACATCGAGGAAGGCGGCTCGCTGACCATCATGGCCACCGCCCTCATCGACACCGGCTCGCGCATGGACGAAGTGATCTTCGAGGAGTTCAAGGGCACCGGCAACATGGAACTCTACCTTGACCGCCACCTCTCCGAGAAGCGCGTCTACCCGGCAATCGACATCAACCGCTCCGGCACCCGCAAGGAGGAGCTGCTCCTGCCCGAGGACCAGCTCAACCGCGTGTGGATTCTCAGGAAGTTCCTGTCGCCCATGAGTTCCATCGACTCCATGGAGTTCCTCCTGGACAAGATGCGCGGCACCAAGAGCAACAAGGAATTCCTGGACATGATGAACCGCTAGACCCGGTTCGTCCCCGGCATCGCACATCCAAGGGAGGCCCCATCGGGCCTCCCTTTTTTCGTGGCCGCCGCTGGAGCCCGCGGCCACGGTTGCCAAGAAGCGCCCTTGCCGGATAATCTGATTAGAATAGACACGATGGGCCGCCCGCCGGGCGCATCGCCAAAGGTGGACCATGAAATTCCTGCCGTCGCAACTGGCCTTCGTGCTCAAAAGCCGCACGGCCCGCCACAACATCGGGTACCTCATCAGGTTCATCCTGATGCTGCTCGCGGTCATCACGCTCTACAGCGTGCTCTTCCACGTGATCATGCAGTGGGAGGGCAAGGAGCACTCCTGGCTGACCGGCTTCTATTGGACGCTCACGGTCATGTCCACGCTGGGGTTCGGCGACATCACCTTCTCGAGCGACCTGGGCAGGCTCTTCTCCATCGTGGTGCTCGTCTCGGGGGTGGTCTTCCTGCTGGTGATGCTGCCCTTCACCTTCATCCAGTTCTTCTACGCCCCCTGGCTGGAGGCCCAGGCCAAGGCGCGCATCCCGCGAGAGCTGCCGCCCGGGACCAGGAACCACGTCATCATCGTCGGCAACGACCCCACCGCGCTGAACCTGTCCGACAGGCTCACCCAGTACGGCCACGCGCACGCCGTACTCTGCCCGGACGCTCGCCGCACCACGGAGTTGCACGACATGGGCTATCCCGCCATGCTGGGCGACCACGACGACCCCGACACCTACAAGCGTCTGCGCGCGGGCCAGGCCGCCATGGTTGTGGCCCTGGAAAGCGACGTGCGCAACACCAACGTCACCTTCACCCTGCGCGAGGTGAGCCCGGACGTGCCCGTTGTCTGCAAGGCGGATCAGGACGAATCCATGGACATCCTCACCCTGGCCGGGAGCACGCACGTTTACCAGTTCACCCGTCTGCTGGGGCACACCCTGGCCAGACGCATCATGGGCGGAGTGATGCCCGTGAGCGTCCTGGGCCGGTTCGACGGGCTGATGGTGGCGGAAGCGCCGGTGAAGCGCACCGGCCTGGGCGGGAAGACCCTGCGTCTGAGCGGGGTGCGCGGCGCGACAGGCGTCAACGTGCTGGGCATCTGGGAGCGCGGCCGGTTCACCGTGCCGGGCCCGGATGCGCCCCTCCCCGAATCGGCCGTGCTGGTGCTTGGAGGAACCGAGGAGCAGATCAAGGCTTTCGAGCGCTTCTCGACCGCGCCGCCGGCCGGGGACGGCCGGGCCGTCATTCTTGGAGGGGGACGCGTCGGCATCGCCGTTGCCGAACAGCTCCGCGAGCAGGGGGTGCCCTACCGCATCGTGGAGAAGAACGCCAAGCTGCCCCACCTGGACGAACACGCCACCATCGGCAGCGCGGCGGACCTGGAGGTGCTGGAGCGTGCAGGCATCCGCGCAGCCTCCACCGCCTTCGTCACCACCCACGACGACGACCTCAACATCTACCTCACCATCTACTGCCGCAGGCTTCGTCCGGACATCCAGATCATCAGCCGGGCCACCCTGGACCGCAACGTGAGCATCATGCACACCGCCGGAGCCGACCTGGTCATGTCCCACGCCTCGCTGGTGGCCACAACCGTGCTCAACCTCCTCACCCCCGGCATGGTGCTCATGCTCACCGAGGGACTGAACCTGTTCCGGACGCCGCTCCCGCCCTCCCTGGCCGGGAAGACCCTGGCCGCCAGCGGCATCAGGCCTGAAACCGGCTGCAACGTGGTGGGCATGCGAACCGCCGGGGGAATGGCCCTGAACCCCGGCCCCGAGAGTCTGCTCGAGGCCGGAAGCGAGCTCGTCCTCATCGGGGATTCCGACTCGGAAAAACGGTTCCTGGAACGCTACGGGGCAGCGGGCGGCGCGCGGACAGCGCCGCACTGAGGCAGAGGCCTCGAATCACCAGTTGCCAACTCCCCCGTAGGGTTTATAAGAAGTCCCATGCCGCCGAGCATCTCCGCCGTCTGCCTCAAAGCACTGGCCCTCGTGATGGCCATGACGCTGGTCCTCCCCTCTCCCCTGGCCGTGTCCACGGCCAACGCGGGCTATTTCAGCTTCGGCATCAAGGAGGAGAAGGAACTTGGGGACAAGTTCAACGTGCTCATCCGCTCCAAGCTGCCCATGATCGACGACTCCGAGGTGGTCGATTACGTCCGGGAGATCGTGGACGGCCTGGCGGCCCAGATGCCGCCCCAGCCCTTCAGGTTCTCCGTGGCGGTGGTGGAGGACAACGCCATCAACGCCTTCGCCGCTCCCGCCGGGTACGTGTTCGTCTTCACCGGGCTCATTCTCAACATGAACCACGAGTCCGAGGTGGCGGGAGTGCTTGCGCACGAGCTGGCCCACGTCACCCAGCGCCATATCGCCAAGCGCGTGGAGCAGGGCCGCATCCTCTCCATCGCCGCCATGCTCGGGGCCATCGCCGGGTTCGCGCTGGGCGCGGCCACCGGCCAGCGTGACGCGGGCGGCGCCATGATGATGGGCTCCCAGGCCGCCGCCCAGCAGGCCATGCTCAACTACTCCCGCGACGACGAGCGCGAAGCCGACGAGGTGGGCATGAACTACCTCACCGGCGCGGGCTACCCGCCGCGCGGACTGCCCCAGGCCTTCGACGTCATGCAGCGGATGAAGATCTTCAAGGGCTACGGGTCCATCCCGGCCTACCTCTCCACGCACCCGGAGATCAACGAACGCATCGGCTACCTCTCCGAACGCGTCACCCGCATGCCGAAGAACATCGCAAGCCGCCCGGACCGCGACGAGCGCTTCCACCGCATCCAGACCATCATCCGCGCCCGCTACCAGAAGCCCGAGACCGTCATCGCCTACTACGCCAAGAAGGGCAAAGCCATGACGAGGATCGACCGCCTGGGCCTGGCCATGGCGCTCGGACGCACAAACGACAACGACGCGGCCCGCAAGGCCTTCGAGGAGGCCCTCAAGGAAGGCGGCAACGACTCGCTGTGGCTTCGGGAGGCAGGACGTTTCTTCCTGAAGGTGCGCGACTTCCCGCGCGCGGGCGACCTGCTGCGCCGCGCCGTGCAGGCCAACCCGCACGACATGGTGGCCGCCGCCGAGTACGCCCAGATACTGGCCCAGGAGCGCCACTACGGCGAAGCCCTGCGTCTTATGGGGAAGGTGGTGACGTTCTCGCCCGAGGCCCCGGAGACGCGCCAGCAGCTGGGGCGCATCTACGGCGAATCGGGCGACCTGTTCCACGCCTACCTGAACATGGCCTACTCGGCCGTGTACTCGAACAACCCGAGGCAATCCAGGCTGCAGATGGAGAAGGCCAAGGGGTACGCCAGGAGCGAGGAAGACAGGCGCGAATACGCCAAGCTGGAAAAGGTGTTCAAGGAGCGCAGCGAGCATTGGCCCAAGGGGCCGATATTTCAGTAGTGGTTTCAGACGCTCCCTGCTTTGCGGCGTGGCCTGCTGAAATCCTGCGAGGCCATTGAGGTTCCAGGGGGATCATCCCACTGGCGGGTCTGGGCGGAGCCTGGCTCTCCATATCCCCACCCCCTATGCCCCCGGCAGGGTGAACGTGAACGCGCTCCCCTTCCCCACCCTGCTCTCCACGCGGACGTCGCCTCCGTGGGCGCGCAGCACCGCCCGCACCAGCGACAGCCCGAGCCCCAGCCCCCTGTGGCTGCGGCTCTTGTCGCCACGGTAGAGCCTCTCGAAAATCCTGGGCATGTCTTCCGCCGGGATGCCCTCCCCTTCGTCGCGAACGGTCACGCGCACGTGGCCGTCCTGAACCCTGCCGCTCAGCGTCACCTGCCCGCCCGGCTTGGAATACTTGAGCGCGTTGTCCAGCAGGTTGGCCAGAACCTGCCGCACGCGGCCTTCGTCGGCCATGGCGTAGAGTCCGGGCGGGGCGTCGCAGATCAGGACGATGCCCTTCTCCTGGGCCAGGTACTCGTAGATCTCCGAGCTCTCCTCCATGAGCTCCGCCACGTCCAGACGCTCGATATTGAGGTGCATCGTGCCGGTCTCGGCCTCGGAGATGTCCATGAGGGTGTTCAGGGTGGTGCGGATGCGCTCGTTCTCCTCGGCGATGTCCATGAGGGCCTCGCGCAGCCCCTGCTGCGAGAGGTTTGACTGGAGCGCGGTCTCCACCACGGCCTTGGCCCTGGTGAGCGGGGTGCGCAGGTCGTGGGCCACGTTGTCCAGGGCGTCGCGCATGCCCTGGATGAGCAGCGATATTCGCTCCAGCATGGAGTTGAAGAGGCTGGCCAGCTCGTCGAGTTCGTCGTGGGTGCCGCGCGTGGGCACGCGCGCGTCCATTGAGCCGCCGCCGATGGAGTTGACCGTGGCGATGAGGTCCCGCACCGGCGCCAGCGAGCGTTGCGCGAGCACCGCGCCAACGGCCACTCCCACGATGACCACGGTGGCGGTGATGAAGAGGAATATGCGCTGGAATTCGGCCAGCAGCTGCTCGCGCTGCCGGGCGTCGCCCGCGACGATGATGAGCGTTCCGCTGCCGAGCTTGCGGGAGCTGAACTCGTAGACCCCCCCGCCCGCCTTGCGCGGCCCCCAGAGCCACCACTGGCCGCCATCCCTGGCCTGCGCGTCCACTTCGGCCTTGGAGGGCAGCTCCCAGCTCGATGGCGAGATGGTCAAGAGCTCCCTGCCCGTGGGGTCGAGGATGCGCACATAGGAATCCACGTCCTCGGACTCCTCGGCGTCGCGGCGGATGAACTCCACCAGCGCGGCCGTGCCTTTGGTGCGGTCGATGAAGCCGTACTCGTTGAGCTTCTCCGTGAGGAACTTCTGGTCCTGGGCGCGCACCACGCCCGCCAGCAGCACGTAGGCCACCACGAAAAGGACGAGCGAACTCAGCGTGTAGAGGAAGGCGTAGCTGGCGGTGAGGCGAAATGCCGTGCTGCGCCTAATCCTGCCGGGGAGGCTTGAGGACATACCCGACCCCCCTCAGGGTGGCGAGCAGCTTGGGCTCGAAGTCGCGGTCGATCTTGTTGCGCAGGCGGCAGACCAGCACGTCCACCACGTTGGTCTGGGGGTCGAAGTTGTAGTTCCAGACGTGCTCCATGATCATGGTCTTGGAGAGCACCTTGCCGGGGTTTCGCATGAAGAACTCGAGCAGGGCGAACTCGCGGGGCTGAAGGCTGATGCCGGTTCCGTCCCTGGACACGTCGCGGGTGAGGAGGTTCATGGAGAGCCCGGCCACGCTCAGCTGGGTAGTCTCGGCCGCGCTGGTGGAGCGGCGTATCAGGGCCTGCAACCTGGCCAGCAGTTCCGCGAAGGAGAAAGGCTTGGGGAGATAGTCGTCGCCTCCGCTCTGGAGCCCCTTCACCCGGTCGTCCACGGAGCGCTTGGCGGAAAGGATGATCACCGGAGTGTTCACCTTGCCCCGGCGCATCTCCTCGATGAGCTTGAGGCCGTCCAGGCCGGGAAGCATGAGGTCCACAACGGCGGCGGCGTAGGATTCAGAGAGCGCCATGTGCAGGCCGTCGTTGCCGTCGGCGCACTGGTCCACAACGTAGCCGTTCTGTTTGAGGCCCTGGGCGATGAAGGCCGATATCTTGGGGTCGTCTTCCACGAGGAGGATTCGCATGTTTTTGGAATAGTCCCCGGCCCCTGCCCTGTCAACGGACTCGCGGCGGGGGGCCATTTCAATTCTGTAACAGCCTGGAAAGGGTGCGGCAATGGTCTGCCGCGTAGCTACTCAGGCACGCTGTACGGACGGAGAACGAATGCAGCTCCATGCAGCGTGCAGTAATCGACACGTGCAACAACTACAGACAACCCAAGGAGACCCGCAATGAAGAAAGCCATTCTTTTCGCCATCGCTTCCTGCTTCCTGATGACCTCCGTCGCTTTCGCCTTCGAGAGCAAGTCCGACACCAGCAAGCAGGGCTCCTACATCGAGCAGATGGCCAAGAAGAAGACCAAGAAGACCAAGAAGCCCGCCGCTCCCGCCAACTAGGCTTTACAGACGCAGACAATGCCCAAAGGACCCTCCGGGGTCCTTTGGGCATTGGATTTCCCGGCAGCCCAGGGAAGTCGCGGAGATACCAGAAAAGCGTCCAGGCACGCATGAAAAGGGCGTGCTCCAGAATTCCAAGCCCAGCGATCCGCGCTTCAGCCGTACTTTCGCCTGAGCATCCCGGCAGCGCGGGCGATGCTGCCTATCTTGGCTGCGGCCACATCCTCCACGTTCACGCACCGGTTGGCGAAACAGCCGAAGCCGCAGTCGGTATTCAGGAAAAGCTGTCCAGGGTTGTAGAAGGCCAGCGCGGCTTCCGCTCGCCGCGCGATCTCCTCGGGCGTCTCGACATTCACAGTGCGGGGGTTCACCACCCCGAGTCCCAGCTCGCGCGGGATGTCAGTGCCGGGAACGTTCCCGGAGAGCGCGCGGCCCACCACCTCGATTTCCCCGGCGCGCGGCGTGGCGTACTCAAGCACGAACTGCCTGACGCGCATCTTCTCAAGCGCGGGCAGAAGCGGGCGGTAGTCGCCGGTGAGGAGCACCTCCTCGCGCGTGCTCCAGTTGCCCCGGCAGATGTGCAGCCCGATGCGCGGGGCTCCGGGCGCGTCCACGATCCCTTCCACGATCCTGTTGACCAGTTCGGCGGCGTAATCCAGTTCTTCACCCACATCCCGGCGGGTGGCGAGCGTCGCTCACATGAATGTTCGCCGCCCGCACTCCCCGCTCATGACCACTTCCGTGAGCACGGGTTCGTCGAACTGCACGAACTCGCAGCCCTCGCGGGCCAGGTCCTGAAGCTCCTCGCGGAGCACGCGCACCACGTCGTCGCCCATTTCGCGCTGGGTGGCGTAGGCCTTCTTGGTGTAGGCGCTCACCCACATGGAGCGCGTGAGCAGGTAGGGTCCCGGCAAGGTGATCTTCACCGGCTTGTCCGTGAGGGATTTGACGAACCGGAAGTCGTGCAGCGCCAGGGGCTCGCGCCGGGAGAGCCTGCCAGTGCAGGTGGGGTTGCGGATGGCCGAGGCGGGCACGTCCAGGGTGGTGAGCATTTCCTCGAACCCGGACTTGTCTTCCATCTCGTCCAGCATCTCCGCCAGGGACATGAGGCGCGTGCCCTCCATCTTGTCCGTGACGAAGGAATAGAAGTTGTCGCGCCGGTGCTCGCCGTCCACCAGCACATCCAGTCCAGCCTCCTCCTGGATGCGCACCGTGCGGCGGACCTCCTCGTCCGCAACGCGGTCGAACTCCTCGCGGGTGATGCGCCCCGTGCGCCTGTCACGCAGGGCGCGGAGCATGTTCTTGGAGCGGGGCCAACTGCCGACCTGGGTGGTGGTGAATGTGCTCATGCGATGGTGAATGTGGTTTTGAGTGTGACGGCCTTGGCCAGGGTGGCGGCCACGGGCGAGCGGGAGACGGCGCGCTCCCAGGCCTTCCTGGCTTTGTCCCCGTCGTCCAGGGTGGAGGCGAAGCAGCGGGCCTCGATCCAGCTGAAAGAGGGATCGCCCTCCATCATGCCCAGGTGCGCAAGGATGTTTTCGAGGCCCCCTTTCACGGTGATCTCGATGTCGTCCATATCCAGGCCCTCGCGGGAGCACTCAGTGGCGTAGCCGCTGGCCAGGGCCGCTCCCAGCGCCCCAAGAAGCGCTTCCACGGCGCTGGGATGCTTGTCGCGTTCCTCGAAACTGGCGGGCTGGCCGAGCTTCCAGGAGAAGTTGCGGCAGTAGACAGTGGCGGAGCGCTCCTCACCAGCCCGGACGCGCAGGCGCCACTCGTATTGCCTGGCCCGGCGCTTGTCCTCGTCCAGGGCGCGGCGTTCGGCCTCCTCGCCGTTTCCCCCTGCTGTTTTCACGCCGCGCCGCAGGAAGTAGCGCACGCCCGCCTGCCCGGGCAGGCTGCCCAGGTACTCGTGCCCGGAGAGCCTGCACCAGGGGGGCAGGTCATCGGCCACGGTGGGTTCGCGGCTCACCATCTCCATGACTCCCCCGGCCGGGACCCTCAGCATGTGCTCCCGGATGAGCAGCGCCAGGCCGGACCCGCAGTCCAGGTCGCCGCCGTCGAACACGAGGTCCGGCGTCAGGCCGTCAAGATCAGTAGCGTTCTCAGCCGTCATCAGCCGGACCTCGCATGTGTTTCAGAATCAGTAGGCCACGCAGGGCGAGCCGTTCGAGAGCCACTCCACCAGCACCGCGCCCCCTGCCGGGACCGCGCCCTCGATGAGGTCCGCCTCGGACAGGCCGCGCTTCTTCAGGCATGGCGTGCACACGTAGATCTTGCCGCCCGCGGCGACGAACTTTGCGATGAGCTCTTTGAGCGGGGCGAAGGGCGCGCCCTCGTCGATCTTCTCGGCCTCGCCCTTCACTGCGCAGTATACGCCGTCGGTGGAGAGGAAGATCATGGTGTCCTTTTCGCTGCCCTGGGCGGCGTTGGCCACAACGAAGCCCAGCGTTGCCTTGTCGCCGTCGGTGCGGCAGTGGGTGATTGTGACGCAGAACTTTTCAGCCATTGGCCTGCTCCTTGAGTCCGGGTTTGAGTTCGATCAGATAGAAGGGATGGTCGGCGTCGAGGAGGGAATTACGCGTCATGCGGCACCAGGCCGGGAACTCCACCCTGGCGGCGGGGTCCCTGGAGACGAGCAGGAGCCGTGTGCCCGGAGGCAAGGGCTTCACGTACGCGTGCAGATTGATGATGACCCGCCCGCAGGTCTCCTCGCCCCCGTCGAATTCGTCGTCGAACGACCAGTGTTCCGGATAGTTTTCGCGCATGATTGTTCCCCAGGCCGCTCGCAAGCGGACGCCCGGACAATGGAAACCATGCGGAAAAAAAGGACAAATCGTTTGTTATCTGACGATTGTATTCATGGTATCAGAACGGTCGATATTGAACTCTGAAGGTAGGCATTTGTCGGGAATTAGCGGTCTTCGACTTCACATGCAGGGTGAGCGGACAGCCGCCCGGAATAACGGAAGACCTGCCGGTCCGGCGAACCCGCGAGAGAAAGCCATGCCCAGCCGGATAGCGGGCATGTCGCGCCAGCCCGGCCGTGCCCGGCGATAAGGCTGGGCCGGCAGGGAGCCTGGCTCAATCCACTATGAACAATTTCGCCCCGGTGGCCGTGTACGACTGGTGCGCCTCTGCGTTGTCGCCCACCTGGTAGCTCATGCCGGGCTTCAGGGTGAACGTCCTGCCGTCCTCGAGGGTGGTTTCAAGCTCACCCTCCAGGCAGAAAAGGACGTGCCCCTTGTTGCACCAGTGGTCCGCCCGGTAACCCGGGGAGTATTCCACCACGCGCACCCGGATGGGGTTGTCCGGGCTTGCGAAGGTGCGGGTGCGCCACAGTGCCATGCCGGGGTCGCCCTTGTGCCCGGTCTTCTCCACCTGGCTCCAATCCACCACCTGGAAAGGGAAGGCTTCCATCTTCACTGGATGCTCCTTGCGCAATGACGAAGGCCGGGGCAGCCCCGGCCTTCGCGATCATGCGTTGAACGGCGACGGTCTGTTCGCCGAACGCCGCGCCTCTTGGCACGAGGCCGTGTCCCGGGGGCCAAGACCATGAGGACAGGACAATGTCCCCCGGCTCGCGGCGCACCCTGCCTAAAGCGGCTCGCCGTTCAGGGCGGAGCCTGGCGTAACCTTCTCAACAAATGCAAATGCATTCGATGACAAAAAACTATTTCAAATGCTTGCCAGGGCGACAGCAGCCACTTTCCTCGAGGACGCGCTGCTAGTCCTCAATCCTGCCGATCTCGCGCACCTGGCTGGAGGGGCAGGTGTCGCAGGAGTGGCACGTCTCGCAGCCGCCCTTGTAGGGGTAGGCGGTGAACACAACGTAGCTGCGGTTCATGGTGCCGTCATCGTTCCATTCCAGGCCCAGCTTCTTGAACTTCTTCCTGGCCTCGCGGGAGGGTGTCGGCATGGGCATGCAGGCCCCGATCAGGTCGGGCATCACGCTCTGGGCCGCGCACAGCACCAGGGTGATGGCCAGGTGATGGAAGGCGAAGCCGTGGTGGGAGTTCTCCTCGAAGGCCCGCTGCACTTCGGCCTCGGTGTCCTGGTCCAGGTAGACCAGCAGGAAGCCGTCGTCCGCGTCCTTCCTGGTGGGCTCCATGCGGTACGCCTTGATCTGTTTCTCCCACTTGAACCAGTATTTCTCCAGGAGTTCGGCCAGCCCCTGCTCGATGCGCATGAGCCCGCTGATCTCCATGTAGTATTCCATGTCGAACTCGGGCTGGGTCGCGACCGTCTCCAGGCTCATGTTTTCCTTGCCCACGCGATGCTCCTCCGATTGTTTGGTGGGCCAGGGGTGTAGCCTGTTTGGGGCCGGGGGGCAACTCGCGCCTCAGGACGCAGGAGGCAGGTCCGCCAAGAGCAGCAGCACCCGCTTGTCTCCTCCCGAGAACGACCCCAGGAAGCGCTTCATGCCCGCCGGGTCGGCCAGATTCATCTTGTGCGCGCCGGATTTGGGGGTCGCCTGGTAGAGCCAGCGTCCGCCCCTGGAGTCCGGCAGGATGACGCCCACGTGGTAGTGCTGGAGGGTGTATCCCTTGCGCCGCCCGGTCTGGCTGAAGCTCACCAGGCAGACCTGCCCCGGCCCGATGCGCCCGAGGGCAGCCTTCCAGGCGGCCTGGTCCGCCACGGGGAAACCGATCATGGCCTTGCCGTTGTCCCCAGGCGTCACCGCCCTCTCCTCGGGCAGCAGCCAGCGGCGCTTCATGCCCTCGGTCAGGTTGAGGACCAGATCGAAACCGAAGTCCCAGTCCTGCCCCATTGCCGCGCCGGGGCCTGAATCGCCCAGACGGTCCCGGGCGGCCTGGCTGATGGTCACGCCGGAGGGCGCGACGAGACGCATGAGCGTGAAGTCAAACCCGGAGCAGTTGAGCCCCGGCGTGTCGAAGCGCTGGTCCGGATGCTCGAACAAGGTCCAGCGGCCGTTCTCGTCGCGCACGCCGTCTGGCCGGTAGGCGATGCCGAGCAGCGTGTCGGCGCGAGCGGTGAGGTCAGCCCCGGAGGCCGGGGCGGCGGCCAGCAACACGAGAAAAAGGAAGAGCGAGGTTGTTTTCATCAATAGAAGTAGTCGATCACTTCCTGGGGGATCAGGAAATACACCGAGAACAGCGAGTTGTTGAAAGCGCCGGTGGGCTGCGACGTGGCGAAGACGTTGTTGGGGCTTGTGTAGACGCTCATCCCCTGGGAGGTGTGGGTGTAGGTCGCCAGCGTGTTCAGCTTGTAGGCGTATTGGTCCATGGTGACGTCCACGGCGGCGTACTGGGAGACGCGGGAGCCGATGGGCGCGGCCTGGACCTGGACGGCCAGGGCCAGGAGGGCGGCAAGCATCGCGAGCGTTCTCATTCGGCTTCTCCTTTTGTCGTGTCCACGAAGACGGTGGATGCTATCTTCCCGTAGCAATATACTGAAACAGTTGTTTTACCCGCGTAGAGCATGGTCATGCTCATCTAGAAAAAGATCATGCGGATGAAGAAGTCCGGAATCTCCAGAACCATCCCCAGCTGCTGCCCGGCGAACCCGCTGGATCCGGACAGCGCGGACGGCGAGAGGGCCACCTGAAGTCCTGACGCGGTCTTGGTGTAGGTCACGGGGCTGGACGTGGTGTAGGGCCTGGAGTCGATGGCGTACTGCACGGCCAGCGGCGCCTGCAAGGGGCTCCCCGTGGTTTGCGCAGGGGCCGCCGCGACCGACGCGAGCGTCAGGCAGACTGCAAGCGTGAAGCACGAAAACAATCTCATGGTTCACCTCCATTGCGGGATGGTTCTTTCATGCGCCGGGAAGCCCGGCGCGTCAATGGGGACGGATGGCATCTCCATCTGAACGCGGGTTTTCGTTGCCGTTTCCTGAATTCCCATGGCATATGGCAGGGTGAGTTCATTTCTTTTGACGACCACCCAGATCAGTTCCGAGACAATCATGAAGTTGGATGAGGCTGCCGTATCCGGAGCGACCCAGCCCGGCATGACGCACAGTCATGCCGGGGCAGAAAAACGGAGGAACCGGCATGGACAGACAGCTGAAAACCCTTGAGGGCGGCACGGTGAACGTGGGCGAAGGCGATATCGAGGCCTTGCGGAGCGCGCTGCGGGGCGGCCTGCTGCTGCCGGGCGACCCCGGCTACGACCCGGCGCGGGCCATCTGGAACGCCATGATCGACCGGCATCCGGGCCTGATCGTCCAGGCGCTGGGCGCGGCGGACGTCATGCTGGCGGTGAACTTCGCGCGGAAACATTGCGCGTTGCTCGCGGTGCGCGGCGGAGGGCACAACATCGCGGGCAACGCCGTCTGCGAGGGGGGGATGATGCTCGACCTCTCACGCATGCGCTCGGTGCACGTGGATCCCGTCGCAAAACGCGCCCGCGTGGAACCGGGCGCGCTGCTCTCGGACCTGGACAAGGAGACCCAGGCGTTCGGCCTCGCTGTTCCGGTGGGGATCAACTCCACCACCGGCGTGGCCGGGCTCACCCTGGGAGGCGGCTTCGGCTGGACCAGCCGCGCCTTCGGTCTGACCATCGACAGCCTGATCTCGGCGGACATCGTCACCGCCGACGGCGTGCTGCGCCGCGCCGACTCCTCCCGGAACTCCGACCTGTTCTGGGCCGTGCGAGGCGGGGGCGGCAATTTCGGGGTGGTGACGTCCTTCGAGTTCAAGCTGAACAGCCTCGGCCCGCGGGTGCTGGCCGGGCTCATCATCCACCCGTTGTCCGGGGGGCGGACACTGATGCGCGAGTACCGGCGGCTGGCCGCGGGCGCGCCCGACGAGCTGACAGTCTGGCTGGTGCTCCGCAAGGCCCCGCCCGCGCCGTTCGTGCCGGTGGAGTGGCACGGCAGGGAGGTCCTGATCATCGCCCTCTGCCATGCCGGTGCGTTGGCTGACGGCGAATCGGCCGCCGCGCCGTTCAGGGCGCTGGGCAAGCCCATCGCCGATCTCGTGGGCCCGCATGACTTCGTGAACTGGCAGGCTGCCTTCGACCCCCTGCTGACGCCGGGCGCGCGCAACTACTGGAAAAGCCACGACTTCAAGGAACTGGGCGACGACGCCTGCGACGCGTTGCTGGACGCCGCCTCGCGGCTGCCCACGGACGAATGCGAAGTGTTCGTCGGCAACCTCGGCGGGCAGGTCAACCGCGTGCCGCCAGGCGACACGGCCTTCCCGCGACGCGACGTGAACTTCATCGTGAACATGCACACCCGCTGGCGCGACCCTGGCCAGGACGAGGCCTGCATCGCCTGGGCGCGCGGCCTGTTCAAGGCGCTCGCGCCTTACTCCATGGGCTCGGTGTACGTGAACTTCATGCCCGGGGACGAGACCGACCGCATACGCGGCGCATTCGGAACCAACTACGAACGCCTCGCGGAGGTGAAGCGCCGCCATGATCCGGACAATCTGTTCCGGCTGAACCAGAACATCCCGGCGGCCAAGTGACAGGAATTCAAACGAAAGCCGGGGCCATTGGCCCCGGCTTCATGATCGCATCAAACCCCGCGCTCGTTGCCTGACAATCCCTTGCTGATGAAACCGGCCACCAGATGCTCCAGGCTGACGCCTTCCTTGCTGGCCATGGCTTCCAGGCTTTCAAGAAGCTCCCTCGGCACCTGGGCCACGAGCCTGCGCCCGGCTGCCGGGGCCTTGCCGCCCCATTTTTCGTTGGCCTTGAGCCAGGCACGTTCGGCGTCTGCCGCTTCGATCACGGCCTGTTCTATGGTGTCTCCGTCGGCCATGCACCCCGGCAGGTCGGGAAAGGTCACGAGCCAGCCGCCGCCGTCCTCCTCGGAGAGGGGATGAATCTCGAAGGGGAATTCAGGGGTTTTCATGGTGTTTCTCCTGCCTGTCCACCAGTGCCAGAAATATCTTCACATACACCGGTTTGACCGGCTTGTGAGCCGGGACACTCACATGCGCGCCGTCCGAGTCGCGAAAAATCGCATGGCTCGTCCCGTCATGGTCCCAGTTGATCTTAAGGGCGTCGGCGATGGCCTTGATGTCCTCGATGCGCCAATCATCTTTCGGATTGGCCCGCATCCGGGCCAGGGTTTTCTCAATGCGCCCCATGATGAACAGCTAGTGCATCTCAGGCCGCAAGGCAAGAAGGGCTTGCCTGGGGACCGGAGTCCACAAACACGAAGGCCGGGACCAGCCCCAAGGGGCTGGTCCCGGCCTTGAAGCGATGAAAACCAAACTTACGCGCTGGCCTTCTTCTTCTGGCCGTGCAGGATGTGGCGCTTGGTGGCCGACAGCTCGGTCTTGCGCAGGCGGATGGACTGGGGGGTCACCTCCACCATCTCGTCCTCGCGCACGAAGTGGATGGCCCGCTCCAGGGTCATGGGGCGGATGGGGGTGAGCACGCAGTTCTCGTCCTTGCCGGAGGCGCGCATGTTGGTGAGCTTCTTCTCCTTGCAGGGGTTCACGTCCAGGTCGTTGTCGCGGTTGTGCTCTCCGATGATCATGCCTTCGTACACCGGGTCGCCGGCGGTGATGAACAGCTCGCCGCGCGGCTCCAGGTGGAACAGGCCGTAGGTCACGCCCACGCCCTGGCGGTCGGCCACCAGGGAGCCGGTGAAACGGGTGGGGAAGTCGCCCCTGTGGGGCTCGTAGCCCTCCAGGTAGGAGTTCATGATGCCGGTGCCCTTGGTGTCGGTGAGGAACTCGTCGCGGTAGCCGATGAGCCCGCGCGAGGGCACGGAGAACTCCATGCGCACGCGGCCCTTGCCGTGGTTCACCAGGTTCACCATGCGGCCCTTGCGGATGGAGAGCTTCTCCGTGACGACGCCAAGGAAGGTCTCGTCGCAGTCCACGAACACGCGTTCGATGGGCTCCAGGCGCTTGCCGTCCTTCTCCTTGAAGATGACCTCGGGGCGGCCCACGGTGAGCTCGAAGCCCTCGCGGCGCATGGTCTCGATGAGGATGGCCATCTGGAACTCGCCGCGCCCTTTGACGATGAAGCTGTCCTTGTCCTCGCTCTGCTCCACCTTGATGGCCACGTTGGACAGGGCCTCGCGCTCCAGGCGCTCAAGGATCTTTCGCGACTGCACGATCTTGCCCTCGCGGCCCACGAGCGGCGAGGTGTTGATGGCGAACCTCATGGACACGGTGGGCTCGTCCACGGTGATGCGCGGCAGGGCCTTGGGGGCGGCGGCGGTGCAGATGGTGTCGCCGATCTTCACGTCCTCGATGCCGGAGAGCACGATGGTGTCTCCGGGGGTGGCCCCGGAGGCCTCGACCAGCCCGGGCCCCTGGTAGGTCTGGAGGCGGGTGACGCGAAGCGGCTTAACCTCGCCGCCCTCGCCCATGCAGACCAGGGTCTCGTTCTGGCGGGCCACGCCGTTCATGACCCTGCCGATGGCCAGGCGTCCAAGGAAGTCGGAGTAGCCGAGGTCGGCCACCAGCATCTGGAAGGGGGCGGAGGGGTCGTAGCGCGGGGCGGGGACGTGTTCAAGGATGGCGTCGAACAGGGGGGTGAGGTCGCTGCCCTCCTCCTCCAGGGTGTTCTTGGCCATGCCTTCGCGGCCGATGGCGTAGAGCACGGGAAAGTCCAGCTGCTCCTCGCTGGCGTCCAGGTCGATGAAGAGGTCGTAGATTTCGTCCAGCACCTCGCCGGGGCGGGCGTCCTTGCGGTCGATCTTGTTGACCACCACCATGATGGTGAGGCCGCGCTCCAGGGCCTTTTTCAGCACGAAGCGGGTCTGGGGCAGCGGCCCCTCCGAGGAGTCCACCAGCAGGATGGCCCCGTCGGCCATGACCAGCGAGCGTTCCACCTCGCCGCCGAAGTCGGCGTGGCCGGGCGTGTCGATGATGTTGATCTTCACGCCCTTCCAGGACACGGCGCAGTTCTTGGCGGCGATGGTGATGCCGCGCTCGCGCTCGAGGTCCATGGAGTCCATGACCCGGTCATCCACGTCCTGGTTTTCGCGGAACGTGCCGGATTGTTTGAACATGGCGTCTACCAGGGTGGTCTTCCCGTGGTCGACGTGGGCGATGATGGCGATATTTCTTATGGACTCGTTGGCGGCCGTATTCATGGAGGGTCCTTTTTCCCGGATTATTTGGAGGCCCCCTCCATAAGGCCCGGAAGGCCCCCTGGCAAGCGAAAGTCCGGTTACGGGGCCGGATCGCAGTCCGAGCAGCCGGTGTAGACGGTGGTGCGGTTGGCCTGCTCGTAGGTGGTCTTGGTCTCGAAGAGCTGGATGGCCAGGTTGCGGTACAGTTCGCCATAGGGCGTGGCGGCCTGGGTGACGGTCAGGCTGCCGATGAACCGGCGGTCGGCCTGGGCCACCTGCTCCAGGGCGGGGGCGGGGGTCGTGTAGGCCGCCGAGAGGTCGTGCGCCTGGCAGGCGGCGTCCACGCAGTCGAAGGGATTGGCCCCGGCCGGAGTGGTTTGCAGCCCGCAGTAGTTGCCGTAGCTCGGCAAAAACGAGAACAGATTCGACGTAACCGCCGCCGGGTCGGTCCGCGCCGCCTGGATGAGGCCGTCCCATATGGCAATTTGCTGTTCCAGGGTGGTCACCTGGGCGGCGGCGGGGGAGGCGGACGAGAGCAGGAGGGACAGAATGATCACGGCGCGGATGGTGTTCATGGACGTGTTATGGACTTTTTGCGCCCGCGAGGCAAGCTTCACCAGGGTGGAAGGCGTCCTTGACATCGCCAATGCCGCGTGCTTTGTTTCCGCTCCCAACAAACCTGAACTGGACGCGTCCTCGGCGTCCCCTCCATGCCGGACCGGAAATGAACCCCCTCTCCATTCTTCGCAAAGGCGGCCGCTTCCTGCGCTCCGCACTGTCCGGCTCCTGCTGGTACCTTATCTTCTCCGTGACCGGGCGGTGCAACCAGCGCTGCCGCATGTGCTTCAACTGGCGCAAGGCCGAAGACAACGACCAACTTTCCATCGACGAGATAGAGCGCATAGCCCCCCAGTTCACATCCCTTTTCCAGCTGACCCTCTCCGGTGGGGAACCCATCCTGCGAGACGACGTCGTGGACATCGTCAAGCTTTTCAACAGGGCGCGCCCCGTCCCCCGGATCACACTGCCCTCCAACGGCCAGCTTCCCGAGCGTCTGGAGAAGGTGGTCCGCCAGCTTGCCGCGGCGCTGCCCGAATCAAACATCAACGTGGCCCTCTCCCTGGACGGCGTGGGAAGCCTGCACGACCACATTCGCGGCGTGCCGGGAGCCTTCGAGCGCCACAAAGAGTCCCGCGCCAGGCTGGACAGGCTGCGTGGCGAGCATCCCAACGTCTCCACAGTGGTGGCCAGCGTCTACTCCTCATACAACAAGGACCGCTTCGACGAATTGCTCGGCTATATCGCCCAGCAGGACAGGCCGGAGATTCACGGCATCATGTTCGCCCGGGGCGATACGCGCGACGCCCAGGCCAAGGTGGCGAGCCGCGAGGACTTCATCGCCAGAATGAACCAACTGCGCGGCATTCAACTGCCCCGTGCGTCCCGCTTCCAGCGGGCCTGGACCAGCGTCTACCACGCCAACCGCGTGGAGACCATGCGCGGCCGCCGCATGGTCGACCCCTGCCGGGCCGGGGACAAACTCCTGGTCATCGACCACAAGGGGACGCTCTCGCCGTGCGAAGTGATGGAGGAGGAAGCCCTGGCCGGGGAGTTCAACTATCCGGGTCCATACTCCTACGGAAGCCTGCGGGAATCCGGCTACAGCGTGGACGCCCTGCTGCACGCGCCGCGTGGGCGAGCTCTCACGTCCTTCATCCGCCGGGGCGGCTGCCATTGCACTTTCGAATGCGCCCTGCTCAACAACTTCCCCCTCAACCCACGCAACTATTTCCGCTGCTTGAGCGCCCTCTTGCTCGGCGGGAAGGAAAGCCCCGGCACGGCCGGGATCAAACAGATAAGATGATGGACAACACTCCCAGAGTCACGATCCTGATCCCGGTTTTCAACAACGAGGACTCCATTCTTCCCCTGCTGGATTCGGTAGCCGGCCAGTCAGTGGCTCCCGAGGAAGTGCTGGTGGTTGATGACGGATCGGCGGACCGGACTGCCGAACTGGCCCGCTCCCATCCATTGTCTCCAAGGGTGCTTAGCCTGGGCGTCAACCGGGGGCCTTCTGTGGCCCGCAACGAAGGCGTGCGGAGCGCCTCCTCCGAGGTGGTGCTTTTCCTCGATTCGGACGTGGTGGCGGATTCCCGGGCCGTGGAGAGGGTAAAGGGACACTTCCTGAATGGCACGGTCATGGCCGTCAACGGACGCATGATGCCCGAGCCGCTCAACGCGGATTCTCCCGCAGCCTGGTACAAATGCCTGGTGGAGTACGCCTGGTCCTATTTCATCCCCCAGTGGGACGATTCCTCGGCCTGCCTGAACACACGCATCGGGGCCATCCGCCGCGACGCGTTCATGGAGACGGGCGGCTTCGACACCCGCTACAGGAAGCCTTCCGTGGAGGACCATGAATTCGGCCTTCGCTTCGCCGCGGCGCATCCCATCCATTATGATCGCGACCTTACGGCCTGGCACCATTTCTCCGGCTTCAAGGCCACCGTGAAGAACTATTGGATCCGGACGCAGTCCCTGCTGCACATGCTCTGGAAAATGCACGCGCCCAAGCTGGACAAGGGCGGCGCGTCCGCGTCGTCCGCCCTGGAGTATGTGGTGGGCTGCATGTTCGCGCTGTCCATTGTGATTTCGCCTTTCACGGGCCTCTGGCTTCCGGCTGTCCTGCTCGCCGCCTTTGTCCAAGTCAGTTGGAAAAGCCTTCGTTTCTGCCTGAAGATGAAGGGTCTGCTTTTCTACCTGTATTCTTTGCTTCTCCACGCCGCCTACGGTGTCGTCATCACGACCGCCGCCGCGTCGGCTTTCGTCCGCTACAGGCTCATGGACCTACCCTGATCCGGATTCAGAACCGGAAGCCGGCCACCGGCTCCTTGCCGCCGTGACGGCCGCCTGCGCGGGCGGACACCCCCCAACGCTTCCCAAGCCGGCGCCACGCAGTGGCGAACCTTAAACGGCGATCAGAGCTTTCGCCCTACCTGATCCAGACCAGGCTCGCCTGCCGTCCGGACGCCGCCTTGTCCCTTCTGTATGAATGGAACGCCGCAAGCGAGTGCGTGCACAGGTCCAGCCCGAAGATGCGCTCGCGATTAAGCCCCGCCTCCACGAGCTGGGCCACGGTGAGCCGCCACAGGTTGACCGTCCGCGTGGCCGGATCGTAGAAGCTGCGGAAACGGTCCCCGAACTCCATCTCGAAGTTGGTGAACTCGCTGGCGCCAGGACCCAGGCTGGGGCCGCGCACGGCCATCAGCTCGCCGGGCGCTATGCCGTACCGCTCGCAGAACGCGGCCACGCCCTTTTGCGGAAAATCCAGCACGTTCCCCCGCCATCCCACGTGCAGCGCCGCCACGTACCTGCCGCTCTCGTGGGCGATCAGGACGGGCTGGCAGTCCGCCGTCTTGATGACCAGCGCCCTGCCCGGCTCCGACGTGGCCGAGCCGTCCGCCTCCAAGGTGGACGCGGCGTCCGGCTCGACCGGCCCGGGCTCGAAGGCCATGATCGTGCCGTGCACCTGCCTGAGCGAGCACCAGCCGCCGAAGCCGAGGCTTTGCCGCAGCGACTCGCGGTTGGCCCGGACAGCCTCGCGATCGCCCGGGACGTTGTAGGAGATGTTTCCCCGCTCTGGCCCGGTCATGGCAGTGGTGAAGGCCGCGCCCACGCCCGGCAGGCCGGGGAAGCTGAATGGTATGGTCGTCACTGGCATGATTGCTCCATTAAGATAAAGAGAAGATGCCTTCGGCGGCCAGAGGGACAGTGTCCCTTTGGAATCCCCGGCGGTTTCGCGCACTCGGGGGCGCTTCGTCGCGGGGAGCCTGTGCGGATCACCCGGCCAAAATGATCCCTTCCCCGGTCACAACGGCATGCACCGGCCTGTCCCACGGGTCCATGGGCAGCTCGTCCACCACCTGGAAAGGATGCGCCAGGCCGATCAGAAAGGTCCGCGCGAAGCCCGGTCCCGCCAGGAGCCTGTCGTAATACCCCTGCCCGAAGCCGAGCCTGCCGCCCCTGCGGTCGAAGGCCACTGCCGGGATGAGGGCCGCGTCCGGGGCGTATTCCGCCAAGGGCGGGCAGCGTTCCGGATGCGGTTCGAGAATGCCGTAAGCGCCCGGGGCCAGCTCGTCCAGGCAGGTCACGCAGGCTACGTCCAGCACTCCGGCCTGGCCGGGACGGCAGCGCGGCGCGAGCACCCGCGCCCCGCGCCGCCACAGGCCCTCAAGGAGCGGCGCGGCGTCCACCTCGCCCTTGAAGGCGAAATAGACCATCACCTCGCGGGCCGAGCGCCATTGCCCCAGGTTTTCCACCAGAGCGGCCGCGCGCCTGCTCGCCTCGAGCACCCAGGCTGGGTCCAGCGCGGCCCGGCGGGCGAGGATGGACTTTCTGAGCGAGGCCTTCCCGGCCTGGGGAGCGTTCGCGTTGTGGGGCATGGGGTTTGATGCTATCATGCAAACTCGCGCCGGAAAAGAATCTTCCCCAGGAGGTCCCATGGCCGGTTCACCACGATACTGGATCGCTTTCGGCGACGTGCACGGCCATGTCCGCAACCTGAAGCACATACCGGAGCTCCCAGGCGCCGCCGGGGTCATCGTCAGCGGCGACCTCACGGTGAGGGGCGGAGTCACGGAGGCCCGACGGGTCATCGACGCGGTCAGGGCCTTCAACCCGCTCGTGCTGGCCCAGATAGGCAACATGGATCACGAATCAGTGCAGGAGTGGCTGGACGGACGCGGCATGGGCATCCATGCCAGGACCGTGGAACTGGCCCCGGGGCTCGGCCTCATGGGCGTGGGCTGGTCCGGCCCGACGCCGTTCGGCACCCCGAGCGAGGTGCCGGACGGACAGCTGGCCGAGTGGCTGGAGATGGCCCACGACATGGCTCGGGGATTCGAGCGGCTGGTGCTCGTCTCGCACACCCCGCCCTACGGGACCAAGACGGACGTGACGGGCTCGGGCGCGCACGTGGGCTCCAGGGCGGTGCGGGACTTCATCGAGAAGACGCAGCCGGAGGTATGCATAACCGGCCACATCCACGAGGCCCGGAGCGTGGACGCCATAGGCCGGACGATGGTCATCAATCCCGGCGAGCTGGCCGCAGGCGGCTACGCGCGACTGGACTTCGACGGCGCGGAACTCAGAGCAGAACTCAAAAGCATCGGCGGCGCACGGAAATGATCTTCTATTCCTGGAACGTGAACGGCCTGCGGGCCGTGGTGCAAAAGGGCTTCCGCGAGTGGCTGGAAGGTTGCGGCGCGGACGTGGCGGGCATCCAGGAGACCAAGCTCCAGAAGGACCACGAGGACGGTTTCGCGGAGGTCGCGGGCTACAAGGCAGTGTTCTGTTCGAGCACGGTGAAGAAGGGCTACTCCGGGGTCGGCGCGTACTACAGGCGCGAACCCATGGCAGTGAACCTCGAGCTGCCCGACCCCAGGTTCCAGGGAGAGGGCAGGCTCATCCATCTGGAATACCCCGAGCTGCACTTCTTCACCGTCTATTTCCCCAACGGACAGATGGGGCCGGACCGGCTGGAATACAAGCTGGCATACTACGAGGCCTTCCTGGCCCACGCCCAGGAGCTCAGGAAGGGCAAGCCCGTCGTGCTGTGCGGCGACGTGAACACCGCGCATGCGCCAATCGACCTGAAGAACGCCAAGTCCAACGAGAACACGTCCGGGTTCCTGCCGGTGGAGCGGGCCTTCCTGGACCGGTTCGTGGCCGCCGGGTACGTGGACACCTTCCGCATGTTCGAACAGGGCGGCGGGCATTACACATGGTGGGACTACCGGTTCCAGGCCAGAAGCCGCAACGTGGGCTGGCGCATCGACTACTTCTTCGTGTCCGAGGAGCTCCGGCCCAGGGTGAAACGGGCCTGGATCGCCTCGGAGGTGACGGGCTCGGACCACTGCCCCGTGGGGCTTGAGCTGGAATTATAGGCACGGAGTTTGCTTTCCAGAAAAGCGGAGCAAGCCCGTGACAGTGGACAAGACGCAATCCGCAACCCAGCCCGTTTTCCAACCGAGGCTCAGGCCCAGGCCCGCCCTGCCGGAGCGATTCAGCCAGGAACTGGCCGGGCGGCTGGACGGGCAGCCCGGCTCCGGGGACGTGGCCGTGCGCATCGCCCCCGGCACGCCGGGGACCGAGGTGCGCGGCACGATAGAGCGCCCGGGCGAAGGCCGCGCGGGACGGGAATCCACGCACGCGGTGCGTGGCACGGTCGTCTGGCCGTCCCGGCCCGGCGAAACCGCTGACGCCGGTTTGTCCGCGCCGTCCGCCGCCCAAGGTTCACCAGCTGCAACCGTCCAGTCAGCCGGACCATCGGCAGCCGCCCCCGCCGCTCAAGGCCCCGCACCGTCCTCAGCCCATTCTCCGGCGCCCCCGGCGGCCCAAAGCCCCGCCGCGCCGCCCCGTTCCTTCAGCGCCGCCGACGAAGCCGCCCTGCTGGCCTGGGCCGAGGCCGTCAAAACACCGCCGCCCCGGAGGACCGGCTCCGGACGCCGCGCGACGGCGCGGGCGACAGGTCCCGGCAGCCTCCCTCTCCCCGCCGACCCGGCGGTCCTGGCCGTGACCGCCCAGGCCCAGGCGGGCAAGCCCTACGTGGACGGGGGCGAGAGCCCCAGGCGGGGTTTCGACTGCTCGGGACTGACCAGCTACGTCTACGGGCGCAGCGGCATCGAGCTGCCCAGGAACTCCCGCGAGCAGTTCCGCCACGGCTTCAAGGTGAGGCGCGAGGACCTGCAGAAAGGCGACCTGGTCTTCTTCGGGAAGAAGGGCGTCCACCATGTGGGCATCTACATGGGGGGCGGCGAATTCCTGCACGCCGCAAGCGCGGGGGGAAAGGTGAAGGTGGACTCCCTGGATGATCCCCACTGGTCCGGCTCCTTCGCCGGGGCCCGGCGCATCGTGGGCAGCGACGCGGGCATGTCCCCGGACATGGCTTCCTCCCGCGCGGTCTGAGTTCGACAAGCTTCTCGTATCCCATCCACCGGACGTCATCCCGGAACCACGTAACGTCTTGCCCGCCGGGCGTTCATGCCGTATGAGGCCCCCATGCTCGGTTACGACGTCGTCATCATCGGCGCGGGAGCCTCCGGACTCTTCTGCGCCCTCACCGCCGCACGGCGCGGCCTCTCCGTCGCCGTCTTCGACCACAACGCCCAGACGGGCAAGAAGCTCAAGGTCACGGGCGGCGGGCGCTGCAATTTCGGCAACACCCGCGTGGAGCCGGGGAATTTCATCTCCAACAACCCGCACTTCGTCCATTCCGCCCTGAGCCGCTTCGGCCCGCTGGACTTCAAGCTGCTGCTTGAGCGGAACGGGCTCTCGAGCGTGGAGGAGCGCCACGGCCAGCTCTTCTGCCGGGAGGGCGCGGTGGCGGTGGCGGACCTGCTGGAGCGTCTTTGCCGCGAGGCGGGCGTCCACTTCTACATGGACGTGCGCATCAAGAACATCGAGCGCGTGGAGGATTTCCGGATCACGCATCCGGGCGGCACCGTGCCCGGACGCCATCTTGTCGTGGCAGCCGGGGGACTCGCCTGGCCACAGACCGGGTCCTCCTGCTTCGGGTACGGGGTGGCCGAGACCTTCGGGCTTGAGCTCATCGAGCCAAGACCCGCCCTCACGCCCCTCAACATCGGCCCCGGCTGGCAGATGGCCTCTCTTTCGGGCATCTCGCTCCCGGTGCGCGTCTCCTTCGACGGCCACGCCTTCGACGACGACATGCTCTTCACGCACAAGGGCCTCTCCGGACCGGCAATCCTCCAGATTTCCACATACTGGCGGCAGGGGCAGCCCATCACTGTCAACCTTGTCGCCAAGGACGACCCCGGCGAGGCGTTGCGCAAGGCCCGCACGACCAAATCCCAGGTGAAGACGGTGCTCGGCAAGTTCCTCCCGGCGCGTCTGGCCGCCTCCATCATCCCCCCCGAGATGGGGGCGAAGCCCGTGGCGCAGCTGCGCAAGGAGGAAGCCGCCTGGCTGGTCAAGCGGCTCACGTCCTGGGAAATCACCCCCAGGGAGCTGGCCGGATACAAGAAGGCGGAGGTCACGGCGGGCGGCGTGGACACCAAGGCCATCTCCTCCAAGACCATGGAATGCCTGACCTGCCCCGGGCTGTACTTCATCGGCGAGGTGCTCGACGTAACGGGCCATCTCGGCGGGTACAACCTCCACTGGGCCTGGGCCTCGGGGTACGCCGCCGGACAATCCTTCTCTCTTCCCGGATGATCCGGCTTCCATGAAACACGCAAATGTGTTTTCATGGCCCGTGAACTCCCGGAGGACCCCATGACCTCGGAAATCCCGCTCAAGCGCCTGGAATATTTCCGCAAGGAAATAGGCCTGGACGAGGCCAAACTCGTGGCGCTGCGCCCCTATTCCGAGTGCCTCGCCAAGAGAAGCCGCAAGGCAGGGAAGTATCTGGACGCGCTCTTCCAGAAGGTCGCCCCGCGCACCAGCCTGGAGCTCACTCTCTCCTATTTCGACGGAGCCATCAGACGGTTCTGGACCAACTGGTACTCCACCCTCTGGACCCGCCCCTGGGACGAGGACTTCCTGCGCGACCTGTGGACCCAGGGACACAACGCGGCCAGGCTCGGCATCGACCTCCAGTACGTGATGCTGGGCGAGATCAAGTGCAGGCAGTTCTTCCTGCGCACCGTGCGCGACGAGGTCCCGCTCGAGAGGCGCGCCCAGGTGTCCTCGGCGGTGAACGTGCTCTTGGACCTGTGCATGATGGTGCGCGCCAAGGGCCACGTCTCCTACCTGGCCCAGTGCGCCGAGCCGCTGCTGCAGGGCATCTTCCACCAGACCCGCAACCCCCTCACGGTCATCGGCGGCACGGCCATGCGCCTCATGCGCGCCGGAGGACCGGAGGTGAAGGGCATGGCCCAGGTAATCCTGGACGAGGCCCTGCGCCTGGAACGCATGACCCGCGACATCTCCACCTACAACTCCGTGGAGATGGCCGAACCCATGCCCGCTCCTGTAAGCGTCCCGGACTTCCTGGCCCAGGTCGTCGAGGGTCTGAAGGCCGGACCCGGCTGGCCCGAAGGCCTGGAGCCCAGCTTGGACCTGGACCCGGAACACCCGGTGGTGGAGGCGGACCCGTCGCTGCTCGCCGAGATGTTCAAGGAAGTGCTGGTCAACGCCCTGGAGGGAATGCCCCCTGGCGAGCGCCACCTGTCTATCACGTCGCGGGTTGACAGGTCCTCTCCCACGCACCTGTCCATCTCCGTGCTGAGCGGCGGCGAGCTGCCGCGCGGCCAGGACGTGGAGCAGCTCTTCCTGCCCTTCAACTCCTCAAAGCCGCGAGGCACCGGGTTCGGGCTGGCCATAGCCAGGGCTGCCGCCCGGAAGTGCTTCGGCAAGGTCCTGCTCGCCCAGACGCCCGGGGGAGTGCTGTGCACCGTGAAGCTGCCCCTGAAGGGGCAGATGGACGAAGCGGGCCTCATGGCCCAGATGGACTTTTAAGGATGGTTTGACCGGATGACAGACGGCAAGTGCGAGCTATACTCCCGGCAGTACGCCCAGTTCGTTTCCAAGGAAGTGGTGAAGGAGGCGGCGGCCCACATCTTCGACGACCTCAGGGCCACGCTCAGGGCGCATTTCGAGGCCGCCGGAGCCGCCGTGGACAAGGCCCAGGCGGACAAGGTCATGGAGGTGCTCTCCGACGTGGAATGCCGCTACTACAACGAGTTCAGGCTCCAGGACGTGTTCGACGAGGTGATCGAAAGGTAGCCTCGCCTCCAGTCGCGTTCTTGAAGGGCATGAACCGGCTCTTCGGAGACAGGCCCAGTGATTTCCCTTCATCGCCCGCGAAACAAGACAAGACTCATTTCTAGGGAGCGCCCTCATGGGGTCTGCCCGCCGGGAGCGTCACCACGATGCGCGTGCCCTCGGCCTCGCTGGTGGTGAAGGTGATGTCGCCGTCATGGGCGCGCGCGATGAGAAGGGCGCTGTGCGCCCCGAGCCCCGTGCCGCCCTGCTTGCCGCTGGTGACGTAGGGCTTGAAGAAATGCTGCCGGATGTCCTCGGGGATGATGCCCATGTTGTGTATGGCGATGGACACACGGCCGTCCTCCCCGCGGACCTCCACTATCACATCCCCGCCCTCCGGGGAGGCCTCCATGGCGTTCTTGATGAGGTTGGAGAGCATGTCGTCCAGGAACGCCTCCTCGCCCATGACATGGCACGCCTCCTCCCCCGGCGCATCGCCCGCGCACCTGAAGACGAAGCGCACCCGTTTTTCCTTCATGGCAGGCTCAAAGCGCCGCCCAAGGTCCTCGAGCATCCTGGAGAGGTTCACCTGGACGGGCGTCACCTTGTAGCTGCCCTCGTGGATGCGCAACATCGCCTGGGAGTTGGCGAGCAGTTGGTTCATCTGCATGCCTGAATCGTAGATGAGCCTGGCCCATTCCCGCTCCTTCTCCGGAAGGGCCGCGTCCTGCATGAGGAGCTTGGCGAAACCGACGATGCCGAGCAGCGGGGATTTGAGGTCGTGCCGGATGATGCGCTCCACGTCCTCCCTCAGCTTCTCGTAGCGCTTGCGCTCGGAGATGTCGCGGATGAAGGCCGCGAAGAACACCTCCGCGCCCCGCTTCCAGCTGGAGTGGGTGATATCGATGGGGAACTCGGAGCCGTCCTTGCGCAGGGCTGCCGCCTCCGTGGGAACCCCCGGCCGGATGGCCTTGCCCGCGTCCAGGGCGCGGCTGAAGCCGTTGCGGTGGATCTCGTGGTAGCGTTCAGGCATGAGCACGGTGACGTCCCTGCCCATGATCTCGCCCGGCTCGTACCCGAACAGCTTCTGGGCGGCCTGGTTCCAGAACACCACCCGCCCCCGGGAATCGGCGGAGATGATGGCGTCCGGCGCGGACTGCGCCAGGGAGAGGTACTCCTCGCGCAGGTCGTCCAGCATGCGCCTGAGCATCTGGCAGTGGCGCTCGCGCCGGGCCAGGTCGGCCAGCTGTCCCTTGAGCCCGGCTATCCGCTCTTCCAGTTCGTTGGGTTCGTCCGCCATGCAGCCGTCCTACACCCTTTGCGCCGCGCAGTTCAAGCACTCTTGGGCGCACCCGGCGCGCCAGGGGGCGGGGGCTTCGGACCGGGCTCCCGGGAGCACAGTTCCGGCGTCCCCGGCGATCGAGGAGGCGAAGGCCGCGGCCTGGGCCAAAGCCCCCCGTTGTCCGGTCCCGCGCCGGGCGAGGGAATGTCTAGGCCGTTCCCGATGTCCGCTCGAGGCTCGTCTTCGCGCTCACGCGGCCGCGGAAGCCGCCGATTTACAATCGCGGGCAAATGCGGCATCACTCTTGCGCTTACGGCCATTAATAAACCTGCTCCCAAGGAGGCTCCATGCGCAGGCGTTCGCTCGTGTTCATCTTCTGCCTGGCCGTGCTCGCCGCTCTGCCCGGCGTGGCCCAGGCCGCGAAACTCAAGGTGGCTTTCGCCCTTCTGGGCACCGTCAACGACCAGGGCTGGAACCACGCCCACTTCCTGGGCATCGAGGCCCTCAAGAAGGCGCTGGGCGACAAGATCGAGGTGAGCTATACCGAGAACGTCCAGGCCGCCGACGCCGAGCGCGTGTTCCGCCAGTACGCCCAGGACGGCTACGACATCATCTTCGGCACCACCTTCGAGCACATGGACCCCATGCTCAAGGTGGCGGGCGACTTCCCCAAGACCGCCTTCGAGCACTGCTCCGGCTACAAGCTGGCCCCCAACATGGGCAACTACATGGCCCGCATCGAGCAGGGCGAGTACCTGGTGGGCTACATGGCCGGCCTCATGGGCTTCAGCAACGTGGGCACCGTGGCCACCAACCCCATCCCCGAGCCCATCCGCGGCATCAACGGCTTCACCCATGGCCTGCTTCGCGGCCTGAAGGAGTCCGGGGCCAAGTTCAATCCCGATGCCGTGAACACCGTGGTCTGGCTCAAGAGCTGGCGCGACCCCATCGGCGAGACCGCCATGAGCGAGGCCCTGGCCGCCAGGGGCTGCACCCTGATCCGCCAGATGGCCGACACCCCCGACGCCTCCCTGGCCGCCTGCGCCAAGGGCGTGCCCGCCATCGGCTACGGCGCGGACGCCGCCGAATTCGGCGCCAAGTGCGTGCTGGTCTCCACCATCTGGAACTGGGGCAAATTCTACATCGATCTGGTCCAGGCCAAGCTCGACGGCAAATGGAAGGCCGAAGAACTCTACTGGGGCTTCGAGAAGGACGCCATCGCCCTCTCCCCCTTCAGCGAGAAGGTCCCGGCCGACATCCAGAAGAAGGTGCTGGCCGAGCTCGAGCTCATGAAGAAGGGCACCGACAACTCCTTCCTCGGTCCCATGGTGGCCCAGGACGGCAAGGTGATGATCCCCGAGGGCCAGCGCGCCACCGTGAAGGAACTCTACACCATGCGTTGGCTCCTGAAGGGTGTCAGCGGCAAGCTGCCCGAATAGGCACGACTCCCGCGTGGACGGCCGCACCGGCGGCCGTCCGCGTTTTTTCTTTCGAGGTCACGATGACTTACGAGCGTCCCGTCCGCGAATCCGGCGAGCTGCACACCCTCAAGGTGGACGGCCTGGATTACGACGTCCGCCTGCCGCTGGTGTGGCTGCCCTCCAACGGCGGCGAGATGCGCATCGCCTCGCTGGACCTGGTGGGCCAGACCCGCCTGAACCGCGACATGGGCAATCTCCTGGCGGAGCGTCTGCGCCCGCTCATCAAGGGCAGGAAGCGCGTGACCATCCTCACCGCCACGGAGAAGGCCCTCCAACTGGCCCAGGTGGTGGCCGAGAGGCTCGGCCTCGACGAGATCGCCGTGGCCCACAACCGCGTGAAGCCGCACATGGAGCCCTCGCGCCGCCCGGTGATCCAGGTGGGCGCGGACTCCATCACCAGCGGTGACAAGTTCCTGGCCCTCTACGAACGCTCGCTGCACATCGTGAACGAGGCCGCGGACGGCGTGATCCTCCTGGACGACGTGGTTTCCACCGGCTCGACAATGATCGCCCTTCAGGCCCTGCTGGACGAGGCCGCGCGCCACGGCCGCCTGCCCGCCTCCCCGCCGGTGCTGGCCATGGCCTGCGCCGCCGTGGAGGGCGAACCGGCCCTCACCCCCCTGGTCTATCTGGCCAAACTGCCGGTTCCTGTCTTTCGCGGGGCGTCATGAGCCTTACCCTCGAGCTTCACGGAATCACCAAGCGCTTCGGGCCAACCCTCGCCAACGACGGCGTGACGCTCACGGCCAACGCCGGGGAGATACACGCCCTGCTCGGGGAGAACGGCGCGGGCAAGTCCACTCTCATGTCCATCCTCTCCGGGCGCTACCAGCCCGATGAGGGCGAGATACGCCTGGACGGCAGGCCCGTGCGTTTCCATTCCCCGGCGGACGCGCTGGCCAGGGGCGTGGGCATGGTCCACCAGCGCTTCATGCTGGTGGACGCCTTCACCGTGGCCGAGAACGTGGCCCTTGCCGCCGGAGGCTCCGCCCTGCTGGACCTGGAGGGGGAGGCGGCCCGCATCCGCGAACTGTCCGGACGCTTCGGGCTCATGGCCCGGCCGGAGAAGGCCGTCCACGAGCTTTCCATGGGCGAGCGCCAGCGAGTTGAAATCCTGAAGCTCTTGCGCCTTGGAGCCAAGGTGCTCATCTTCGACGAGCCCACCTCCGTGCTGGCCCCAACCGAGATCGACAGCTTCTGCGAGGTGCTGCGCACGCTGCGCCGCGAGGGCCGCGCCATCGTGTTCATCACCCACAAGCTGGAGGAGGCCCTGGACCTGGCCGACCGCATCTCCATCCTGCGCCGGGGCAGGCTGGTGGCGCGCACCACGCCCGCCGATGCCGGGGGCAAACGCAACCTGGCCCGCATGATGGTGGGGCGCGAGGTGATCTTCGCCATCGACAAGCCCCAGGTCGAGATCGGCCCGGACGTGCTCGCGGTGGAAGGGCTGGCCGGCGGGCCGGACCCGGAGCGCCCCTCCTTCCGGGACATCACCTTCGCGCTGAGAAGGGGCGAGGTGCTGGCCATCGCGGGCGTGGCGGGCAACGGCCAGACGGAGCTGACCGAGGCCCTGGCCGGGCTCGCGCCGGTGAGCGCGGGCAGCGTCTCCTTCGGAGGGAAAACCCGCTCCGGGCCGGACTGGGCCAAAGCGCCCAAGCAATCCCTGGCCTACGTCCCGGAGGACCGCCACCACGAGGGCAGCGTGCCCGCGCTCTCGCTCACCCACAATTTCCTGCTCACCCGGCTGGCCGCGTTCACCAGGGGCCTCCTGCTGGACTGGACCGCCGGGGCCGCGGCCACCCGCGAGGCCATGGAGCGCTTCGCCATCAAGGCAGAAAGCCCCGAGCAGGCATCGGGGGAGCTCTCGGGCGGCAACCTCCAGAAGCTGCTCCTGGCGCGCGAGCTCTCGCGCAGACCCGACGCCCTCATCGTGCACCAGCCCACCCAGGGCCTGGACGTGGGCGCCTCCGAGGACGTGTGGAAAAGCCTTCTCGACGCGCGCGAGCACGCCGGTGTGCTCATCGTCACCGGCGACCTCACCGAGGCCCTCACCCTGGCCGACCGCGTGGCCGTGATGTTCGAGGGCCGGATACTGGGCATCGTGGACGCCGCCGACCCTGACCAGGTGGCCCGGATAAGCCCCATGATGGCGGGGGTCGAGCAATGAAAGCCTTGTACTCCCGCGCCGCGCCCTGGCTCCTGGCCCTTGCCATCCCGCTCGCCGCCGGAGCGGCCATCTTCGCCTTCATGGGGGCCAACCCGCTGGAGGCCTATTCGGTCATGTTCCAGGGGGCCTTCGGCACCTGGGCGCGCTTCTCGGAAGTGCTGGTGAAGGCCTCCGCCATCACCCTCACCGGGCTGGCCGTCATCCTGGCCGCGCGCATGAACCTGTGGAACATCGGCTGCGAAGGCCAGCTGGTCATGGGCGCGGTGTTCGCCGCCGGGCTGGCGCTGCCGCTCGGCGAGTCCCTGCCCGCCGCCGCCATGATCCCCCTGCTCTTCCTGGGCGGCGCGGCCGGAGGGGCGGCCTGGGCCGCCGGACCGGCCTGGCTGCGCTCCCGGCTGGGAGTGAGCGAGATCATCGCCACGCTTCTGCTCAACTATGTGGCCATCGCCCTCATGGAGCACATGTACTTCGGCCCCTGGCGAGACCCCGCCGGCTTCGGCTTCCCGGGCACGGCCATCTTCCCGGCCTCCGCCCAGCTGCCCCGCCTGTGGGGCACGAGGGTCCACCCGGGGCTGTTCTTCGGTGTCGCCTCCGCGCTCGTCCTGGCCTGGGCGCTGGCCCGGACCCGCTGGGGCTACGAGCTCACGGTGATGGGGCTCGGCCCCAAGGCGGCGGACTACGCCGGGATGAACGCCTCGCGGCGCGGGTTCTGGGTGCTGATCGCAAGCGGCGCGCTGGCCGGAGTGGCGGGCATGGCCGAGGTGTCGGCCATCCACGGCAGGCTCCAGCAGGGCGTGGCCATCGGCTACGGGTACGACGGGGTCATCGTTGCCTGCCTGGCCCGGCTGAACCCGGCCCTGGCCCCCGTGGCGGCGGCGGTGCTTGCGTCGGTGCTGGTGGGGGGCGAGTATCTGCAGACCAGGATGCGCCTGCCCTCCGCCGCCAGCCTGGTCATCGAGGCGGCCCTGCTTCTTAGCCTTTTGTGGATACAGGCCAGGAACGCGAAGCGCTGAATCCCGCCCTTGATTTCCCGGCCGCCCTGCCGGATGATGCGCCATGGCCAGAGCGAAAGCGTTCCCGCGCGGGCCGCGCCACACGGCCCGCCTGCGCCGGGAGCTGGAAACGTACCGCACCGTGGCGGACTTCACCTACGACTGGGAGATGTGGCTGGGGCCGGACGGCGGCATCCGCTACGTCTCGCCATCCTGCGGCAGGATCTCGGGCCACGCGCCTGAGGCGTTCCTGGCCGACCCCCTGTTCTTCGAGCGCATCGTCCACCCCCGGGACCTGCCCCGATGGCGGGAGGCCATGCGCGCAAGCCGCGATCAGGCCTCGCCGTCGCTCGATTTCCGCATCACCCGCCGGGACGGGGCGGTGGTCTGGCTGGCCCAGGAGACCACCCGCGTGCTCTCCCCCGAAGGCGTCTACAGGGGGCTTCGGCTTTCCCTGCGCGACGTGACGGAGCGGGTGGAGGCGCAGCGCGCCCTGCGGGAGGCCCGCGAGCTCCTGGAGGAGCGGGTCAGGGAGCGTACCCGTGACCTGGAGCTCTCCCGCGAACGCTACCGCGCCCTGGCCGCCTACCTCCAGGACCGCATCGAGGAGGAGCGCGCCCGCATCTCCAGGGAAATCCACGACGAACTGGGCCAGGACCTCACGGCCCTCAACATGGGCCTCTACCGCCTGGAGAGGGGCGCGGCCGGGCGCGACGCGGAGGCCGCGCGGCAGGTGGCCGGGCTCAGGGAGCTGACCGCCGGGACCCTCGAGAGCGTCAGGCGCATCTCCAGGGAGCTGCGCCCTCCCATCCTGGACGAGCTGGGCTTCTCTGCGGCCGTGGCCTGGCTGGTCCGCACCTTCGCGCAAAGCTCGGGCATCGCGGTCGAGCTCAAGCCGGGCAGGCCGCCCGCCCTCCCCCCCGAGGCGGCCACCGCCCTTTACCGGGTGCTCCAGGAGGCACTGACCAACGTGGCCCGCCACGCAGGGGCGAAGAAGGTGCTGGTGCGCCTCAGGCTCGAACGGGGCGTCCTCACCATGCTGGTCAAGGACGACGGACGCGGCGTGACGCCCGAAGCCCTGGAATCGCCGGACTCCTTCGGCCTGACCGGCATGCGCGAGCGCATGCGAGCGGCGGGCGGCGAACTGGACATCTCCGCCCATTCCCAAGGCGGCACGGCCGTGACCGCGCGCCTGCCCGCCGGACCAAGACCAGGGAGGAAACCATGAACATATTGGTGGTGGACGACCACGCCGTGGTCCGGCGCGGCACCATGGACATCATCGCGGACATGCCCGGGCCCTGCTCCTTCACCGAGGCGGCGGGCGTGGCCCAGGCCCTGCGCGCCCTGGAAGGCGGGACCTTCGACCTGGCCGTGCTGGACATATCCCTTCCCGACGGCAGCGGCCTGGACCTTCTGGAGCACATGACCCGCGAGCGTCCCGGCCTGCCCGCCATCGTGCTCAGCATGCACCAGGAAGCCGAATACGCCCGCCGCGCCCTGAGCCTGGGCGCGCGGGGGTACCTCGGCAAGAACTCCGCCCCGGAGGAACTCGCCGAGGCCCTGGCCGTGGTACTGGACGGCGGCGTCTACGTGAGCCCGTCCCTGTCGCCACGCCTCGCGGACGGAAAAGGCCGCGCGGGCGGCCTGCCCGGGCTCTCGGCCAGGGAGGCCGAGGTTGCCCGCCGCCTGGGCGCGGGCGAGAAGCTCACGGACATCGCCCGGGACATGGGCATAAGCGTCAAGACCGCCAGCACCTACCGCTCCCGGGGGATGCGCAAGCTCGGCGTGAACACCACCGCCGCCATCATCCGGCGCGTCATCGAGACGGAGGGACGCTGAGCGGCCCCTGTCGGAACAGTCCGACAAAGTTGCCCCCGCCCGCGCTCGGGGTATGCTCTCCCGAAAACGGGAGGCAAAGCCATGGAAACCATCCTTGCGGAGCTTGTGCTCACGGCGCTGGCCGTCCCGGCGGCGCTTCTCGCGCTGTCCAGAATCCTCAGGCGCGGACGCGGGAACAACCTGCCCCAGGACTTCGACTTCACGCACTACAAAAGGATCGAGCAGAAATGACGGCCGCCGAGGACCTCCGGTTCAGGGCCTTCGACCCGCCGCATCTGGGCATACCGGCCGGGGCGCGTTTCTCGGGGAAGGCCTCCGGAGGAGAAGGCCGCTTCGTGGAGCTGTTCCTCCACGTGGAGCGCGGAACAGTGCTGGACGCGGGATTCCTCACGGACATACCCGGCGGGGAAGGCGTCCTGTGCGCCTCGTTCTGGTGCGAGGCGGCCACCGGAGCGGACATCGAGAAGGCCCGCTCCCTCACGGAGGCGGACCTCCTCGCGTGCTTCCCGCCCGGCTTTCCGCCCCCCCTCGAGGCCGCGAGGCTTTGCGTCGAGGCCGGGCGGATGGCCCTGGAAAAGACCCGGGATCAGTAGTAGCGCCACTCTCCGGGGCCTTCCCGGAATTCCTCGTCCATCTCCTCGGAGATACCCACGCGGATTTCCTTCTCACCCTCGGCCACGGTGACGTTCCTGTCCGGGTCGAAGCCCTCGTCCAGGGCGGCTTCCCGCCAATGACGGCGCACGCCCTCGGCGGCCTGCCTGACCTGCTCTTCCTTGCCCGGGGTCTTCAGCCAACGCGCCACCCATATCCATGTGGTCATGTGCTTTCTCCTGCCGGCGGATTTTCACGCATGCTCCATAATGAGCCACAATTGTCCGCCGCTGTCAACGCCGCGCGCCCCGCGCCTCTTGGAAAGCGGGCCGCGCCGTGCTAGGGAACAAGACTCCATGAACGACCTCGCTTTTCTCCTCATCCTGACGCTCAAATCCTCCATGGCGGTGCTGCTGGCGGCCCAGGGCGAAGTGCTGGCCGAGCGCTCCGGCGTGATCAACCTGGGGCAGGAAGGCATGATGCTCATGGGGGCCCTCACGGGCTTCTACGTGGGCTACGTCACCAAGAACCCCTACCTGGCCTTCGCGGCGGCCGGGGCCGTGGGTGCGCTCATGGCCTCCCTGCACGGATTCTTCGCCATAAGGCTCGGGGCCAACCAGCTGCTCTCGGGCATCGCACTGACCATCCTGGGAGCGGGGCTCTCCAACTACCTGGGGCGCGGCCTCATCGGAAAGATCGGCCTTCGCGTGCAGGAGACGCCCGTTCCCGGCCTCTCCGAGATTCCCTTCCTCGGCCCGGTGCTCTTCAAGCAGAACGCCGCCGTCTATCTGGGCATCGCCGTGACCGCCTTCATGTGGTTTCTGCTCTCGCGCACCCGCTGGGGGCTCGTCGTGCGGGCCTGCGGCGAGAACCCGGCCGCCGCCGACGCCATGGGCGCTCCCGTGGCCCGGACCCGTTTCGCCGCCCTGGCCGCGGGTGGATTCCTCTCCGGCATGGCCGGAGCGTACCTTTCGCTCGTTTTCACGCCCGGCTGGAAGGAGGGCATCACCGCCGGCCAGGGATGGATCGCCGTGGCCATCGTGATCTTCGCCGGATGGAAGCCCGCGTGGGCCATGGCCGGAGCCTTGTTCTTCGGCCTGCTCTCCGCGCTCCAGTTCTTCTTCCAGGCCACCGGAACGCACATCGTGCCGCTATACGTCTTGCGCATACTGCCCTACCTGCTCACCATCCTCACACTGAGCCTGGCCGCCTTCCTGGGACGAAAAGGGCACGCCCCGGCGGGACTCGGCAAGCCTTACTTCCGCGAGAACGCATGACATCACCCTACGACCATCGCCTCAGCGTCCTGGACAACGGGCTGCGCGTGGCCACCGAGCGCCTGGACAGCGCCCGCAGCGTGAGCTTCGGCATCTGGATCGAGTCCGGCTCCCGCCACGAGTCCCCCGGCCAGGAAGGCACGGCCCACCTCTGGGAGCACCTGGCCTTCAAGGGCACCGCCCGCCGCACCGCCCTGGACATCGCCAAGGCCCTGGACCTGCTGGGAGGCCACTCCAACGCCTACACCAGCCGCGAGCACACCTGCTTCCACGCCCGCGTGGTGGACTCGCATCTGGAAGACGCCCTGGACATACTCGCGGACATCGTCCTCTCGCCCAAGCCCTCCAGGGATGACCTGGACAAGGAGAAGGACGTGGTGCTCCAGGAGATCGCCATGGTGGAGGACGACCCGGAGGACTGCCTGATGGAGTCCTTCTGGCGCGCCATCTGGCCGGACAGTTCCCTGGGCCACTCCATCCTGGGCACGCCCGGGACGGTCAAGAGCTTCGGCCTGAAGGGCCTTGAATCCTGGCGCAAGGCCCACTACCGCCCGGGGGCCATGCTCGTCTCCGCCGCCGGGAGCCTGGACCACGGCGCCTTCCTGGAGCTGGCCCGGAGCCGTTTCGGGTCGCTGCCCCCCGTGGCGACCGCCCCGCCTCCCGGCGAGGGAAGCTACCGCCCGGCAGTGCTGCTCAGGGAGCGCGACACCGAACAGAGCCACGTGGCCCTGGCCTTCCCAGGCATGGGGGCCAACGACGGCCGGCGCTTCGCCATGGGGCTTCTGAACGCCATCCTGGGCGGCAACATGTCCTCGCGCCTCTTCCAGGAGGTCCGGGAACGCCGGGGGCTGGCCTACACCGTCTACTCCTTCGGCAACTCCCTCACCGACAAGGGGGTGCTCCAGGTCTACGCCGCCGTTGAGCCCGAACGCACCGGGGAGCTGCTCGCCTGCCTGCGCGAGGAGCTCGATAAGCTGGCCCGCCAGGGCGTCACCGCCGAGGAGCTGGCCCACGCCCGCGACCACATGCTCTCCGTGCTCTATCTTTCGCTTGAATCCAGCGAGGACCGCATGTCGCGCCTCGCGAGGAACCAGCTCATCCTCGGCCGTTTCGTCACGCCCGAGGAGACCGCCGCCCGCTTCGAGGCCGTCACCCTGGACGAACTGAGCGCCCTGGCCGCCGAAATGCTCGACCCCGCCGGGGCGTCGCTCGCCGTCATGAGCCCGAGGATCGACCAGTCCTGGGCCGGGGCCTTCAAGCCGTGATCCGCTTCGACGTCCCGCCCGGGATCCTGGGGCTGGCCCGGGGCGACATCGCCTCCTGGCCAGCCGGGGCCGTGGTCAACGCCGCCAACTCCCGCCTGGCCGGGGGCAGCGGCGTGGACGGGGCCATCCATGCGGCGGCAGGGCCGGAACTCCCAGCGGCCTGCCGGGAGATCATCGCCCAGCGGGGCGAGGTGAAGGCCGGGGAGGCCGTCATCACGCCCGGCTTCGACATGAAAGCCAGATTCATCATCCACGCCGTGGGCCCCGTCTGGCGCGGCGGGAACTCGGGCGAGCCGGAGGCCCTGGCCTCGGCCTTCCGCTCCTGCCTGGAGCTGTGCCGTGAGAACGCCGTATCCACCGTGGCCTTTCCTGCCATCAGCTGCGGCGCCTACGGCTACCCCGTGGAGATGGCCGCGCCGGTCGCTATCGGGGAGCTCAAGCGCGGGCTGGGAGAGGGTCTGGTCCGCGAGGCGTGGATGATCCTGTATTCGCCCAAGGCGTACGAAACCTGGCTGGGCTTCGCCCGCCAAATCCTGTAGGAACAAACAATGGACATTCACGGCACCACAATATTGGCCGTGCGCGACGCCTCGGGCGTGGCCATGGCCGGGGACGGACAGGTCACGTTCGGGCAGGCAGTGGCCATGAAGCACTCGGCCCGCAAGGTCCGCCGCCTCTACAAGGAGCGCGTGCTGGCAGGGTTCGCGGGCTCCACCGCCGACGCCTTCACCCTCTTCGAGCGCTTCGAGGCCAAGCTGGAGGAGTTCTCCGGCAACCTCACCCGCGCCGCCGTGGAGCTTGCAAAGGACTGGCGCAAGGACAAGTTCCTGCGCCGCCTGGAGGCCATGCTCCTGGTGGCCGACGGCTCGACCATCCTCATCCTCACGGGAGCTGGCGACGTGATCGAGCCCGACGACGGCCTGGCCGCAATCGGCTCCGGCGGGACCTACGCCCTGGCTGCCGCACGGGCGCTCTCGCGAAACACCGGGCTCTCCGCCAAGGACATCGCCCAGAAGGCCATGGACATCGCCGCCGAGCTGTGCGTCTTCACCAACTCCAACATCGTCCTGGAGACCGTGGACAAATAATGAACACGCTCACTCCCCGAGAGATAGTATCCGAGCTGGACCGCTACATCGTGGGCCAGAACCCGGCCAAGCGCATGGTGGCAATAGCCATGCGCAACCGCTGGCGCAGGCAGCAGATCGACCCTTCCCTCCGCGACGAGGTCGCCCCCAAGAACATCCTGATGATAGGCCCCACGGGCGTGGGCAAGACCGAGATAGCCCGCAGGCTGGCCAAGCTGGCCGGGTCGCCCTTCCACAAGGTGGAGGCCACAAAGTTCACCGAGGTGGGCTACGTGGGCCGCGACGTGGAGTCCATGGTGCGCGACCTCATGGAGATCGGCGTGCAGCTCATCCGCAAGGAGGAGGCGGGCAAGGTGCGGGTCAAGGCCGAGAAGGCCGCCGAGGAGCGCCTTTTGGACCTGCTGCTGCCGGCGTCGCGCCCTGCCCAGCCCACCTATTACGGCGGCTCGCAGCCTGCCATCGACGTGGCCGCCGAGGGCGAGGGACCGCAATCCACGCGCGAGAAGATGCGCCAGCTCTGGCGCAAGGGCGCGCTCGACGACAAGCAGGTGGAGATGGAGGTCACGGTGGCCTCGCCCAGCGTGGAGATCATGGCCATGCCGGGCATGGAGGAGCTGGGCAGCCAGTTCAAGGACATGTTCTCCAAGGTGTTCCCCCAGAAGCGCAAGACCCGCAAGCTCAAGGTGCGCGAGGCCTACGACATCCTCATAACCGAGGAGTCCGAGAAGCTCGTGGACATGGACAAGGTGGCCGAGATGGCCAAGGAGCGCGTGGAGCAGTCCGGCATCCTGTTCATCGACGAGATCGACAAGATCTGCGGCCGCACCGGCCACGGCGGCTCCGGCCCCGACGTCTCCCGCGAGGGCGTGCAGCGCGACCTCCTGCCCGTGGTGGAAGGCTGCGTGGTGAACACCAAGTACGGCATGGTCAAGACCGACCACATCCTCTTCATCGCCGCCGGGGCGTTCCATCTGACCAAGCCCTCCGACCTGGTGCCGGAGCTCCAGGGACGCTTCCCGCTTCGAGTGGAGCTCTCGGCGCTCGGCAAGGAGGAGTTCCTGCGCATCCTCACCGAGCCGCAGAACTCGCTCACCGTGCAGTACAAGGCCCTGCTCGCCACCGAGGGAGTCACCATCGAGTTCCCCATGGACGGCCTGGAGGAGATGGCCTCCTTCGCCCAGAAGGTGAACGAGGAGACCGAGAACATCGGAGCACGCCGCCTCTACACCATCATGGAGAAGATCGTTCAGGACCTCTCCTTCGAGGCCCCGGACAGAAGCGGCGACACGGTCGTCATCGACCGCGAGTACGTGCGCGAGAAGCTAAGGGACGTGGCCGAAGACCGCGACCTCACCCGCTACATCCTCTAGAAGGACGAATACCATGGAAAACACCGCCGCAAGCCAGGCGCGCATGCTGCTGGAATCGCTGCCGTACATCCGCAAGTTCCACGGCCAGACCGTGGTCATCAAGTACGGCGGCCACGCCATGAAGGACGAAGCCCTCAAGAAGAGCTTCGCCCTGAACGTGGTGCTGCTCAAGTACATCGGGGTTAACCCGGTCATCGTCCACGGCGGCGGGCCGCAGATCGGCAGGATGCTCACCACGCTCGGCATCGAGTCCACCTTCCGCGAGGGGCTGCGCGTCACCGACGACGCCACCATGGACGTGGTGGAGATGGTGCTGGTTGGGCGCGTCAACAAGGAGATCGTCAACCTCATCAACCTGCACGGCGGCTCAAGCGTCGGCCTCTCGGGCAAGGACGGCTGGCTCATCAAGGTGAAGAAGCTGGAGATGATGATCAAGCGGGAGGACGCGCCCCCGGAGCTCATCGACCTGGGCAACGTGGGCGAGCCGGTGAACGTCAACGCGTCGCTCATCCGCACGCTGACGTCGAGCGGCGTCATCCCGGTCATCGCGCCAGTGGGCGTGGACGACGACGGCAAGACCTACAACATCAACGCCGACACGGCGGCCGGGGCGGTGGCCCAGGCGCTGGGCGCGCGCCGCCTCATCCTGCTCACGGACGTGGCCGGGGTGCTCGGGGCCGACGGCGAGCTCATCGAGACCATGGACCTGCGCGAGGCCAGCTGGGCCATCGAGGACGGCACGGCCAAGGGCGGCATGATCCCCAAGCTCAAGTGCTGCATGGAAGCGGTGCAGTCGGGCGTGGAGAAGGCGCACATCATCGACGGACGCGTGGAGAACTCGCTGATACTTGAGCTGTTCACCAAGTCGGGCATCGGCACCGAAGTGTGCTTGAAGCGCTGAGCCAACGCCGATAATCCTACGGACAGCCTGGGGCCGCCGGTACGGGCGGCCCCTTTTTCCTGCGCATGAACCTCCCCGCGGAGCATCAGCGCTTGCCTTCTTCGGCGGACGCCACTACCGAGTCCTGATGCGCCGCCCCCTCCCCCTCCTCCTGGCCGCCATCCTCGCCCTTGCCGCGTCCTGCCTCGTCCGGCCGTCGCAAGCGGCGCCGCAAGGTCCGGCCCGGGCGCTCGTGGCCCCCTTCCAGCCCGCGCCGGGCACGGCCTACGACGGCATGGGACCGGCCATCCAGAACGTCATCGAGAACATGCTGGCCCTGAGCCCGGACCTGGAGGAGACCTACCTCCTGCGCCACATGCGGGAGCCCTTCCCCTCCGCCGGGGACCTCCAGGCCTACATGCTCGGCCTGCGCCCCCATGAGTATCCCATTCCAGCCCTCGCGCGCGAGGGAGCGCGCCACATCATCACCGGCCTCATCCTCCCCGGCGGCGACGCCGAGGTCCGCTGCCTGGACCTGGCCACGGGCCAATCCGGTTCGGCTGTCCTGCCCATCGACGCCGCCGCCGGGCTCGTGGGCTTCAAGCGAGGCCTTCTTGACCTGCTCGCGTCCCGGGCGGGGCTGTCCTATCCCCCGGCCCAGGCAGCCAAGGCGCTGAGGCCGGACAAGACCAGCCGCCAGGCGCTGCGCGCCTTCGGCCTGTCCTACGGCGCGTACATGATCGACTCCTACCTGCGCGGCCAGGGCCAAGTGTCCCTGCCCCTGGCTGAGACCGCGGCCAGGGAGGCCCCGGAGTCCTATCTCGCCCGGAACATGCTGGGCTGGCAGCTTTTCGCCTTCGGCGACCTGACGCGCGCGGAGAAGGAGTTCCGCCATACCCTGAAACTCGACCCCGACGGCGTGGACGCCCTGGACGGCATGATGCAGTGCTCCATCCGTTACGGCGGCATCGAGGCGGCGACGCCCTGGGCATACCGCAAGGCCAAGGCGCGCGGCTCTGACATCGGCCAGCCGCTCGCCGAGCTGCATCTGAAAGCCGGAGGCCAGGCACTGGACGCAGGGAACAGCCGCTCGGCCGCCGCCCACTACAAAACCGCCGCCGCCCTCGATCCCTGGTCGGAGAGAGCCGCCGCCCAGAGGGCCATGGCCCTGGAGGCCGCCGGACGCCACGACAAGGCGTACGCGGTCATGGACGCGCTCCTGGAGCGGGTGTCCCTGCCCTCCATGAAGGCCCGCATCCTCAATTTCAAGGCGCGGCTGGCCCGGTGGATCGCCGCCTCCCACGGCAAGGCGGGACGGACCGCCGAGGAGAAGAAGAGCCTTGAGCGGGGAGTGGAGTTTTTGAAGCTAAGCCCCGTGCCGGACATGCACGAATACCTGCTGCTGCTTCTGCGGCTGGCGAGGATCGCCATCGAGCAGGATGAAGCGGCCTCCGCCGTGAGCATCCTCAAGATGATCCGCCCTGAAAAGCGCACGGATCATCTGCTGGTGGATACGGTTCTGGCCTACGCGCTGGTCAAGGCCAACCGCATGGACGACGCCGCCGCCCAGGCCCGCAGATGCCTGAGCGAGCTTGCCGAGCGCATGCGCACGCGCGAGCCCGTGTCTTCAAGGGTATTCGAATACCTGGGCAGAACCTTTGAATTGCTGGGAGAGGCCGGTCTGGCCAACAGCGTGGAGCGTTCGGGGGCGGAGAGAATGGGGACCAGGGCAGAGGGAGAGGCGGCCGGAGGCTAGCGACGGGACTGGCAAGCCAGTCCAAACGGCTTGCCCGCCGCCCGCTTTATCTTCAGGCCTCCTCGCCCGATTCGCTGGCCAGGCGCACCTTGTCCTCGCCGTCGAGTTCCTTGACGTAGACGTCCACCCGCTCCTCGCGGGATGTGGGCAGGAGCTTGCCCATGTAGTCCGCCTGGATGGGCAGCTCGCGGTGTCCCCGGTCCACCAGCACCAGGAGTTCCACCTTCCTGGGCCGCCCGAAATCGAGGATGGCCTCCAGGGCGGCGCGCACGGTTCGGCCCGAGTAGAGCACGTCGTCCACCAGCACCAGCTTGCGGCCGTCGATGGCGAAGGGGATGTCGGTCTGGTTTATCTGGGGCTGATGGGCCAGGTTGGTCCAGTCGTCGCGGTAGAGGTTGATGTCGAGCTTGCCGAGCGGCAGCTCGCAGCCGAGCCTGGCCTCCAGGATGCGGCGAAGCCGCTGCGCCAGCTCCACGCCCCGGCGCTGCACGCCCAGGAGCGCGAGTTCGGTGCACTCGCCGTGACGCTCCAGGATCTCGAAAGCGAGCCGCTCCAGCGTGCGCGACATCTCCTTGCCGTTCATGACTATCTTCTGGCGCTTCATGTCCCTTCCGGAAATCGACGTTTCCCCGCTCCTATCCGAATTCCCGTTGCAAGGCAAACCGCCGCATCACGCATTCGTATTTGACCAACCGCCCCGGCGTACCTACTTCATTGTCCTGACGATCACCACTGGAGGTTCACATGGTCACGATCACGACGCCCGCCAAGGCGCAGCTTGACGAATACTTCGCCCAGAACGAGAAATCGCCCATCCGCATCTTCCTGGCCAGCGGAGGGTGCTCCGGCCCCCGCCTGGCCCTGGCCCTGGACGACCCAAAGGACGCTGACGAAGTCTTCGAGCACGAGGGATACTCCTTCGTCGTGGACAAGGAGCTCCACGAGAAGGCCGCCCCAATCTCCATCGACTTCGCCTGCTCCGGCTTCTCCATCGGCTCCAGCCTGGAACTGGGAGGCGGCGGGTGCGGCGGATGCTCCTGCTCGGGAGGCAGCTGCTCCTGACGGCCTGGCATGAAAATCCCGAGGTCCGCCACGAGGCATGCCGTCTCGTGGCGGACCCGGTTCAATTCAGACCGGAAATGTCGCTATCCGGCCGCCATCTCCAGCCAATCCCTACCTTTACGAGCATCCCGTCCGTCTGCCGGAACACCCATCGGCAAGTGCGGCATTTGACAAACAAGCCCATGGGGCTTACCTATCCACTCGACCCATTCACCCAGGAGGCTCCTAATGTTTACCCTGACCGAAGCTGCCAAAAAGCAGCTGGATTCGTACTTCGCGGACAAGGACAAGTCCCCCATCCGCGTGTACCTCTCCTCCGGCGGCTGAGCTGGCCCCCGGCTGGCATTGGCTCTGGACGAGCCAAAAGATAGCGACGATGTGTTCGATGCGGACGGCTACTCCTTCATCGTTGACAAGGAACTCATGAGCAAGGCCCAGCCCATCACGGTCGACCTTTCCTACATGGGATTCCAGGTCCATTCCAGCCTGGAACTGGGCGGCGGCGGGTGCGGCAGCTCCTGCTCCTCAGGCTCCTGCTCGGGCCAATAGATCCGGTTTCCAAGCCTTGAAGGCAAGGGCGGCGGTCAAACGCCGCCCTTGTTTCTTGAGCCCTCCCCGCCCCTTCACCTCCGGCGGCATTTGACGTAAGGGATCGTTTCAATCCACGCGCGCAGGAGAACCGATGCCCGGCAAGATCCTCATAGTCGATGACGAAATCCACATCAGAATGCTCCTTGAGCAGACCCTGGAGGATCTCGAGGACGAGCACGGCGTGCAAATCCTCTCGGCCGCGGACGGGGAGCAGGGGCTCAAGCTCATCCGCGAGGAGCGCCCCGACCTGGTCTTCCTGGACATCATGATGCCAGGACTCAGCGGATACGAGGTCTGCCGCAAGGTCATGCAGGATCCGTCGCTGGCAGGCTCCCTCAACGTCGTCCTGCTCACCGCAAAGGGGCAGGAAGTGGACCGCCGCCAGGGACTGGAACTGGGCGCGCGGCGGTACATGACAAAACCCTTCGACCCCGACGACGTGCTGGGAACCGCCCGGTCGCTCCTCGGAATTCAGAGGTAGCTGCGACCGCAGTCCTTGAAATCATGGTCCTTCGCAGATTCCTACGCAACAACGACCTGGCCCCCCTCTTCGCCAAGGCCAAGGCACTGCTCGAACCGGGCTGGGGGGTGGGACTCGTGCAGGGCGGCAGGCTCCTGGCCTCGCGCGGCCTCGAGGAGGACATCCTCGAACAGCCCTCCGCCGTCCGTTTCAGCGCATCCATTTCCATCAACGGCCACTGCGCCGGACACGTCATCGTCGCCGCGTCGCATGGGGGGCAGACCCAGTTCACCGCGCCCAACGCCCAGCAGGTGGCCGAGTTCCTGGCCCAGAGCATCGAGATGTTGCTCAGGCAGGACGAGGCCAGACGCTCACTTGCCGCCGACACGCTCCAGAAGTACCGCGAGCTGTCCCTGTTGCACCGGGCCACCGTGGGGCTGAACGCCTCGCTCAGGCTCAGGCAGGTGGGGCGGGCGCTCCTGGCGGAATGCCAGTCCGGGGCGCTGCCCACCGAGATGGGCATGCTTTTCCTGCGCGACGGCAAGACCGGCGACCTCGCGCCCCTTGCCTCGTTCGGTCCCGCCGGTGACATGGGCCTTGAGCGCATCAGCGCCGGCACCCTCTTCACGGACGTCATCCACTCCGGCAAGGGGGAGCTCGTAAGTGACCTGGATGCCGACCACCGCTGGCACGGCGAGGCCCCCGGACTGAAGGCGCTGCTTGTCGCGCCCATCGTCGCGGCCGACTCCCTGGCCGGGGCCCTGGTGCTGGCCACCTCCGGCGAGGCCCCGCTTGAAGCAAAGCACCTCCAGTACGTCACGACGCTGACCAGCGTCGCCGGGACGGCCATGGGCAACGCCGTGCACTTCGAGGGCATGCAGACCCTCCTCAAGGCCCTTCTCCAGGCTCTGGCCACCGCCATCGACGCCCGGGACCCCTTCACCGCCGGGCACTCGCACCGCGTGGCGCGCCTGGCTGTCGCCCTGGCCACAGTGGTCCACCGGGACACGGAGTTCTTTCCCGGCGTCAGCTTCGAATCCAACGACCTTGCCGAAATCTACTACGCGGGCCTGCTGCACGACGTGGGCAAGATCGGCGTGCGCGAACAGGTGCTCACCAAGGCCACCCGGCTGGACGCCCAGCACATGCAGGTTATCGGCATGCGCATGGCACTCTTGTCTGAAGTGACGGGCGCGGCCTGGGAGATGGATTTCGAGCACCTGAAGCGCATCAACCGCTCGGACACCTTGAGCCGCGAGGACGCCTCCCTGGTGGTGGAACTCTCCAAGCAGGAGATCACCGCCTACGGCAAATCCGTGCCCGTGCTCTCTGAAAATGAGGTGCTGGCCCTGCTCGTGCCGCGCGGCAACCTTCTGCCGGAGGAACGACGCGAGATTGAGCGCCATCCGGCCGAAAGCTACCGCATACTCCAGCACATCCCCTTCCCCAAGACCATGTCCAGGCTGCTGGACATAATCTGCCAGCACCACGAACGCCTCGACGGCTCCGGGTATCCGGCCGGGCTCAAGGGCGACGGCATATCGCTCATGGCCAGGCTTCTCATGATAGTGGACGTCTACGACGCCATAACCATGGAACGCCATTACAAGCCTGCGCTGTCCCGCGAGAAGGCCATGCTTATCCTCGAGGAGGAGGCCGAGCAGGGCAAGCTGGACGCGTCCTTGGTGCGCCTCATGGCCCTGCACCTGGACGAGATCGAGGAAGACTCGCAGCGCATGTCCCTGTGCCAGGATTTCGAATCAGTGATCGGCCGGACAGCCCGGTCCTGACCTGTCCGCAAAGCCTTCCAGCCCCGAATCCAAAGGATACGACCGCCATGACTCCCACGCGCAGCTTCGCCAGCGACAACAACTCCGGCGTCCACCCCCTCGTGCTGCGGGCGATCCAGGACGCCAACCACGGCCACGCGGTGGGCTACGGCGACGACCCATGGACCCGGCGCGCCGAGGAGGCTTTTGCCAATGAGTTCGGCCCTGGCGCGCGCGTCTTCTTCGTCTTCCTCGGCACCGCAGCCAACGTGCTCTCCCTGAACGCGTTGACGCGTTCCTACAACTCGATCATCTGCGCCCAAAGCGCTCACATCAACGTGGACGAATGCGGCGCGCCGGAGCGACACCTGGGCTGCAAGCTCCACGCGTTCCCCACTCCGGACGGCAAGCTGCGTCCGGAGCACGTCCTGCCCGTGCTCCACGACCTGGGCAACGAGCACCACAACCAGCCCCGGGTCATCTCCATCACCCAGAGCACGGAGCTCGGAACCCTCTACCGCCCCAAGGAGATCAAGGCCCTGGCGGACCTCGCCCATTCCCGGGGCATGTACCTGCACATGGACGGCGCGCGCATCGCCAACGCCGCCGCCGCTCTGGGGCAAACGCTCGCCGGGGCGACGCGCGACCTCGGAGTCGACGTCCTGAGTTTCGGCGGCACCAAGAATGGCATGATGTACGGCGAGGCCGTGGTGTTTTTCCGCCCCGAACTGGCGGAGGATTTCCGTTTCCTGCGCAAGCAGGGCATGCAGCTGGCTTCCAAGATGCGCTACATCTCCGCACAGTTCTCCGCCCTGCTCGAAGGCGGACTCTGGCGGGACAACGCCAGCGCGTCCAACGCCATGGCCGTCATGCTGGCCGAGAAGTCCGCCCTGGTCCCGGGCGTGGAGATCACCCGCACCGTGGAGACGAATGCCGTCTTCGCCAGGATACCGGCCGCCGCCGCGGAGAGGCTGAAGAAGGAATATTTCTTCTACGTCTGGAACCCGGAACCGGCTGAAGCCCCGGAAGTGCGCTGGATGTGCTCGTTCGACACCACGGAAGAGGATGTGGAGGGCTTCGTTGACGCTCTCGGCCGCGCCATGGAGTAGGAAGAAGAGATAGTAAAGATGCCTCCGGCGGCCAGGGGATGATCCCCCTGGACCCTCATTTGCTTCGCGGGTTTCAGGCGATACGAATGCGAAAATCGGGGAGCGCGCAAAGCACGCTCCCCGCTCTCTTTGTGTGAAAAGAATTCGCTTGCGCGCTCGACCGGGGCAGCTCACGCCCGGCGGTGCGGTCATCGACGGCAAGCGACGTGTCACCGCCCCATCCCGCGAAGCAACCGGCGGATCCAGGGGGGAGCCTCCCCCTGGCTGGGGAAGTCGCAGCGCCCTGCCGGGTCAAGGGCGGAGCCCTTGCTAGAGCTTGCTTTTGTCAACCACGGCGGCGGTGAGTTCCGCCTCGCAGGCCAACTGCCCGTCCACGGTGGCGGTTCCCTTCATGCGCCAGAGGCTGAGCTTCTGCTTCACGTCCGAAACGGAGAGGATCAGCTGATCGCCGGGAAACACCGGCCTGCGGAACTTGGCGTTGTTGATGCCGGTGAACATGAAGAGCTTGTCGCCGAGTCCTTCCCGCGAAAGGCCGAGCAGCAATCCTCCGGCCTGGGCCATGGCTTCAAGCTGGAGCACGCCGGGCATGACGGGCTTGTCCGGGAAATGCCCCTGAAAGAAGGGCTCGTTGAAGGTGACGTTCTTGAGGGCCTTGAGGGACGTCTCCTTCTCGAATTCAAGCACCTTGTCCACGAGGAGAAAGGGATAGCGGTGTGGAAGGAGCTTGAGAATCCCGGTGACGCTCAGGGGCATGTCGGCCATGTCGCCTCCTTATGGGTAAAAAAAAGGCGGCCTCCCGGCAGGGAAGCCGCCCGGTTGGGAGTGTTCAGCTATTTCTTGGCTGCGGCCTCGAAAGCCTTGGTGATCTCCGCGGTCAGGTCCATGCCCGAGGCATAGAGCACCGCGCGGCGCTCGATGATGAGGGAGTAGCCGTTCTTCTTGGCGTAGTCGGCCACCACCTGGTCGAACACCTTCATCAGGGGCTCGAGGACGCGCTGGCGTTCCTGTCCCATCTGCTGATTGAAGTTGTTCTGGTCGTCCATCATCTTCTTGAACTTGGTTTCGATTTCGGACTGCATGCGCAGCTTCGCTTCGGAGGAAAGGGTGACGCTCTGCTTGCGGAAGTTCTCGTCCATCTGCTTGAGTTCGTCGCTCTGCCGGGTCAATTCGCGCTGTTTGGCCTCGACCTTGTTCTGAAGGTCCTGAACGGCCCTCTTTCCGGCGGCGGAGTTCATGACCACTTCCTCGGAGTTGACGACGCCGATCTTGTCAGCCGCCTGGGCCATCACGGGCAGGGCGATGATCATCACGGCAAGAAGCATGTATTTCATCACTTTACGCATCTCTTAAACTCTCCTTTCTCTCCAGGCGGTTCGATGTGGACCCATCTCCGGGGCAAGACGCCCCGAGGCGATGCTCACATACCCTTTTGCGCCGAATGTCAAGCCTCTGTTAGAAGGTCTGCCCCATGGTGAAGCCGATCTGCCACCGCTCCTGACTGTGCTGGATCTCGTCCAGGCCGTAGCCCACCTCGACGCGGATGAGGCCCATGGGCGAGAACCAGCGGACGCCCGCGCCAAGGGATTTGACGAAGGTGATGTTGAAGCCGTCGCGCTCGCGCCAGATGGTGTTGCCCGCGTCGAAGAATCCCAGGCCGTAGACGCCGTACTGCTTGCTGATGGGGAAGATGTACTCCAGGTTGGCGAAGTACGTGGTGTCGCCGCCGATGCGCTCGTTGGTGCGGTGGTCCTTGGGGGATATCTTGTCGGTCTCGTAGCCCCGGATGTTGCCGATGCCGCCCAGGTAGAAGCGTTCGAAGACGGGGATGTCTCCGAAGCCGTTCTGGAAGAGCGCGCCGGCCTGGGCGCGGGCGTGGAAGACGGTCTCCCAGAACAGGGGGTAGTAGTAGTTGAAGCTGTAGTAGGTCCTGATGAAGCCGCGGTCGCCGCCGAGGCCCGCGTATTCGACCGAGAGGTCGTTGATGCTGCCCTTGGTGGGCTTGGTGCGGCTGTCGGTGGTGTCGCGCACGGCGCCCATGAGCACGGAACTGGTCCAGTGGACGCCCTTGGACTCCTGGATGACGTAGGAGGCGAAGGGGTTGGTGCGGTACACGTCGTCGCGGGTGAGCTTGTAGTCGAAACGCAGGTTCGTGTACTCGCCCACCGGGTAGCCGAAGCGGATCATGCCGCCCTGGGTCTGCTTGTAGAAGTCGGAATAGCGGCGGAAGGTGCTGAAGCCGTCCACGCCGAAGGACAGGTCGGAGTCGTAGAGGTGCGGGTTGGTGAAGGAGGCCACGAACCTGTTGGTGACGCCGGAGAACATGCCCTGGAACTGGGCGTTGTAGCCCTTCCCGAAGAGGTTGCGCTCCTCGACGGAGCCGCCCACGAACACGGAGTCGTAGGTGGAGTAGCCCACGCCGGCGGAGATGGAGCCGGTGTTCTTGTCCTTGACCCTGACGCGGACGTCCACCTCGGTGGGGTTCTCGGTGGGCACGGTCTCCAGGTCCACCTTCTCGAAGTAGTCGAGCTTGTTGAGGCGCTCGTTGGAGCGCTTGAGGGCGGAGCCGGAGAACAGGTCGCCATCGGAGAGGCGCAGTTCGCGGCGGATGACGTTCTCGCGGGTGCGGTCGTTGCCCTCGATGGTCACACGGCGCACGTACACTTTCTGTCCCTTGCTCAGGATGTAGGTGACGTCGACGACCTTCTCCTCGCCGCGCTTCTTGATGTCCACGTCGGTCTCGGCGAATGCGTAGCCCTGGTCGGAGTAGGCCTCGTTGAGCTTGGCGATGTCGTCGCGGACCACGGAGCGGTCGAAGTATTCCTTCTTGCTCTTGGCCAGCTCGGTCAGCTTGGCGATTTCCCTGAGTTTCTTGTCGTCCAGGAGCAGGTCGCCCTTGAAGTCAACGTTGCCGAGCTTGTAGCGCTCGCCTTCCTCCACCTGGAAGGTGATGTAGATGCCGTCGTCCTTGATCTCAACCTGGGGCTGGCCCACGCGGGCGTCGATGAAGCCCCGGTTGGTGTAGTAGTTCTCGATGGCGGCGGAGTCGCGGTCGAGCAGCTCCTCTTTCAGGACGCCGGTCTGCAGGATCCAGGAGAGGAAGCCCTTCTCCTTGAGGCCCATCTGGTCCTTGAGGTCGGAGGGGTCAACCTGCTTGGCGCCCTGGATGGTTATCTTTCTGATGTAGAGCTTCTTGGCTTCCTTGACCACGATGTTGAGCCGGGCAAGACGCGGGTCGGTCTGTTCGAGCTTGTAGTCGACGGTGGTCTGGTAATAGCCTTTCTTGCGATAGAGTTCGCGGACCTTTTCGAGGTCGTCGGCCAGCACCTGCATGTTGAGCACGGAGCCGGACTTGGTGCCCATGGCTTCGAGGATGTCGTCCTTCTTGATCTCGGAGTTGCCGACGACGCTGATGGCCTGGATGCGCGGCTTCTCCTTGACCACGAAGACCACGCGCTTGCCGCCGCGCATGTCCTCCAGCTTGATCTGGACGTCGTCGAAGTACCCGAGTTCCACGAGGCGCTTGAGGTCGTCGTTGATGGTCCTGGAGTCGAAGGGCTCGCCCACCTGGGTCTTGACCTTGAGGAGGATGACGTCCTTCTCGAGGGCGTTGTTACCTTCGACGTCAACCTCCATGACCTTGAGCCCGGAGGCCGCGGCGGCGGAGGTTTCGGGGCCGAGCTTGGAGGCCACTTCGTCCATGGCCGAGGAGAGGGCCATGAGGCCCGGGCGTGTGACGTAGACGCTGGACGGCTCTTCGGAGCCGGCGGCGCTCACGGCCTTGGCGTCGATGGAGATGGACTCGCCCACCTGGCTCAGCGTGCCGAATATGGCCATGGTGGCCCCGGCGGCCTTGGCGGCCTTGCGGGCCTCGGAGGCGCCGGACACGGCCTTGGAGCCTTCCGCCACGGCCGCGCCCTTGCCCTTCAGGCTGTCCGCCAGGAGCTTCATGGCGCTCTGGCGAAGCGAGGCGGTGTCGCCGGGGGCGTTCACCGTGAAGGGAAGCACCAGCACCTTGCCCGCCTTGGCCTGGGCCAGTGCGCTCCCGGCCGCGCCGAGAATCATGGAAGCCAGTAGGGCCAGGACAAGACCGGTACGCTTACGGCCGCTCATAGAGTTCTCCGCCATGCAGTTCCATCCGTCGGCCCATGAGCTGGGCCAGGTTATGGTTGTGGGTGACCACCACCAGTGTCATGCCGAGTTCGCCGTTGAGCCTCGCCAGAAGCTCGCCGACGCGTTCGCCGGTGGCTTCGTCGAGGTTGCCAGTGGGTTCGTCGGCCAGAAGCGCCTTGGGACCGAGCAGAACGGCGCGCGCGATGGCCGCGCGTTGCCGCTCGCCGCCGGACAGCGTTGTTACCCTGTGATGCAGCCTTTGTTCAAGCCCTAAAAGGCCCAAAGCCTTGGCCGCCTTGTCAAAAGCCTCTTCCCTGGAGACGCCCGCGATGATGGCGGGCATGGCCGCGTTCTCCAGGGCCGTGAATTCGGGAAGCAGGTGGTGGAACTGGAACACGAAGCCGATGTCCCGGTTCCTGAGCGCTGCCGCCTCGTTGGGCTTCAAGCCGGAGATGTCCCGGCCGCCGAACTCCACGGTTCCGCTCGAGGGGTTGTCCAGCGCGCCGAGCAGGTGCAGGAGCGTGGACTTGCCCGATCCGGACGACCCGATGATGGCCACGGATTCTCCGGACTCGATGTCCAGGTCGATGCTTCCGAGCACCCTCACCGGCTCGGCGGGTCCCGGAAACACCTTGCCCACCCCGCGCAGGCGGTACAGGGGGCTAGTCATGGCGAAGGGCCTCCACGGGCTTGAGGGACGCCGCCTTGCTGGCGGGATAGAGCGTGGAGACGAAGCACAGCACGAAGGCCGTGACCCCGATGATGGTAAGGTCGACGGGTTCAAGCCTCACGGGGATGGTGTCCATGGGGTAGACGTCCGGCGGCAGCTTGATGAACTGGAACTCCTTGAGGGCCAGCGCGGCCGCCAGCCCGAGCGCGAATCCGAGCACCGTGCCCACCGCGCCGATGATGCTCCCCTGGAGCAAAAATATCCGCCTGATCGAGTCCGCCGTCGCCCCCATGGACATGAGGATGGCTATGTCGCGGGTCTTCTCCATCACCAGGAGCACCAGCGAGGTGATGATGGAGAACGACCCCACCAGCACGATCATCACCAGCACTACGAACATGCCGAACTTCTCGAGCTTGAGCGCGGCGAAGATGTTGCCGTTCATGTCGATCCAGGTGCGGGCGTAGTACGGCATGCCGCCCAGCGCGGAGACGATCTCGTTGCCGATCTTCACGGCGGCGTCGGGGTCCTTGAGACGCACGTCCAGGTACATGGCGTCGCCGGGCTTGAAGCCCAGCATGTCCTGGGCCGCCGCGAGCGAGACGAAGGCCGAGGAGGAGTCGTACTCGTACATGTGGGTCTTGAAGATGCCCGCCACCCTGAACACCTTCACCTTGGGGGTGAAACCCACGGCCGAGCCGCGCAGCGAAGGGGTGAGCACGTTGACGGTGGAGCCCAGGTTGAGCCCCATGCGGCTGGCGAGCTCCGAGCCGAGGAGGATGCCCGGGATCTCGCCCGGCTTCTCCAGGTCCTCAACCTTCCCCTCCACGATGTCCTTGTGGATGGTCAGGACGTTGCGGGCGCTTTCCGGGTCCATGCCGCGCAGGATGACGCCCTTGGGAGCGCCGGACTTGGAGAGCATCACCTCGGAGTAGATGATGGGCGTGACGGCGGTGACGCCCGGCACCGAGGCCACGGTCTCCATCTTGGCCGCGTAGTTGCGCAGCGGCGCCCCGGCGACGCCTGTGATGACGTGCGAGGAGAGCCCCAGGAGCTTGTCCCGGAATTCGATGGAGAAACCGCTCATGACGGACATGGTCACGATGAGCGCGGCCACGCCGAGTCCCACGCCGAGCACGGACATGAGCGAGATGACCGAGATGAACGAGTTCTCCCGCTTGGTCAGCAGGTAGCGCAGGGCTATGAACAGTTCGAATTTCATTCGGCGGCGGCGGCCTCCGGTTTAAGCAGCGGGAAGAGGATGACCTCGCGGATGGAGGCCGAATCCGTGAGCAGCATCACCAGCCTGTCGATGCCGATGCCCTGCCCGGCTGCCGGAGGCATGCCGTACTCCAGGGCGCGGACGTAGTCCTCGTCCATGTAGTGGGCCTCGTCGTCCCCGGCGTCCTTCTCGGCCACCTGCTCCTCGAAGCGCAGGCGCTGGTCCACGGGGTCGTTGAGCTCGGAGAAGGCGTTGGCCATCTCGCGCCCGGCGATGAACAGCTCGAAGCGGTCGGTCACCTCGGGGTTGGCCTCGTTGCGGCGCGAGAGGGGCGAAATCTCGGTGGGGTAGCCGTAGATGAAAGTAGGCTGAATGAGCTTGGGCTCCACGAAGAGATCGAAGAGCTTGGCCTGGAGCTTGCCCAGCTTCTCGCCGGTGAGGACCTTCTCGCCGTTTTTGAGCACGTGGGCCTTGCAGGCCTCGTAGTCGGCGTAGATTTCAGGGCCAACCCCGCCGATGGTCTCCAGGGATTCGTAGAAATTCAGGCGCTTCCATGTGCCGGCTGTCAGGTCGATCTCGTGTCCCTGGTAGGGCACCCTGGTGGCGCCGCACGCGTCCATGGCCAGGGCGGCGTACAGCTCCTCGGTCAGGTCCATGAGGTCCTCGAACCGGGCGTACGCCCAGTAGAACTCGCACATGGTGAACTCGGGGTTGTGCCGGGTGGAGATGCCCTCGTTGCGGAAGTTGCGGCCCACCTCGTAGACCTTCTCGAAGCCGCCCACCAGCAGGCGCTTGAGGTAGAGCTCGGGCGCGATGCGCATGTAGAGCTGCAGGTCCAGGGCGTTGTGGTGGGTCAAAAACGGCTTGGCCGTTGCGCCGCCCGGGATGGCCTGCATCATGGGCGTCTCCACCTCTATGAAGCCGCGCTCGTCCAGGAAGCGGCGCAGGCCGGTGACGATGCGGGTGCGGATCTTGAAGATCTCGGCCGTGCGCGGGGTGACGATGAGGTCCACGTAGCGCTGGCGGTAGCGGGTCTCCATGTCTTTGAGGCCGTGGTACTTCTCGGGCAGCGGGCGCATGGACTTGGTGAGCAGCCGGACCTCGGCGCAGGAGAGGGTCAGCTCGCCGGTCTTGGTGCGGAAGAGCTTGCCTTTCACCCCCACGATGTCGCCGATGTCGAACTTCCTGAAGACCGAATAGGGGCCTTCGCCCATATCCTCGCGGGAGGCGTAGCACTGCATGCGGCCCGAGGCGTCCTGGATGTGGAAGAAGGCCACTTTGCCGAAGGAGCGCAGGGCCACGATGCGCCCGGCAAGGGCGAACTCCTTGCCGAGAGCGGCGAGGGCTTCCTCGTCCAGGGATTCGTGCCCGGCCATGGTGAGGCCGATGCCGGCGTCCTTGACGAAATCGTTGGGATAGAGGGGAACGTCGTTGTCCAGGAGCTGGCAGGCCTTGGCCACCCTGTTCTTGAGGACTTCGTTGAGTTCGTCGCGGTTTGCGAGGGCTTCGAGCAGGGGATGGA
>JBMORI010000091.1:0-8652 GCA_049322415.1 Thermodesulfobacteriota bacterium | reverse complement strand
TCCTGGCCCGTTCGGAAAACACGGGGTCCAGGAAGTAGAGAATCTGCCGCCCGTAGATGGGCGAGCGCCCGGCCACGAAGATCAGCATGTCGCCGGGCTTCGTCGCCTTCTCGCCCTCCTTCTGGAGTCCGGGGAGACGCATGCACTCGTCAGGCGTCAACAACGCCCGCGCCGTTTCCGAGATGCTCACCGAGGCGTTCTTGAGGTGGCCGCTGCGAGCGCCGGACACGGAAGTCTTCTGGGTCAGGACGGTGGTCTTGCCCGTCATCTCCGAGAGTTCCTTGGCCGTTTCCAGGGTGTTCGGCGCGTAGGCGATCCGGATGTGGCAGTTGCCTTTGATGCCGTTCTCTTTGCCGTAGGTGTCGTTGAGTTGCTCGACGTTCTGGATCACGAGCAGGTAACTGATGCCGTACCCGGCCGCGTAGGCGATGGACCGGTTGACGATGTCCATCTTGCCGATGGACGTGAACTCATCCAAGAGCATCAGCAGGCGGCGAGGCGGCTTCGCCTGGACGCCGTTCTCGAACTCCATGCGTTCGCAGATTCGGGAGATGATGAGGTTGAGGATGAGCCGGATCAGCGGCCGGACGCGGTTGATGTCCGCCGGGCTCACGACCAGGTACAGGCTGGCCGGAACGGGCAGGTGCATGAGGTCCTGAACGCGAAAGTCGGACCGAGCCGTGTTCATGGCCACCACTGGGTCGCGGTAGAGGGCTAGGTTGACCAGGGCGGAGCTAACGACGCCGGAACTTTCGTTGGGGGCCTTGTTCAGCATCTCCCGGGCCGAGCTGGCGATGAAGTTGTGGATGTGGTCGCCGCCGGTAGCCCCGTTGGGGAAGCTCTTCGTCACGTACTCCGCATGGGGCGTTTCGAGCATCTCATCGAAGAGCTTGTCGATGGTCTTCTTGGCGTCGGCCAGCATGTTTCCGAGATCGTTCAGCGTGGCCGTGCGCTTCTGCGTGAAGCGGATCATCACAAGGCAATGCATGAGCACGCCCGCGATGAAAGCGAACGCGGCCTTGCTCCAATGGTCCTGGAGGCCTTTGCCCTCCGGGTCCACGATCATGGTGGCGATGTTCTGGACGTCCGGAATGGCCGAAAGGGAGTCCAGCCGGACCTCCTCCAGCGGGTTGAAGCAGGCCGACTTGCCGCTGGCGTCCGAGGGATCGAACCGGAACACCTTGTGCCCTTGCGAGAACCGCCATCCGGACGTGAGAGCCCAGTTTTCTCCCTTGATGTCGAGCACCACCACGGATTCGGGATAGGACAACAGGGTGGGCAGGATGATGCCCACGCCCTTGCCCGACCTGGTGGGCGCGTAGAGCAGCATGTGTTCCGGCCCGTCGTGGCGAAGGTAGCGGTGGACCTCCAGGGGCTGGCTCCGGAGCTGTCTCAGGAAAGCCCGAAGATCTTCATGGCGCTGGACCCAGCCGCCGACGTAGACCCCCTTGCCGCGCAAGAGGCCCATCCGCTTGATGTCCTTTCCGGAGGCCCAGTGCGCCGATCCGTGCAGGTCACCGTGCCCCTTGGGCTTGCGCGCCCTCAGGAGGGCGAAACCCAGGATGAGCATCTGAGGAGCGACGAACAGCATCTGGCCGTGGAACACTGCCTGGCGCACGGCCTCGTGCTGGCTCCCCAGGGAATGCCAGTCGAAGATCTTCCAGGGCGCGTACCAAGCCACGCCGCCCAGGACAGCCCAGGGCTGCCCCAGGGCTGACTGGTAGCCGAAATAGGCCGCTACCTGCTGGGTGGCCAGGATCATCGACCCCAGCGCCAGGAGCGGGGTGAACACCAGGTATCCCCACCGGAAAGTGTCTCTTGTGCTGCCTGAGCCGCCAAGGCCGTACTGCTGCTTCTTCACGACATCTTCCTTTCGTCTCATCACGATTTCTCGCTTTCGTTCATTCCGCTCTTCTTTACAGGTCCCGATAGGGTTCCCTGAAAACCAGGTCTTTGGTGACCACGACGTTGAAGCGGTAGCCCGGTCGGATTTCGAGCGTGGGCTTGACGTTCATGCCTTTGGAGAGCACCTGCGCGGTCGTCTGCCCGAGCTGGGTGGCCAGAGCGGACGTCATCTGCTGCTGAAGGGAGGGGGAGGCGTTCCCCGTGAGCCCGCTGGCGCTGGTGGTAGGCGTCACGGTGTCCACGGCCCAGGCGGTCCCGCCCGTGATGAGCGACATGAGCAGTGCCGTGCCGAAGATGCGGAAGTAATGGTTGTTCGCCTGGTCCTCGAAACCGCCGAAGCCCGCAGAGTCCGTGCCAGGCATGGATTCCAGCGTGATGGCCGAGCCGTCCGGGAAGATGATCCTGTTCCAGGCCACCAGCACACGGGACTGGCCGTAGACGATCCTGGAATCGTAGACGCCGTAGAGCTTCGAACCCTGGGGGATGAGCAGGTGGCGGCCATCGGCCGTGTCGAAGACGTTTTGCGACACCTGGGCGATGATCTGGCCAGGGAGGTCCGAATTGATGCCCCCGACCATCACGGCCGGGATGACCGAGCCGGTCTTGACCTCGAAGGGCTGCCCGGCCATGCGCACGCTTGACGCCTGCCACTGCCGGTCCGATGCCTTGGAGCGTTCGAGAAAGCCCTCCTTGTCCTTGTCGGAAGCCGGGTTGTAATCGCCCTCGCGGGTCAGAGCCGCAGAGAGGCGATCCGACTGGGGGGCTCCACGGGAATCTCGGGCCTCGCCTTCCTTTACGCCCGCCTGGCTTACGACCGCCTTGGCTCCCGCATCGTCCTTGCCCTTGCGGATGACCATGGGCGACGCCATGGCCGTCATGGCAGCCTGGTGCTTCTGGCGGCGCAGCTCTTCACGCTCCCGTTTGAGTTCCGGAGGTTCATTGCTCATGACAACAACGATGGGCGGAATCTCCGGGGACTCCTTCTTCGACGCGGGGGGAGGAGGTGGCGGCGTGGCCAAGCCCATGCCTCCCTCGCTCACCAGGGGCTTATCGTCGCGCAGGATCACTTGCGGCTTGGCCTTCTCCTCCTTGCTGCCAGACCGGGACCAGTGGATCGAATAGGCCACGACCGAGAGAGCTACGACAACAACGGCGATCACCGCATAGGCAGGCCATTTCCGAAGCGTCACGGGCTGGATGAATTCATTGGGATCTTTGGCCATGCTCACCTCATTCTTTGGCGCACGTGGTGCACACGATTATTCGGGCGTAATCCGACGCGGGGTTGACCCAGCTCAGATTATCGTCCGTGGTCAGGAGGCGCAGGTTCACGCGCCACTGCGTCGTGCTGACGCTGGTGGCCCAGGCCTGGAACGCCGTGAGCGGGGGAGCCTCGGCACCGGCGGAGACGATGGATGGAGCCACGAAGATTTCCGGCACCGTGCTGGTCCCGGGAGGGCAAACGGGCTTCGTGACGAGATCGCCGTCCTTGGCCAGGGTGGCGCTCTTGAACAGCGTGCTGTTGCCCGTATCAGCCAGGACTTCCATTTTCCCGTTGCGACAGATGTACAGGCCCTGGTTCACATCCAGGAAAACCCGGCCTTCCGTGTCCGCATCGCAGGTTTCCGTGCCCAGCGTCCGGACGGTGAACTGCACTTCCTGGACGTTCCGGATAGCGTGGTCCGTCATGTCCAATTCTGTCTGCATGGCGTTGAGTTCCTCATGCCCAGGCACGGACACCCGGTAGAGGAAATCCTGGCCGAGGCTGATGGAATCGAACGTGGAAAGCGCTCCGAGGTGGCCAGCCCCCGGGGATGCGATCCCCAGGCTGGCCAGGTCGATGGTCCATCCGCCGAACGCGCCGCGAAGCGTCCCGGCAGCCTGCCCGGGAACGTCGCCCGTAGGGATGAACGCTCCGGAGCCGCCCGCCATGGCGGCGGCCGACGGCACGACGGCTGTGCCGAACTTCGGCCGCGCGGTCTCGTGGCCACGCCCGCCCGTGGTCAGCACCACGGCCTGGATCGTGTTGGTGGACGGCTGCCGGAAATGGATTTGGTAGGTCTGGCCCCAGACGTTGTGCCCCTGGAATCCGGCCGGGAGGAACTCTTCCGTGACGAGCGGGCCGGTGGTGATGACAGGGCCGCTTGAAGCCGAGGTCTGGCCCAGCAAGGTCGTCTGGTGCTTGCGCACGTAGGCGGCCGCCGCCCGGCTCACATGCACGAGCTGATCCGCCGCCTGGCGCTTTTCCATCTCCTCGGAGCCCATCATCCAGAGGTTGGCCAGGGACGGCAGCAGGATGAACAGCACGACGATCCCGCCGATCACTTCGATCAGTTTCATCAGTCGATCCCCACCACGCTGACGAGGGACCCGTCAGGAACGAAGGACGGCACGGGAGTCGTGCCCCCGTGTCCGGGTTCGAGCTTGCCGCCATCGGCGCGCCCCACGGCCTGGCTGCCCCAGAAGAGGTCACGGGTCGCCTCGATCTCATCGGAGGAGGCAGGCCCCCAGACGTAGAGGCAACCGGCATCGATCCGGGCCTGCCAGGAGCGCAGCAGCGCGAACCCCACAGGGAGGTTCAGGGACGCGGCGGCGATGCTGCCGGATGCCTTGTTGCCGTTGAACACGTGGAGATACACCGCGTTGCGGTAGGCGGCGTAGTTCACCGCGATGGCCCGAGCCCGCTGCGAGTCCATGGGCTCCATCGGGACAAAGCGGATCATCGTCATGACGCCCAGCAGGAATGTGAGAACGACAAGGGCTTTCATAGAACCTTCAACCCGTTGTCCTTGATCAAGTTCCTGAGCTGGCGCATGTCGTCGTTGAGCGGATGGAGCTGGTTTTCCCGCAGTTTCGCCCGGATGCCTTTCGTTCGCGTGAGGCTGTCCGTGGGCTGCCCGTCGTAGGGAAAGGGGAGCAGGAGGCATTGCGGCACCTTGTGCAACCGCTCCTCGCATTCGAGGTCCTGCAGAATGATCGCCAACAGGCTGTTGGCCAGGTTTTCACAGGCGTTGGCCCGGTCGATCTCCTGAGCCCAGTTGATGAGGCGCTCCAGGGCGGCCAGGACGTCGAACCCATGGATGGTGGCCACCACGAGCTGCTGCCGGGAGCCCAGGGCCACCCGGAGCGATTCGATGGCCGCGAACTTGGTGTGAATCTCGCCGATGAAGATCACGTTCGGGCTGGCGTAGAGGTGCGCCCGCTCGATGTGCGCGGCCAGCTCGTGCTCGCCGTGGATTTCCGTTTGGAAGCAGTGGCCGTGCTCCCCCCAGCTTCCGCCCAGGGGCAGCTCCGCCGGGTTCTCGAAGGTCACCCCGTGGCCGCCAAACCGCCGCAGCCTGGCGGCCACCAGGGCGCTGGCCGTGGTGGTCTTGCCGCTGGCCTGGGCACCGGCCACCAGCACCAGCCCGTGGCGCTGATTGGGCATCAGCAGCCACTCGCAGAGGAAGGGAGGCAGCCCGAGCGAGTCCAGGTCAGGCACCGTGCCGGGCAGGCGGCGCAGGAACCAAGTCCGCCCGCCGTCAACATCCTGGAAGTCCGCTACACGGTAGTGAACGCCGCCGTGCTGGAAGCGGATCGTGGACCTGCCGACCCGCAGCCCGGTGGCCGGGTCCAGTTCGCGCATGGACAAAAAAGCGTCCATGAGCCGCTTGGGGAGATCGAGAATCTCCCCTTCGCATTCCCCAGGCAACGGCACCAGCTGTTGCCCGCTGCCCGGGCACCCCTTGAGCCGTGCGCTGCCGTCCGGCAGCAGGAGGAGGTCCGAAAACACCAGGTCCCCCAACAGCATGGCTATCTCGCGGTAAAGGTGATGGTGTTGCTGGACGAGGAACAGGCGGTCACGATGTCGGCCACTGATCCACCCGTCGTATCCGTTCCGTTGACGTTCACAGAGAGCCAAGCGTCGGTCTGGAATTTGGCCAGTTTGGTGCATTCGTCCTGAGGGATGGAGGTCAGCGTGATGGAGAACGCGCTGGAGCCCGTCACAGGGGCCAGCGTGATGTCGCCGCCGAATGAGTTCCGGATGGACGAGCCCTTGATGAACGGCTTGGGCACCAGCCCGGCCTGGAGCGCCAGTTCGTTGTCCAGGCCGGTGTAGTCCGAGCTGCCCGAGAACATCTGCTGAATCTGCATCCGCATGGTGATGAGGTTCTGTTCGGTCTCGCCCAGCTTCGAGTTCGAGAACGCGGCGTTCAGGCCAAGAGCCGCACCGGCCAGGATGATGAGGCCCACGAGGATTGCACCGAGGGTTTCGAGAAGGGTCATTAGAAAGCGCCTCCGGAAGGAAGAAGTTGGGATTGGAGTGAACCGATGGCCGCCGCGATGAGACTCACAAGGCCGGTCAGAACGACGATGGCCAGGACGTTGAGAACCCGCGCCTGCTGCTTCACGAGTTCCACGCCATCCTCCATCCACTCGGCGGCCAACTCGTGCATCTTCTTATGGAACCCAGGGAGCGAGGCGTAGACGCGCAGATCGTCCACCATCTCGGAGTCCGGGAATTCCATGCCGCAATCGTGCAGGGCCTCGCCGAAGTTCTTGCCCGTGCCCGTCTCCATGGCGATGGCCATGATCCGTTCACGGAGGTAGGCCGTCACATGATCCGCGTTGAGCATGTTCTCTAGGATGTGCGTGAGCTGCATGCCCGAGCGCATGAGCGTGGCCACCGTGAACAGCCACACGCAGCCCACGGTGAGCCTGTAGATGGACCAGGGAGGGAGCTTTTCGACGGACAGCCGGAGCCTGCCGGTCCAAAGAGGCAGGGTGAACAACGCGGCCGCAAGGGAGCCGAGCAGGAGCAACAGGGTGGCCACCCCCAGGGGGGACGTCACGAACGAAGTCGCCCCGTAGAGAAGCGCCGCCGCGCCGTGCCATGCGGTCGGGTCCGAGAGCATGGCAAACTTCGGCATGACCATGATGGAGACGATGAGGAGCACCACCACGCACACGGCCAGGAGGAAAGCTGGGTACGCCAGGGCGGAGGTCACGGCACGGAGGATGGAGCGCCGGGCGGCCAGGAGGCTCGCCGCCAGTTCCAGGCCTTCCGGCAGATTTCCCGAGCGCTGGCCGGAGCTGATGAGCATGACTTCCTCCGGTGAGGCGAACCCCGTCAGGCTTGCGCCCAGGTTGTGCCCCAGGCCCAGATATTGGAGGACGCGGGAATAGACCGTGGCCGTGAGCGAGCGTTTGAGCATGGCCCGGTGCTGCATCTGCCTGAGACTCTGATCCAGGTTGAGCCCGTGGCGGGTCTGGGCCGCCAGCTTTTTCCACGTGCGCATGCGCACGGCGGAATTGAAGCTCAACCGGCACAGCAGGCCGGTCAGGGGGCTCATGACCGGCCTCCCTGGATAAAGACCTGCGTGAAGTTCAGGGGAACGCCCAGCCGTTCTTCGGCGATGTACGGGTCCACCAGGCCGGACTGGATCAGGTCCACAGCATGCTCGACGTAGCTGCGTCCGCCCTTTTCCCTGACCCAATACTCGTGCGCGCGCGGGGTTTTCCCGTCCCTCAGGTACCCGAGCATCTCCTGGTCCGTGGCGATGATCTCCGCCGCCACGGTCTGTCCCACGAGCCCGCGATGGGAGCAGGCTTCGCAGCCGCCGCCCCTCACGAAGACGCCCTCGCGGTCATCGAGCACGCGGCGGAGCCGGTCCTGGACATCCTCCGGGACGTACTGACGCCGCTCTTCGGGCTCAAGATCGAGCAGCCGGACCTTGCACTCGGGACAGAGCACCGGCAGCAGGCGCTGATACTCCAGTCCGGCCAGCACGTTGTGATCGCAGAGCTGTTCCAGCGGATTGCGGTAGTGCGTGGCCAGCGTGCTGACCATGCGCGGGATGATGCCGAAGGCGTTGTTGGCGTGGATCGTGGCCCACACGGCATGGCCGGTCAGCGCCGCGTCGATGGCGGCTATGGCCGCCTCGGTGTAGCGGATTTCGCCGATCATCAGCACGTCGGGATCGGAACGCATGGCCCCCGCGATGGCATCGCGGTAGGCGTCCGCCCGCCGCCCCTTGTTGTTGCTGGAGATCAACACCTGGCGGACGCCCTTGAGCGGGTATTCGGGCGGGTCCTCGATCGAGAAGTACGCCTTGCCCGGGTTGCGCTCCACCTGGGCTTCCATGATGTGCTTGAGCAGGGTGGATTTCCCGTGGCCGGTGGGGCCGGAAATGATGGTCAGCCCGGTGCGCCTGGTCAGATAGAGCGCGGTCTCGCACTGCTCCGGCGTGAAGCCCAACCGCGACATCCGTTCCTGGAGGCTGCCCGTGGCCGACGTGGAATCGTAGAGCAGCCGGAGCGCCATGGACGTGCCGACGCCATTGACCGCCATCGCGCATTCCACGGGCTCGCTGTGCACGCGCACCGAATGCACCTGGACGGGCAGGTAGTCCCGCTTGGCGATCCTGCCGTCCTGGCGCTCGGAAGGACTGAAGCAGGCATCGGCGGACTGGCTCAGCTTCTGATACAGGCAGGCGATGAGCTGGCGGCCGAACTCCCCCTCCACCTGCGTGTAGTCCGAGAGGATGCCGAGAATCCTGAACAGGATCATCGCGTAGGGACCGAAGTCCACGATGTGAATGTCCGTGGCCTTCGTCAGGTAGGCCTTGGCAAGAAGATCGATGGCGAACTGCTGTACTTCGTTCTCACCCTGGCCCGCGATGGAAGCGAAGTTCGCATAGTTCGTGTCGAATTCCATGGGAGGATGGAACTCGTAGGACATGATGCCCCGACGGCGCATCATGCCCA
>JBMORI010000090.1:0-63486 GCA_049322415.1 Thermodesulfobacteriota bacterium | reverse complement strand
GAGGGGCCTTGCCGCGGGTGCGGTCCCTGCTCCGGCATGGGCTCGGCCCTAGAACCGTAACTTTACTCGTCGCAAAGCCTTCCCGGGTTTCGGCTCTTGCACCGAGCCCATGCCGGGCCAGTGACAACACCCGCAGCAAGGCCGCGTGACCGCCTGTGAAGGGCGTCTGATCGCACGGGGTTTCCCGTGTGCGCCGGCTCATGGGGCATGAAGCGCGCGGGCGGCAACTTTCGTGAGCTACGACGCGGAGCAATCGAGGGTCCAGGGGGATCATCCCCCTGGCGGGTCCAGGGCAGCGCTCTGGTTGGTCCGGGCGAAGCCCGGCGGGAGAGGGCAGCGACCTCTCTGGCCGCCGGAGGCCTGAAAATTTTATCCCCTTCTTCATGACGCCACGACAGCTTCTGCGCATAGCGCTCCTCTCGCCGCCCTTCGCGACCCTGACGTACTCGGTCCCGCCGCATTTCGCCGGGTGGGATTTCCCGTCCGGCCTGCGGGTGGCCGTGCCTGTGGGCAAGTCGCTCCGCGCCGGTGTCGTGCTCGGACCGGCGGACGCCATGCCCGAGGGCATCGAGGCCAAGGACATCGTCTGGCCGTTGGAGGTGTCGCCCCTTCTCACCCCAAGGTACGTGGACATGGCCGGGAACATGGCCGCGCGCCAGATGGCCGGGGTGGGGCAGGTGCTCTCCGCGCTGCTTCCGGCCGGGCTCAAGGTGGCCCGCGCCGAGCTTGCCTTCCGCCACGGCGGCAGGAAGATCAAGTGCGGGCTGGGAAAGCTGGACGCCTCGCCCGTGCCGCTCGCGGAGCTGGCCGTGGCCTGGCGCGGCGGCGAGGCCATGCTCACGGTGTCGGCGGCGGAGCCGGAACCGTCCTACCGCCTGATGGTGAATCCGCCGTGGCCGGTTCGTCCGGCGGCGTCGGCGCAGCTTGCCGTGCTGGAGATGCTGTTCGCGCGGGGCCAGGCCACGCCCTCGCAGCTCAGGGAGGCGCTCGGCCCGTCCATATCCCAGGCGCTCAGGACGCTGGAGGGCAAGGGGCACATCGTGCTCGGCCCGCCGCCGGAGGAGCCAGAGGAGGAAACTCCCTCCGCCGCGCCGGAGGAGCGTCCGCCGCTCACGCCGGACCAGCGGGCGGCCTTCGACCAACTTGCGCCGCTCATAGCGGCCGGGGAGGGCGGCCAGCGGCTGGTGCACGGCGTCACCGGCAGCGGCAAGACGAGGCTCTATTTCGAGCTGGCCGCGGAAACGCTGCGGGGTGGCAGATCGGTGATGCTCCTCGCGCCGGAAGTGGCCCTGGCCTCGGCGTTGCGGGACCGAGCCCGTGCGTGGTTCGGCTTCGATCCTGTCTATTCCCACGGCTACCAGTCGCCCGTGCGGCGCGAGCGCACCTTCCGGGAGTGCGCCCTGAACCGCTCTCCCAGGCTCGTGGTGGGAACGCGCTCGGCGCTTTTCCTGCCGGTGCCGGACGTGGGGCTCATCATCCTGGACGAGGAGCACGACTCCTCCTTCAAGCAGGACGAGCGCCTGCCCTACCAGGCCAAGGAGGTGGCCTTCTTCCGCGCCCGCCAGGACGGGGCGCTGTTGCTGCTTGGCTCGGCCACGCCGGACGTGAAGACCTACCAGGCCGCGCTGGACGGGGCCGTCCCCATGCTGTCCATGCCCGGCCGGGCCGGGGCCGGGAGGCTGCCGGACGTGGAGCTCGTGGAGATGGCCGCCAAGGGCCACGGCATGCACCTTGGCAAGAAGGCGCTTGAGCGGGATCGGGTGGGGCTTCTCACGCCCGCGAGCGCTGAGGCGCTTGGCGAGACTCTCGCGCGCGGCGACCAGGCCATGATCCTGCTCAACCGGCGCGGCTACTCGCCGCTCATCTTCTGCCTGGACTGCGAGCAGGTGCTCAAGTGCCCCAGCTGCGAGGTGTCGCTGACCTACCACAAGGGCCGCGAGCGCCTTGTCTGCCACTATTGCGGCCAGAGCCTGGGGTTCCCGCGCCCGTGCGGCTCCTGCGGCGGGTGCAACTTCCTGCCAATGGGCGAGGGAACCGAGCTTCTGGAGGAGCAGCTCAAGGCAGTGCTGCCCCCGGAGACGGCCGTGGCCCGGCTGGATCGCGACGCGGCGCGCAGGGCGGGCATGGCCGAGTCCATCCTGGCGGACTTCGCGGCCGGGCGCACGCGGGTGCTGGTGGGCACGCAGATGCTCACCAAGGGGCACGACTTCCCGGACGTGACGCTGGTGGTGGTGGCGGACGGCGACATGGGGCTCAACCTGCCGGACTACCGGGCCGGTGAGCGCAGCTTCCAGATGCTGGTGCAGGTGGCGGGAAGGGCGGGGCGCGGCGAGAAGGCCGGGCGCGTGCTCATCCAGACCCGAAATCCCCGCGATCCCTTCTGGGAGCTGGTCAAGAACGCCGACTACAAGGGGTTCTTCGAACAGGAGATCGAGAAGCGCCGCAAGTATTCCTACCCGCCGTTCGTGAAGCTGGGCCTTGTGCGCGCAAGCTACCCGCGCGACTTCGAGCAGGGCGGAGAGGCCATCATGGAGCTGGCCCGGTCGCTCAGGGGCGTGCCGGGCGTGCGGGTGCTGGGCCCCGCGCCCGCGCCCATCGCCGTGGTGCGCGACAGGCGGCGCTTCAACTGCCTGCTCAAGGCCCAGGACTGGCCGTCCATCCGGCAGTGCTACGCCAACGCCTTGCGGGCCATGGGGGCTGGGGGGAAGCTCAGGCTCCAACTGGACCTGGACCCGGTGGACATGATGTAGCCGTCAGCCGCTTCCCCCTGGACAAACACCTCGGAACGGGTATCATGCACGATACGAATCATTCCATCCAAGAGGGGAGACCATGGCCGATTTCAAAGGCAACGACGACTCCGTGCTGCTCGGCGCGGTGGAGGAGATAAGAAAGTCCCGCAAGGCCGACGGGCTGCTGGGCCTGGTGGGCGGGCTGGAGGCGGTGGTCATCGCCACCGAGCCCGAGCGCTTCGAGCCCGCCATAACGGAGCTGCTTTCCACCACCGGCCACGACGTGTCCCTGGCCTATTCCAAAAACCGGCACGACGTCTGCGTCCTTTCCCTGGAAGGGTCGGCGGACCTCATCGTCCAGGCCCGCAAGGGCGGGACCAATCCCTTCGCACCCTTCAACAGGGGCGCGAAGACCGCCGCCATCCCCAACACCCGCCTGGAAACATTCATCTACAAGTGCCGCGACGTGAAGGAGTACGTGCGCCTCCAGAGGAAGCGCGGGACCGCCTTCCTGGACGACGCAGTCGTCGACACGCCCAACTACCTCTACGCCCAGACCATGCCTTCTCGCTTCACGGGCAACGCCATCGGCGTCATCCAATGGAAGAACCGGGAGTCCGACTACCTGACTCCCGGCTGCGAGGAGCTTGCCCTCGGCGTAAGGAAGCCCGCGAAGCCTTTCCTGGCGGACATCGGCGAGCTGGACCACGTGGCCGCGCGCGTGCGCGCCGAGGAGCGCGACGCAGCCATCCTGGAGTTCATGGAGCTCACCAGCTACGACTTCCAGTTCGCGGTCTACGTGGACTTCCTCAACTCCATAACCAACGTGGCCCGGCTCACTCCCGACGACTACGCCCAGGTGTTCACCTCGGGCATCGCGCCCTTCACCACGCCCGAGGAGTCCGGCCCAACGGAGCTGTTCATTCACAACTACGGCGCCAGGAGCCACCACATGGCTTTCAACACGGCCAACATCGAGGTTACGGTGGAGTCGCTCAAGGCCGACGGAGTGGGGTTCCTGTCCGATCTGGTGGGGTCGCGCGAGGAGGGGCTCAAGCAGGTGTTCACCAGGATGAGCCCCAATACCCTGCTGGTGAACGAATATATTCACCGGTATGACGGTTTTGACGGATTCTTCACCAAGTCCAACGTGACCCTGCTTACGGAATCGACCAGATACCAGTAACATTGGAGGTGCGAGGTGGTAAACATGATGAGACCGATACTGCTTGCAGTCCTTGGCGTCTTTCTCCTGTCGGCCGCTTCCGTGGCGAGGGATGATCAGACAGCGTTCCCGGTGATAACCGGAGAACACTGGATGAACGCCACCGCCCAGGAGCGCCTTGCCTTCATCTCCGGACTGACGACCATGATCGAGCTGGAAAAGGAGGTGCAGGGGGCTTCCCCGCCCGGCGACCAGCGTTCGCTGATACCCGCGTGGGTGAGCGGCCTTTCTCGCTTCACCCTCAAGGAGATCGTGGCCGCCATGGACGATGTGTACGCGAAGAAACCCAACCTGAAGGCCAAGCCCGTGGTGGAAGTGCTCTGGTACGAGGTGGCCTTCCCGAAACCCGACAACAAGTAGGTGGCGGCCATGACCAGAACCATAGCGACCGGCGTGCTTGTGTTTTCCCTCCTGTTCACCGGAGCCTGCACCAACATGACCAAGACCCAGCAGGGCGCCCTGAGCGGCGGGCTTATCGGCGCGGGCGCGGGGGCGGGCATTTCGGCCATCTCAGGCGGCAACGCGGGCGTGGGGGCGGCCATAGGCGGCGCGCTCGGGGCAATCGCGGGCGGCCTGTACGGCTACGACCAGGAAAAGAAGTCCAAGAAAAAGTGACGGACTCCCCCGGCCGCCGGGCAAGGCGGCCGGGCCCCGCTCCTCCCAGGCGGACGTCCGTCCGTCCCTGCCGCTCCTGCCGGCTCGTGCGCGATATGCGGCCATATCATTGCAGGTGGCCGATCAGCTTCCAATCCAGTCCGAGCAGGCCTGCCCCGAACCTGTCCACTTCCAGCGGGTCGGTCCCGGCGGCCAGCACGCCCACGGGAGGGTCGCAGGCCCGTCCGCCAAGGTGGTGGTCGCGAAGGCCGACGGATGCGTCAAGCAGCGTAAGCCCAGGCCGCACCACGGCGCAAAGCTCCCGGATGGCCCGCTGCAGGTCCACGTGCAGGGCGGCCTTGCGCCAGAAGCCGTGGCGCTGGGCGTAATACAGCGGCGGCAGCACGCCCATCATGTTCTTGAGCGTCCCCGTGTACCCGGCCAGGCTGTGGGCCTTGAGAACCGGCAGGGAGAGGATGAAGCTCTCAAGGACGATGCCTGGCAGGTGCATCTGACGGAAAAAGGACAACTCCGGCCTCTCCAGGCGTACGGACGGCGCCTCGTTCAGGTCCAGGAGCTCGGCCCCGAACTCGTCGGCGGCATCCTTCATGCCAAGAATGCCGTAGAGTTCCATGGTGGAGTGTCGCGGGTCTCCGCATCCGTCCGCCAGGATGAGCCGGGCCGAGGGGGCGTGACGCCTGACGTAGGCCAGCGCTGCCCGGCAGCAGCCGGGATGCGTGGTGACGGGGAAGGGGGATGCGTTCACCAAGTTGGGCTTGACCAGCACGGCCTGTTGCCGGGCCAAGAGGGGGCCAGTCTGGACCGCGTCCAGGACCTCCGGAACGCTTTGCTTGTAGGATTTAAAGGGCACGGACGCGAAACAGGTCATGGAATGGGAAGCCTGTGCTGGTCCCCGGAGGGCTCGTGCCGTCCGGTGAGCGAGGGTGAACCTGGGTCGTGCGCGGCGTGGGCGAGGCGGGCCGAGGCGAAGTCGCGCGTGGCGTAGCAGTAGGCGCATCCGGCCGGGCAGGCGTCGTACATGCCGATGTCCCGGCTTTTTGCGCAACGGCAGGCCGGGCGCTGGTTGGGGTCCTTCTCGGGAGGGAGCAGCCTGCCCGTGACGGACGAGAGCAGCTCGGCGTCCACGCACGCGCCGGGGACGAACCCGAAGCCGTCCAGTCCCGCTTCGTCCGCGCAGCTCACGGGCGTCATGCCCCAATCGCGGGCGGCCTGGGACATGAACGTGAACAGCCCCTCGAGCGAAGCCTCGTCCGGGGCCAGCAGGTCCGCTCCGGCGCGCTTCATGCGTGAAAGCGTCTTGCGGTAGGGCTCAACCAGGCTCACGGTGACACGCCTTGTGTGTCCGGCCAGCTCGCGGCTCAGGCGTTCGAACCAGCGGCGGTGAAAATCCGTTCCGATGGAGGCGGTGAGCACCACGGGGTCGTAGCGCCAGAGGACGCGCTCCGGCCCGATCAGGTCCGAAAGCTTCCGGAAGGCGTCCAGGCGGCTTGGCAGGGGCGGCATGCCGGGATGCAGCGCGGGCGGATACTCCAGCAGGGTGAACTGGAAGACGAACTCGAAGCCGATGTTTCGCAGCTCCGGCAGACGCCCGAGCAGCGGTGAGGGGTCGCGGGTCCAGAAGACGATGGCGTCCACGGCGGCGGGTTCAAGGCTCACCCTGGAGACCTGCCGGGCGTTGAAGGGGCTCGGCACGGCGCACCAGCCTGCCCGGACCCGGTTCATGAACCAATCGGCATAGTGGGCCGGGATGTCGGCGCGCCGCGAGGCGCTCACGATCATGGCAGACGGACCGGCAGCCGTCCCGTGAAGGGGATGCGCCCCGAGAGCGCCAGCGAGAGGGCCTTCACCGAGACGGGGACGTCGCCGTAGGTGGCCACGGACGCGGGCGCGTCCGGGAAGAGGGAAAGATCGTATGGCGCGCCCAGGGCCACGTGGACTAGGTGCTGCGGCTTCATGGCCAGGAGCGTGCGCACGAGGCTCTGCTGGGCCGGATTGCGCGCGGCGTCGTAGGTGAGCACCACCACCTTGTCCACCTGGTAGCTTGCTTCCACGGCATTTCTCAGGTCCTGGGCCGTGGGTTCACGCTGGGTGCGCAGCAGGGCCGAGCCCGGGGGCAGCTCAAGCTGTTCCACAGGGTCGTTGGCGGTGCGCTCCGGCCAGACCACCAGCACACGCTGGCCGGACTTGAGGGGCAGCAGCCTCTGGCGGTCGTGGCGCAGGGTGATGCTGTCGCGCGCGGCGGCCAGCGCAGCCTGCCTGTTCTCCTCGATGCCCACGCGGTAGGGGATGAGGAACGAGCGGTCCGTGAGGGCCTTGGCGTCCAGGATGGAATAACGGCGCTTGCACTCCAGGATGCGCCGGACCGCCTCGTCGATGCGCGCGGCGGGGAGCTCCCCGGTCTTGGCCGCGGCGAGAAGGGCCTCATAAGCCTCCACCTGCTGGGCGGGTTCGTGCCCGATGTCCGCCCCGAACAGCAACACGTCCGCTCCCGCCTTGGCCGCCATGACGGCGGCCTTGACCGTCCCCACGCCCTTGGACAGCGCGCCCATGCCCATGGAGTCGGTCACGACGAGTCCGCCGAAACGCATTTCCTTGCGAAGGACTTCGCCGAGAATCCTGGGTGAGAGGGTGGCCGGAAGTTCCTTGGAGGGCTCCAGGGCAGGGACCACCACGTGAGCCGTCATGACCGCCGGGGCGTCCGCCTGGAAGGCTGCCCTGAACGGAGCGAAGTCCACGCGTTCGAGGGTGCGCTTGTCGTGTTTTGCGGCCGGAAGGCCCAGGTGCGAGTCCACGTCCGTGTCGCCGTGTCCCGGGAAGTGCTTGGGCGTGCAGACCATGCCCGAACGGACGTACTCCAACACCATGACCGAGGTGAGACGCGAGACGACGTTGGGGTCCGAGCTGAAGGCACGGATGCCGATGATGGGGTTGTCCGGGTTGGAGTTGACGTCGGCCACGGGCACGAAGTTCATGTTGAACCCGAGCGTAAGCAGCTCGCTCGCGGTGACGGCGGCCATGGCCCGCGCGTGTTCGCGGTTGCCGGTCGCGGCGACGGCCATCTGGCTGGGAAAGACGGTGACGCCCTCGCGCAGCCGGTTCACCGGGCCGCCCTCCTGGTCCACGCCGATGAACAGGCCGATGGACTTCTTCGTCCTGGTGGCGCGCTCCTGAATGGAGGCGTTGAGCGCCGCCACCTGCCGGATGTCCGTCACGTTTCCCCAGGAGGAATAGAGGATCACGCCGCCGATGTGGCGCTTCTCGATCATGTCCGCCAGCTCGGGGGACATGGCCGGGCCCCTGAAGGCCACAAGCATCATCTGGCCGATCTTTTCCTCCAGGGACATGGAGGAGAGCAGAGAGTCCACCGAGGCGGCGCGGGAAGGGCCGGGCATCAGGACGGCCAGGGCCAGGACGATGACTGACAGGATTGTTCCGGGGTGCATGGACGATACCTACACCATGAGCGCGAAAAGGGGAATGCGAAGGTGGACGCCGCGCGAACTGGGGAGGCCGGAAGCCGGTCTCCCCGCGCGCCGGTCATGTCCGCCGGGAAAGGTCAATCAGGCGTTGAATAAGCCTGGGCGGAGGTGAAGCTCGGAATGTCAGACAAAGCTGCTGGCAAAGAACGGCTTGCCGACAACGCCCGAATCCCCCTCCACGGCCGGGTCCTGTGTAAACCCAGCTTTTTCGAGCCTTTCGGCCACGACGGGGATCAGCTCGGACAGGGGGAGCTTCCGCTTGTCCTTCTCGTTCAGCGTCTTGAGGAGGAAGTAGGTCAACGCTCCGTTGTATCTCCCATTGAAAACGGCATCCGCCGAAGTCTGGGATGATTTGCACCCCGGTATCAAGGCCAGATGGCATTTCCTCGCCAGTTCCGCCAGGCTGAGAGGCAGCAGGTTCAATTCCCTCGCGGTTTTCACCCGCCACCAAAGGTCCGCCGGTGAGCGCATGGCCCTGATTGATTCCCCCTTCTTCGGCATGAACCTCGACAGGTCTCCCGAATGGCACGAGTCGGAAACCCAGATGAAGTGGACACCTTCAGGGACCGTCTTGAACATCCTGTGAAACTCCTTGTCCCGTATCATGGAGTCGTCCGTCCAGTCGAAGTCGACCGGGCATATGATTTCGTCGAGTTTATCGACCTCGCCCTGCGGGGTTCTGGTCGATACTTGTGCTCCGTGGCCGCTGTAATGGAAGAACAGCCTGTCACCGGGCTTGACGCCGGTCAAAAGCCAGCCGAGGTGCGACATGATCTCCCGCTTGGTGGCCCTGTTGTCCACCAAGAGCCGGACGTTTGTGATGTTGAAACCGCATCTTTTGACGATAAACTTGGCCATATCCACCACGTCGTTGACGCAACCTCTTAACGGGGCGGTGGGGTAAGCATTGATGCCGACCAGCAGGGCTCTGTTCATGGATTCATCTCCTGTTTGTCGTTAGAGGACAAAACCGAGGATGCCGACCTGCGCGCCAGTAATCGCTAGCACTATGCCTGCTTTAGTCAATAATGATTTATATGTTGCTTATGAATATAGATTAACTTCGCCGATGAGGGGTGGAGGGGCGCGAAAACGGCGATGCGGATGGCAAAACCAGATGAAGCGCGCTTAATCCATGACGCCAAGGCAGGAAGAAACGCAGGGCGCGGGTTATGACCCAGGGCGGGAAAGTGACGCCCGGCGGGACGGCGTCCCGCCGGGCTGCTTCGATCAATCGTGCTTGAGGTAGTTTTTCAGGATGAATTTCCTGGCGTATTCCACGCGCCCCTCGCTGCCCAGTTCGGCCACGCGCACGAGCCGCAATGCTCCCTTGGGGCAGGTCTTGACGCACTCGGGCTTTTCGCCCTGGGCCGCTCTGCCGTCACAGAGGTTGCACTTCACCGTCGGGGTGTCGCCCAGCACGCGCGGCACATGCCAGGGGCAGGCATGGGCACACTCGGCGCAACCGTGGCAGAATTCATCCGTGACGCGAACGACGCCCTCGTCCGTGCGCTTCATGGCCTCGTGCGGGCAGGCGGCCACGCACTTGGGGTCCTCGCAGTGATGGCAGGAAAGGAAGGCGAAATGGTGGGTGCCTGGTTTCGTGGAATGGGGCGAGACGATGTCCACCATGCGGACACGCGCGGGAAAACGGTTCCTCTTCATGCATCTCGCCACGCATGCTTCGCAATGGACGCACTTGTCGGCATCCTGTATCACGACAAATTTGCTCATGGAATTCCCCTTCTCACACAACTATACGACACGAAGGGGCCCTGTCAAAGGCGACCGGCAAAGTGTGGAATGGAGCGTGGAAAAGCAATAATTCCCGTCATGGCGGGCTGAATGTGGACGGGCAGGGGCGTCAGGCTTCTTGCCCGCCAGTGAAAGCTAGCTTGCGGGGGCAAGGGCCGGCTGATGCCGGGAAGTTGTCCCGGCCGGATCGCCCGCCCCTCGGCCAGGCCGCGCCAGCGTCGCGTCCGCGGAGCTTCAGTCAGGCCGGGCGGTTGCGCCTTGCACCAGCCGGAACGTCGCGCCGGAAGAAAGATCCGCTATCCTGACCAGCTCAAGAGCGCCGTGCGGGCAGGTCTTCACGCACTCGGGCGTCTCGCCCTTGGCGGCCTTGCCGCCGCAGAGGGTGCATTTGACCATGGGGCCGAACTCGCCGGACATCACGGGCACGTGCCAGGGGCATGCGTCGGCGCAGGAGGAGCAGCCCCGGCAGTCCATCTCGTTCACCACGGCCACGCCCTGCGCGGTGCGGCGTATGGCCCGCTGGGGGCAGGCGTCCACGCACAACGGCGACTGGCAGTGATGGCAGGACAACACGGCCAAGGCCTTCAGGTCCGCGCGGCGAAGGTTCTCGGGAGAGGTTTCGGTCATGCGGACGCGGGCCTTGTAACGGTTCACCCGCTTGCACTTGGCCACGCAGGCCATGCAACGCGTACAGACGTTGTCGTCACGGACAACAATGATGCTACTCATGGGAGGCGCTCCTTGGGAGGGAGGAGTTGCTTGGACAGTACAATGAAACAGGCTGAAATGAAACAGGAATCGACCATGAAAAAGGAAAGGCCAGGGCTGGCCCCCGGCCTTTCCGAATGGGTTCCGGTCAATCCTAGTGGCGGGTCTGTATCTGGAATTCCTCTTTGAGCAGGCTCGCGGCCAGGGGAGGCACGCCCGCGCCGCGTCCGCAGAAGAGCTTGTCCGGGCCTTCGCACAGGATGGCCTGCGCGAGCACGTCGTCCATGTGCTTGACCTGGACGATTTCCAGGTCCTTGAGGATGGCTTCGGGCACTTCCTTGAGGTCCTTGGCGTTGTCCTCGGGTATGAGCACCTTCCTGATCTGGCCGCGATGGGCGGCGAGCAGTTTCTCGCGCAGGCCGCCGATGGGCAGCACGCGCCCCCGCAGGGTGATCTCGCCGGTCATGGCCAGGTCGTTGCGCACCGGCATGTTGAGAAGCGCCGACACCATGGCCGTTGCCAGGGTGATGCCCGCCGAGGGGCCGTCCTTGGGGGTGGCGCCCTCGGGCACGTGGATGTGGATGTCGATCTCCTTGTGGAAGTCGGGTTTGAGGCCGAACGTGGCCGAGCGCGAGCGGATGTAGGAGAGCGCCGCCCGGGCGGATTCCTGCATCACGTCCCCGAGCTTGCCGGTGATCTCCACCTTGCCCGCGCCGGGCATCAGCGCGGTCTCCACCACGAGCATCTCTCCGCCGAGTTCCGTGTAGGCCAAGCCGGTTGACACGCCCACCTGGGGTTCGTCCTCCATCTCGCCGTAGCGGAACTTGGGCACGCCAAGATACTGGGCGACGGTGGCCTTGGTGATCTGGAAGTTGGCCTTCAGGTCGCCGCCCTCGACGAGCTTGCGGGCGGTCTTGCGGCACAGCGAGGCCAGTTCGCGCTCCACGTTGCGCACTCCCGCCTCGCGGGTGTAGCGGCGGATGATCTCCAGCACGGCGTTGTCGGAGACGGTGATGTTTCCTTCCTTCAGGCCGTTCTCCGCGATCTTCTTGGGCAGAAGGAAGTTCTTGGCGATCTGGGCCTTCTCGGTCTCGAGGTAGCCGGGGATGCGGATGATCTCCATGCGGTCCTGCAGGGGGAGCGGTATGGTGTGCAGGGCGTTGGCAGTGGTGATGAAGAATATCTTGGAGAGGTCGTAGTCCAGGTCCAGGTAGTGGTCGCCGAAGGCGTAGTTCTGCTCGGGGTCGAGCACTTCGAGGAGCGCGGCAGAAGGGTCGCCCCTGAAGTCGGTGGACATCTTGTCCACCTCGTCCAGGCAGAAGACGGGGTTGTTGAACTTCACGCGCTTGAGCGACTGGATGATCTTGCCTGGAAGCGCGCCCACGTAGGTGCGGCGGTGGCCCCTGATCTCGGCCTCGTCGCGCACGCCGCCAAGCGACAGCCGCACGAACTCGCGGCCCATGGCGCGGGCGATGGACTTGGCCAGGGAGGTCTTGCCTACGCCCGGAGGTCCTACCAGGCACAGGATGGGGCCCTTGATCTTCTCCACCAGGCTCTGCACGGCCAGGTACTCCAGGATGCGCTCCTTGGGCTTTTCCAGCCCGAAGTGGTCGGCGTCCAGGATCTCCTTGGCCTTGTTCACGTCGATGTCGATGTCCTGGAGCACGTTCCAGGGCAGGTCGAGGATCCATTCGACGTAGTTTCGCACCACCGTGTACTCCGCCGAGGAGGGCGGGGTGTGCTTCATCTTCTTGAGCTCGCGCATGGCCTTCTCGCGGGCGTCCTCGGGCATGTCCTTGTCTTTTAGGCGCTGCTCGAATTCCGCCGCCTCGGCCAGCGGGTCCTCGTCGCGGCCCATCTCCTTGTGGATGGCCTTGAGCTGCTCGTTGAGGTAGTACTCGCGCTGGTTCTTCTCCATCTGCTGCTTCACGCGGCTTTTGATCTTCTTCTCGATGGAGGAGATCTCGATCTCTCCCTGGAGCAGCGCGAAGGCCTCGGACAGGCGCTTGTTGGGATCGAGCTGTTCGAGGATGTCCTGCTTTTTGATGTAGTCCACCTTCAGGTGGGGCATGATGGCGTCGGCCAGGCGGCCCGGGGCGGTCTGGGCGTTGATGGCCAGGATGGTCTCGGGGGCGAGCTTCTTGTTGATGCGGCCGTAGTGCTCCATGGCCTCGTGCGCGGTGCGCACCAGGGCCTCGGCCTCGCTGCCCTCGCCGTCGTCCTCGTTCATGCGCACGACGCGGGCCGTGGGGAATTCATCCTCGAATCCCTCGATGCCGTCCTCTTCCCACACGGCGCGGTACAGGCCCTCGAAGAGCACCTTGATGGTGCCGTCGGGCAGGCGCAGCATCTGGAGTATCTTGCTGACCGTGCCCACCTTGAAGAGGTCGTCTGCCTGGGGCTTCTCGGTCTCGGGGGTGCGCTGGGCCACCAGGAAGATTTTCTTGTCATAGGTGGAGACGGCGTTCTCGATGGCTTTGATGGAGGCCTCCCGGCCGACGAAGAGCGGCACGATGGACCGGGGGAACATGACCACCTCGCGCAGGCTCATCACCGGCAGGCGTACGGAGCCGGGGCGGCGGGGCTGGTCATCGGAGAAAAAGCTCGTCATTGAAGCCTCCTGGGCTGTGTCTTGGCGCCTTGGGAGCGGGGCGCGAGGCGGCGAACGCCGCAGTCAATGAGATTAAGACAGCGGGGAGATTTGTCAAATGCAGAAAATGTGAAACAAATTTAATGAAATGGAGGGCGGAGGGTAAGTGGGAGCTGAGTGAAGTGGTGAAGTGTGTCGCGTGCATGCGGGGTAACTCCCTTGGTAAGTATATTCTATATTTATTATCATTATTTGACGTGTGTTATGCGATTTGCTATTAAGCTTGCACTAGTTCAAGAGGGGGAGGCACGGTGAACGAATATCTGGTCCAGCACAAGGATAAGTCAAGATTTTATAAGCAGTACCAAAAGACAGAGGAAGACTTGAAAAAGGCGGGATTGGATTGGGGGGATCTCGAAGAGATAGGTCTCGAATATTTGAAGGTCAAAGATAACTTGTTGTCGACAGGAAAAACAGTTGTAGATTTGTTGCGAGTAGAGAAAAGGATTCACTCCTTGAAGATGAGGGTTAAGAATCCTGATCATGTGATAGAAAAGATAATCAGAAAGCGTCTAGAAGATCCAGCAAAAGACTATACAGTTGAAAACTATAGAAGTCAAATAACAGATTTGATTGGCGTTAGAGCAATCCATTTGTATAAAAATGATTGGGAAAAAATTGACGACTTCATCAAGGGAAAATTCATCCTTAGTGATAAGCCGATAGCATTTTACAGAGATGGTGACAATAAAAACTATACAGAAACGTATCTCAAGCGAGAGTGCGTCATGAAGGAGCATCCTTATGGGTATAGGTCTGTTCATTATAATGTAAAAATGCAAGTTACTAGAGATGAAGACCTTGTAGAGATTCAGGTGAGAACAATATTTGAAGAAGGATGGAGTGAGATTGACCACCAGACTCGTTATCCGTTAGATGTTAATAATCCAATTCTCGTGCCGTATCTTCAAAATTTTAACTTGCTCGCAGGACTTGCTGACAATATGGCAACGTACATAGATTACTTAATGAACAATGTTGTTGAGAATGAAAAGTCAAATAAGAAGCTTATAGAGGCGCAAGAGAAGACAATAGTTGAGCTGAAGGACCAGATCGAGAGTCTTAAATTGGATAAGGGAGATAAGGATAAGCTTACAAGTTACATCAACATATTTGAAAAGAATTTGAATCGGCTGGAGGGGAAGAACATTCCTGTGATTCCTTCGTCCGTGCTGAATAAGTCCTTTATAACTCTATTTTGTAGAGATCCATCAGGGAAGTATGAAATTGATCCTTTAGAGTTTACAACAAAGAAGAAAAAGAAATAACAAATGCAAAGCCCCCTTCCGTCTCCGGAAGGGGGCTTCGATATTGCAGCGGCAAACGCGTCTTACGCGCTTTTCACTTCCTGCTGGTAGAAGAGCAGCGGGTCCTGCCCTTTTTCCACCACGGCCTTGTTGATCACGCACTCTGTGACGCCGGTGAGCGAGGGCAGCTGGTACATGATGTCCAGCATGATGTTTTCCATCACGTTCCTGAGGCCGCGAGCGCCGGTCTTGCGCTCGATGGACTTCCTCGCGATGGCCGCCAGGGCGTTGGACGTGAACCGCAGCCGCACCTTGTCCAGCTCGAAGAGCTTCATGTACTGCTTCACCAGCGCGTTCTTGGGCTCGGTGAGGATGCGTATCAGGTCCTCCTCGGAGAGCTCGCACAGCGAGGTGATGATGGGTATGCGGCCAACGAACTCGGGGATGAGGCCGAACTTCACCAGGTCCGACGGATGTGCCTGGGACAGGAGCTTGGAGACGTCCTCCTCGCGCTTGCCTTCCATCTTCGCGCCGAAGCCCAGGGCCGAGCCCCGGTTGCGCTGCTGGACGATCTTCTCCAGGCCGATGAACGCGCCGCCCACGATGAACAGGATGTTGGCGGTGTTGAGCCGGATGAACTCCTGCTGCGGGTGCTTGCGGCCGCCCTTGGGAGGGATGTTGGCCTCGGTGCCCTCGATGATCTTGAGCAGCGCCTGCTGCACGCCCTCGCCGGACACGTCGCGGGTGATGGACGGGCTGTCGGACTTGCGGGCGATCTTGTCGATCTCGTCGATGTAGATGATGCCCTTGGACGCGGCCTCGATGTCGTAGTCGGCGTTCTGAAGGAGCTGGACGAGGATGTTCTCCACGTCCTCGCCCACGTAGCCGGCCTCGGTGAGGGTGGTGGCGTCGGCGATGGCGAAAGGCACCTTGAGGATGCGGGCCAGGGTCTGGGCCAGGAGCGTTTTGCCCGAGCCCGTGGGGCCGATGAGCAGGATGTTGGACTTGTCCAGCTCCACGTCGCCGTCCTTGGCCCCGCCGGAGTAGAACACGCGCTTGTAGTGGTTGTGCACGGCCACGGCCAGGATCTTCTTGGCCTGGTCCTGGCCGATGACGTACTCGTCCAGCAGCCGCTTGATCTCGGAGGGAGGCAGGAGCTTTCCGTCCTCCACTTCCTCGTTGAGGCTCTCCTGGGCGATGATCTCGTTGCACAGCGAGACGCATTCGTCACAGATGTAGACGTCCGGTCCTGCGATGAGCCGCTGCACCTCGTCCTGGTTCTTGCCGCAGAAGGAGCAGCAGAGGTCGGAGGAGACGGGGGTTTTCTTCTTGGTCATGGCATCTTCCCTGATGTCGCGCGGGGGCAAAACTTGCCGACGCCGATGATACGGGCTTACTTGTTTTCTTCTTCCTGGGTTTCGCGCGAGGTGATGACCTTGTCGATGAGGCCGTATTTCACGGCTTCCTCGGGGGTCATGAAATAGTCGCGTTCCGTGTCGTCGCGGATTTTTTCAATATCCGTGCCAGTGTGCTTGGCCAGGATTTCGTTGAGGCGCTCCCTCATGCGGATAATCTCGCGGGCGTGGATGTCAATATCCGTGGCCTGTCCCTGGAAGCCGCCCATGGGCTGGTGGATCATGATGCGGGCATTGGGCAGGGCGTAGCGCATGCCCTTGGCTCCGGCGGCCAGCAGCAGCGCGCCCATGCTTGCGGCCTGGCCCATGCAGAGGGTGGCCACCGGGCAGGAGATGAACTGGATGGTGTCGTAGATGGCGAGGCCCGACGTCACCGATCCGCCCGGAGAGTTGATATAGATGGAGATTTCCTTCTTGGGGTCCTCGGACTCCAGAAACAGGAGCTGGGCGCAGATCACGTTGGCGACGTGGTCGTCGACGGGCGTGCCCAGGAGGATGATGCGGTCCTTGAGCAGGCGGGAATAGATGTCGTAGGCGCGCTCGGTGCGCCCCGTTGTCTCGATGACTATGGGTATCTGGGCGTGCACCCCGTTACTCCTTGGCTGAAATTGGTCCTCACGGCGGACAGGTTCCGCTCCACGCATGACCACATTGAACCAACGCGAGAGGAAAGACAAGCCCCGTCGCGACGTCCCATTGAAGCGAGAAGCCGGGATGGACGTGGTCCACCCCGGCGTTGACGCGCATCGCGCGGCCGCGAGGCTTGGCCGGGGCCCGGAGACGCCAAGGCGTCCGGGGCCTTGGGCCTAGGCTTCGGCGGCAGCGTCCTTGGCGGGCACCTTCGTGACCTTGGCCTGGGAGTACAGGTACTCCATGGCCTTGTCCGCCAGGATCTTGTCGCGGACCGGGACGATGAGGCCCTTCTCCTCGTAGTGCTGCTTCACGGCCAGCAGGTCCTGCCCGGTGCGGGAGGCCACCTGCATGAAGTAGGCGTCCATCTCCTGGGGAGTGGTCTCGATGCCTTCCTTGTCGGAGAGCTTGATCAGGAACAGCTGGGCCTTGACGATCTCCCTGGCCTTGGGCTCGAATTCCTTGCGGAGTTCCTCGCCGGTCTTGCCCAGGGCGTCCGGGGCCTTGCCCTGGCGCTCCAGCTTGTCCTTGGCGTCCTCCACCAGCAGGCTGATCTGCTCTTCCAGCAGGGCCGGGGGCAGGGGGAAGTCGATCTTCTCCAGCAGGCCGTCCAGGAGCTTCTTCTGGGCGGCGGCCTTGTAGAGCTGCTGGCGGCTCTGCACGTAGGACTTGGAGATGGCTTCCCTGAGCTTGTCGAGGTTTTCGAAGCTGCCGGCCTTCCTGGCCAGCTCGTCATCGACGGGGGGCAGCTCCTTCTCCTTGATGATGTGGACGGTGATGTTCATGTCCACGGTCTTTCCGGCGAGTTCCTGGTTGATGAAGTCGGCCGGGAAGCTCATGGGGCCGGAGTTGTCGGCGCCGGGCATGGTGGCCTTCACCAGGTTCTCGAAGTCGGGCAGGGCCTGTCCCTCGCCCAGGGAGAGCTGGAAATTCTCGGCGCGCACGCCGGGCACGGGCTCGCCGTTCTGGGTGGCGTTGAAGCTGACCACGGCCACGTCGCCGTCCTTGGGCAGGCGGGCTTCCTTGACCACCTTGAGCTCGGCCAGGTTGCCCCGGATGCGCTCGATGACCTGGGCCACCTCGTCTTCCTTGGCGGCGGCTTCTTCCTCTTCGACCTCGAGGCCCTTGTACTCGGGCAGGTCGAAGTCGGGGCAGTGCTCGAAGGTGATGGTGTATTCGATCGCCTTGTCCTTCTCCAGTTCCACCGGGCTCACGTCCAGCTTGGCGATGGCCAGGTACTTGAGGTTGGACATGATCTCGTTGATGTGGACGTTCATGAGGTCGTTGGCGGCCTCGCGCAGGATCTGCTTGCGGAACTTGGATTCCACGATGCTGGAGGGGACCTTGCCCTTGCGGAAGCCGCGCAGGTCGAGGTTCTGGCGGTAGATGGCCGTGGTGGCCGCCAGGGAGGCGTTGATCTCCTCGGCGGGGACCTGGACCTCGATTTTGGTTTCGACCGGAGACACTTCGGTGACTTTATAATCCATGGGACATGGCTCCTCAATGGTATGGCGATAGGGACAAAGGGGTCTCATCTAGAATAAAAAAGGAGAAAAGGAAAGCCCCGGCGGAATGCCGGATACCGGCGGATTTCAGGCTGAGTTGAGCGGGAGCTTTATGGTTATGCGCGTGCCTTCTCCCTTGGCGGATTCGACGGCCACCCGGCCTTCATGCTGTTCCACCACGATGAAATAGACCACGGACAATCCCAGGCCGGTGCCCTCGCCGGGCTTCTTGGTGGTGAAGAAGGGCTCGAAGACGCGTTCCCGGGTGGTTTCGTCCATGCCCGGCCCGTTGTCGCCCACCTCGATGAAGGCCATGCCCTCGCTGACGCCAGTGCGCACCGTGATGGCGGGAGTGGGCGTGCCGGAAGAGGAGAGCGCCTGGGCGGCGTTCTTGAGCAGGTTCAGCACCACCTGCTCGATCTGCGTGGGCACGCACCATACCGAGGGCTGGGATGGGTCGTCCTGCCGGCTTATGGCGATGTGCCGGAAGTCGTACTTCTTCTTCAGGTCGAACTCGTTGACGGCCAGTTCCAGGGCCTTCTCCACAAGCCCGGAGAGCCGCACCAGGGCCTTGCTCATGTCCGACCGGCGGCTGAACTCAAGGATGTTGGTCACGATGCGCGAGGCCCTCACTCCGGATTCCCTGATGGACTCCAGAAGGCCCGGCACATCGCGGTCCAGCAGGTACGCCTTGAGCGCTTCGAGGTCTATCCCGGCCTTCCGTGCGGCGCGGCGGTTGGCTTCTATGTCGGCCGTGACCCGCCGCTGAACCGATTGCACGCCCTGGAGGATGCCCGCGAGAGGGTTGTTGATCTCGTGGGCCATTCCGGCGGCCAGCGCCCCGACGGAGATCATCTTCTCCGTCTGCATGAGCATCTCCTCCATGCGAACCCTGGAGGTGACGTCGTCGATGCGCGCGACGGCCTCGGGGCTGGCCTGCCCCGGCCGGAACACGACGGCGTCGTACCAGCCCGGGTCAGCCGCTCCGGCCCCGGGGATCTTGCGAAGCGTGCGAGCCTTGCCGTCGCGAATGACCGCGAGGAGCGCTTCGGGCAGCGCCGGGAGCCAGGGGAGCAGGTCCGGGAGGGGCTTGCCCATTGCGTCGTCCGGTTCGATCCCGGTCATGCGGGCGAAGTGGGCGTTTACCAGGGTGATCTCAAGGTTTCCGTTCACGCCCACGATCATGGAGGGCATGGCGTCGATGATGGAGCTGAGATAGCCCCAGGCCAGGGCCAGTTCGTCCATGCGCCTGCGCAGTTCGGGATAGTAGGACTTGCGCATGGAGCGCTCGCCGAGCCCCATGAGCCTGTCGCGCAGCTCCTCGGGTGGGGACTGCTCTTGCGCCGCGTCGTCCTCAGAGGGCGGCTTCATAGATGGCCTCTATGTCCTGCTGGGCCGGTTTGCGCGGGTTGGTGAGCAGGCAGGGGTCCTTCATGGCCATCTCGGCGAGCTTCGGGATGTCCGCCTTGGTGACGCCTAGTTCCGCGAGGTTGCGCGACAGGTTCACCTCTGCTCGGAGCTTCCTGATGGCGTCGAGGAGTTCCTCTTTCGCGCGTTCGTCGGTTAGGCCATCGACGTCGCGGCCAAGGGCTCGCGCCACGTTCCGGTAGCGCTCCGGGGCCGAGGGGAAGTTGAAGTCCACCACCGGCCCCAGGAGTATGGCGTTGCACTCGCCGTGGGGCAGGTCCAGGGCGCCGCCCAGGCTGTGGGCCATGCCGTGCACCGCCCCAAGGATGGCGTTGGAGAAGGCCAGGCCCGCGTCGAGGCTCGCCAGGCACATTTGGGAGCGGGCTTCGATATCACCCGGCGCGTTCACCGACCGCGCCAGGAACCCGTGGACCAGGCGCATGGCTTCCAGGGCGAACAGGTCCGTCACGGGAGAATTGGCGTTGGAGACGTAGGCCTCGATGGCGTGGGTCAGCGCGTCAACTCCGGTTTCGGCGGTGAGCGCCGCGTTCATGGTGGTGGTGGGCCTGGGGTCGATGAGCGACACGTCCGGCACCAGCATCTTGCTGACGATGGCGATCTTCACCTTGCGGGTGGTGTCCGAGATGATGGCGAACTGCGAGACGTCCGCGGAGCTGCCGGACGTGGTCGGGATGCACACCAGCGGAGGCAGGGGGCAGGAGACGGTGTCCACGCCTTCGTATTCGAGGATGTGGCCTCCGCAGGCCATCACCACCCCGATGCCCTTGGCGCAGTCCAGGACGCTGCCTCCCCCCAGGGCCACCAGGGCGTCGCAGCCCTGCTCCCTGAAGACTTCTGCCCCCCTCATGACCTCGGGGTCCTTGGGGTTGGGGGTCACATCGCTGAAGACGACGCAGTCGAGCCCGGAAGCCCTTAGGTCGGCTTCCATGGCCCCCGCCCATCCGGCGTCAAGGAGACCCTGGTCCGTGACCAGCATGGGGCGTCTGGCGCCCAGGTTCGCGGCGTATTGAGGGGCGAGCATGGAGGCCCCCTCGCCGAAGACGAATTCGGGGGCGACGAATTTGCGAAGGCCAGTGTTGCGCGTGTCGGCCATCTCCCCACCTCGCTGTCGATGGTTACACGTTTCAGCATGCAATTTAGCAGAGGTGGGCGGGCGAGTCAAAGGCCCGGAGAATTTGGTTCGTCCCGCGTCCGGAACGGTCGCGGAGCGGAAGGCTTGACAAGCCGGGGAAAGCGGTTATTGTTGATTCGCAACTGAAGGGGAGTAGCTCTTTCGGGCAAGGTCAACAGTACTGGCGCCGCAACCGGCGCTTGGCCTTGCCGTCGGCCCCCGCCGATGAGCGAGACCTTCAGCATGAGCAATCATGCTGGAAGTCTCGCTTTTGTGTTCGGGACCTCCAGCCAAACCGGCATAAGGAGGTTCTCATGCCGCTAGACAAGCCCATCCGCGTTCCCGTTATTCTCTCGTCAGCGCCGCGCGCCCTCGCGCTGTCCAGACCGTTCCAGGCGCGCTGGCTGTTCCTGCCGCTTCTCGCCCTGGCAGTCCTGCTGGCGGCGGCCCCCGCCGACGCCAAGAGGTTCGGCTCGGGCAAGTCCTTCGGCGGCAAGGATTCCTATTCGCAAAGCTACTCCAAGCCAGCGCCCCCGGCAAAGGACGCGGGCGCCGCCCGGCAGCAGGCAGGGCCCAACCCGCAGGGGGCTCCGGCCCAGGGCGGCTTCATGTCCAAGTTCGGCGGAATAGGAGGGATGCTCGGCGGCCTGCTCCTGGGCGGGATGATAGGTTCGCTCCTGTTCGGCGGCATGGGAGGGGGATTCGGAATCCTTGAGATCATCCTGCTCTGTCTTGCGGGCTACATGGTCTTCAGGTTCATCCGGTCCCGGCGCGCGGCCAGCGCCGCCCAGTCCTCCGGCATGGAGCGGGGCGCTTCCGCCGGGGCGGACGGTTTCGCATACGCCAGCGCCGGAGCACCGGCTGAGCACGCGCCGTCCGAGTCCGTCCGTGACGGCTGGGGAGCGCTGCGCTCCTCCCAGTCTGGAATGGTCGGCGGCGAGGCCGCGTACGAGGCCCCGGTCATGCCCGCCGGGATGAACGAGGCCGAGTTCCTATCCGGGGCCAAGGCCCTCTACGCCAGGATGCAGGCGTCCTGGGACCGCCGTGACCTTGACGACATCAAGAGCTTCACCAGTCCCGAGGTCCATTCGGAGATAGTCCGCCAGGCCAGGGAAGACTCCGCGCCCGGCAAGACCGAAATCCTCATGGTCGATGCCCGGGTGCTCGAAGCCTCCTCGGAAGGGAGCCGCACCGTGATATCGGTGCTCTTCGACGTCCTGCTGCGCGAGAGCCAGGACGCCGGCCACCCTGCGCAGGTGCGGGAGGTCTGGCATTTCGGCCGCGACGAGTCCGCCGCCAGGCCGGAATGGGTGCTGGAGGGAATCCAGCAGCTGGAGAGCTGACGCCCGGACCGCCCGGAGCCGCGCGGCTCCGGGCGGTCTTTTCTCAGATCGCAATGAGGGTACGGCATGTGCCGGGCGCGTTGAGCAGCTGTTGAAAAATCCTCGCAGGCTTCGTTGCTTCAAAAAACTCAAAACCTCATGTATGCCAACTACTCTTCGGGCTTGAGCTTTTATCGCCCCTTGCCCGCGGGTTTGTTGGGCAGGCTGCCAAATTCGACTTATTCGACGGGCTGTTAAGCCCGGCAGGAGAACTCCAGTGCATACCGCTTGGATGTGGATAGGCTTCAACCTCGTCGTGCTGGCCCTCTTGGCCCTTGACCTCGGCGTCCTGCACCGCAAGGGCCGCGAGATAGGAGTGCGCGAGGCGCTTCTGCTGAGCCTGGGCTACGTGGCGCTGGCCCTGGCCTTCGGGGCGGGAGTGCATTACGCGCTCGGCCCCCAGGCCGCCACGGAGTACCTGACCGGCTACCTCATCGAGAAGAGCCTCTCGGTGGACAACATATTCGTCTTCGTGCTGGTGTTCGCGCACTTCGCCGTGCCCCGCGAGAGCCAGCACAAGGTCCTGTTCTGGGGCATCCTGGGCGCGCTGGTCATGCGGGCCGCGCTCATCCTGGCCGGAGCTGCCGCGCTTGAGGCGTTCCACTGGCTCATCTACGTGTTCGGGGCGTTCCTTGTGCTCACCGGGTTGCGGATGCTGGCCGCGTCGGGCCAGGAGCCGGACCTGGAGAACAACCGGGTCAACCGCTTCATGCGCCGACACTTCAGGGTCACGGAGGGCTACGAGGGGGGCAGGTTCTTCGCAAGACGCGGCGGGAAGCTCTTCATCACTCCGCTTTTCATCGTGCTGGCCCTCATCGAGTTCACGGACGTGGTCTTCGCGCTCGATTCCATTCCGGCCATCTTCGCCGTCACCAAGGACCCTTTCATAGTCTACACGTCCAACGTCTTCGCCATCCTGGGGCTCAGGGCGCTCTATTTCGCCCTGGCCGGGGTCATCCACCGTTTCCACTACCTCAAGTACGGCCTGTCGCTGGTGCTCGTGCTGGTGGGGGCCAAGATGATCGTCAACGCCTGGGCGGGCGCCAAGGTGGTGTCCACGGAGGCGGCCCTGGCGGTCACCGGCGGGATAATTCTGGCGTCGGTTCTTGTCTCGCTCCTGAAGACGCGCGCCGCGCCCACCGAGGAAGGGCTGCGTGAGGCGGCCCGCTGGTGGGTGCCGGGCAGCCCGCCCAAGGCCGAGCCCTCGTCCCTCGAGGAGAAGGCGCTCCCCCGGAAGGACGAACCGCGCTAACCCGGCTTTCACGTGATCATCGACCTCCGCGCGCGGGGACACCCGGGAGGCGTTGTCCCCCCCTGCCGCGCGGGTGTTCCGTTCCGGAGCCTCGCAGCGGCCTGATTCAAGAAGGAACGGCCCCTTCCGGACATGCCGGAAGGGGCCGCGTTAGCTATTCGTCCAGGGGCTGGCCGGATCAGCCCGCCTTGTCCACGAATCTGCCGCCGGGAGAAGAGACGCGAAGCGACGAACGATATCCCGTCAGGCGCTGGTTCTCCTGCCTGGCCCTCAGCAGGTCCCGCTTGATGGCTTCGTGGAGCTTGCGGGCCTCGGCCGTAATCTGGCCCTGGAGGCTTCTGAGCTGAAGGAGCTTTTCCTTGAGCTCGCCGATCTTTTTGGGATCGCGCATGCGCCAGGCCTCTTCCATGAGGTCCATGCGCTCGCGGGCCAGGATTTCCGCTTCGTCCACCTCGCCTTCGGCCAGATGAGCGAGTTCCTTGCGTCCCGTGTCCAGGGCCCTGTCCAGGATGTCGTTGTCGTGATCCATGGCAATGCCGCCTTTGTTTAGGCCGCCCGCGCGACTTCCTTGATGTCCTCGCGCAGCTGGGCGACGACCTTCTTCCAACGTTCCACGGACGGGATGAACTCGTATTCGAGCAGATCCGCCAGGAGGATCCAGTCCTCGTTCTCGATGACTTCGAGCATCTCCGAGAACAGGCTCGACAGCTCGTCGGCGGCCTCGTTGAAGCTCTTGCCGTGCTTGAGGCTGAACTCCCCGCGCAGCACGCCGATGATGCCCAGGAAGTCGCGGGTGACGTCCAGGAGATCCTGGTAGACCTCAAGGGCCTCGTTGTCGTCGGCCTTGCGGAACAGTTCGGCCACGCGGCGAGCGCCGTGGTCCATGAGGGTCACCACCTTGTACAACTCGCGGGTGATGTTAACGGCCATCTCGCTGGTGGGAACGGTGACGATCTCCACCGATTCGATGTCGGCGGCTTCGACGTCCTCGGCCTGATGGGGGTAGATTTCGGAGAACGGCTCCTTGTTGACCAGCACGTCGGTGACGATGCGGCCTTCGAAGTGCTTGTCCTCGACCACTTTCACGAGCAGCTGTTCCAGGTTCTCGAAACTCTGGATGGCGATTCCGGTTTCCCGGCCGTCCACGATGATCATGTCTCTCCCTCCTCAAAGGATTGCGGCGTGAAGGAAAATTATTCCTGCACGACTGCGCATGCGAGGAACGTGCCAATGCCCGTTCAGGGCCTCGGCGCGAGCAGGGAGGACAGGGCTTTGACCATGCCGGAGACGCTCCGGGCGAACTCCGTGAAGCGGGAGATGTCCTGGCTCTCGTTCTGGGAGAGGTGCAGCCAAAGGTGCGCCAGGCCGCACAGGGACTTCTCCGAGGAAAGAAGCGACTCCACGCGCTGCCACGTGGCCATGAACTTGGAGCGCAGCGCGGGGCGGGGGGTCATCTGGAGAACCTGGGCCTGGGCCAGCAGCACGTCCAGAAGGGAAGACACCTGGGACAGCACGGCGTGAAGGCCCGAGCGGAACTCCTCGGGCAGCCCCCGCGCTTCGTCGCCGGTGAAGTCCGGCGGGAGGGCGTCAAGAAACCGCCGCCATGCCTTGCGCTGGATAGCATACCAGATGGCGCGCCCTTCCAGGCCGTGCCCTGAGAGCGAGCTGAGCCCGAGGAATCCGTCCGGCTCGCGCACGGTTTCCCAGGCCCGCGCGCCCAGACCGTGGATATGGGGCCAGACGCCCGTGGAGAGCCATCCGTCCAGCAGCGCGATGGCCGCGCCGGAGCCCAGCTTCTCCCGGCAGGCCCAGCCGATGGGGCATTCATGGCCGAAGGGGCAGGGGTGGCAGGGCATGTCCGGCTCCAGGCAGCACGAGCCGGGCAGGTAGGGGCCGGTGTCCCAGGGCTGGGCCGTGGCCAGGAAGACAGCCAGCACGGGCACTCCGAGTCCGGCGGCCAGATGCATGGTTCCGGTGTCGTTGGTCACCAGGAGACGCAGGCGGCTCACGCAGGCGGCGAGTTCTTCAAGGCTCGTCCGGCCGGTCAGGTTCAGGTGGGGGAAGTCCGCCCCGGCGGAGAATTCCGCCGCCAGGTGCTCCTCCCCCGGGGAGCCGAGCAGGACGGGGAGAAGGTTGTGCCGCTTCCAGAGGAAGGACGCTGTTCGCGCGAAATGCCCGGCGGGCCAGCGCCGCTTCTCCTCGCTTGCCCCCAGCTGGATGCCCGCGAGCCCGGCATGGGGCGGGGGGGATTGCGCTTCGATCATCGCCCGCGCACTCTCAAGCGCCAAGGCGGCGGGGTCGGCCAGCCGGAAGGAACGGTCCGGGCCATCCAGGTGCGCGGCCTTGAAGAAGAGGTCCACCAGGTTGAAGGGGCTCGATCCCCGATGCCTGGACGTCGCCTCCAGGAAAGCGGCCCAGGGCGACGAGTAGAACCCGTAGCCGAACTCGTCCATCCCGAATCCGAGCGCCCGCGCTCCGCCGAGCGAGCGGGCCAGCAGCCTGGCCGGGAGCGACGAGGTAAGGTTGATCACCCGGTCGGGCCTGAACGCCCGGCGGACCCCGGCGGACCATGCCAGACACTCGCCCAGCGCCTCGGGCCAGGCGCGATCCAGCCCGGCGAGCAGGCGCGCGCCGGGGACGGCGAAGACGGCGTCCAGGTCTCTCACCAGTGACGCGGCGGGGAGGAAATTCTGCAGGCAGACGAGAGTGGTCTCGTCCCCGGAGGTTTTGAGCCCAGTGAAGACGGGCTGGGTCTGAAGGAGATCCCCGAAGCGGGTCAGATTGATGACGAGCGTTCGCATTCCGGACTCTTTCAATCAAGTTTCATGCCGGGCGAAAGATGTTGCATAAACTCTCCAGGTGCACTACCAATCAATTCGCTCGCACTCGCCCGCTTCAACGCTTGACCGCATTTGGAGGACTCCAATGGCCTTGTTCACCAAAGAGGAAGCTCTGCGCTACCATTCCTGCGCGCGCAAGGGCAAGCTTGAAGTGGTCCCCTGCAAACCCTTCCGCAACCAGAAAGACCTGTCCTGCGCTTACTCGCCGGGCGTGGCCGAGGCCTGCCGCGAAATCCACGCCGACCCTTCAAAGGTTTTCGAGTACACCAACCGCGGAAACAACGTGGCTGTCGTTTCCAACGGCACCGCCGTCCTGGGCCTGGGCAACATCGGCCCCAAGGCCGGCAAGCCTGTCATGGAAGGCAAGGGCTTCCTGTTCAAGATCTTCGCCGACATCGACGTCTATGATCTGAACATCAACGCAGCCAAGCCCGAACAGGTCATCGAGTTCTGCAAGATGCTCGAACCCTCCGTGGGCGGCATCAACCTCGAGGACATCAAGGCCCCGGAGTGCTTCGAGATCGAACAGACCCTCATCGAGGAACTGGAGATCCCCGTCTTCCACGACGACCAGCACGGCACCGCCATCGTGTCCGCCGCCGGCCTGCTGAACGCCTGCGAGATCACCGGCAAGAAGATCAGCGACCTGCGCGTGGTCGTCTCCGGCGCCGGAGCGGCCGCCATCGCCTGCTCCAAGCTGTACGTGGCCATGGGCATCGACCCCGCCAACATCGCCATGTTCGACACCAAGGGCCACATCAACAAGAGCCGCACCGGCCTGCACTCCACCAAGGCCTACTTCGGCGACGTGCAGAAGACCGAGTACGCCTCCCTGGGTGACGCCATGAAGGGCGCCGACGTGTTCCTGGGTCTGTCCGTCAAGGGCGCGGTTTCCCCGGACATGGTCAAGGGAATGGCCAAGGACCCGGTCATCTTCGCCATGGCCAACCCCGACCCCGAAATTCCCTATCCGGACGCCAAGGCCGCCCGCCCCGACGCCATCATGGGCACCGGCCGTTCGGACTTCCCCAACCAGGTCAACAACGTCTCGGGCTTCCCCTTCATCTTCCGCGGCGCGCTTGACGCCGGTTCCCGCAAGATCAACGAGGAGATGAAGATGGCCGCCGCAAAGGCTATCGCCGCCCTGGCCAAGGAGCCCGTTCCCTCCGAAATCTGCGACATGTACGGCGTGAAGGAACTGAAGCTGGGCCTGGATTACGTCATGCCCAAGGCCCTGGACTTCCGCATGCTGGAATGGGAAGCCCCCGCCGTGGCCAAGGCCGCCATGGATACCGGCGTGGCCACCAAGAAGCTGGACCTCGAACAGTACAAGAAGGATCTGCGCAAGCGCATGGACGACGCCCATGCCCGCATGAAGCAGTTCCTGGCCACCTACGACCTGTCCGAACTCGGCTAGTTCCGGGCTTCCGGCAATGCTTACGCGGGGCGCGCCTTCGGGCGCGCCCCTTTTTTCTGGTCCGGCCCGTCCCCGGTCTCTTCGCCTCCACTGGGCCGGGCCTCCCCTTCCCGCATCCCTGTCAACCAGGCGCGGCTGTACGGCCCGTATCAGCCCAATCAAAAGCGGCCAACCATCACCCCTGCCGTCGCCCCTGCGCCGCCACCCACGACGCTGCCGTCCAAATCGCCGGGGACACTTCCAAAGGGCCGGGATTCGGGTTATCGAGTAAGGAAGCATCCAATCCACCCAGCCACTGGCAGGAGACTTCTTCATGAACGCCGTTAACGAATGCCCCGCGCTTCCCGAAGTCTACGCGAAGTACAGAGACCGCATAGCTTCCTTCATCCCGCAGGATCGCCTGTTTTGCAGCCCCTTCACCAACCTGGCCTACGGCGATGACGCCAGCTTCTACCGCCTTGTGCCCAAGATCGTGGTCAAGGCGCGCACGCCGGAGGAGGTCTCGAAACTGCTGAAGGAGGCCAGCGACCTGAAAGTGCCCGTGACCTTCCGCACCGCCGGAACCAGCCTCTCCGGCCAGGCCATCACCGATTCCGTGCTCATCTACCTGGCCGGAGCCTGGAAGGGCCTGCACATCCACGACCACGCCTCGCTCATCACGCTGGAACCGGGCGTCATCGGGGCGGAGGCCAACTTCCAGCTGGCTCCTCACGGCAAGAAGATCGGGCCGGACCCGGCCTCCATAGGCGCGGCCATGATCGGCGGCATCGCGGCCAACAACGCCTCGGGCATGTGCTGCGGCACGGCGGAGAACAGCTACAAGACCGTGGAATCCATGAAGCTCGTTTTCGTGGACGGCTCCTTCCTGGACACCGCCTCTCCGGCGTCCAGAGACGCCTTCCGGGAAAGCCACCCTGGCCTCGTCGCCGAGATCGAGGCCATGCGCGACGAGATACGGGCCGACAAGAAGCTGGCGGACCGCATCCGACGCAAGTTCAAGATCAAGAACACCACCGGCTACGGCATCAATTCCTTCGTGGATTTCGAGGACCCCATCGACATCCTGCTGCACCTGATGGTCGGCTCCGAGGGGACGCTGGCCTTCATCGCGGAGGTCACGTACCGCACGGTGGTGGAGCACCCCCACAAGGCCTCGGCCATGATGTACTACCCAAGCATCGAAGACGCCTGCAACGCCACGATAAGGCTCAAGAAGGGACCGGTTTCGGCGGTGGAGCTCATGGACCGGGCGTCGCTCCGGTCCGTGCAGGACAAGCCGGGCATGCCGTCCTTCCTCAAGGAACTGCCAGAGGAGGCGGCGGCCATCCTGGTGGAGACCCGCGCGGAGGACAAGAAGACGCTCATGGACCAGATAGCCAAGGTCCAGGAGCTGGTGTCGGACATCAAGGCCCTGCACCCCATCGTGTTCATGGACCAGCCCGAGGACTACGGCAAGCTCTGGAACATCCGCAAGGGATTGTTCCCGGCCGTGGGCGCGGTGCGCGGTCCAGGCACCACGGTGGTCATCGAGGACGTGGTCTTCCCCATCGAGAAGCTGGCCCACGGTACGGTGGAGCTCCAGCAGCTCATGCACAAGCACGGCTTCCCCGAGGGCATCATCTTCGGCCACGCCCTGGAGGGCAACCTGCACTTCGTGTTCTGCCCGGACTTCGGCTCCCCCAGGATGATCAAGGATTACCAGATCCTCATGGAGGAGGTGGCGGACATGGTGGTGGGCCGCTACGACGGCTCCCTCAAGGGCGAGCACGGCACGGGGCGCAACATGGCTCCGTTCGTGGAGATGGAGTGGGGCAGGCAGGCCTACTCCTACATGGTGCGCTTGAAGAAGGCCTTCGATCCGGAAAACCTTCTCAATCCGGGCGTCATCATCAACGACAACCCCCACGTCTACCTGGAGAACCTGAAACCCATGCCCGCGGTCAACGAGATCATCGACCGCTGCATCGAGTGCGGCTTCTGCGAGCCGGTCTGCCCCTCGCGCTCCATCACCTCCACGCCGCGCCAGCGCATCGCACTGCAGCGGCACATGGCGCGCCTCAAGCACTCCCGCGACGACGAACTCATGAAGCAATTCTGGGAGCACTACACGTACTTCGGCGAGCAGACATGCGCCGCCGACGGCCTTTGCGCCACGGTCTGCCCGGTCTCCATCGACACCGGGCGCTTCACCAAGGAACTGCGCGGTGAACGCGCCGCCCCAAGGGCCAAAAAAATCGCCCAATGGGTGGCGGACAATTACGCCACGTCCATGAACGCGGTGCGTCAGGGCCTCAAGGTGGTGGGTTTCGTCCACGGAATCTTGGGCTCGAAGCTCATGGGGCAGCTGGCGGAGTCCTTCCGGGAGATGTCCGGCGGGCGCATCCCCTTGTGGACCAAGTGGATGCCCAAGGGCGTCACTCCCCCGGCGTTCACGGACAGCGTGAGGGGAAAGGGACGTGAGGTGGTCTACTTCCCCAGTTGCGTGGCCCGCTCCATGGGGCCCGCCAAGGGCGACCCGGACCAGCGGGCCCTCTATGAGGCCACGTTGTCCTTGCTGCGCAAGGCCGGGTACGACGTGATCCATCCGGAAAGCATGGCAGGACTCTGCTGCGGCCTCACGTTCGAATCCAAGGGCTTCCATGAGCAGGCCGATCAGAAGGCCCGCGAGCTTGAGATGGAGCTTCGCCGGGCGAGCCGGGGCGGCGAGGTCCCCATACTCTTCGACACAAGCCCCTGTCTGTACACCATGCGACGCAAGATCGAGCCGGACCTCAAGATATTCGAGCCCGTGGAGTTCATCCACGACCACCTGCTCGACAAGCTCCACATCACCAGAACCCCCGAGCCCGTGGCCATCCACGTGACGTGCAGCTCCATCAAGATGGGGCTCGCCGCCAAGTTCAAGGCAGTGGCCGAGGCCTGCTCGGAGAGGGTCATCGTGCCTAGGAACATCCACTGCTGCGGTTTCGCAGGGGACAGAGGTTTCAATTTCCCCGAACTCAACGAAGCCGCGCTGGAGGGACTCAACGAGCAGCTTCCCCCCGAAGTGGGGCTCGGCTTCTCCAACAGCCGCACCTGCGAGATCGGACTTTCGCGCAACACGGACATGCCTTACCAGTCAATCGTCTACCTGGTGGACCGCTGCTCCGTGCCCGCATAAGGGCCGGCGCGGCCTTCGGCATCTCTCGTGCCCGCCGCTGGAATACGGCGGCGGGCTTTGTCGCTTCAGCTCCCGGCAAAGGCTTCAGCCGGAAGTCGTCGCGGCGGACGCGGCCCGGTGGTGGTTCAATGAAAGGACAAGCAAGCGGGGCAAGGTCAACAAAAGCAATGCCGTTGGTTGGTGAAAATGCATCCCGGTTCCGGCGCGAGGTTTCGTCTACCGCTTGCACGGGGCTGAATGCATGCTATTCATACTGCTCGAGTTGGGTATAAAGACCTTGGCGCGGCGTCCGATGAAGTGGGCATGGAGGGCGATTGCGAGCGAGTATCATGTCCTTGAAAGCAGATCGGGTCTGTTTTTGAGAATAATAACAGGTTGTTGAGCGTGTTGCATCGGTAGTGGCGTCCACGCTTTTGGTTGAAGTCATTCCAGTGCTGCAGATTGCGGGGCGGATGGCGGTGGTGAGATCGTGCGGGGATCGGAACCGTGCCGCTGACGGGATACGCAAGACAGCCTTTTCGCACCCACTGCCATCAGGGTTGCAAATGAAATGTGAATGTATATATTGGGATTGTGGGGCGGTTCGCCTTGACACTGGCTACGTTGTCCGGAAATTTCGGAAAGCACCGCATACGGGTGACTGGTGAAAATCATGGAAGAACAGCTTTCCAAGAAACTGGCGGAATACATCACTCCGGAGATCATCGAGTTATTGGGGAATGATGCGTGTCTTGCAATTGACGACATGCTCAAGGACCATTGCACGGATGAGAAGATAATCGACTTGATAAACAGGCAGATAGAGAAGCATTCAGGAAAGGTGGAGGCCCCGTTCTATCAGGACATACTCGACGCGATACGCAAGACGAGCAAGTACCAGGCCGGAATTAACATGCTCAGAAAGAGCATACCACGCCATTTTCCGCCTGGAATCGCGCGGAACAACTGTCTTGAACATGTCGGTCTGCACGGCTATGCTCTCCTGGATGACGATGAAATACGCAAACGCATCATTAAGCAACGCGATGTCGGCCAGATAGCAAAGGCGTTGTTGGTGAAAGACTACATTAAGGCAACGTACGGAGTGACGCTGTCCATAATATGAAGCTTCTCAAGGCTTCATGTTTGCTGGTTTTTCTTTCCATGTCCCTTTGATCAAATGTTTTTTTCAGTCCGCGCATGTCCTTAATTCGGCCGGACATGGTTAGACCGTGAAGAGAGCAGGCGAACGCTAAGACTAGTGTGTAGACGCAACTGGTTCTGGCGTCAGCAATAAGAAAGCCGGGCAATTATCGAGTTAGAACTCGCAACTGCACGGCTTGGCTTAATATTCTGGTACCGGGAGTGGGACTCGAACCCACAAGGCCTTGCGACCGGCGGATTTTGAGTCCGCTGCGTCTACCAATTCCGCCATCCCGGCAAAAGGGCATTCCTACCTAGGCCAACCGCTGCCTTGTGTCAAGAATGGCTTGTGCTTACCGTCTCCAGCTGGTAGCACCTTGAGCCCCATGGACATGCCAATCGGAACCATCGCCAACGCGGCGGCCATCGTTGCCGGCAGCCTCGTGGGCCTTCTCATGCACGGCCGTTTCCCGGAGAACGTCAAGAAGATCGTCTTCCAGGCGCTCGGCCTTTCTGTTCTCGTCATCGGGCTTCAGATGGCCCTGAAGATGGACCGTCCGCTGCTTGTGGTTTTCAGCATGGTCCTGGGCGGCATCGCGGGCGAACTCCTGCGCATCGAGGACCGCCTCGAGTCCATGGGCGAGCGCCTGAAAAGCGTGGCCCGCTCCCGCAACGCCCTGTTCACCGACGGCTTCGTGTCCGCCTCGCTCATCTACTGCGTGGGCTCCATGGCAATCCTGGGCTCGCTGGACGACGGCCTGCGAAACGACCCCACCATCCTGCTCACCAAGGCCACCCTGGACGGCTTCGCCTCCATCCCGCTGGCCTCCACCTACGGCGTGGGCGTGATGTTCTCGGCCGTGCCGGTGCTCCTCTACCAGGGGGCCATCACCCTGGCTGCGGGCTCCGTGCGCGAGGTGGTCACACCGGAGCTCCTCATGCAGATCACCTCCACGGGCGGCCTGCTCATCCTGTCCATCGGGGTGAACCTGCTGGGACTGGCCCGCATCCGGGTCGGCAACTTCCTGCCCGCGCTTCTGGCTGCGGCGCTCTTGAGTTTCACCCCCATTTAGGCCACAACCGGGACCGCCATGCACGAAATGTCCATCGCCCAGTCCATCCTGGACATCATCAAACAGGAAATGCAGAACAACAACCTTACCCGCCTCATCCGGGTCAAGGTCAGGCACGGACGGCTGACCAACACCGTGCCCGAGGCCCTGGAGACCTGCTTCATGGCGCTTACGGTGCAGACCCCGCTGGAGTCCGCCGTGTTCGAGCTGGAGGAAATCCCCGCCCGCTACCAGTGCTTCAAGTGCGGCAAGGAGTTCTCCCCGGAGGAGACCAACCGGCTGCTTGTCCCCTGTCCCCACTGCGGCGAGGAGTTCGGCCACAAGGTGCTGGCCGGGAAGGAACTGTTCATCGACTACATCGAGGCGGAGTGAGCATGAAAGTATCCGTTGTCCGCAACGTCCTGGAGGCCAACGACCGTCTGGCCCGGGAGCTGAAAGACCTTTTCGCCGCCCGCGGCATCCTGGCGCTGAACCTCATGAGCTCCCCCGGAGCTGGCAAGACCAGCCTCCTGGAGCGCACCCTGTCCGACCTGGCCGGGGAGTTCAAGATGGCCGTCATCGAGGGCGACCTCCAGACCGACAACGACGCCCGCCGCGTGGCCGCCACAGGCGCGCAGGCCGTGCAGATCAACACCGAGGGCGGCTGCCACCTGAGCTGCTCCCAGGTGCTGGAGGCCCTGAAGGCACTGGACCTGGAGGGCCTTGACATCCTGTTCATCGAAAACGTGGGCAACCTGGTGTGCCCGGCCGAGTTCGACCTGGGCGAGGACTGCAAGGTGACGCTGCTCTCCGTGACCGAGGGCGACGACAAGCCCGAGAAGTATCCGCTGATGTTCAACCTGAGCGAGGTGTCCGTCCTCAACAAGGTGGACCTGCTGCCCTACGTGGATTTCGATCTGGAGCGCGCCGAGGGCTTCATGCGCACCCTCAACAAGGACATGCCCATTTTCCGCGTCTCCTGCCGCACGCGGGAGGGGCTGGACGAGTGGTACGATTGGCTGCGCAAGAAGCGGGCGGCCAAGAGGAATTAGACGCGAAAGGGGGCTTCGGCCCCCTTTTTTCGAGCATCATCGCTCCCTCCCGGCAGCGCACGGGGCCGGGAGCCTACGCGTACTCCCTCTTGTTCAGCCCCAGCAGGCAGAAAACCTCATACGTTATCGTCCCCCACCAGGAGGCCAAGTCCTCCGGCGTTATGCGCCCCTCGCCGTCGCCGCCCAGGAGCCAGATGTCCTCGCCGGGGTAAATGTCGCCAAGCCCCGTCACGTCCACGGCGCACATCTGCATGCACACCCGTCCCAGAACCGGCACGCGCCTGCCGCGCAGGCACATCCAGGCCTTGCCCGTGAGGCCCCGGCTGTATGCGTCGGCGTACCCGGCCGCCGCGATGGCCACCACCATGTCCTTATCAGCCTTGAACGTGCAGCCGTAACTGATGGTCTGCCCTGCCTTGAGCGGATGCACCGACAGGATTTTCGTCTTCACGCTCATGGCGGGTTTCAGGCCCTCGCCCAGCGACTGGCGCGACGTGCCGTGGAAGGGGTTGCCGCCGTACAGGGCGATGCCGGCGCGCTGGCAGTCCAGGTGCAGGTCCGGGTGGCCCAGGATTGCCGCCGAGTTGGCGATGGTTGCCAGGGGGCGCAGCCCCTCCGCTGCCAGGGCGCTGCGGATGGCCTCGAACTCGCCGGCCTGTCCGGCGACGTAGTCCAGGGATTGGGGCTCGTCCGCCGTGGCCAGGTGGGAACTCACGTAGGCCAGGTCCACGTTCTCCATGTCCTTGATGCGGCGGGCCACGTTCGGCGCATCGGCCAGGGTGAAGCCCAGGCGGCGCATGCCGGTGTCGAACTTGAGCGCCACGGGCAGCACCTCGCCGCGTCCTTTCTGGAACTTTTCGAGCTTGTCCAGCTGGTGGTAGCCATGCAGGAAGGGGATGACGCCCGCGTCCCAGAGGACCTCGTACTCGTGGTCCTCCACGGGGCCGAGCAGGGCGATGACGCGCCGGGCGTGCCCGCTGGCGCGCAGGGCCACGGCCTCCTCCACCGTGCCCACGGCGAATGTGTCCGCGCCCTCGGCCGAGAGGGCCTGGGCCACCTGGGACAGGCCGTGTCCGTAGGCGTCGGCCTTGATCACCGGGACCACCGCGCCGGACGCCGCGTTCAGCAGGAGAAAATTGTGAACGATGTTGGCCAGTTCGATGACCGCCGTGACCTTGTTGTAGGGGATGCTCATATCTGCTCCGTTGCCGGGCTTGACGTGTTGGGGTAGTCTCTGGGCGATGCAATCCTACCGGACAATACGCGTCTTGCCGCCTCACCTGCAGAATCAGATCGCCGCCGGTGAGGTGGTAGAGCGCCCTTCGAGCGTCGTCAAGGAGCTGGTTGAAAACAGCCTCGACGCCGGGGCGGACAGGGTGCAGGTGCAGCTGGAGGGCGGCGGGCTCGGGCTCATCCTGGTGCAGGACAACGGGCGCGGCATGGACCCGGGCGAGATGCGCCTGTCGCTCACGCGCCACGCCACCAGCAAGATCGCCGCCGTGGAGGACCTGGACTCCATCGCCACCTTCGGCTTCCGGGGCGAGGCGTTGCCGTCCATCGCCTCGGTGTCCCGGCTTCGCATGGCCTCCAGGAGCCAGGACAGCCCGGACGCCTCGTATCTGGACGTCCACTTCGGGGAGTTCCGGGAGGAAGGCCCCGCCGCCATGACCCAGGGCACGCGCATCGAGGTGCGCGACCTCTTCGGCAACGTGCCCGCCCGGCTCAAGTTCATGAAGTCCCAGGCCACCGAGGTGCGCCGCTGCCAGGAGACGCTGGAACGCATGGCGCTGGCCCGCCTGGACGCGGGCTTCAAGTTCTCCGTGGGCGAGCGGGTGGCGTTGCGCTTCGTGCCAGGCCAGAACCTGCTGGCAAGGCTCGCGGCGGTGTGGCCCCCGGCGGTCACGCAGGGGCTCACGCCCGTGGAGGCGGACATGCACGGCTGCCGGGTGACGGGCTTCGCCGGGCTTCCCCACGTGGGGCAGGCCCGGCCGGACAGGATGCTCTTCTACGTGAACGGCCGCCCCGTGCAGGACCGCGTGCTGCTGCGCGCCGTGCGCGAGGCCTACAAAGGCCGGATGCTCTCGCGCGAGTACCCGGTGGCCGCTCTCTTCATCACCACCGGCCCCGGCGACGTGGACGTGAACGTCCACCCGGCCAAGACCGAGGTCCGCTTCCGCGACGAGGGCCTCATGTTCACCCTGGTGCGCACCGGCGTGGCTCGCGCCCTGGACCTGGGCGCGCCCTCGGCCGGGATGCGGGCCGGGCTGGACCACGCCGCCCCGTCCGTGCGCAGGGACTCGCCGGACGGCCCAAAATACGCCACCTATCGCGAATACCTCACCGAGGTCGCCCGCGAGGAAACCGGCGAGGGCGCGCCGGAGGACGCGGGGGCGGGACGCGTCCGCGATCCCGGCGCGATCCGTGACAGGACCGTCGGCGGCAGCGGGTTCGACCCCGGCGACGCCCCGGCCTACCTGCGCCGGGGGGAGGGCGGGTTCGCCCCCGGCAGGGCGGGCGATGCATCACCGGCTTTCGAGTCGCGCCGGGAGCAGCACGCCGCGCGCGATTCCGCCGCGCCCCGTTACGAAGAGCCGCGCCGCGCTCCGGCGCGGTCCGCCGGAGGGGTGGAGTACCTGGGGCAGGTGGCCGGGACGTATCTGGTGCTCAGGCTGCCCGGCGAGGGGCTGGCGCTGCTTGACCAGCACGCCGCGCACGAGCGGGTGCTTTACGAGCGGATGCGCGCCTCGCACAGCCGGGGCGAGAGCCAGCCGCTGGCCATCCCCTTCGAGATGAGCCTGCACCCGGCCGAGCAGAAGAAGATAACGGGCATGTGGGCTGAGCTTTCCGCGCTGGGGTTCTCCATGGAGTCCGCCAGGCCGGGCGTGGTGGCCGTCCGGGGGATTCCGCCGCTGCTGTCCGCCGGGCAGGCCAAGGAGTTCCTGCGCGAGGCCGTGGCGGGCAAGGCCAGGAGCATGGAGGACCTGTGGGCGGTGATGAGCTGCAAGGGGGCCATCAAGGCGGGCGACAGGCTTGCCGGGGACGAGGCCCTGGCGCTCGTGGAGGCCTGGAGCGCCGCGCGGGACAGGGACTACTGCCCGCACGGCAGGCCCGTGGTGGTGACGTGGGACAGGAAGGAACTCGAGAAGCTGTTCAAGAGGCGCAAGTAGGAACGCTTATAGAAACCTGTCCTCCGCCGCCAGATAGCCTGTCACGTAGTCCTTCACCGCGTCCTCAAGCCGGGTGAACGGCTTCTCGTACCCGGCCTTCCTGAGCCGGGCCATGGGCGCTTCGGTGAAGTACTGGTAGGTGTCGCGGATGGCCTCGGGCATGTCGATGTACTCCACGCGCGGCGGCGTGCCCACCGCCTCGAACACCGCCGTCACCAGGTCCTTGAAGCTCCTGGCCTTGCCGCTGCCCACGTTGAAGACCCCGTTGGCCTCCTTGTGTTTCAAGAGCCAGGCCACCACGTCCGCGCAGTCCTTCACGTAGACGAAGTCCCGCATCTGGCCGCCGTCGGCCCATCCGGGCCGGTGCGACCTGAACAGCCTCACCTTGCCGGTCTCCTTGATCTGGGAGTGGGCCTTGCAGGCCACGCTCATCATGTCGCCCTTGTGGTATTCGTTGGGTCCGAAGACGTTGAAGAACTTGAGGCTGGCCACGCGCTCCAGCCAGCCCTCCCTCCTGGCGCGCAGGTCGAAGAGGTGCTTGGAGTAGCCGTACATGTTCATGGGGCGAAGCCTCTCCAGCCCCTCGTTTCCGTCCTCGAAGCCTAGCGCGCCGTCGCCGTAGGTGGCGGCGCTGGACGCGTTCACGAAGCGTATGCCCTGGTCCACGCAGAAGCGGGCCAGATCGATGGAATAGCGGGTGTTGTTGGCGAAGAGGTAGTCGGCGTCGCGCTCGGTGGTTGCGGAGCAGGCCCCCATGTGCACCACAGCCTGGGCCCCGAAATGGTTCTTGCCGGTACGCACGGAGGCGATGAATTCCTCCTTGCGGATATAGTCCCGGTAGCGGCGATTCACCAGGTTGCGCCATTTTTCACCGCACCCCAGGTTGTCCACGATCAGGATGTCGTCCATGCCCAATTCGTTGAGCTTCCAGACCACGGCGCTTCCCAGGAAACCGGCTCCTCCGGTGACGACGATCATGGCAATCCTCCAGTGCGAGCGGGCATAACCGACTGTTTCACCGGGCTAAATCAGCATTGGGCCAAATGCAACCCGGTTTTGCCTTGGCATGGGCTCGTGAAATGTTGTACAAGCCCCCAAGCGCCGAAATCAACCCAACGAGGCTTGCTCATGCCCATCTTCGAGGAGTTCGATATCGCCGCCAGGAATATCTACAACCTGGCGGTGGACGAGGAACGCATCATCCACAACCCCGGACCGGACCGCCTTCGCCGCATCTGCCTGGAAGAGCCGGAAGTACGCGAAACCTGTTACGGAAACCTAGTCGCCCGGACCGAGCCCACCTCCCGGGCCAAGGTGTTCAGCAAGAACAGCATCGACGAACGCTTCGGCCAGCCCGAGTTCGCTCTGCTCGCGCAGGCCAGAAGCGTCCTCAACCAGCAGCAGCTCATCTGCATGGACGTCCTGGTCCGAGACGAAGAGGTCCCGGTGACTGCCCGGCTCATGGTGCCGCGCCGCTTCGCGCACATCGCCTACGGGGGCATGAAGCTCTTCGGCCCCAGGCTCAACAACGTCACGGACCCCACCTACCAGGTGCTGTTTTTCTTCGACGAAGCCTGGGAGGCCAACGCCGGCAAGCCTCTGCCGGACAAGGACATAACCATCCGGCTCGTCCATTCCGGCGACGGGCGCATGATCAAGATTGTGCGCAACTCAAGCTATCTGGGCGAGTTCAAGAAGGGCATCTTCGCCGCCGAGGACTGGCGCGCCAAGCTCACCCGGGAGGGCCTTTTCCTGCACGCGGGCTGCCGCCGCGACACGCTGGAAACCGCGCGCGGGGGCATGCACACCCAGACCTCGCTCTTCGTGGCCCTCTCCGCCAACGGCAAGACCTCGCTCACCTGCCGGGTGCTGGCCCGCAAGAACGGGGAGGAATCCTGGCTCATCCAGGACGACGGCGGCATCCTCAAGCGGGACGGCAGTTTCCACGGCTTCGAGCGCGGCGGCATCTACGCCAAGACCGACGGACTGACCCCGAGCGAGCAGATGGAAACCTATTACGGGGCGCTCAAGCCCGACGCCTACCTGGAAAACGTCCACGTGGAGGACGACGGCTCCCTGGACTTCTTCAACATCCAGCGCACCTCCAACGGCCGGGCGGTCATCGAGCGGCGCGACTTCATGCACGCCCACCGCTCCATCAACGCCCAGGAGGTGAACAACCTCTTCATCATCACCCGCGGAAACACCATCCCGGCGGTGGCCAAGCTCTCCCCGTGGCAGGCCACGGCCTTCATGGTGCTCGGGCAGTCCATGGAGTCCTCGGCCGGGGACCCCACCCAGGCGGGCAGGATCAAGAACGTCTTCTTCTACGACCCCTTCCTGGCGGGCGGCCGCGTGGAGCACGCCCACCTTTTCCACGAGATCCTCAAGTGGAACCCCCACATAAACTGCTACCTGCTCAACACCGGCGGGGTGGGGCAGGGCGACCACTACCGCAAGATCACCCTGAACGATACGGTGAACATCCTGGAATCCATCCTGCGCGGCGGCCTGGAGGACTGGGAGACCTGCGAGTCCACGGGGCTCATGGTGCCCAGGGCCGTGCGCGGCATCGACTCCATCCTGCTGCACCCGGCCAAGCTCTTCCCCAAGGCGGAGTTCGACGAGCGCCAGGCGGCCATCTTCGCGGCCCGGCGGGAGATTCTGGAATCCTACGAGGGGCTGGACAAGGCCATCGTCAATTCCATCAAAAAATAGGATGGGGCGAAGACATTCAGGCGGACGTCCGGCGGGGCGTCCGCCATCCGTTCGTCTTGCGGACGTTTTGCGCCCAGGGAGTGGCCGCCAGTCCGGCAGGGATGCAAATGCCCTCCGGCATCCAATCGCGGCTTGCAATAACCCCCTGGCGGGGGTATGTTTTTTTATGATGGCGATAGCCGGATATCGCCTCGTACAAACAAGCGGGACGCGCATCCGATGGATTCCGACAAGACCCGGGAACAATTGCTGGAAGAGTTAGCCAAGGCAAGACTCCGCATCGCCGAACTCGAATCCGTCCGGCCGCCTTTCCTGCCTGTCCAGCCTGCAGCCCCGGAAACGGCCAATGGCACGGAATCGAGGAGGATGCTCGCCCAGGTCCTCGACGCCATACCCGTGCGTGTCTTCTGGAAGGACCTGGATCTCAACTACCTCGGCTGCAACCGCGCCTTCGCGGCCGACGCGGGTCTCGCCTCCCCGGGACGGATCGTGGGCATGAACGACCACCAGATGCCCTGGACAGCCCAGGCGGATGCCTACCGGGCGGACGACCGGGCCGTGATCTCAAGCGGCATACCCAAGATCGGCTACGAGGAGTCACAGACCACCCACAAAGGGGAGATCATCTGGCTTCGCACCAGCAAGGTGCCGCTCCTGGACGCGTCGGGGCGCATCAAGGGCATCCTCGGCACCTACGAGGACATAACCCAAAGCCGCGGGGCGCTGGATGCCGTGGCCGAGAGCGAGGAGAAGCACGCCGCCATCGTGAGGGCCTTCGACGGGCTCATCTACACATGCTCCGTGAACCATCGCATCCTCTTCATGAACAAGGCCATGGTCGACCGGGTCGGGCGCGACGCGGCCGGCGAGGTCTGTCATGAAGTCTTGCACGATCTAGAATCCCCCTGCCCGTGGTGCGTCAACGACAAGGTAATGAAAGGGCAGACAGTCCGGTGGGAGGTGCAAAGCCCCAAGGACGGCCGGTGGTACTACGTGGTCAACACCCCGGTCCGCCATGCGGACGGCCAGGTCTCCAAGCTGGCCATGATCTCGGACATCACCGAGCGCAAGGCCGCAGAGCAGGCCCTCGCCGAGAGCCGTGAACGCTACCGCATCGTGGCCGACAACACCTACGACTGGGAGTTCTGGATCGGGCCGGACGGGCGCTCCCTGTACCAGTCCCCGTCGTGTCTACGCGTCACCGGACGCTCCGCCGGGGAGTTCATGGACGACCCAGGACTGCTCGAGCGCATCGTTCATCAGAAAGACCTGGATGCCTTCCGCCGCCACAACCGCGATATGCTGAGAAGCAAGGAGGTGGGCCGGCTCACCTTCCGCATCGTCAAGCCGGACGGGCAGATACGCTGGATCGAACACATCTGCCAGCCGGTATCCGGCAACCATGGTGAATTCATGGGCGTTCGCGGCAGCAACCGCGACGTCACAGAGAGCAGGCTCATCAAGGAGGAACTGCGCCAGGCCAAGGAGGCGGCGGAGGCGGCCAGCAGGGCCAAGAGCGCTTTTTTGGCCAACATGAGCCACGAGATCAGAACCCCCATGAACGCCATCCTCGGGCTGGCCAAGCTCGTGCTCAGGCGCGAGCTCTCCCCCGAGCAGCGGGAGTTCATGGAAGGCATCATGGACGCCGGGGCCTCGCTCATGCAGATCATCAACGACATCCTCGACTTCTCCAAGATCGAAGCCGGGCGGATGGAGTTCGAGAGCGAGAGCTTCAGCGTAAGGGATCTCATGGACAAGGTCGTGAAGACCTTCTCGCACCAGGCGGAGAAGAAAGGGTTGACCCTCTCGGCGGTTATCGAACCGGGCGTCCCCCGCGCGATGACCGGGGACGAGGGCAGGCTCAGGCAGCTCTTGGTGAACCTTGTGGGCAACGCGCTGAAATTCACCCAGCGGGGGGGAGTGGAATGCACGGTGGATATGGAAGCTCCCTCGCTCAGGCCAGAAACGGCCCCTCCCGGTCAGGTCCGCCTGCACTTCATGGTGAAGGACACCGGCATCGGCATTGCCGAAGGAATGCTGGACGCCATTTTCGACAGCTTCACGCAGGGGGACCTCTCCACCACCAAGCGTTTCGGCGGCACGGGGCTGGGACTGGCAATATCCCGCAGACTGGCGGCCATGATGCACGGCAAGGTCTGGGCCGAAAGCATTCCGGGAAAGGGGTCCACCTTTCATTTCACTGCCGGATTCGACCCCGCTCCGGATGACGCGGCCGTTTGCGCCAACGCGCTTGACAAGGACCATGAGCCCGTCGTGTCCGTAGGCCCCCTGGAGATACTCCTCGCGGAGGATGACCGCCTGAACCAGATGTTCATGGAAATCTTCCTCAAGGAAGCCGGGCACGATGTCACCATCGCCGCCAACGGGCGCGAGGTGCTGGAGCTGATGGCGCGCGGGCGTTTCGACCTCATCCTCATGGACATCTCCATGCCCGAGTTGGATGGTGAGCGGGCCACGCAGATCATACGCGACCCGGCCAATGGACTGGACAGCGGCATCCCCATCGTGGCCATGACGGCCCACGCCCTCAAGGGAGACCGGGAACGGTTCCTCTCCGCTGGCATGGACGCCTACGTTTCCAAGCCGGTGGACATGGACGTGATGCTCGGTGTGATCGGCCGCCTGATGAGCGGCAGGCCCCAGGACCCACCCCCGCAGCCCGGGGCCTGCAATGTGGCCGGGGCAACCGGGCCGCTTCTGGATCGCGAATGGATCGCCAAGGTGTATGGCAATCGCCGGGAGGTGGGGGTGAAGCTGGTGAGGATGTTCCTGGCCGAACTGCCGCGCCGGCTGGAGGAGATGGACGAGGCCCTGGATGACGCGGACGCAAAGGCTCTGTCCCGCCATGCGCATTCCCTCAAGGGATCCTCGGGGGTGCTGGGCGCTTCGGGCGTTGCCAAGGCGGCGCTGCGGCTTGAGCAGGCGGGGCGGAACGGCGACCTGGAACTCGCCCGGCGGCTTCTGCATCAATTGCATGCCGTCTGCGAGCGCACGGCGCGTGAACTGCCAGAGGCCATCACGTGACGAGCCGCGTGCCCCGGACGGCTTAATCCACTGGACGAGACGCGCATCTTCGTGACAATATGCAGCATCACATTTTGCATATGTCCCGCTTGAGCGCGGGCGGAGGGTTGAATGAAAGTCAGCGAAGTGATGCGCAAGCCACGAGTGACCGTTTCGCCGGACACCGATTTCATGACCATTCTTTGCTTGTATTGCAGTGAGAAGGTGTTCAGGGTCATTTTCGTGGTGGACGATGCGGGCAAACTCCTCGGCGTGATCAGCGACTACGGGTTCCTCAAGCAGATCACCCCGGCCTATCTCGACTCCAATCTCGCCAAGGCGATCTCGGACGACGAGCACCTGGCCCGCACCATCACGGACGCCAACAAACACAAAAAGGCCCGGGACCTCATGAATCCCGAGTTCGGCTGGGTCCGCCCCGACGACACCCTGATTGAAGCCAACGCGCTCATCAAGGAACGCTTCGTCAACGCCCTGCCCGTGCTGGACAAGGATGGAATCCTGCTTGGCGTCATAACCCGCAGGGACGTGTTGTGCTTCCTGGGCATGTCCTGCGGCTGCCCGCTGCCCCAAAAGAGCTGAGAAGGTTCATGTGGAGGACGGACGCGCCGCGCGTCCGCCCTGTCGTCGTTTCAACAGGGCCATGGAGTAGTTCATGGCCCATTTTTTTCCGCATCCGCCGGTTTCAAGGAGCGGCGCCTCCGGTTGACAGGCCCGTGTTGCCGGGTCATTCTCATCAAGGATATGCTCCAGCCAAGAAGGCGGCCTTGCAATGACATTCGATCCGAAGAAGCTGACGATAACCGTTCTCTCCGCGAACGCGGGCAACGCATCGCGGGACAAGGGAATCCTCACCCGGATGCATTTCGCCGAAGTGCGCGCCTATCCGACGTTCAAGCAATCGGAAGACCATTTCAGATCAGGCGCGGCCCAGATAGCCCTGATCGACTCCTCGCTAGGGGACATGGACGGCCTTGAGTGCCTGCGAAAGCTCTCCAGGGACAGGGAGATGGCCGTCAGGGCCCTGGTGATGGTGACCAGCGAGTGCCGGCAGGACTACGTGATGGACGCGGTGTCAGCGGGATGCTCCGGATACGTCATCAGGCCTTATTCGCTGGAAACCCTGGAGAAACACATACGGGCCGCCTGGAACTCCCTCTCGGCCGGAGAGATCGAGCAGGAGATGCTCGACAGCGCCAAGGCCGCCCTCTGGCGGCAGGATTTCGACGCCGCGATTGCCGAGTTCGAGGAGGTTGTCTCCGAAGACAACGAAGCGCTCGAGTACTTCAACAAAGGCATGGAGTATCTCCGCGCCGGGAAGTTCGGCAAGGCGATCATAGCCTTCAACAAGGCCCTGGCCCTCAACGAGCTGTACGCCGAGGCGTACAAGGGGCTTGCCTACGCCCACAAGGGCAAGGGAGACCCCGCCGCGTATCAGGAGCACCTCAGGAAGGCTGCCGACCTGTTCGCCATGCAGGACAAGCTCCAGGAACTGCGCGAGGTGTTCGTAGAAATCCTCAAGGACGACCCGGAAGCGGTGAACCCCTACAACACACTTGGAGTCAAGCTCAGGCGCGCGGGGGATTATCTCGGGGCGCTGCACGCATACAGCCAGGCACTTGAACTCACCCCCACCGACGAGAACCTCCTCTACAACATCGCCAAAGCCTGCATCTATTCAGGCGACAACGCCTCGGCCCTGGGCCATCTTCGCAAGGCCCTGGCCTTGCGGCCGGATTTCAGGGAAGCCGCCGAGCTGGCCGACAGGCTGGAGAAGGGCGAGGGCGCGATTTCGGACCAGCCGGTGCAACCGCGAGCCGCCAGCGGCGACCGCCTCATGCTCGACTGACCGGCCACCCAAAGTCATGGAGTCCCTGCCCGCCAAGATATACGGGATCTTTTCCCGGGAGACTGAAATCACCGTGGGGACCGGTGCCACAAAGCGCAAGGCGCTCTCCAAGACGTACTGGTTCGCCAGGGAAATCGACGCCAACAAGGTGGAACTAAAAAGCCTGGACGCCGATTTCGTGCCCCGGGGGGAGGCCATCCTCCTGGAGCGCGGAGAGGTTCTGGGCGAGTACCTCCCCGAGCCGCAGCGCACTTTCAAACACTTGAGCGGCCCCCTCATGCAGGGGGACTGCTGCCGTGAGCGGGGAAACCACCAGGGAGCAGTACGGGAATACGAAAAGGTTCGAATCATCGACGAGGAGAACATACGGGCCAACTTCGGGCTGGGCATTTCGTATCTCGCCATGGAGCGCCATGACAAGGCTCTCTATGTTTTTCGTGATATTCTGGGGCTGGACGAGGCCTTTCGCGAAGAGCACAAGCACCTTTTCAACGAGTTCGGAATCAGCCTGCGGCGGAAAAGGCTCTACGCCGAAACGCTGGAGTTCTACTTCAAGGCGCAGGAAATGACCTCCATGGACGAAAACCTGCAATTCAACATCGCCAGGGCCTTCTTTGAAATGGGCGATACGGACAAGGCAGTCAGCCACCTGCTCAAGGCGCTGGACATCAACAGTTATTTCGAAGAGGGACACAAATTCGCGAGGTTTCTCCTGCATGGAGGGCATCTGCCGGAGGACGACATGCGGCGCGGGCAGCTGGAGTTTTCCTTGAAGGTGTCCGGAATGGAACCCTGAATCAGGCGTCCGTCCCGTCTCATGCCCTTCAGATCCGGGGAACCGGTTGTTGCCCGCTGCCTCGAGGGGTTGACGGGGCCGGCTCACCAATTTAGCAGTTGACCCGTCCAGGGTGTTCCACTTGACCAGCGGCCCATGCCCGGCATCCGAGGCAGCCGCGAACAGCCGCGCCGTTTCCTGGCGGCACGGGGGTGACATGGCCGGCAGCCAATCCTATCCAGCAGTGCTGGGCGTCTATTCCCTGCGAAAAATGAGCGAACTGGGGGCCGGCGCCACCATGACCGGGCACGAGAACGTCACCTACTGGTACGCTCGCCAGTTGAGCGACACCGCGTGCGAGGTCCAGCCCCTGGCGGTCGGTGGGTTGCCCTCCGGCATGGTAAAGAGAGCCTCCCTTCCCGACTTCATAAAGTCATACTCGCCCGAGCCGTTTTATTACAGCGAGCACCCCATTCCCGTGCTGGACAGGCTGGCGGACAAGCTCCTGGGCTCCGAGGACGATGACGCGCTCGCCAGGCTGGACGCCGAGGAGAGAAAGGCGCTCGGGGCATTGCTGGTGGACCCCGCCGGCTTGACGGGCCAAGCGCAAAACACTGCGGAAGTCCTCGCCGCGGCGCGCCGGATACTGAAGGCGCTTCTGAGCAGGTGCGAGACCGCCAGGTTCGAGAACCGGAGCAGGTTCAGCGGGTTCGGAGTGAAGCTAAGGAAGGACGGCCACTTCGACGAGTCCATCGCCTACTTCACCAAGGCGCTGGACATCGAAAAAAACGACGAGAACGTCTATTTCAACATGGCCCGAGTCTACTACGACATGGGCGACATTGCCGGGTGCAGGGGGGCCCTCGAACAGGCACTCTCCATCAACCCGGAATTCCAGGAAGCCGGACAGTTCGCCCGCTTCCTCGCCAGGAAGACCTGCCGGGGCGCCTGAGACCTTCGGGGCGGTCTTCGCCGCCCCCCTTGCTGGTCTGCTCGCGGGCAAGGCCAACCCCGCCATTCCCTTGATGCGCCGATCATGGTACGTAACCCGGGTCAGGCCGCGCGAGATCGCGGACCAATCCCAACCGCTCAAGGCAACCGATGACCCGACGCCTCCTTCCGGCGCTGATTCTCCTCGCCGCAACGATCCTCTGCCTGTCACCGGCGGTCATGGCCGACGCCGTGAAGAGACGCGTGCTGGTCATCCACTCATATCACAAAGGCCTGGCTTGGACAGACAGCGTGGACGAGGGCATCGCCTCCGTCCTGAAACATCCCTCCGAAACAGAAGTATTCACCGAATACCTTGACGCCAAGCGTTTTCCGGATGCGGTGGCGGATGGCAGGCTGGCCGATTACCTCAGGCTCAAATACGCGGCCACGCCCATCGACGTTGTCATCGCCTCGGATGACGACGCCTTCCAGTTCCTGCTTTCCAGACGAAGCGTGTTGTTCCCCGGGGCTCCGGTGGTATTCTGCGGCGTGAACTTCTTCGACGAATCCATGCTCGCGGGCCGGAGAGACGACTTTACCGGCGTGGTGGAAGGATACGACGCGCGCGGCACGCTCAGGGAGGCCCTCCGGCTGCAACCTGGCGTCTACCGGGTGGTGGTGGTGAATGACCGCACCGCCACCGGACTGGCCAACAGGAAGATACTGGCCGAGGTGCTGCCTGAGTTCGAGAAGAAGGTCAGCGTCACCTACCTGGACGACCTGACCATGGAGGAACTGCTCGGCAAGATCAGGACGTTGTCGCGAGGTGACATCATCCTGCTCATGACCTTCAATCGCGACAGTTCCGGCCGCGTCTTCGATTACGACGAGTCCATCAGCCTGATCGCCTCCCAGTCCAAGGTGCCCATATACGGGGTCTGGGACTTCTTCCTGGGCAAGGGGATCGTGGGGGGGCTTTTGTCAAGCGGCGCCGACCAGGGCCGCGTGGCGGGCGGGATGGCCCTGCGGCTTCTGTCCGGGGAGAAGGCCGGAGACATCCCCGTGGTGAAGGAGAGCCCGAACCGTTTCATGTTCGATTACGCCCAACTCAGACGCTTCGACATCCCGCATTCGGCGCTCCCGGAAGGGAGCCTGATGATAAACCGTCCCGCATCCTTCTATGAGGAGCACCAGGGCAAGGTGCTTGCGGTAAGCGGGGCATTTCTCGTCATGTTCGGGATGCTCACCGCCCTCTGGGTGAACATACAGGGCCGCAAGAAGACCGAGGCCAGCCTGCGCGAATCCGAGGAGAAATTCGAACGCATCTTCCGCCATAGCCCGGACTGGATCGCCATTTTGCGGCTGAGGGACAGTGTGTACGTGGACGTGAACGACGCCTTCGAGAAGATAACGGGTTACTCACGTGCGGAGGTTCTTGGCAAGACCTCCATGGATATAGGCATCTACGCCAATCCCAGCGAGCGCTACGAGCTGGACGAGGAATTCCTCCGGGAGGGGAGGACCCAGAACCAGGAGCTGCAATACCGCCTCAAGTCGGGAGAGGTGATTACCGTCGAGCGTTCAGGCGAACTCGTGGAGATTGGCGGCGAGAAATGCATCGTCTCCATCGTGCGGGACATCACCGGCAAGAAGCAGGCGGAGATGGCCCAGCTCGAGTCCGAGCGCCAGAAGAAACTGCGAACCGAGGCCGAGATAAAGATGCTCCAGGCCCAGATCAACCCGCACTTCCTCTTCAACGCCATCACGTCCATCATGCACTATATCCGCACAGACCCGGACACCGCCTCGGAACTCTTGATGAAGCTGGGCGACTTTTTCCGCAAGAACATCAGGCCCGGCGGGGCCAGCGTGCCCCTCTCCAAGGAGCTCGACCACTGTGAGGACTACCTCTCCATCGAGCGCGCCCGTTTCGAGGAGAGGCTCAGGGTCACATACGACATCGACCCGGCCGCGCTCGACTGCCCGGTGCCGCCGCTCATCCTCCAGCCGCTGGTGGAGAACGCCATCCGCCACGGGCTCATGCCCAAGGAGGAGGGCGGGGAGATCGTGATCTCGGCCAGGACCGGGGACGGCATGGTTCGCATTTCGGTCAGGGACGACGGCGTGGGAATGGACAAGGCGGCCGTGGCGGCGCTTCTTTCCGAAACGCCCGGTACGGTTCCGCCCAAGGGCGAGGGTCTGGCCCTGAGAAACGTGAACGCCCGGCTGGCGGCCATACACGGCGCGCAGCACGGCCTGCGCATCGAAAGCGAACCCGGCCTCGGCACGGCGATATCCTTCACCATCCCCCGCCCATGAGCCTGACGGTATACATCATAGACGACGAGGGGCCAGTGCGCCGTGAACTCAGGCACCTGCTCGGACGAATGGAGGACGTGGCCGTGGTGGGGGAGGCGGCCAGCGGAGCCGCGGCCATGCCCGAAGTGCGGGCTCTGCTGCCGGACCTGGTCTTCCTGGACATCCAGATGCCTGGCCTCTCGGGGCTGGAACTCTCCTACCTGTTTGGCGACATGGACAAAAAGCCCCTGCTTGTCTTCGTGACCGCCTACGAGGAGCACGCGGTCAAGGCTTTCGAACTGGACGCCCTGGACTACATCCTCAAACCCTTCACCCAGGCCAGGCTGCAAAAGTCCATCGACAAGGCGCGGCGCTACCTCCGGCTGGAGGAAAGCCCGTCCCTGCCCCGCGCGGGAGGCGAGGGGGAGGCCGCGGCGGGCCAGATGCCCGCTGACGAGGGTTCACGCGTCCCGCCCAGGGAGCGGCGCATCCCCCTCTACGACGGCGACCGCATAGTACCCACGCTGCCCAAGCACATCTTCCACGTGGCGAGCGAGGATGGCCGCATCACCGTCCACGCCGTCCACGGACGGTACTCGGCCAAGGCCACCATCACTGAACTGGAGGAGCGGCTGATCCCGCACGGCTTTTTCCGCGCGCACAGAAGCCATCTGGTGAACCTCAACCATGTGGCCGAGATCATCCCCTGGACAGGCGGCAGCTACAAGCTCGTCATGAGCGACCGGGAGCGCAGCGAGATAATCGTCAGCCGCTACAACGCCAAAGACCTGAAAGCGCACTTCGACCTGTAAGGTCCGCACAGGGCTGACAGCCTTGTACAGCCCATAAAACGCATTATGCCCCTGCGCGGAAGCACTGCCCGGCTTCGCCCTGTCCAGGCCCCTGTGAGCCTCCCCTCGTGGAACGGGCTGCCTCGCTCGGCCTTCCATGTCTTCCAGATGTCGAGGGCCGCCCCGGGGCGGACGGACCTGACGGGTCAGCGCAGTCCGGCGGCATCCCGTTCAGGGGCCAGGCGCGGCCATTCAGCCTTGGAATCGCGCCATCCGGTCTTTGCGCGATTTCGTAAGATTCCGAAATTATGAAGATTGAACATTGTCTCCGTTCCGCGGGATATCTTGCTTGGGCCAGACCTCTCGCTTCCTGACCATTCAGCCCCGGAAACAAGCCATTCAGCCTCTGATTCCATGGATCAAAAAAATATTTTTCCTTTTCTTGCAAACCATGGTTACTCAAATCGCATCCGGCCGAGCCGATCAGCCCGGCGCGCCGAGTCGCAACGGGCGGCCCGATTATCACGGGCGGCAGCCCTACATCCATGGAGGACCGACCATGTTTGACCTCTTCAAGACCAAAGCCGAGGCGGTCAGCGCCGAGGTGCACCGCTTCCCCGGAAAGCAGGAAGCCCTGGCCTTCATCAAGGAAACTTTCAAGACAGAAGGCATAAGCGACGCCTCCAAGTCAGCCGTCTGGGTGGACAGCCCCTTCCTCGAGGGCATCGACAAGGACGAACTGGCCAAGGAATGCCCCGGCCTTTCGTTCAACGTCACCCGCGACACCGCCGAGAAGGCCCACATCGGCGTGACCCAGATGCACTGGGGCATAGCCAACACCGGGACCCTGGTCCAGGATTCCACCGCCGCCCCCGAACGCCTGGCCTCCATGCTGCCCTGGATCCATCTGGCAATCGTGGGCACGGACAAGATCCTCCCCGACATGCCCTCGCTCATGGAGACCGTGCACCCCAAGGACGCCGGTTATATCGCCCTCATCTCCGGGCCGAGCCGCACCGCCGACATCGAACGCGTGCTCACCATCGGCGTGCACGGACCCGAGCGTCTCATCATAGTCTGCATCGACGATCTGGGAGGGAACAACTAATGGCTACCACGCAGTTCAAGGAATCGGTCGACAAGGCCCTCCACAACGCCAACCTCACCGGCGCGCTGGGCCGCTTTTCCGAGGCCTACGCCGTGGCCCGCAAGAAGGCCTACGAAGGCATCGACTTCGAGCAGCTTCGCGGCCGCATAGCGGCAATCAAGGGCTATGCCGCCGAGCATATGGACGAACTCGCCGAGCAGTTCACCAAGAACGCCACCGCCCGGGGCGCCAAAGTCTTCCGCGCCAACTCGCCCCAGCAGGTGAAGGAATACATCGCCAATCTCTGCCGCGAGAATGGCGTCAAGCGCATCGTGAAATCCAAGTCCATGGCCACCGAGGAGATCCACCTCAACGATCACCTCATCAAGCAAGGCATCCAGGTCAACGAGACCGACCTTGGCGAATGGATCATCCAGCTGGCCGGTCAGACCCCCTCCCACATGGTCATGCCCGCCATCCACATGACCCGCGACGAGGTGGCCGACCTCTTCAGCAAGGAAGTCAACGAGCGCCTCACCAACGACATCCCCAAGCTGGTCAAGGTCGCCCGTAACGAGCTACGCGGCAAGTTTCTGGCCGCAGACATGGGCATCTCCGGCGCCAACATGGCCATCGCCGAGACCGGCACCATCGCCACCGTCACCAACGAGGGCAACGCCCGCCTGACCACCAGCCTGCCCAAGATCCACGTGGCCGTGGTGGGCCTGGAGAAGCTGGTGCCCACCTGGGCCGACGCCGCCCCCATCCTGGTGGCGCTGCCCAAGAGCGCCACCAGCCAGCAGCTCACCAGCTACGTGAGCTTCATCACCGGCCCCACCCCCAACGACGACGGCTCCATGAAGGACATGCACATCATCCTCATGGACAACAAGCGCACCGAGATGGCCCGCGACCCCATCTTCAAGCAGGCCCTGCAGTGCATCCGCTGCGCCTCATGCCTGAACGTGTGCCCGGTCTACCGTCTGGTGGGCGGCCACGTGTTCGGCAAGGTGTACACCGGCGGCATCGGCACCATCCTCACCGCTTGGTTCGACGAGCTGAAAAAGAGCGAAGACATCCAGAGCCTGTGCATCCAGTGCGGCAACTGCAAGCAGGTCTGCCCGGGGCAGATCGACATCCCGGCGCTCATTCTTGAAATCCGCCGCAGGCTGACCAAGGAGCAGGGACAGAGCCTGGCCCAAAAGGCCATATTCTCCGTGGTGAACAACCGCAAGATCTTCCACGGCATGCTGCGCGCCGCTTCCAAGGTGCAGGGCGTGGTGGCCAAGGACGGCTTCATCCGCCACCTGCCCATGTTCCTCTCGGAGCTCTCGGAGTTCAGAAGCCTCCCGGCCATCGCGGACAAGCCCTTCCGCGATGTGTTCGACACCATACGCCAGCCCAAGCTCGACAAGAAGGTTGCCTTCTACGCCGGCTGCCTCATCGACTTCGCCTACCCGGAGATGGGCGAAAAGCTGGTCCAGATCCTGAACAAGGCGGGCTACAACGTCACCTTCCCCAAGGGACAGACCTGCTGCGGCGCGCCCGCGCGCTACAACGGCGCGTACGAGGTGGCGGCTGGCAACGCCACGGACAACATCAAGGCCCTTCTTGAAGAGGAAGTGGACTACGTCATCAGCGCCTGCCCCACATGCACCTGCGCCCTCAAGCATGAGTTCATCGAGGTCTACGAGAGCCTGGGACAGCGCGACATGCTCCCCAAGGCCCGCCGCCTGGCCACCAAGACCGTGGACTTCTCCAGCTTCGTCAAGCAGCTGGTGGACGAGGGCAAGCTCACCTTCAAGGAGGGCAAGTACCTGGGCAAGGTCACGTACCACGACTCCTGCCACCTGAAGCGCACCCTGCACGCCGAGAAGGAGCCCAGGGAACTTCTGGACAAGGCCGGTTACGACATCGAGGAGATGTTCGAGTGCGACATGTGCTGCGGCATGGGCGGTTCCTATTCGCTCAAGTTCCCGGAGATCTCCAAGCCCATCCTGGAGCGCAAGCTCAAGAACATCAATGACACCCATGCCCCGGTCGTGGCCATGGACTGCCCCGGCTGCGTCATGCAGATCAAGGGCGGACTGGACAAGCAGGGGTCGAATGTGAAAGTCAAACACACTGTTGAGCTGCTGGCTGAACAGCTCAAATAGGGAAAGGATGCGGCCGCCGGGCATGCGGCGGCCGGTTTGTTCTCTCCCGGTCGTTGGCGGCCCTCGCGGGGAATCGGTCACCTCGCGAGGGCCGTCTTCTTTGCATGTGGACCTGGCTGCCGCCCGCCCGGTGCCAATTCAGGACCGGCTGCGGATCAGATGCCGCCCGGTTTGGGTTTTGCGGCGTCAGCGCCCATCTTGACGTAATCGTCCACCTTGAGTCCCGCCGCTTTGAAATTTGCGTTGCTCATCACGATGAAGGCGACGGCGTTGTTGGCCACCTGGACCGTGATGGTGACTTTCGAGTCCTGCCATGCGTGCATCTGCTTCTGGGGGGCGGAGAAGACCGGCTGCCCGAATTGCCTGATGAAGAACGAGGTGACATCCTGGGTCTTGTTGACGTCCGCCGGTACGATCACCACGCCGGAGAATTTCTTGTCGATGAAGGTGAAGCTCATCTTGACAGGGATGTTGTTCACGTTGAGCGGCGTTCCGGCCGTAACCGGGACGTTGATGGCTTTTCCCACTGCGTCGAAGGTGCCGAACTGGATTCCCCCCGCCTGGACGTCGCTTATGGACGAGCCCCACTTGATGCCCCTGAAGCCGGAATGCAGTTCGGACATGTCATTGGGCTTGCCGCCTTGAGCGAAACAGAAAGTAGCGAACGAGACAACGGCGAACATGGCCGCGACAAGAGAAAGGGACTTGAACATGGGCGCCTCCGATGCAGTGAGGGGATTTTATGATTTCATGCCACCCCAGCCGGTCCCCGTCAACGTCTGACGGCGCGGGGAGGGCACAAACGCAAGACCGGCGGAAGCTTCAGGGAAGCTCCCGCCGGTTGTAATCGACAGGCCCGGTTGGCGCGCCGCCTATTTGCCCTTCTTGGCCTTGGGGGCGTCCTTGGAGGGGCCGGGGTAGTTGAGCACCAGGCCGCCCTTCTTTATGCACTCGTTGATGGAGGCGGTCATGACCTTCTGGTCGCCCACCTGGCACTCAACCTTCTTGACCGCTTCCTTTTTGGCCTTGGGCTTTCCGGCGGCGAAAGCGGCTCCGGCGGACAGGGACATGGCAAGAACCAGACCGGTTGCGATAAGCTTTTTCATGATGAAAGGCTCCTTTCGAAAGTTTTTCTGGCTATTTAGCTCCGCCAGCCGGTTACGGCAAGTTAAAATATTAAAAATGGTTAATCTTTCAAAAATATCATCCTTGATGTGGTCAGGGAGGAGGGGACTCCAAAAAGGAAGCGGGGGGAGATTTCTCTCCCCCCGCACGGTTGGGCCAGCCGGCAGGTTGGGCAGCGTGGTGAGGCTCGCGGCCTTAGGGCGGGGTGTGGTGGGGCGATGCCGCGAGGGGTGACTGCCAGCCGGCCCGACGGCCGTTATCTCGTTTCAGCTTGCATATCGCTCACTTGAAACAAATATGTCCTTTTTGTCTCCCCGGAAGAGGCCCAAGGCCTCTTCCGGGGAATTTGTTGGTCACTTTCCGGCGCGTCCGTCGTCGCAGGCCTCGCCGCCGCCGCTGGTATGCTCGGCGGTGGCGGTCAGGGTGCAGCCTTCGCTCCCGGCATCGCCAGCCTTGGCCTTGGCCTTGGCGGCATCGTTGCCGCTGGGGTCGATCCCGGCCAGGACGCACAGCTGGTTCCAGCGGTCCATGACGTCGCCTTCCAGGTCCACGCGGAGCTGTTTCGCCACTTCCGGCATCATCTTGTCAAGAGCCGCGAAGCGGTTCTCGCCCATGATGAAGTCGCCGACGGTGCCGTCCGGAGCCTTGGAGTCCATGACCATGGGGTGCTTGCCCTCGGCGGACAGCAGCGGGTTGTAGCGGAACAGCGGCCAGTAGCCGGAGGTGGTGGCCAGCTTCATCTCGTCCTGGGTCTTGCCCATGCCGCGCTTGAGGCCCTGGTTGATGCAGGGAGCGTAGGCGATGATGATGGAGGGGCCGGGGTAGGCTTCCGCCTCGGCGAAGGCCTTCATGAGCTGCTGCTTGTTGTAGCCCATGGACACGGTGGCCACGTACACGTTGCCGTAGGTCATGGCGATGCGGGCCAGGTCCTTCTTGCGGGTGCGCTTGCCGGCCGCCGCGAACTTGGCGATGGCGCCGGTGGGGGTGGCCTTGGAGGACTGGCCGCCGGTGTTGGAGTACACCTCGGTGTCCATGACCAGGATGTTCACGTCCTCGCCGGAGGCGATCACGTGGTCCAGGCCGCCGAAGCCGATGTCGTAGGCCCAGCCGTCGCCGCCGAAGCACCAGATGGACTTCTTGACCAGCAGGTCAGCGTCGGCCTCCACGGCCTTCAGGGCGGCGGACTTGGAGGGCATGGCCGCCAGCAGCTTCTTGATCTGGCCGCCGAACAGGGCGGACTTGTCCGCGTTGTCGGCGTCACAGAGCCAGCCTTCCAGGGCGGCCTTCAGGTCTCCGGAGGCTTCGGCCAGGGCGGCCTTGACCTTCTCCTTCAGGAGCTCGCGGCGCTGGCTGATGGCCAGGCCCATGCCGAAGCCGAACTCGGCGCAGTCCTCGAAGAGGGAGTTGCCCCAGGCGGGACCGTGTCCGTCCTTGTTCTGGCAGTAGGGGGTGGTGGGAGCCGAGGCGCCCCAGATGGAGGAGCAGCCGGTGGCGTTGGCGATGATCATGCGCTCGCCGAACATCTGGGTGAGCACGCGCACGTACGGGGTCTCGCCGCAGCCGGAGCAGGCGCCGGAGAATTCCATGAGGGGCTGGTAGAACTGGGAGCCCTTCACGGAGTCGCGCTTCATGAGGCCTTCCTTCCAGGAAACGGTCTCGCAGAACTTGAAGTTCGGCACCTGGACGGCCAGCTGGGTCTCGATGGGCTTCATCTCCAGGGCCTTCTTCTTGGAGGGGCAGATGTCGGCGCAGTTGCCGCAGCCGAGGCAGTCCTGGGTGTTGATCTGGATGCGGAAGTGCATGCCCTTGAGCTCCTTGCCCTGGGCGGGAAGGGTCTCGTAGGAGGCGGGGGCCTTGGCCTTCTCGTCATCGGTGAGCAGCGAGGCCACGATGGCGGAGTGGGGGCAGACGAAGGCGCACTGGTTGCACTGGATGCAGTTTTCCTTGATCCACTCGGGCACGTTGATGGCCACGGCGCGCTTCTCGTACTGGGAAGTGCTCAGGGGCATGATGCCGGCGGGGTCGAACAGGGACACGGGCAGGGAGTCGCCCTTCTGGGCCAGGACGGGCTTGGCGATCTTGGCCACGTAGTCGGGCAGCTTGGCGGCGTCCTTGGCGGCGTCCTTGGCGTCGGCCCAGGAAGCGGGGTACTTCACTTCCTCGAGGGCGGCCACGGCCTGGTCCACGGCGTCGATGTTCATCTGCACGATCTTCTCGCCCTTCTTGCCGTAGGCCTTGTGGATGGACTTCTTGAGAAGCTCCACGGCTTTTTCGAAGGGCAGCACGCCCGCCAGCTTGAAGAAGGCGGTCTGCATGATCATGTTGATGCGTCCGCCAAGGCCCACTCCCTGGGCGATCTTCACGGCGTCGATGTTGAAGAACTTGATCTTCTTCCTGGCGATGGTGGCCTTCACGTGGCCGGGCAGTTCCTTCTCCATGTCGGCCAGGGACCAGGGGGAGTTCAGCACGAAGGTGCCGCCTTCCTTGATGCCGTCCAGCACGTCGTAGAGTTCCACGTAGTTGGCCTTGTGCACCGCGATGTAGTCGGCGGCGTTGACCAGGTAGGTGGAGCGGATGGGCTCCTTGCCGAAGCGCAGGTGGGACACGGTGATGCCGCCGGACTTCTTGGAGTCGTAGGAGAAGTAGCCCTGGGCGTACATGTCGGTGTTGTCGCCGATGATCTTGATGGCTTCCTTGTTCGCGCCCACGGTGCCGTCGGCGCCCAGGCCCCAGAACTTGCACTGCACGGTGCCGGCGGGGGTGGTGTCGGCGAAGGCGGGAACGGCCAGGGAGGTGCCGGTAACGTCGTCCTCGATGCCCACGGTGAAGTGATTCTTCCTGGCGGCGGCCATGTTGTCGTACACGGCCTTGACCATGGCCGGGGTGAACTCCTTGGAGCCCAGGCCGTAGCGGCCGCCGATGAGGGTGGCGTTGTTGCCGGCGTCGCGCAGGGTGGTGGCCACGTCCAGGTACAGGGGCTCATAGAGGGAGCCTGCTTCCTTGGTGCGGTCCAGCACGGTGATGGTCTTGGCGGACTTGGGCAGGGCGGCCAGGAAGGACTCGGCGCACCAGGGGCGGTAGAGGCGCACGGTCACCAGGCCGATTTTCTCGCCCTTCATGGAGTCGATGACTTCCTTGATGGTCTCGCAGGAAGAGCCCATGGCGATGACGACGCGCTCGGCGTCGGGCGCCCCGTAGTAGTCGAAAAGGCCGTAGGAGCGCCCGGTGGCGGCGGAGACCTTCTTCATGACCTCCTTAACGATGCCGGGCACGGCGTCATAGAACTTGTTGGCGGCTTCGCGGCCCTGGAAGTAGATGTCCGGGTTCTGGGCGGTGCCGCGGATATGCGGATGCTCGGGGTTCATGGAGCGGGCGCGGAATTCGGCGACCTTCTCCTGGTTGACCATGCCCGCGATCTCGGAGAAGTCCAGAACCTCGATCTTCTGGACTTCGTGAGAGGTGCGGAAACCGTCGAAGAAGTGCAGGAAGGGCACGCTGGACTCGATGGCCGACAGGTGGGCCACCAGGGCCATGTCGTGGGCTTCCTGGACGGAGCAGCCGGCCAGCATGGCGAAGCCGGTCTGGCGGCAGGCCATGACGTCCTGGTGGTCGCCGAAGATGGACAGGGCGTGCGCGGCCACGGCGCGGGCGGACACGTGGAAGACGCCGGGCAGAAGTTCGCCGGCGATCTTGTACATGTTGGGGATCATGAGGAGCAGGCCCTGCGAGGCGGTGTAGGTGCTCGTCAGGGCGCCGGCGGCCAGGCAGCCGTGCACCGCGCCGGCGGCGCCGGCCTCGGACTGCAGCTCACGGACCTTCACGGTCTGGCCGTAGATGTTCTTCATCCCCTGGGAGGCCCATTCGTCGACCATTTCTCCCATGTTGGAGGAAGGAGTGATGGGATAGATGGCGGCGCACTCCGAGAGAGCGTAGGCCACCCAAGAAGTGGCGGTGTTGCCGTCCACGGTCTTGATCAGTGTTTTTGCCATTGCCTTGTTCCTTTCTGCTGTATGTAAGATGGGTTGGTTAGAGCCCAAGACCCTGCCTGATGGCCGCCGTGTCCACGTGGGCGGCCACCAGTTGGGATGCTTGTCGGAACTTGCCGGGGTCGCGCAGCTTGTGCCGCGCGAGTATGGATTCCATGCGGCGGGCCACCGAATAGGTGTCCTCGCGCACGACCATGATGGGCACCTCGACGTTCTCGGCCCGGGACAGGATGATGTCGTTGGGGTAGAGGTTGCCGGTGAGGATCAGGCAGGCGCAGCGGCCCTGGATGGCCACCAGCTGCAAATCCGAGCGGTCGCCGCCCATGATGACGGCCGCGTTCTGGTGTTTGCGGAAATGGGTGAGGAAGTTCTCCACCTGCATGGTGCCAATGAGGAACGATTCGGCCGGGGCCGAGGCGTTGTGCGCCCCGGAGATGATCTTGCCGCCGAGGCGCTGGGCCATCTCTTCCACGCTTATGGAGCCCAGGAGCCTGTCGTGGGGTATTGCCCCGAACACCTTCACCTTGCGCCTGGCCAGGAAGGGGATCAGCACCGAGGACACTTCGTCCTGGTAGTGCCCGGGCACCGCCGTGAGCACGCAGCCGAGCATCCGGTCGCCGAGGCGGTCCTTGATGGCCAGGATGGAGTCGTGGTCCATGCCGCCGGTGAGCCTGTCCACGATGAGCACGGGCATGTCCAGGGCTGCTGAAACGCTGACGCCGTCCAGGCAGGCGTAGAGCCCGGAGTGCAGGAAACTGCCGGAGCCCCCGGCAATGACCAGGTCCTTGCCTTTGGACACCTTGGCCAGGGCGGTCTGGATTTCAGCCGGAGTGGGCTGGCAGGAACCCTGGGCGAAAGCCTTGTGCATGAAGTCCTGGGTGACGAGCATCGGGGTGGCCGTGGCGGGATCGAGTTCCTGGCCCAGCGCCTGGCTCACCGCGAGGGCGTCCATGTCGCCCCAGGCGTCGCCCACCCTGGCGGCCTGGGTCCCTACGGGCTTGAAATAGCCGACTCGCAGGCCGTCGCGCGAGAACTTGAGGCCAAGCCCCGCGCAGAGGGTGTTCTTGCCCGAGTAGGGCGCGGTGGAACCGATGTACAGGCCTGGCATCCGATCCGCTCTCCTTGGCTAACGCGGCAGCAGCATGAGCCGTGCGTCGGCAACGACGGCGCGTTCGTTGTTGACGAGCACGGGGCCCAGTTCGGCCTCGAAAATTTCCGGGAAGTCCATCGCGAGCTGGGAGAGGCGTATGGCGATGTCTTCTAGTGCTTCAATGTTCACCGGGGCTTCTCCACGCATGCCCTTGAGCAGCATGTAGGAGTCCACCCCGCGAATGAGCTGGCGGGCGTCATGCACTGATACTGGAGCCAGCCGATACGAGATGTCCCCGAGCACGTCAACATAAATTCCGCTCAGGGCAAACCGCAAAAGTGGACCGAAGTGGTCGTCGCGGCGAAAGCCCATGACCACTTCCTTCGTGTTGGCGGGCGCTTGCTCCTGGATGAAGCAACCCGTCACCTGGACGTCCGGGCGGATGACCTTCACGTGTCCGGTTATATCCAGAAATGCCCTGCGTAGTTCCTCGGGAGTTCTCACGCCCAGGACCACTCCCCCGGCATCCGCCTTGTGGACGATCTGGGGAGAGGCGATCTTGCAGACCACGGGGTAGCCGATGGCCGAGGCCGCGGCCAGGGCTTCGTCGGAAGTTCTGGCGAGAACGGATTTCGCGGGGGGGATGTCGTAGGCCTTGAGTATGTCCTGGGCCATCTCGTCGGGAATTTCGGTCAGCCCCTGGGTGCGCGCCTGCTTGATGATGCGGCGGACAACGTCCTTGCGGCCCTCGACGCTGGCCATCACGGGGGATGGGCGGCTCTTGCGGACCGCGTGGCGGTACATTGCCTCCAGACTTTTCACTGCCTGCTCCGGGAACCCGTAGCAGGGGATGCCGGCCTCTCCCAGGAGGCGCACTCCCTCTTCCATGCGGGCCTTTCCCATGAAGCAGCACAGCACCGGCTTGACCGAGCCCTTGACCACGCGGATGATCGCCCTGGCCAGTTTTTCAGCATCGGTGAAGGCCGTGGGCGCGATGAGCACCAACAGACTGTCCACCTGCTGGTCGTCCAGCACCACGGACAGGGTGCGTTCCAGGCGCGCTTCGCCTGCGTCGGCCAGGATGTCCACGGGATTGTAAAGCCCCGCCGTCGCGGGAAGGGACGACTTCAGGGTGTCCACGGTCTGGGCGGACAGTGGGGGCAAGGTCAAAAGCGACTTCTCGGCGGCGTCCGCGGCCAGCACGGCCGGGCCGCCAGCGTTGGTGACTATGGCCAGGCGCGGTCCCTGGGGCAGGGGCTGGGTGGAGAGGGCCAGGGCCAGGTCGAACATTTCGGAGACGCTATGCGCGCGCAGGATGCCGGTCTGGCGGAAGGCGGCCTCATAGGCGTTCTCGGAGCCAACCATGGCCCCGGTGTGCGACGAGGCGGCCTTAGCTCCGGCCGCGGTGGTGCCGCCCTTGAGGATGATGACCGGCTTCTCGCGGGTGATCTTGCGGGCCATGCGCAGGAAGGCTTCGCCGTGTTCCACGTTCTCGACATAGCCAAGCACCACCTTGGTGCCGGGGTCCTGGGCCAGGGCGTAGAGCATGTGGGTTTCGTCCACCACGGCCTTGTTGCCCAGGCTCACGAACTTGGAAAAGCCGATGTTTTCCCCGATGGCCCAGTCCAGTATGGCGGAACAGAGCGCGCCGGACTGGGAGAAGAAGGCGATGTTTCCCTTGCGGGGGAACCCCGGGGCGAAGGATGCGTTTACGCCGTCGCCGGTGGAGAGGATGCCCAGGCAGTTGGGACCGATGAGGGCGATGTCGTTGTGGCGGCAGATGCGGGAGACTTCCTCTTCGATCTTCCAGCCCTCGCGGCCGGTCTCGCGGTATCCGGCCGAGACGATCACCGCCGAGCGCAGGCGGCGGTCCACCAGTTTCCTGAGCGCGGGGACAACCTCGTCGCGGGGCACGGCCAGCACGGCCATGTCCAGCGGGGCGGGCAGGGCGTCGATATCCTTCACGGCTGGGAGCCCGAGTATGGACTCCGCCTTGGGATTGACGGGGTATAGTTCGCCCTTGTAGCCGGCCTCTATCATATTCTGGAGAATGGTATGCCCGATTTTTCCCGGGGACCTTGACGCGCCGACTACGGCCACCGATTTCGGGCTGAAGAGCGCGTCGAGGTGCATGGTTACTCCAATTGGGAGGCCGGGGTGCGTCCCGGCGATCCGCATTCACCCTGAGGACTTGCCGGACTATGTTTCATCCGGGCCGTCACGAGGCGTCAGGGTTTGTTTACAACTTCCGTTCCAAAGTACAAAATTGAATGAAAATAAATGTTTAGCAGGCGCGTGGTGTCCGATGGCCCGGATTTGTCCTGGGTGGTCCGGAAATCCGGACAGAGATGACAAGTCAAGCCGTCTGATTGTCCGGACACTAGCGAGCAGGCTATAAAAAGGATATATGCCCCAACGGGGTTTTCGAGTCAATGCGTGGGCGGAAAAGCACAAAGAGAACGCCGGATGGCGAAAAACCAGGATCGAAAGGGAATATGGCGTCGGACAAACCGGGCAAGGGCAGGGTGGTGATCGCGGGGGCGGGATTCGGAGGGCTTTGGGCGGCGCGGAGGCTGGCCGGATCCGGGCATGACGTGCTCGTGGTGGACAGGCGGAACTACCATACCTTCGTGCCTCTGCTCTATCAGGTGGCCGCGGCGGAACTGGAGCCGGGCCAGATCGCGTACCCCGTCAGGGGCGTCTTCCGGCGCAAGCGCGACATCCGTTTCGCCATGGCCGAGGTGACGGGCATCGACAAGGAGAGGAAGCTCCTGCTGACCGGCGGCCCTGCCATACCTTATGACTGCCTCATATTGTCTCTCGGCAGCGAGACGAACTTCTTCGGTGTGCCCGGGGCGGAGGAGAATTGTTTCGGTCTCAAGGCCTTGGAGGAGGGAATCGCGCTCAGGAACCACATCATCGGTCTTTTCGAGCAGGCATCGCAGGAGAAGGACCCCGGCCGCCAGAGAGAACTGCTCACTTTCACGGTGGCGGGCGGCGGCCCCACCGGCGTTGAGTACGCTGGCGCCCTCGCGGAGCTGATCAGGGGGCCGCTTGCAAAGGACTATCCGCTGCTCAACCTGAGCCAGGCTCGAGTTGTGCTCCTTGAGGCCGGACAGTCCATCCTGACCGCCTTCCCGGAAGAGCTTCGAGAGTACGCCCTCTACAAACTCGGCCGAAAGGGCGTGGAGGTACACTTGGGGGCCCAGGTGAGCCGGGTGACGCCAGAAGCGGTGCTCATGGAGGACGGCAGCGCCCTGGCCACGCGCACTGTGGTCTGGACAGCAGGCGTGCGCGGCACGTCCATGGCATCGGACCTCGGGCTGGATGTTGGACCCGCCGGGCGCGTTCCCGTGGGCGAGACGCTCCAGACGCGCAACGAGCCATCCATCTTCGTCATTGGAGACATGGCCCATTTCGAGGGGCCCGGTGGGCCGCTGCCCATGCTCGCTCCGGTCGCCATGCAGCAGGGCAAGCTAGCGGCCGACAATGCGCGCAGATTCCTGGCTGGAAAAAAACTCAAGCCGTTCAAGTACCTGGACAAGGGGATCATGGCCACCATCGGGCGCGCGGCTGCCGTCACCGCGTTCGGCAGGCTCAGATTCACCGGATTCACCGCCTGGGCGGCGTGGCTCTTCATCCACTTGATAATGCTGATCGGATTCAGAAACAGGCTGGCGGTCATGCTCAACTGGGCCTGGGATTACTTCCTTTTCGAGAGAAGCGTGAGACTGGTCATCCCGCAGGCTCCCAAACCCGGCAAGGCCCGGGAATGCAAGGACGGGGACCGCCTCAGGAGCTGACGGGAAGGATATGCCGGGAGGGATGCCTGGGGGGGGGGCGCTCGTTTGGGCGGCCAGCACCCGGCCTGGGCCGCCGGTGGTCAGGGATTTCAGGCCGCTGGGCCTGCGGGCTTGTCCAGGGTGATCCCTGGGAGGGTGAGCAGGGTCTTGCGGGCCTTTCTTTTTTTGCGTTCCAATATTTCCGGACGCGATCCCAGTCTGTAACGCCATAGAGCGCAGGCCTCGTATGGCTGCTTGCAGCCTGGAGAGGCGGCGCAAGCCCTGACGCGTTCGCGGTCGCCGCAGCAGCAGGCCAGGCATTGGCGGCGAATGGCGCGCGTGGGCGGCCTCGGCGTTTCAGGCGCTGGTCCCATCCTGTATGCGTGCAGCGGGCAGGAGTGGTCCGGGCATTCGGCCACAAGCAAATAAGACCCGCCCATGCAGGCAACGCAGAACTTTCGGATGGACTCCAGCGCGGAGAGCTTCCTCAAGATCGTGCCCCTCATCATTCCCTGCCTTTTGTCGGTTGAGCCCGCAGCCTACTGTCATCCAAGGCTTGGGCGGTGTGAACGTCATCGTTAAGCGATCCACGCATCACTAGTCATTTCCTGGTTGAAAAGGCAAGCCAGGGAAAATGGGTGGCAGCATCCGTACGAGTACGAGGAGTGTGGGTTACGAGTCAAATTGTAGAGACAGCGAAGAGTTCGATGGTGGACATTTGTTGTCATCAATGTTTCAAATTTCAATGGAAAATGTTTTGCGTTTTTTGTGCTGAGGATTTTGTTGTTGATATATGTTGTGCAAATAATCAATTGAATTGTCCGATTTGATTTTGAAGAGTGTAGAATGAAAATTTTGCGTATATAATTTGTAAAAATGATTATGATAGTGATGTTTGGATGGTTCT
>JBMORI010000089.1:0-1165 GCA_049322415.1 Thermodesulfobacteriota bacterium | reverse complement strand
ACGATGCCGTCAGCTGGACGGGCCTGCGCGTGAGCCAGCCCAAGAGCTTCCCCACCTGGGTGCTGGCGGAGGACCACCCGTTGGTGCGGGGGTCCGTGGAGGCCGTGCGCGACGTGCTGGGCGGCGAGCCCCGCGTCTCCCGCTGGACCTTCTCCACCAACGGCGTGGCCAGCATGGGGCGGCTGGGGATCCCCACCGTGGGATTCGCGCCGGGATTGGAGGAACTCTCCCACTCCACCGGGGAGTGGGTCGCCGAAGACGACCTGGTAAGGGCCGCGGCGGTGTATGCGCGCATGGCCGTCCGCCTGGCGGCCCGCAAGAACGAACTCATGTGAGGAGCACCATGGAGCAGAAGTACAAGGGACGGGATTTCATCACCACCCAGGACTGGGCCACCCCGGAGCTGGAGGAGGTCGTCGAGCTGGCGCGCCAGCTGAAGCTGGGCCGCAAGATGGGCGTGGGCAACCGCGTGCTGGACGCCAAGACCCTCTACATGATCTTCTTCGACTCGTCCACGCGCACGCGCAACTCCTTCGAGACGGGGATGACCCAGCTGGGCGGCCACGCCATCTTCCTCTCGCCGGACAAGATGCAGATCAGCCACGGCGAGAACGCCAAGGACACGGCCAACGTCCTGTCCCGCTACGGGGACGGCATCGCCATCCGCCACTGCGCCTTCCGCGAGGGCAACGACTACCTGCGCGAGGTGGCGGAGCACGCCTCGGTGCCGGTGATCAACATGCAGTGCGATGTGTACCACCCCTGCCAGATCCTGGCGGACTACCTGACCATCCGCGAGCACAAGGGCTACAACCGCAAGCTCAAGCTGGGCGTGGCCTGGACCAGCGCGCCCAACTACGTGCGGCCCCTGTCCGTGCCGCAGAGCCTGATCCTGATGATGCCGCGCTTCGGCATCGACGTGACGCTGGCCTACCCGGAGGAGTTCCGCCTGATGCCCGAGATCGAGGAGCAGGCCCGGCGGAACGCCGCCGCGGGTGGGGCGAAGTTCGAGATCAGCCACAAGTTCGAGGACGCCTTCGACGGCGCCGACATCGTCATCCCCAAGTCCTGGGGCCCCCTCATGCACACCCGGGACAAGGCGGAGGGGCTGCGGTTGATCGAGAAATACCCCACCTGGCGTTGTGACACAAGCCACATGCGGCTG
>JBMORI010000088.1:0-9543 GCA_049322415.1 Thermodesulfobacteriota bacterium | reverse complement strand
CGGCCTCGTGGCCATGAATTCGCTGCCCATCTCGCAGTACCCCAACATCATCCCGCCCGAGGTGCAGGTGCGGGCGGCTTACCCCGGCGCGAGCCCCGAGGTGATCGCCCAGACCGTGGCCGCGCCTCTGGAGCAGCAGATAAACGGCGTGGATCGCATGCTCTACATGCGCTCCACCAGCGCGGGCGACGGCTCCGTGACCATCTCCGTGGTCTTCGCCGTGGGCACTGACCCGGACCAGGCCACCATCAACGTGAACAACCGCGTCCAGTCGGGCCTCGCCTCCCTCCCCGAGGAGGTGCGCCGCCAGGGAGTGACCGTCAGCAAGAAGGCCTCGAACTTCCTGCAGGTCATCACCATGGACTCCACCGAGGGCCGCTACGACACCATATTCATCAGCAACTACGCCCTGGTGAACGTCATCGACGAGCTGCGCCGGCTCCCCGGCGTGGGCGACGCCATGATCTTCGGCAACCAGGACTACTCCATGCGGATCTGGCTCAGGCCCGACAAGCTGGCCCAGCTCAAGCTCACCCCCGGGGACGTGGCCGCCGCCATAAGGGAGCAGAACGCCCAGTACGCCGCCGGGCGCATCGGCCAGGAACCCAACGTGAGCAAGGTGGACCTGAACTTCATGGTCACCACCCAGGGCCGCCTGACCACGGCGGAGGAGTTCGAGAACATCATCCTGCGCTCGGAGCCGGACGGTTCGGCCCTGCGCCTGAGGGACGTGGCCCGGGTTGAACTGGGCGCGCGCGACTACAACTTCTCAGGCAAGCGCGACGGCAAGCCCACCGTGCCCATGGGCGTGTTCCTCGCCCCCGGGGCCAACGCCCTGGCCACGGCCGACCTGGTGAAGGCCAAGATGGACGAGCTGGCCAAGCGCTTCCCGGCGGGCATCACCTACTCCGTGCCCTACGATACGACCAAGTTCGTGCGCGTCTCCATCAACGAAGTGGTCAAGACGCTGGGCGAGGCCATGCTGCTGGTGTTCCTGGTGGTGTACCTGTTTCTGCAGAACTTCCGGGCCACGCTCATCCCGTTCCTGGCGGTGCCGGTGTCCATCATAGGCACCTTCGCGGGCATGTACGCCCTGGGCTTCTCCATAAATACGCTTACGCTCTTCGGCATGGTGCTGGCCATCGGCATCGTGGTGGACGACGCCATCGTGGTGCTCGAGAACGTGGAGCGGATAATGCGCTCGGAGAAGCTCCCGCCACCCCTGGCAACGGCCAAGGCAATGGAGGAGGTGACCGGGCCGATCATCGCCATCGTGCTGGTGCTGTGCGCCGTGTTCGTGCCCGTGGCCTTCATGGGCGGGCTCACGGGCGAAATGTACAAGCAGTTCGCCATCACCATCGCCGTGTCCGTGGTCATCTCGGGCATCGTGGCCCTGACGCTGACACCGTCCCTGTGCGCCATCCTCCTGCCGGACCTGCACCACGAGCCGCGCGGCTTCTTCCGCTCCTTCAACAACTGGTTCGGCGCCATCACCGACGGCTACGCCTCCGGCGTCGCCTTCCTGCTGCGGCGGCCGGCGCTGGCGCTGGGGCTGTTCGCCCTGCTTTGCGCCGCCAGCTGGTGGCTGTTCACCCGCGTGCCCGCCTCCATGCTGCCCGACGAGGACCAGGGCTTCGTGATCGCGGCGGTCATCCTGCCCGACGGGGCTTCCGTGATGCGCACCCGCGAGGTCTGCGACGCGCTGGACGCCATGAACCTCAAGGACCCGGCCGTGGCCGGCATGGCCACCTTCGCCAGCTACGACGCCCTCACCGGCGCCAGCCGCTCCAACTACGGGACGTCCTTCATCCCGCTCAAGCCATGGGACGAGCGCAATCAGAAGGGCATGAGCTCCTTCGACGTGGTGGGGCGCATCTTCGGCAGGGGCATGGCCCTTCCCTCGGGGCTGGTGCTGGCCTTCAATCCGCCGCCAATCAGCGGCATGAGCACCACCGGCGGCTTCGAGGCCTACATCCAGAACAAGGGCGAGGGCGACAGCAAGGCCCTGGCAGCCATGACCGCCAAGTTCATCGGGGCGGCGTCCAAACGCCCGGAGCTGGGCCGCGTTTCCACCACCTTCGGCGCGGACGTGCCGCAGCTGCACGTGGAGCTGGACCGCGACAAGGCCCTTGCCCACGGCGTGAGGGTCGCCAGCGTCTTCGAGGTGATGCAGGCCACCTTCGGGGCCTACTACGTCAACGACTTCAACAAGTACGGCCGCACCTTCCGGGTCACGCTCCAGTCCGAGGCCGAGTTCCGCGACCGGCCCGAGGACCTGCGCGACGTGTTCGTGCGCACCGGCAAGGGCGAGATGATCCCGCTGCCCGCGCTGGTGAAGGTCGCCCAGTCCAGCGGCCCGGAAGTGATGGAGCGCTTCAACGTGTTTCCGGCGGCCAAGATCATGGGCTCTCCCGCGCCCGGGTACAGCTCGGGCCAGGCCATGGCCGCCCTGGAGCAGCTGGCCGCCGAGGTGCTTCCGGAGGACTACGCCCTGTCCTGGTCCGGCTCGTCATACCAGGAGAAGGCAGCCAGCGGCTCGTCCTGGCTGGTATTCCTCCTTGGCATAACCATGGTGTTCCTGATCCTGGCCGCGCAGTACGAGAAGTGGACGCTGCCCGTGGCGGTGGTGCTGGCCGTGCCCTTCGCGGTGTTCGGAGCCATCCTGGCCACCTGGGCGCGCGGGCTCTCCAACGACCTCTACTTCCAGGTGGCCATGGTGACGCTCATCGGCCTGGCGGCCAAGAACGCCATCCTCATCGTCGAGTTCGCGGTGGTGCGCCACAAGGACGGGCGCTCCCTGTTCGACGCCTCGCTCGAAGCGGCTAGGCTCCGTTTCAGGCCCATCATCATGACCTCGCTGGCCTTCGTGCTGGGCTGCGTGCCGCTGGCCATCAGCACCGGCGCGGGCGCAAACAGCCGCCATGCCATCGGCACGGGCGTCATCGGCGGCATGATGGGGGCCACGGTGCTCGCGCCGTTCTTCATCCCCGTGTTCTTCAAGCTCATCATGGAGGCAGGAAGGATGCTTTCACGCAAGGGCAAGGCCGCCCGCCATGACTAGGCTCGCCGCCCACGAGGTCCGGCGCGCGGGGGCCGAGGGCTTCGCTCTGACCCTGCACGAGGTGGCCAAGGCGTTCAAGGCGCGCATGGACGAGAAGTTGCGCCCCCTGGGGTTGTCCAGCGCCACCCGCAGGGTGGTGGGGGCGCTGGCCTGCAGCCGCGGGCCGCTGACCCAGCGCGAGCTGGCCGAGGCCATCTCGGTTGAGGGGCCAACTCTCGTGCGGCTTCTGGACAGGCTCGAGGCCATGGAATGGGTCACGCGCGAGACGGTCGCGGGGGACCGGCGCATGAAGCACGTCCAGCTCACCGCGAAGGCGGAGCCGTTCCTGGAGGAGATGATCGGGGCGGCCAAGGACATCGAGAAGCAGATCCTGCAAGGCATCCCGGAGCAGGATGTGAAGACGGCTCACGAGGTCCTTCTGCTTCTGCGCGGGAAGCTACGCGATATGGCTGGGGCGAACGGCGGGGACGTCGCGTCCCCGGAGTGCGGCTAGCGTCGTCCTCCCGGGACTCGAGGATGCCTTTTGCCGGGCAGGCGCCGGGGGTGTCCCCGGCCGGTCGCGGAACGCCCGGTTGCCGTAAGGTGAGACGCAAGTCCGGCGGGTGCGGAGACGCCCCGCTGGCGTGACGCGAAGACTGCTGCGGGCGCGGGATTATGCCGCGCCCATGAGGCGGCGGTGTCCAATCCATGCGGCCCCGGTTCGCGGCAAAGGCCCGTCCGGCCAGTTGCAGCCGAGGTGAGCCCGACGGCCATCAGGCTGAAACCTTCCTCGAGTATTGGAGCATGGGCGGCGAGACCTCGGACATTGCATGCGCATTCGTTTCTAGGACATAAACTACCGTTTCAGCGTCTTACCCGCTGAACGGGTGCCCGCTTTCCTCGTTGACGCCACGCTGGCCCTGCCAGGAGGCTTCTCCTTCCGGCGGCATGCATTCCAGCAGGAGTTTGGCCTGCTCGCGGAAGGCGCTGGCCGCCTTGGTTTCTCCCTGCCTGTCCAATATGTGGGCCATCAGCTCATGGCAGGGCGGAGAGACCGGGTTGGCCAGCAACGCCTTGAGGCAGTACTTGTACGCCTTGTCGGTGTCCCCTCTGTTCCAGAAAAGCATGGCAGCGCGATAACGTGGCGATTCGAAGTCGCGGTGGGCGTCGCAAATGGCCTCCAGCCCGGCGAGGGCTTCCGTGTCGCCATCTGTCGCAAGCTGATGCAGCCTGTCTGCCTCATCGGACAGATCCCGGGGGATGTCCGGCTTTGGAATCTGAATGGGCAGGTCGAACTGCCTGCGGCATCGGCACAAGAGACGCACGCTGTGCCTGTTGAATGGGATGTTGTGCTCGCCCACGGAAAGGTGCGATTGTTCCGCGCCGCAGTGCGGGCAGATGCAGTCGATCGACCAGGTCCCGTCCGCGTTCAGTTCGGCCCGCGTGACCTTGGCCAGGAACAGCAAGGCCCGGTCATAGAGGGTCTTGCGCATGAGCAGCTTCCAGTACTGCTCGTCAGTCATCGCCGTGATGTTAATCTCCGGGCATGATCTTGATATGAAATCTATTTCGTCTGATATGACGCCTTTCTCCAGGGCATGCCCATACACCTTGCTCCCTGGCCAGCACTGCAAGGATCCGAGGTTGATGAGGTGCTTTCTGTTGTCGAGCCACCAGTTGAGCGTGTTGTCCGCTGTCTCCTGGGTTTCCGCTATGTCTCCGAATATGAAGTTCCCGAAGCTCGTGATCCCTGAAGAGTATGTCAGCTCGAGCGTGCGCGCGATCTGGGCGGGCTTTATCTTTTTGTTCATGGATTTCAGGACGCGCTCGTCCATGCTCTCCAGCCCGTAGCTGATCATGCAGCACCCTGCTTCGCCCATTTCGCGCAAAGTGTCTTCGTCAACGGAATCGACCCGCAGCTGGGTGTGCCATTTGATGCCGAGAGGCGTGATTCTCCGGCAGAATTCCCTCACCCTTTCCGGGGTCGCCGCGAAGAGCTCGTCGGCCACGCCCAGCCGCTCGACCCCGTACTGTGCGGCAACATGCTCAATTTCCTGGAAAAGATGGTCCAATGACCGTTGGCGGTATTTTCTCCCAAGGGGGGAGTAGCAGAAGGTGCAGGCGTGCGGACAGCCGCGGCTGCCGAGAATTTCGAGAATGATGCCCTGCCCCATGAGGTTGGCGAAGCCGAGGCCCTCGTAGTCGGGGAGCGGAAGATCGTCCAGGGACGCCAGCACCGGCCTGGGAGGCGTGAATACCAGCCCGCCGTCACTGCCCCGAAAGACGATGCCGCTCACCTTGGAAGGGTCGTCCCCGTTCTCGATGCATCTCACCAGCTCTGGAGCGGTTTCGTCTCCCTCGCCGATGATCCCGAAATCCGGGTCGATGGCCTTGAACACGGGCACCGCCGCGCTGGTCAGCACGCCCCCGCCTAGCAAAGTGATGATCTCCGGATGTCTGGCCTTGACGGCCGAAAGGATGCGCTTGATCTGCGAAAACGAGAAAGTCATCCCTCCGATGCCGACGAGGCTCGGTTGAAAAGCCGTAATGGCGTGCATCACCTCCTGGACATCGTCGTTGTACAACGCCAGATTGAGCGACATGACTTCATGCCCGGCCTTCCTGAGCGCGGAACTGATGTAGGCGATGCCAAGCGGAAAAACCAGGGAGACGCCTCTTTCATTGCGGGGGGCCAGCAAAAGTACTCGCATCCTTGGGGATCTCCCTTGTAAAGATATGAATCAGTCGCACAAAAATACCATGCGGTAAAGAGCAGGGCACTTGTACGCGCCAAACCACGGCAGGGAGCTCCATATCTGACGGGCGCGTTCGCATGGGGGCGGACGCTTCAGCAGGCCTCCCCCCGACGCCCGCCTGGAGGCAAAAAAGGCGGGAAGCGCGGCTTTGCGCGCTTCCCGCCATCTGCATTGTCGCCGGGGATGTCCGTGAAGCTGAAGCCGGGGCAAGGCGGGAGGCTTCTCCCCCTGGCCGCCGGAGGCATCTTCCCTATTTGCCCTACAGCGCCTTCACCGCCTGCATTTCCGCCGCCGAGAAGTCCCAGGCCACGTTGTGGGGCGGCAGCTTCTCCTCGAAGAATTCGGGGAGCTGGTCGTGCGCGGAGGTGAATCCCGCCGCCTGGTTGAAGCCCCATTCGTCCTGGAGGATGTCCTTGCCGATCTTGATGAAGTCGTCGGCGTGGAAAGGCTTGCCGTAGGCGGCCTCGATCATCTTGCACATGCACTCGACGCCGTCGGGGGTGTCGAGCACGGGGAAGGCCACGAACAGGCAGAAGCCGGTGGCGTCGATGGCGGCGGTGGCCACCTGAAGGTTCTTGGAGAGCTCCACCTGCCCGGCCTTGTCCAGCGGGTCCACCTTGCCGCCCACGCCCAGGATGTTCTGGGCCACGGAGTATCCGGCGGTGTGGTCCGCGCCCTGGGGGGTTGTGCAGTAGGTGACGCCCACGCCCTTGACGGCGCGGGGATCGTAGGCGGGCAGGGTCTGGCCCTTGACGGCCGGGACGCGGGTGACGCCGTAGGCCTTGGCCAGGAATTCGGCGCCGCCGCCCACCAGCCGTCCCATGGGGTTCTTGGGGTCGTAGACGCTCTTCAGGAGCTCGATGGCGCCCTTGCCGTCGCCCCAGGGCACGAGCCCTGCCTCCATGGCGATGGCCAGGGTGTTGCCGGTCTCGATGGTGTCCACGCCGATGTCGTCGCAGAGGCGGTCAAGCATGGCGATGTCGTCCATGTCCTTGACGAGCATGTTGGCGCCCATGGCCCAGACGGTCTCGTATTCGAAGCCGCTGGTCAGGTACTTGCCGTCGGGGCCGTGGTAGGCCTGGGAGCACTGGATGATGCAGCCCGCGTGGCAGCCTTCCTTCTCCTTGCCGCCGCGCGCCTTGATGATCTCCACCATCTTCTCGCCGGAGATGTCGGCGGCGAACTCGAAGCGGCCTTCGCGGAAGTTCTTGGTGGGCAGGGCTCCGGCCTCGTTGATGACGTTGACCAGCACGGCGGTGCCGAAGCCGGGCAGTCCCTCGGCGGTGACGGGGTGGCCCTTGATGATCTCGACCCAGCGCTTTGCGGCGGCCTTGAAGGCGTCCTTGTCGGCGATGGAGGGGGCCTCGCCGGATTCGGCGATCACGATGGCCTTCACGGCCTTGGAGCCCATGACCGCGCCCATGCCGCCGCGTCCGGCCGCGCGGGCGGGACGTCCCTCGGGGTCGGATGCCTGGATGGAGGCGTTCTGGCGCAGGGTGTCGCCGGCGGGGCCGACGCAGAGCACCGAGGCCTTCTCGCCGTGCTTCTCCATGAGCTTCTTCACGGTGTCGTAGGTGCCCATGTACTGGAGGTCGGCGGCGTCCTCGAAGGTGACGCCGTCCTTGCCGATCACCAGGGTGACGGGAGCCGCGCCGTACTCGGGCTTGTCCTCCAGGATGATGCCCAGGATGTCCAGCCGGGCCAGGCGCTGGGCGAAGGAGCCGCCCACGTTGGACTCCTTGATGCCGCCGGTGAGGGGCGACTTGGCCCCGACGGAGAGGCGGCCCGAGGAGCCGGCGGGACGGCCGGTGATGAGGCCGGTGGCGAAAACCAGCTTGTTCTTCGCGCCGAGCGGATGGCAGGTGGGCGGAACCTCGCGGCTGACGACGCGCGAGGTGAGCGCGCGGCCGCCCATGCCGGAGTAGGGGCCCATGTCGCTGAAGGCGAAGGTCTTGTCCTTGGTGTTGATGCGGAGCAGTCGGGACATGCTGGGGTCCTCCGTGAGTTGAAATGCGGTCGGTATGATAAAGATGTTTTCTGTTCCAAATTGCTGACAAGACGAAACATTACACCCTTATGTATCATGCTCTTTATGGAAGGAGTGCTGCCCTGTCAATTATGCCTGGAATGTCATATTTTTGCGTTGGGCAGCCGTTCCGGTATGCGGAGTTGCGTGGGGGGTAAAGTGGAGCGCTGCGGTATCGTATTCAGGGGGGTGGCCAGTGCAGGGCGCAGCACGGGCAGGACGGTACGTGACCAGGATATTCAGAAAGTAGATGCAAGGTGCGGAAGGGCGCAGTGCTCAGGCCGCGCGGGAGCCTTTCGCGTCGCCGGTCTCCATGTCCACGCTGAGTTCGCCTTCGGGGGTGTCCACGTGGAAGTGCGGCGGCAATTGGTTGCCTGAGAGGATCTTGAGACGGACGATCCCGAATCGGTGGATAGGTACCACGAGGATGTGATACGCAATGATTGCGTGTTGTTAGGGTCAGCGGCGAAGCTTGTTGCGCAAGGCAAAGCCGAAGATGGCCGCTTGGATTGGGATGAACAGGCGGGAGATTACGAGGGCGATTGCCGCATAGCCTGGGGGGAGGGTGTAGGTTGGGGTGGTCAGGAGGGCGTACTGGCCGAAGGTGAGGAAGAACTTGCCTAAGCGTTCACTATAAAAGGCCGGGGGTTTGATGCCGTGGATGGCGAATCCGCCGAGTGCGACAACCACGGCCAACAACGCCAGCAATCCGGCGAGAACTACGAGGGCGCGAGTCGGAGATTCTCCGTAGTGGCTGATGAACCTGTAGGTGCCGGTGTAAAACCGGAGCAGCAACTTGTCTTTTGATGCCTTCAGGTGCTTTCGGAAGGCTTCCTTTTCCGCGAAGTGCCAAAATGAGGCCTCCGCCTGGTTTTGTTCGTCGATGCTGCGTTTCTTCATCTGCCGATAGAAGTCGGCAACGGCTTTCTTGTTTATATTGTCATTATCTTCGATGGGGAGGTGGTATCGGTCTTCCTTGTAGTGCCGTGGCCATTCTATGTTAGTGAAAGTGACGTCTTTCAAAGGGCAATGAATGAAGTCAGCATTCTTGAATTGTTCAGCAGTCATGTCCTGGAAACGGAGGTCCGTGATGGACAAAGGATTTCGAAACAGGGCCGGTTGCTTGAAGTCACATTTTGAGAAGATGACCTGTTTTCCGAATTCAGCTTCGGAGAAGCTGGATATGTTGTCAAAGGTCACTTCTGAGAAGCGGACATTGTCGCCGATGCAGGCTCGGTCGAAATCGGTTTGATCAGGAAAAGTGTTGTTTGAGAATGTTACGCCTTCTTGTATCTTTGCTTGATTGAAGGTGGATGAACCTTTGAAGCGTGTTGAATTGAAGGATGATCTTGGACCGATTGTGGCTTCAGCAAAAGAAAGTCGGCTTCCGAATGTGGCCCTTAAGAAACGCGCCCAGTCGCCAAACGTGGCCCCCAAGAAACGCGCCCCGTCGCCAAACGTGGCCTCTTCGAAACCCGCCCGCTCGCCGAACGTGGCCCAGAGGAAATCCGCCTCGTCGCCGAACGTGGCCTCTCGGAAATATGCCCGATCGCCGAACGTGGCCTCTCCAAAATCTGCTTTGTCGCTGAACGTGGCCCTGAAGAAATCCGCCCGTTCGCCGAACGTAGCCTCTGCGAAAACCGCCCTGTCGCCGAACGTGGCCCCTCCGAAAACCGCCTCGTCGCCGAACGTGGCCCGGAAGAAATCCGCCTCATCGCCGA
>JBMORI010000087.1:0-9562 GCA_049322415.1 Thermodesulfobacteriota bacterium | reverse complement strand
AGGCCGGCGGATCGTCTTCAAATCGATCCCAGGCCTTGGCGGGCAGGCCTCGCTCACCAACGGGAGGGGCCGGACCTCGACTGACCTGTCGATAACACCCGCGAAGCAATTGATGGTCCAGGGGGATGATCCCCCTGGCGGGAGAGTGCAGAGAGGGCAGCGCCCTCTCTGCCCGCCGGAGGCATCCTCCAACTCTCTTCAATCCTTCCAGTTCCACCACTTGAGCTTATCCGGGTCGCGCTCATCCGGCGGCGTCTTCGCGAAGTAGACAGCCTCGCGGAACACGTAGAGCACGCACCGGTCCTGATGTTTCCCCGTCAACGCGCACAGGCTCTCGTACATCTCCTGGGGATCGCGCCTGGCCAGATCCTCGATGCGCCGCACGCCCAGGTCCCACAGGTCGCGGGCCATGGCCGGGCCGATGCCCGGGATTGTCCGCAGGAGCTTTTCGGTTTGCTTGTCCATCATGGGAGCTTCCCCTATCATCATCCGGCCATGACAAAAAGCCTGCTCATCTCCGGCGTCCGCTCCGGCTGCGGCAAGACCTCTCTCACCCTGGGGCTCCTGGCCGCCCTCACCCGGCGCGGCCTCGTCTGCGCCCCGTTCAAGACCGGACCGGACTTCATCGACCCCGGGCTGCACGCCCTGGCCTGCGGCCGGGAAAGCCACAACATGGACTCCTGGATGCTCACGGCCGAGGCCAACCGGTCCATCTTCTCCCGGCACGCCGCCGGGGCGGATGTGGCCGTGGCCGAGGGGGCAATGGGCCTCTTCGACGGAGCGTCCGGAAGCTCTGAGCGCGGCAGCGCGGCGCACATGGCCAAGCTCCTTGGGATTCCGGCCGTGCTGGTGGTGGACGCATCCGGCATGGGCCGCAGCGCGGCGGCCGTGGCGCAGGGCTTCGCCCGCTTCGATCCGTCGCTGAGTCTGGCCGGGGTGGTCTTCAACCGGGTGGGAGGGCGCGGACACCGGGAAATCCTGGCCGAGGCCATGGCCCAGGCGGGCATGCAGGTGCTCGGCATGCTGGGCCGCGACGCCAAGCTTGCCATTCCCTCGCGCCATCTGGGCCTGACCACGGCGGCAGACCTGGAGGACTGCCCGGCCTGGCTGGACAAGCTGGCCTGCTGGGTGGAGGACGGCATCGACCTGGACCGGCTCGTCGGCCTTCTGCCGGAGACCATGCTCGACGCGACCGCGCCCGTACAGGACGCCCCGCCCGCCGTCCGCCTGGGCGTGGCCAGGGACCGCGCCTTCTGCTTCCTGTACGGGGAGAACCTGCGCCTGCTCAGGGCGGCAGGGGCCGAGCCGGTCTTCTTCTCCCCCCTGGAGGACTCCCGCCTGCCGGACGGCCTGGACGGGCTCTATCTGCCCGGCGGTTATCCCGAGATGCACGCCGGGGCGCTCTCGGCCAACGCGTCCATGCTGGCGGACCTGCGCTCATTCTGCCTGTCCGGACGGCCCGCGCTGGCAGAGTGCGGCGGTTTCATGACACTCATGGAGGGCTTCACGGACCTTGAAGGCCGCTTCCACGCCATGGCCGGGGTCTTCCCATGCTCGGCCAGGATGGGGACGCGCTTCGCCGCCCTGGGATACCGCGAGGCGGTGTTCCAGGCCGCCACGCCCCTCGGCCCCCCGGGGACGGTGGCCAGGGGGCACGAGTTCCACTACTCCAGCCTGGAGGCTCTCCCGGAGGTCTCCTCCGCCTACTCCCTCTCGGGCCGGACAGGCCCCATCGACACCCCCGAGGGCTTCCTCGCCGCCGGGACGCTTGGCAGCTACGTCCACCTTCATTTCGCCTCCAACCCGGAGCTGGCGCGAAACTTCGTGGCGTCCATGCTCAAGGCCAGGACGGAGGCCTGATGCCTCGCAACCGTGAGACGGGGAGCCTGCGGCAGGGCTTCACCACCGGCTCGGCGGCGGCGGCGGCGGCCAAGGCGGCCTTGTTGCTTCTGCTTGGCGGCGAGGCGGCCTCAAGCGTGGACATCCCATTGCCGGGCGGGGATGGGGGCAGGATGACCATCCCGGTCGAGGCCGCCACGCTTTCGGACGGCGGGGCCAGGGCCGTGGTGGTCAAGGACGCCGGGGACGACCCGGACGCCACCCATGGCGCGCGGATCGGATGCGTGGCGGTGATCGAGGGGACGGACGGGAGGGAGCCTCCGGCGGCCATAGGGCTCCGCCCTTTGGAATCCCGAGCGGGGGGCGCGGAGATCGTCATCGAAGGCGGCAAGGGCGTGGGCCGGGTCACGCTGCCGGGGTTGCCTGTGCCGGTGGGCATGGCCGCCATAAATCCGGCTCCCAGGGAGCAGATCGGACGCGCCGCGCGCGAGGCGCTCGCGGGGGCGGCGGACGTGACGCGCGTGCTGCTCACAATCGAGGTGGAGGGCGGCGAAGAGATCGCACGCAGGACCCTGAACCCGCGCCTGGGCATAGTCGGAGGCATATCCATCCTGGGCACGCAGGGCATCGTGAAACCATTCAGCCACGCCGCCTGGGAGGCCACCATCGACTCGGGTCTGGCCGTGGCGCGCGCCGCCGGGATCCCGACGGCCGCCTTCTCCACGGGCAGGCGCAGCGAACGCCTGCTCATTGGGCGCAGGCCGGAGCTGCCGGAGCTGGCCTTCGTCCAGGCCGCCGACTTCTTCGCCCACTCTCTCAGGCGGGCCGCCTCGCTCGGGTTCGAGGAGATCGTCTGGGGATGCTTTTTCGGCAAGCTCGCCAAGATGGCCCAGGGGATGCCTTACACCCACGCCCACGCCGAGCCCGTGGATTTCTCCCTGCTGGCGGAACTGGCCGGACAGGCCGGGGCGGACCTGGAGACGCGCGCCCGGGTTGCAAGGGCCAACACCGCCCGGCACGCGCTTGAAATCGTGCCCGCTGGGCCGTTGCGGGAAGGGTTCGCCGCCCGGACGGCGGCGAAGGCGCTTGGTGCGGCCCGGTCCCACGCGGGCGCCGGGCCGCGCCTTTCGATAGTCTGCTTCGGTTACGAATCAGGAGTGCTGGCCGAAGCCTACGCCTCGTAGTCGATGACCCGGCGTTCCGCCGCCACGCTCTTGACGAACTCCACCACCTTCAGGTGTTCGGGATGCACGGCGTAGGCCTTGAGGTCGTCCTTGGTCTTGAAGACCGTGTACAGAGCGATGTCCGTGGGGGGCACGGCCTCGAAGAGACCGGACGCGGCCACTTCCAGCTCCACCACTCCGGGCACCTTGGAGGGAAGCTCCTCAAGCAGGGCCTTCATGGTTTCCAGGTTCTGGGCCTTGGTCTTGCCCCCGGCTTCTTCCTTGAGGGTCCACATGACGATGTGCTTGATCATGGCTAACCTTTCTGTTTTGGATTGCGCCTCACCGCTCCCCGCTGAGAAGCTGGCCCGGATGGCCCTTGGGGATCGAGAGGCTGAACGTCACGAACTGATTCCGGGACGGGTCGCTCTGCCCGGTCATGGTCGCGCCGGGAAGCTCTATCAACACGTAGTCCCCCGCGTCCACGAGATTTCCGGGGCCGAAGAGGGTGTAACCGACGCCGTCCAGGAAGAACTGCGAGGAACTGATCGTGGTCTGTTGGAGGGTTTTCGCCCCTGCCGGAGCAAGGGAACAAAGAATCATGGCCGCCGCGCAACAGGTGATCGCCATGCACTTTTTCATCTCCGGCTCCTTAATTGAACATGAACGCTAGCCAATCCGACTTGGGCATGGTCAGCGTGAAGGAAAGGAAGTGATCGTAGTAGCTGCCATCGGATGCGCTCAGCCTGGCGCCGGGGAGATCGAGATAGACATTCGTGGCGTCAGACCGCAAAATTCCCTGGGAATTGACGACAGCAGGGATGTCGAAAGCGAGGTATCTCGAAATCACCTGGGTCTGCACTGACTGGGCCGACGCCGTTTGAACGCCCTGCAAAGAGGCGAGAAGAAGAAAAGCCGCGACCGCTTTTTTCATGATGTCCCTCCAGTTTTTGCCGATGCGTATGGGGCCTTGTATTCCATGCAATATGAAACTTGCTGGCTTAAAGCAATAAAATGAACACATCATCGCGAATCAACCTCATAGACGTCATCGGTTTGGGCATGGGAGCGGGGCTCGGGCGCAGCGAAATGGAGCGGCTGGCGGCGTCGGACCTGCTGGCCGGAGGCGCGCGGCTGCTGGAGCGCTTCGCCCACCTGCCCGGTGAGCGCCTGGTGCTGTCCTCCCCGATCTCATCGTCACTGGACGCCCTGGCCAAGGCCGTGGGAGAAGGCAAGCGCGTCACCGTCCTGGCTGGCGGCGATCCGCTCTTCTTCGGCATCGGCGCGCGCCTGATAGAACGCTTTGGACGCGAATCCCTGCGATTTTCGCCGGGAGTCACCGCAGTGCAGACCGCCTGCGCCCGCCTGGGACTTCCCTGGAACGACCTGCCCGCCGTCTCCCTGCACGGCCGCCAGGACACCGCCCCGCTGCTAAGCGCTCTTGCACGCTCCGGAAAGGCGGCCGTGCACACCGACAACGTCAACACTCCGGGCGAGGTGGCCCGTCTTCTTCTGGAACACGCCATGGACGAGGCCGCCGTCTGGGTCCTGGAGGACCTGGGCGGACCCGGAGAGCGCGTGCGGCGCTTCACCCCGGCCGAGGCCGCCAGGGAGGAGTTCTCCCCCCTCAACATGATGGTGATAGAGCTCCCGGGCCAGCCGGACGCCCGCCCGCTCCTGGGCAGGCCGGACGGATTCTACGACGCCTCCGGGGGGCTCGTGACCAAATGGCCCGTCCGCGCCGCGGCCATCGCCGCGCTGCGCATCGAACCTGAGACGGTGCTCTGGGACGTGGGGGCCGGCTCCGGGGCGGTGGCCATAGAGTCCAGCGCGCTCGCGCACGCCGGACGGGTGTTCGCCGTGGAGCGCGACCCGGCCCGCCACGCCCGCATCAAGGAGAACATCCGCACTTCCGGCGCGTGGCTGGTTAAAGCCCTCAAGGCGGAGGCTCCAGAGGCTTTCCTCGGCCTGCCCGACCCGGACCGCGTCTTCATGGGAGGATCGCTCGGATGCGGAACCGGCGCGCTCTCCGAGGCCTGTTCGCGCCTCAAGCCGGGCGGGCGGATCGTTGCCGCCACCGTCCTCCTGGGGTCGCTGTCGCGCGCCCTCGGCCACTTCGGCAAGCTCGGCTGGGAAACCGCCACGACCCAGGTCCAAGCGGGCGTCTCCTCGCCCCTGGCCGGGGACGTCCGCCTTGCCGCCCTCAACCCCGTCTTCATCATATCGGCGGACAAACCCGCCTGAGTCTGGTAAAACCCCTCCATGCGCTCAATCTACGAAACAGCGACCCATGTCTTCGAGCCCATGGTCCGCTTCTGGGAGAACCCCAGGACGGAGCGGGCCATCTCCGGCTCGCTGGTCGTCATATTCCTGGTCTCGCTCGCGGGCATCGAATTCAAGCGCCAGGGGTGGCTTCCAGGGTTCCTGCACGGATTCACCCCGGACCACCACATGCACGCCGTGAGCGTGGCCTTCACGCTGGTGCTCATCCTGGAGGTCATCGGGCTCATCCTCATCCTGCCCTGTTCCTTCTCAAAGGCCATGGGCAAGCAGTTCGAGATCCTCTCGCTCATCCTCCTGCGCAATTCGTTCAAGGAACTCGTCAACCTGCCCGAGCCCATCCATATCACCGCCGACTGGACGCCCATCCTGCACATCGTCTCGGACGGAGTGGGGGCGCTCATCATCTTCGGCATGCTCGGCGTGTACGACCGGCTGCAGCAGCCGAAGCTCAAGCTGGCCCGCTCCGGTCACGCCCGTTACTCCTTCATCGCATCCAAGAAGATCGTGGCCCTCATCCTGCTCGGCATCTTCGCGTCCCTGGGAGGCAGGGCCATCTGGGAAGGCCTGACCGGAAGGCACACTTTCGACTTCTTCGAGACCTTCTACACCGTGCTCGTGTTCGCGGACATCCTGCTGGTGCTGCTCTCGCAACGCTTCCTGCCGGGATACCTCCCGATCTTCCGCAACTCCGGCTACGCCCTGGCCACGCTCGGCATCCGGCTTGCCCTGGCCGCGCCGCCCTATTTCAACACCATTCTCGGCGTGGGCGCGGCGGTCTATGCGGTGGCCCTCACCTGGACCTTCAACAAGCTCTCCCAGGCCCCGGCCGACGAAGGACACCACCCATGACCCCAAGGGTCCATTTCGTTGGGGCCGGCCCCGGCGACCCGGAGCTGCTCACCCTCAAGGCCGCCCGCATCATCGCCCAGGCCGACCTGGTGATCTTCCCCGGCTCGCTCACGCCCAAGGCCGTAACCGACCTGGCCAAGCCCGGAGCCGAGCTCCTGGACAGCTCCGCCCTGACCCTGGAGCAGACCCACGAGGCCATAATGGAGATCGTGCGCCGGGGCGGGCGCGTGTGCCGCCTCCAGGCGGGCGACCCGGCCCTGTACGGCGCCGTGGCCGAACAGACGCGGCTGCTGGAAGCCGAAGGCGTGGACTACGCCGTGGTGCCCGGCGTGACCGCCGCCGCGGCCACCGCCGCCGCCCTGAAGGTATCCGCCACCGCGCCCGAAATCACCCAGACCCTCATCCTGACCCGCCTGGCCGGGCGCACCCCCGTGCCCGAGGCCGAAGCCCTGCGCGAGCTTGCCCGGCATCAAAGCGCCCTGGCCGTGTACCTCTCCGCCGCCGACCCCGAAAAAGTGCGCGACGAACTGCTCGCGGGCGGCTACCCCCCCGACACTGCCGTGGCCGTGGGCCACCGCGTGGGCTGGCCAGAGGAGGAGACGCACCTCTCAACGGTGCGGGACTTCCCGGAGCTGGTGCGCGAGAGGGGGCTTACGAAGCAGACCGTTTTCCTGGTGCTGCCCGGCCACGGCGCGGGCACGCGGTCGAAGCTGTACGACCCCGGGTTTTCGCACGGGACGAGGATGTAGGGAGAACCGGGCTCCGCCCGGACCCGGCAAGGAACTTCGTTCCCTGGACCCGTTACGGCTTCGCGGGTTCGCAGGCCCACATGAAAAATTAAGCGGGAGGCGCGCATTGCGCGCCTCCCGCTTTCAGTCTTTAGTGCCGCCCGAAACCCGCGAAGCCATAGCAGGGTCCAGGGGGAGGCTTCTCCCCCTGGCCGTCGGAGGCATCCTCTCTTGTCTTCCCCTTGTTCTTACCGATCACTTTCCGGCAAGTTTCAACTCCTCCCGGGCTATCTCCTCCCAGTCGAACCGCGCCGCCACCAGTGCCGCCTCGGCCTTGAGGAAGTCACGGCGCGAGGGTTCGTCCAGCACGCGCAGCACCTCGCGCGCGAAGCCATCCACGTCGCCCTGGGGCAGGCGCACCATGCCGCCGGGGAAAATCTCGTCGTATATCTTGAGCTCATAGGCCACCACGGGCAGGCCGCAGGCCATGGCCTCCACCGCCACCTGCCCGAAGCTCTCGTAGTGGCTGGGCATGCAGAAGCATCCCGCGTTCTTCAGAAGCCTGACCTTCTCCGCGCCCTGCCTGAATCCAAGCAGGTCCACGTTGCGCTCAAGCCCCGCCTTGGCGATCTCGCCGGTCAGACGGCTGAACCATTCATCGCTGCCGCCACCGATGATGCCGAGCTTCGCGTCCGGCTTGGCGTCGCACACCTTGCGCCAGATCTTCACCAGATCCAGGAGGCCTTTCTGCGGGTGCAGGCGGCCAAGGAAGATGCCGTCGTAACGCGGCGTGTCCGGCGTGACCTCCACGCGCTCGAACTCGGCCACGTCCACGCCCATGGTGACCACGGTCACGGCCTGCGGGTCCACGCCCCGGCCGAGCAGCGTGTCGCGGTCCAGGGAGTTGAGCACCAGCAGGTGTCCCTTGAAGAGCCGCGCCAGGCCGATGGCCAGCATCTGGGTGGTCCAGTAGAGCACGCTCCGGATGGTGGGCACGCGCCAGCGCGGCCGGAACACGTTCTCGTAGCCCCTGAAGGGATTGGGCGCGATGAGGAACACGCACACCGTGAGCTTGGCCGAGGGGTTGCGCAGCCTGGCCAGCAGCGCGGGCAAAAGGTCCACAAGGAAGTCCGACGGGGCGTAGATGGCGTCCATGCCCTTGGGGTAGGGGACGAACAGGCAACGGAAGAGCCGCCACAGATAGGTCTTGAGCACGTTGCCCAGCGAGTCGGCCTCGCTCTCGAACGGTTCAGGGAAGACACGATAGTCCATGCCGAACACGTTCTGGGATTCGAACACGCCGATCTGACGCTTGGGCAGCATCACCACCAGCTTCTCGCCCCAGGCCAGCCAGCGCCGGGCGATCTCCGAGAAGCGGACCTCGCTGCCGTCGCGGTTCTTGGTGTTCACGCGGCCCATGGCCGGAATGAAGATACGCATAAGAGTAGGATGCCTCCGGCGGCCGGAGAGGGCAGCGCCCTCTCCGGACTATCCCGCCAGGGAACTTCGTTCCCTGGACCCGTTACAGCTTCGCGGGTTTCAAACCGCTCCCCGACAACTTCTCGTTTCCATCATCGCCCATCGACCGGGGCAGCCGATTTCAGAAAAACATAACCTGGTCCGCACCGGGACTGCGTGCCCGCGCCCCCATCACCAGCAGGACAAAACGACAAGCAAAACCCGGTCAGCCGCTACGCCGGGCCAGCCTCTCGGCCTTGGGCCCCGGCAGCACCACCACGGCGAGCCCGGCCAGTATCAACGCCATCCCTGCCAAACGCAAGGACCCGAACGTCTCTCCCATCACGATCCAGGCGCAGGCTATCCCGAAAACCGGGATAAGAAGCGAGAACGGGGCAACCGTGCTGGCCGGGTAGATCTTCAACAGCTTCCCCCAGCCGCCGTAGCCGATCACCGTGGCGCACACCGTCAGGTACAGCACGGACCCGACGCCCGCCGCGTTCAGGTGCGTCAAAGCGAACGCGATGCGTTCCGGCCCCTCGAACACGTAGGACATGCCGAAAAGCGGCGCGATGGGCACCAGCGAAAGCCAGGCGATGAGCGGCAGCATGTCCGCCCTGCCCGCCCCGCGCATGAGGATGTTGCCGAACGACCAGCACAACGCGGCGGCCAAGAGCATCGCGAACCCGAGGACTGTCACGCCGCCCGTTCCGGCCGTGGCCCCGATGAGGGCGAGACCGGAAAGCGCGACCAGACTGCCCAAACCCTGTCGGCGGCTGGGTCTCTCCTTCAGGGCCAGCGCGGCAACGATCACGGTGAAGAACGCCTGGGACTGCAGGACCACCGAGGCCAGTCCCGGCGGCATGCCTGCGGCCATGCCGAGAAACAGCAGGCTGAACTGGCCCACGAACCACGCCAGGCCCAGCGCGATCATGCGCGGCCAGGAGATGTCCGGGCGCGGCAGGAAGAGCACGGGCAGGGCGGCCAGCACGAAGCGCAGCGCGGCCAGGAGCAGCGGCGGGAACGAATCCAGCCCGATGCGGATGACCACGAAATTGCCGCCCCACAGGGCGGTGACCGCGAGGGCCAGGAGGAGATGCTTCGGCTTCATGGGAGGGTGCCGTTTATTTATGTATCACCGGCGACCGTGTAGGGTGCGCGGGCCAGTGCTCAGGGCGGCGGGCGACGGATCATCTTCAAATTGGTCCTAGCCCGCCGCCCTGAGCACTGGCCCGCGCACCC
>JBMORI010000086.1:0-9781 GCA_049322415.1 Thermodesulfobacteriota bacterium | reverse complement strand
TCCTCCTGGCTAGGACATCCAGGGGCTTGAGCGTCCGGGCGATGCACTCGCGAAGGTTGAACCTGCTGTTCTCGAGCACGAGCTTGCCTGACTCGACCTTGGCCAGGTCGAGGATGTCGTTGATGATGCCGAGAAGAGTCTGACTCGAATCCATGGCGTGCTGGATATACTCCCTGGCGGCGGCGGGGATGTTCTCCAGCGTGGCGAGTTGGAGCATGCCCAGAATGCCGCCCAGCGGGGTGCGTATCTCGTGGGACATGTTGGCCAGGAACTCGCTCTTGGCCTTGTTGGCGTTTTCGGCCGCCTGCTTGGCCTGGCGCAATTCCTCCTCGGCATGTTTGCGTCCGGTTATGTCCTGGACGGTTCCGAACCCCCCGGTGAGGCCGCCATCCCTGTCGAATTCAAGCACCGCGATCTCCCGGACCCATCTCACCTCGCCGTTCACCACTATCCTGTGCTCGATGTCGTAAGGAGCCCCGCCAAGAGCGGCGTTCCAATGCGAGTCCACATGCTCCCGGTCGCCGGGATGCACGCGGGAGAGGAAGAGTTCGTAAGAGAGCGGCGTGCCGATGGGGACGGCGAATATGCGGTGGGTCTCGTCTGACCAGGTGAGGCTGTTGCGTCTGGTGTCGAGCCTCCAACTGCCGATGCGCGCCACGGCCTGCGCCCGCTTGAGGTCCTCCCTGTTCTGGCGGAGGCGTTCCTCGGTCTTCTTGAGCTTGGTGATGTATCTGCCGTAAATGTTGACATAATCGGAGTTTTTGACAGGCACCACCGACAGGAGCAGGACCTCGTCGAGGTAGTTGATTTCGACGTCCTGGGTTGTTCTCGTTTCCAGGGCCTGACGGATGAATTCGTTGCATCCGGGAATGGGCGTTCCCAAGGTTTCGATGAAATGCTCGATGAGGGGTCTGCCCGCGGAATTGGCGTAGAGCAGGCCGCCATCGCGGTCGAAGCGGAAGACGGGGTGAGGATTCTCTTCGGGAAAAAGAGCGAAGCAGTGCGTCTGTTTCGCGCCGCCTTCCTGAGCCGGACAGGTGGGGGGCAAAGGATGCTTCCCGATGCGGTCACTCATGCGGGCGTCCTTGGTGATGTGATGGTAAAGGGGCCGGTGACGCCTGGAAACGCTCAATCAGCATGGAACATGCTTAAGACCAGAGCATGCTCATGGTCAAGCAGCGCTGGAAGCCAGCCGCGTTGCGAGGCCGTATGCAGCCGTAAACGCACAACAGCGCCGCCGGACGCACGGGGAGTGCCCCGCGCCCGGCGAGCGTGAAAAGTCCCATTTTTCAGCCGCCTCCCGGCGGCTTGCCGGTTTAACGCAGGAAGTCGAGGTCGCCGTCGACCATCTTTTGCGCGATGAGGCGGGGGTTCGGGCTGTAGTTGCCAGACTGAACCTGCGCCTTGAGCGCCTCGACCCTGTCAACCCGGACGTCCGGGGACTCCTTGGCCACCCTGGCGGCTTCCGCGACCAGCTTGGCGTCGGAGGAAACTGATACCCTGTCTCCGGCGGATGCCTGGCTCCCGGCTTTGGCCTTGGTCTTCTCGACCCTGGCCGGAGCCTCGGAGCTTTCGCCCTTTTCCACCTTGGACTGAACGTACGGGCTGCCACCTCCCAATATCTTCTTGATGTCCATTCTCCCCTCCTCGGCGGGAATCTCCCGCCGGGGCGCCGGGTCAGGTTCCTTGCTCGGATGAAGCCGTCTCCCCAGGCGGCTTGCCTGCCCGTCGTCCATGCAATCGGACCGCGTGGTCCGCTAGAGCATCGTCTCGTCGACTTTCTCCAGAGCGATGTGCCAGAGTTTCTCCAGCACCCGCACGCGCTCCGGCCCCGTCACCTCAACCGCCTCGTCCTTGCCAAGGATCTTGAAAATCTGCAGATCCTGGTCTTCGGGCGGATAGGCGAAATGGAACTTTGTCCGGAACGAGTCCTCCAATTCCTTTTTAATGTCCACAACTATCGGGTTCTCGGACCCGGTGACGATGAGGCTCTCCACGATCTCCGCGGCCACCTTGTGCACCAGCTCGCGGCGCTTGGCCTCCCGGGAGATAAGGACTTCGTCCTCGGCCCCCGCCGCCCGCAGCGACCGGCGATACCGCGCCAGCCTGCGGGAGGTGGTGATCTGCCGCCCGTAGGTGCGAAGCATGTTGCGCAGTAAGGCTGGGTTGGCGGCCATTCTCGATTCTCCTCGCTCGTCACGAACCCTATCGGCCATGACCAGGGCCGTCTTTAGGGGAGGGGTGAATATTCTTGCGAAAAAAATGCGGGACGGCGGCCGGCCCGATTCGCCTTGAACCCGGCCGCGCTTTCATCTAGACATCCGCCATGCAGCCAGCTGTGCGCGATGTTCTCTTGGTGGTCAAGGCCGGGGACGGCAGGGCCCACGACATGGCCCGGGCTTTCCTGGCCCGGATCGAGGGCCTGGGGGCCACCGGACGGGTCGTTGAGAACCGCACCGACCAGGAGGGGTGCGTGGACGCCGCCTGCCTCGTGGGGAGCGGACCCGCGCCGCAACTGGCCCTGGTGCTGGGCGGCGACGGCACCATGATCAGCGTCGCCCGCAAGCTTTCCCCGCTTTCTGTTCCGCTTCTGGGATTGAACGTGGGGCGCCTGGGCTTCCTCACCCAGCTCACCAGCGACGACTGGATGGAACCCCTCGAGCGCGTGGTGAGCAAGGGGTTTTCCGTGTCCAGGCTCATCATGCTCTCCTGCGAGGTGGCCCGGGGCGGCAGGCGCATCTTCCACAGCGAGGCCGTCAACGACGTGGTCGTGCGCTGCTCCATGGCCCGCCTGATCAGGGTGGGGGTCTATTTCGGCGGCGAGCGGCTGGGCGGCTTCAGGGCCGACGGCATGGTGCTCTCCACGCCAACCGGGGCCACGGCCTACTCCATGAGCGCGGGAGGCCCGCTGGTCCACCCGGACCTGCAGGTGCTGACCATCACGCCCATCTGCCCCTTCCTGTGCGACTTCAGGCCCATGGTGCTGCCCACCGACCGCCACCTGGACATGGTTGTGGAGGAGGCCACCTCGGACGTGGTGCTCACCTGCGACGGACAGGCCACCTTCCAGCTTTCGCCGGGCGACTGGGTCAGGGTCCGCCGTTCGCCTCACTCGCTGTCGCTGGTGACGGTGGGCGGGCACACCTATTTCAGCAAGCTTCTCGACAAAGGATTCATAAGGGAACGATGAGCCCCGTATCATTCCCCTCCATAGGGTCGCCCTCGGAACTGCGCTACGGCAAGGACCCCCTGCTCGACGCCTGGATTCTCCATTTCATGAGCGAGAACCACATCGAGTACACCATCGACCCCCTGCGGAACGCGTCACCGGAGCAGATACGCTTCATGGCCGCGCTCGCCCCGGACGACATCTACGTCCCCTGCTCGGACCAGATGCTCGGCAACCTCCTGGACAAGGACAGCGAACCGGCCCTCCTGGAGGCCTACGGCAAGGTGTGGAGGCAGGTGCTGGAGCTCATCGAGAACCACTGCCCGGGCCAGTACGAGCGGATGATGATCCTCTCGCTGTGCGACCACAAGTACCGCCAGGCCGTGAACGCCCCGGTGCTCATCCCCTCGCGCCTGCTCAAGCGCCTGACGTCGGTCTTCCTGGCCCAGGCCGGGCAGGACGACCCACACCGCGAGCGCAAGCGCCTCATGAACCGCCGCGCCCGCAAGTTCATGGAGACGCACTCCATGGACGCCGCGCTGAACATCTGCCCCGGCACGGTCAGCAACTGCGGCACCATCCGCGACATGCGCTTCGAGCTGGACATGCTGGAGATTTCGCGCCTGCTGCGCCTCTCCGTTTGGAACAGGCTCTGGGACGAGGACAACCCCTCCCCGCAGCCCGAGGAGATCGACAGCGAGGTGACGGCGGACGGCCATTTCGACGCCCTGCGCCGCATACTCGATCCCGGCAGGCCCAAGTCCATGAAGATCCTCTATCTTCCGGACACCGCCGGGGGCGTGCTCTTCGACATCCTGGCCGCCCGGTCCCTGACGCGCATGGGGCACCGGGTCATCATGGCCTTCAAGGAGGGCTTCTTCTTCGACTGCCCAACCGTTTGGGACGCCGACGAGGACCCCACCATGAGCCAGTACCTGGCAATGTTCGGGGCCCGCATCCTCGGGGACAACCGCGCCGGGAAGAACTCCCTGCTGAGGGCCATCAAGGAGAGCCCCTTCCTGGTAATATCCGACGGTTCCAGGGAGCGGCTCAACCTCTACAAGACCAGCGTCACCTTCGCCCGGGCCTGGAAGGAGTGCGACCTGGTCATAGCCAAGGGCGAGTTCAACCACCGCCGCCTCATCATGACCAGGACCCAGTTCACCCGCGACGTGCTCTGCGTGCACCGCGACGCCAAAAGCGGGTTCCAGGTGAACTTCAAACCCAAACCCTCCGGGCTGCGCACCTTCACCGAGCCCGAGATCACGGCCAAGGCCGAGGCCATAATCTCCCGCATGCGAGCCGAGAGGGCGGCCGGGAAGACCATCATGTTCTATTCGGCCATCGTGGGGTCCATACCCCACGAGACCGACACCGCCATCAAGGTTCTCAACTCCTTCGTCAAACATCTGCGCTCGCGTCTGGCCGGGACCTATATCGTCAACCCTGCCGAGCACTTCGAGGAGGGCATGGACGCCGACGATCTGATGTTCATGTGGGAGAAGGTCCAGCGCTCGGGGCTCATCAACGTCTGGCGGTTCCAGACCAGCCAGGACATCGAGGCCGCCTTCGAGCAGATGGGGCGCACCGTGCCGCCCGTGTGGGCCGGAAAGGACGCCACCTTTTCCACCGGCTGCACCAAGGAGATGAACATCGCCCTGGACGTGCAGCGCGAACACCCCGAGATGCAGATCATCGGCCCCGACCCGGAGAAGTTCTTCCGCAGGCGCGAGTACGGCGTGGGCAAGTTCTTCGACGCCGCCATCGCGGCCAGGTAGGCGCTCTTGCGCATGCGCCGGGGCTAACCCAGCCGGGACAACCTTCCGCTTCCGGGTTTACCCGTGGTCGCCGATGCGGTAGGTTGCGTTCATGGCAAGCATCAATCCAGCAGGCGCGGCTGTCAAAAAGCCGGAGAAAGGGGGCGGGCACATCCTCAACCCCCCGGTGGTGCGCCTGCGCCTGTGGCTGGAAACGGGCGACGGCATGTTCTTCGGCACGGGGCGGGGAATGCTTCTCGAATCCGTGGACAGGTTCGGCTCGCTCAAGAAGGCGGCGGAACACTTGGGCATGTCCTACCGGGCGGCCTGGGGCAAGGTCCGCAAGACCGAGAAGGTGCTCGGCGTCAAGCTCATCGAGCAGGCCGGAAGCCGCAAGGGCGGGCACGTGCTCACCCCCGCCGGAAGGCTCCTCATGGGCAAGTTCCGGGAATGGTTTGACGCGGTGGAGGCATCCGCCGTCAAGAAGGCCAGGGAGATATTTCCCTGGGAGTGCCTGAGCTTCGAGCAGGCCAGGGCGGAGCAGTCCCCTGAAGGGGCAAGGAAACGAAAGGCCAGGGGCCAGGGCGGCGAGGAAGCCCCGGAAGCAGGAACCAGGGGCTGAGCGTCAGACCGGTTCCCGCCGCAGGAGCCTGAACCCCGTGCCCGGCTCCGGAAGGCCGGCAGGGTAGGGGAACTCCCGCACGGCCTCGAACCCGAACGTGCCGGACAGCCGCTCCGCCCGGACGTTCCCGATCTCGCACAGCACCTCCACCCTCGCTGCGCCAGCGGCCCGTACGTCCGCCAGCGCCCTCTCCAGAAGCCCTCGCGCCACGCCGGCCGACCGGTTTTCGTGGCGCACCGCCAGCCACTCCAGCCGCCATGTCCCCTCGGACGCGGGTTCCGCGGGGAACACCGCCTCCGCGAACGCATCCCTGCGCTCGAGGGCGGCCTGCGTCCACCGCGCGTCCATCTTCAACGTCGCGGCCACGTCCCGGAACGCTTCTAGAGAAAACAGGAATTCATCCCGCGTCCCCGCCGGGCGCACGGTGGCCATGCCGGAGCAGACCCCGTCCACGAGGGCCACATAGGAGTTCTCGACTCGTCCCCATTTCTGGCCCGGATGCAGGGCAAGCCGTGAGAGCACCCGGACGATTCCGTGGGCGGGCAGGCCGAGGATGGAGTCCAGGAACCCCCGCTTGTGGTGGGCGCGGGACGCGGCAAGGGCCATGTTGGCCAGGCAGGCGGAGTAGCCCGGCCCGGCGCGGTAGACGGAGAGCGGTTCGGTGTTGTCCACGGGCATGAGGAAATCCTACCACGCCGGGAGTCTATTTCGCAATCCCCGGGCCGCGATCCCCTGGCGGGCTACTTGTTGGACATCCCCGGGTCCAGGGGCGTGTACGGCGTTGCGCAGGCCGGGCATGTCCCCGCCTGATAGGGCTGCCACGTGATCAGGAACTTGTACAGGGTTGCCGCCGATGTTGCCGGGCCGCCTGGGCTCGCGGGCGGCGGCTGGGAGGCGGCGGGAAATCCCTGGAACAACAGAAAGGGAAGGAGGAAGGCGAAGTCCTGCGCTGCCGCGCGGCCGGGCAGGGCGATGCTCCCGGCAAGAATGGCGGCGGCCATGGCCGCTGGGATGACGTCTGTCGTTTTCATTGCGCGCCTCCCCGGTCCGCGTCCCGTCATGCCTCGTTCGGGGACGGACGTCGCGTCCTTGGAAAGACATGAGAATGTCGCTCAAGAATACTCGTCATAATGTCCAATGCTTGCCGTTTGTTGTGATGCCCGGCCGTCATGAGGCCGCCACTTCAGGCCGGCCGCGCCGCTCAGCGCTGGGCCTTGCACTGGTTCAAGGCGTTGTTGCAGTTCGCCACGCACACCGCCCGCTGCTGGGCGTTGGCCATTTGGTTGCAAATGGCCGCGCAGTTCTGCCAGTTCATGTTGCAGTTGGCCTCGATGCGCCTGCGCCTGCGTTCGTAGGCGTCTTCCTGGCCGCCGTGGTAGCCGCCCCGGTAGCCCGGGTCGTAGTAGCCCCCGCCTCCGTAATAGCCGCGATCCGTGGTGTCCACGCAGCCTGTCAGCATGGAAACGCAGAGGATGAAAAGCAATGTCGCGCGCATGGCCGCCTCCCGTGGTTTGTTCCATCATCCATCATATCCGGCGGCGCAAGTCAATGGAGAGCGGGCATTGACCCGGACCCCTCCCGGCCTGTAAGACCAAGCCCCGGCCACCCGGCCAAACCTTCCAGGAGCCTTACGACATGGCGCAGTACGAGGCGGTCATCGGCCTAGAAGTCCACGCCCAGCTCAAGACCGAAAGCAAGATATTCTGCGGCTGCTCGACCCGGTTCGGGGCGGAGCCCAACGAGAACGTGTGCCCGGTCTGTTCCGGCATGCCCGGCGTGCTGCCGGTGCTCAACGCCAAGGCCGTGGAGTACGCGGCCAAGATGGGCATGGCCATCGGTTGCGCGATCAACCCCGTCTCGGTGTTCGCCCGCAAGAACTACTTCTATCCCGACCTCCCCAAGGGCTACCAGATTTCCCAGTACGAGCTGCCCATCTGCGAGCACGGCAAGGTGGACATTCTGGTGGACGGCAAGGCCAAGACCATCGGCGTCACGCGCATCCACATGGAAGAGGACGCAGGCAAAAACATCCACTCCGCCACGGACAACGTGAGCTACGTGGACCTGAACCGCGCCTGCGTGCCGCTCATCGAGATCGTGTCCGAGCCGGACATGCGCTCCGCCGACGAGGCCGTGGCCTATCTCAAGGAGCTCCGCTCCATCCTGGTGTATCTCGGCATCTGCGACGGCAACATGGAGGAGGGCTCCTTCCGCTGCGACGCCAACGTCTCCATCCGCCCCGTTGGGCAGAAGGAGTTCGGCACCCGCGCCGAGATCAAGAACGTCAACTCGTTCCGCAACGTGAAGCTGGCCATCGAGTACGAGATCCAGCGCCAGAAGGACTGCCTGGAGGACGGCGAGGCCATCGTCCAGGAGACCCGGCTCTACAACCCGGACAAGAACGTCACGGCCTCCATGCGCGGCAAGGAAGAGGCCCACGACTACCGCTACTTCCCCGATCCGGACCTCGTCCCCCTGAAGCTCGACCCGGCCAGTCTTGACGCCTGGAGCAGGGAACTCCCCGAGCTGCCCACCGCCAAGCGCGAGCGCTTCATGAAGGAGTTCGGCCTGTCCGACTACGACGCCGACGTGCTCACCGCCGAGCGCGACGTGGCCGAGTACTACGAGGCCGCCGTGGCCGCCGGGGGCGACGCCAAGAAGTGCGCCAACTGGATCATGAGCGAGCTCATGCGCGAGATGGCCGAGGCCAGGGTCTCCGCCCGGCAGGTGAAGCTCACGCCCGCCGAACTCGCCAAGCTGGTGAAGATCATCGACGGAGGGCTCATCTCCGGCAAGATAGGCAAGCAGATCTTCCCCGAGCTGTTCGCCCAGGGCGGCGACCCCGAAGAGCTGGTCAGGAAGAAGGGCCTCGTGCAGATATCCGACACTTCCGCCCTGGAGGCAGCCATCGACCAGGTGCTGGCCGCCAACCCCGCCGAGGTGGAAGCCTACAGGGGCGGCAAGACCAAGCTCATGGGCTTCTTCGTGGGGCAGATCATGAAAGCCACCCGGGGACAGGCCAACCCGGGGCTCGTCAACGAACTTCTGGCCAAAAAACTCAGCTAGGATTCATCACATGACCGACCATATCCAGTTCTCCGCCGCGAAAAACGCCCTGGTCCTCCTTGACCAGCGCATCCTTCCCGGCCGCGAGGAATACTTCGACTGCACCGACACCGCCTCCACCATCTACGCCCTCCAGACCATGGTGGTGCGCGGCGCGCCCGCCATCGGCGTCACCGCCGCCTACGGCTGCTGGCTGGCCGCCCGCGAGGCCAAGGCCGCCGGAGCAGATTGGAAGGCCAAGCTCGACCAGCTCCTGGTGGACCTGGAAAACGCCCGCCCCACGGCCGTCAACCTGCGCTGGGCCGTGAAGCTCATGCGCGACGCCTGGAAGTCCGGTGCCTCCCTCTCCATCGACGCCCTGCTGGACAAGTGGCTGGAGATGGCCAAGGCCATCCACGCCGAGGACATCGAGATCAACAAGGCCATGGGCCGCCACGGCGCGGACCTCATAGCCGACGGCGACACCGTCATGACCCACTGCAACGCCGGAGCCCTGGCCACCGCCGGGTACGGCACCGCCCTGGGCGTGATCCGGGGGGCCTGGGAGCAGGGCAAGAAGATAAGCGTCATCGCCAACGAGACACGCCCCTTCCTGCAGGGCGCGCGCCTCACCGCCTACGAGCTGCACAAGGACGGCATCCCCGTGAAGGTCGCCTGCGACAACGCCTGCGCCCTGCTCATGCAGCGCGGCATGGTGCAGAAGGTGGTGGTCGGCGCGGACCGCATCGCGGCCAACGGCGACGCCGCCAACAAGATCGGCACCTTCGGCGTGGCCATCCTGGCCAAGCGCTTCGGCGTGCCCTTCTACGTGGCAGCGCCCGCCAGCACGTTCGACCTGGAGACCGCCACCGGCGCGGGCATCCCCATCGAGGACCGCACCCCCCGCGAAGTGACCCACATCGGCGACCACATGATCACCCCCGAAGGCGTGGGCGTGTTCAACTACGCCTTCGACGTCACCCCGAGCGACCTCATCGCCGGGATAGTCACCGAGAGGGGAGTCATCCGCGCCCCGTACGTGGAGAACATCGCCAAGATCATCGGCGGGAAGTAAGAGGGAAGATGCCTCCGGATTCCAAAGGAACTTCGTTCCTTTGGAATCCTTTACGGCTTCGCGTCTTGCGCTGATACGCATGCGTCCGGTCCGTCCGCCGGGTTCGCGGGCCA
>JBMORI010000085.1:0-73670 GCA_049322415.1 Thermodesulfobacteriota bacterium | reverse complement strand
TGGAATGTCATATTTTTGCGTTGGGCAGCCGTTCCGGTATGCGGAGTTGCGTGGGGGGTAAAGTGGAGCGCTGCGGTATCGTATTCAGGGGGGTGGCCAGTGCAGGGCGCGTCTGACAGGAAGGGCGCATGAGCTGGTCTGGACGCAAGGTGAGGCGGGGCTGGAAGCGATCGGCTGCGACATCAATTCTGACTTCAGCATTGCTGCCCGGCCTGGCCGGATGCCGTGCCTCTCCTGCTGTGAATGCTTTGACGCATGACTGCCTGGAAATTATCTATTGAGTTCTGCCAAAAGGTGCTGCTGCCGGACTTTGTTTTCATACCATATTGGTATGAAATTATCGTCTGGTTTTCATAAATGTCACACTGCCTCATGCGACCCCGAGATGTTCTGGCCAACCACCTCTCAGCCCTCGTCTTCCCGGCAAGTCCCGCTTCCGGCGAGGCCTCTCCGCCTGTGACAACTCTGGTGCTCTCAGCGGAACACGCCGAAAAAATGTTTCCATATTGTAAATTCCCCGGGAGCCGCGAAAATGCCCGGATTTCGTTGACGCGCCTTGGTTCCCGTGGTATTTTGGTTGACTTTTTTCACTTGACGAATTCCGCGATAATACACATTCTCCCCTTCCCGCATCCGAAAAGCCCCGGCCACCCATGCCTCGGGGCGGATACGGCCCGCCGCCTTGAAGGGGGAGCGGGCCGGGGCAGCCGAACCAGCGGCGTCCTTCACACCCCCTCCAAAACGCTCTGAAAGAGGTGACCGTCTTGGCCTTCGCCCCCATCAACAAGAATTACCACGACTTTTTCGTCGTTCGGGACAAGGACGCCTGCATCAATTGCCAGGTGTGCGTGCGCCAGTGCTCCTACGGCGTCCACTACTGGGATGAGGCCCGCCAGTGCGTGCGGCACGACAACACCAAGTGCATCGGCTGCCACCGCTGCGAGGCGTTGTGCCCCACCCAGGCTCTTCTCATCCAGGAGAAGCCCTCCAACTTCAAACCCAACGCCCTGTGGCGGCCGGTGTTCATCAAGAACGTCTACAAGCAGGCCGACTCCGGCGGCGTTCTTCTGGCGGGCATGGGCTCCCCGGTGGACATTCCGGTCTACTGGGACAAGCTGCTCCTCGACGCCAGCCAGGTCACCAACCCCTCCATCGACCCCCTGCGCGAGCCCATGGAGCTGCGCACCTACCTCGGCTCCAAGCCCAACGCGCTGGAATTCGAGGAGACCCCCGAGGGGCCGAGGCTGAAGACGGAGATCAAGCCCAACATCAAGCTCAACATGCCCATCATGTTCTCGGCCATGAGCTTCGGGTCCATCAACTTCAACCTGCACGTGGCCATGGCCCGCGCCGCCACCGAAGTAGGCACCTACTACAACACCGGCGAAGGCGGCCTGCACCACTCCCTCTACAAATACGGGGCCAACACCATCGTGCAGGTGGCTTCCGGGCGTTTCGGCGTCCACCGCGACTACCTCCAGGCTGGCGCGGCCATCGAGATCAAGGTCGGCCAGGGCGCAAAGCCCGGCATCGGCGGCCACCTGCCCGGCGAGAAGATCAACGCCAAGGTGTCCGAGACCCGCATGGTCCCCATCGGCTCCGACGCCATCTCCCCGGCCCCGCACCACGACATCTACTCCATCGAGGACCTGCACCAGCTGATCTACGCCCTCAAGGAGGCCAGCGAGTACAAGGTCCCGGTGTCGGTGAAGATCGCGGCCGTGCACAACGTGGCCGCCATCGCCTCGGGCATCGTGCGCGCCGGAGCTGACATCGTGGCCATCGACGGCATGCGCGGCGGAACCGGCGCGGCCCCGGCCATGATCCGCGACAACGTGGGCATCCCCATCGAGCTGGCCCTGGCCGCCGTGGACCAGCGCCTGCGCGACGAAGGCATCCGCAACCAGGCCTCCATCGTGGCCGCGGGCGGCACCCGCTGCTCCGCCGACGTGGTCAAGGCCATCGCCCTGGGCGCGGACGCCGTCTACATCGGCACCGCCGCCCTGCTGGCCGTGGGCTGCACCCTGTGCGCGCGCTGCTACACCGGCAAATGCCCCTGGGGCATCGCCACCAACGACCCCTACCTGGCCAAGCGCCAGAACCCCGATATCGCCGCCAAGAAGATGGCCAACCTGGTCAAGGCCTGGGCGCACGAGATCGAGGAGATGCTCGGCGGCATGGGGCTCAACTCCATCGAGAGCCTGCGCGGCAACCGCGACAAGCTCCGCGCCGTGGGGCTCAGCCAGACCGACATGGACACCCTGGGCGTCAAGGCCGCCGGGAGGTAGCGCATCATGAAGAAGATCTATCCCAACAAAGAGGTGTGCATCGGCTGCCACCTGTGCGAGGTGGCCTGCGTCACGGCCCACTCCAAGACCAAGGACACCATCCTGGCCCACAACGTGGAGAAGGCCCAGGAGGGCCTGGCCCCCCGCCGCAACGTGGCCCAGGAAGGCCCCATCTGCGTGGCCCTCTCCTGCCGCCACTGCCAGGAGCCCATGTGCGTGGCCGCCTGCATCTCCGGCGCTCTCACCAAGAACATGGAGACGGGCCGCTGCGAGTACAACGAGGACCAGTGCGTGGGTTGCTGGTCCTGCCTGATGGCCTGCCCCTTCGGCTCCATCCGCAGGCACCCGTTCAAGGAAAAGATCGTCAAGTGCGACCTGTGCGCGGGACGCGACAAGCCCGCCTGCGTGGAAGCCTGTCCCAACGCGGCCCTGGTCTTTGAAGATCGCGGCAAGGACTAAAGGGAGAAAACACACGATGAAATACGTTATCGTGGGCAACGGCGTGGCCAGCGTGGGCGCCATCGAGGGCATCCGCCGCAGGGACCCCGAGGGCGAGATCACGGTCATCTCCGAGGAGAGCACCCCCACCTACGGCCGTCCGCTCATCTCCTACCTGCTGGCGGGCAAGATCGGGCCGGAACGCATGCAGCTGCGCCCCGTCACCTTCTACGACAAGAACAAGGTGAAGATGATGCTGGGCACCAAGGTGACCGGCATCGACACCAAGGCCAAGACCGTCGCCACCTCCGACGGCCACAACTACCCCTACGACAAGCTGCTGATCGCCACCGGCGGCGTGCCCTTCGTCCCGCCCCTGCCAGGCAAGGACGGGCCGGGCGTCTACTCCTTCACCACCCTGGCCCACGCCGAGACCCTCCTCGACGTGGCCAGGAACTGCAAGGACGTGGTGGTCATCGGCGGCGGCCTCATCGGCCTCAAGGCTGCCGAATCCCTGCACGACCGCGGCGTGAAGATCTCCATCGTGGAGCTCGCCCCCCGCGTGCTCTCCGCAGCCTTCGACGACAAGGCCGGAAACCTCGTCTCCAAGCGGCTCGAAGAGGTGGGCATCGCCGTGCACTGCGGCACCCAGGCCACCGAGATCAAGCGCGGCGACGACGGCAGGATCGTGGGCGTGCACCTGAAGGACGGCACCTTCATCCCCTGCCAGGCCGTTGTCATCGCCATCGGCGTGGTCCCGGCCTCCGCCCTGGCCAAGGACGCGGGCATCAAGGTGGACCGGGGCATCCTGGTTGACGACATGCTGGCCTCCTCCGACCCCGACGTCTACGCCGCCGGAGACGTGGCCCAGGCCAAGGACCTCATCCTGGACGAGAACCGCGTGGTGCCCATCTGGCCCAACGCCTTCAACCAGGGCTTCTACGCGGGCAAGAACATGGCCGGGGCGGCCAGCCCCTACACCGGCGGCCTGGCCATGAACGCCATCGCGTTCTACGGCCTGCCCACCGTGTCCGTGGGCATCGTCAACCCCGCCCCGGGCGAGACCGGCATCGAAGTGGCCGACAACCTGGACGAGGAGCACGGCACCTACCGCAAGCTGGTCTTTAAGGACGGCAGGCTGGTGGGCTACGTGCTGCTGGGCGAGATCGACATCGCCGGGCTCTACACCGGCTTCATCCGCTTCAAATTCCCCCTGGACGCCGAGACCAAGGACAAGCTCGTCAAGGGACAGCCTTCCATCCTGCAGTGGCCGGAAGGCTTCTTCGACGAGCAGTTCAACCCCGTCGGCGCGCAAGAGATCGTTTAAGGAGACGCATAGCCCATGAAGGCTCCAGAAAGATATTACGACTTCCAGAAGGACATATCGGGGTGCGGCGTCTTCGGCGTCATCAACACCAAGCGCGAGCTCATCCCGGGGTCCATGCCCATCCAGGCCATGTGCACCATGCACGACCGCGGCAACGGCCTCGGCGGCGGCTTCGCGGCGTACGGGATATACCCCGAGCACGCCGACAAGTACGCCTTCCACATCATGGCCGACACCCAGGAAGGGCTGGACCGCGCCGAGGAACTCATCAAGCAGTTCTTCACCATCCACGAGTCCCAGCCCATCCCCACCCGGCAGACCCTGGCCATCAAGAACCCGCCCCTGGTGTGGCGCTTCTTCCTGACCCCCAAGCAGGGCATGGACAGGCCCATGTGGCGTTCCAACGACGAGAAGGACTACATCGTCAACGTCATCATGCACATCAACAAGAAGACCCCGGCCTTCGTCTTCTCCTCGGGCAAGAACATGGGCGCCTTCAAGGGCGTCGGCTTCCCCGAGGACATCGCCGAGTTCTTCCGCCTGGACGAGTACAGCGCCTACATCTGGACCGGACACAACCGGTTCCCCACCAACACCCCCGGCTGGTGGGGCGGCGCGCACCCGTTCACCCTGCTGGACTGGTCCATCGTCCACAACGGCGAGATCAGCTCCTACGGCATCAACCGCCGCTACCTCTGCGAGCACGACTACGAGTGCACGCTCATGACCGACACCGAGGTGGTGGCCTATGAGCTGGACATGCTGGTGCGCAAGCACGGCCTGTCGTTGCGCATGGCCTCCTGGGTGTTCGCACCGCCCTTCTGGGACGAGATCGAGCGCATGCCCGAGGACCAGCGCAAGGCCTTCGAGGCCCTGCGCATGGTCTACGGCTCGGCCCTGCTCAACGGCCCCTTCGCGATCCTGGTCTCCGACGGAACCTGCCTGATGGGCTTAAACGACCGCATCAAGCTGCGTCCGCTGGTGATCGCCGAGCGCGGAGCCAACGTGTTCATGTCCTCGGAGGAATCCTCCATCCGCGACGTGTGCCGCGAACTGGACAACGTCTGGGCCCCCAAGGCGGGCGAGCCCGTCATCGTCAAGCTGGAAGACTGAGAGGTTCCGACATGCTGCTCGACGCCGACAACATATACTACCGAGAGCTGAACAAGCAGATCCGCGATCTCGTCGCCAAGGGCGAGACCGAGTTCGAGATCGTCAACGTGCGCGGCCAGCGCTACATCGCCGACGGCCTGGACGGGGACTACAAGTTCCTCATCCACGGCGTGCCCGGCCAGGACATGGCCGCCTTCATGCGCGGACCCTACATCCGCGTCGAGGGCAACGCCCAGGACGGGGTCGGCAACACCATGGACGACGGCACCGTCGTGATCAATGGCATGGCCGGAGACGTGGTGGGCTACGCCATGCGCGGCGGCAAGGTGCTCATCAAGGGCGACGTGGGCTACCGCGTGGGCATCCACATGAAAGCCTACAAGGAGAAGTTCCCCGTCCTGGTCATCGGCGGCAAGGCAGGCGACTTCCTGGGCGAGTACATGGCCGGAGGGGCCATCATCCTGCTCGGCATGATCACCGGCAAGCCCGATGCGCCCATCTGCGGCCGCTCCATGGGGACCGGCATGCACGGCGGCGTGATCTACGTTCGCGGCGAGGTCCCCCTGGAACAGCTGGGCCCCCACCTGAAGACCGAACCCTGCGACGAAGAGGACATGAAGCTCATCACCGCCAACCTCGAGCAGTTCTGCAAGGAATTCGGGGTTGACTTGAAGGCCGTTTTATCGGAACCCTTCCAGCGCGTGAAGCCGTTCTCCCACAGGCCCTACGGCAACCTGTACGTCGCCTGCTAGGGCCGGAGAACACGTAACAACAATCTGGAGGATTCAATGTTCCTGACCAGCGTGGCGTATGCCATGGGCCAGCCCCCGGCGGGCGCGGACGGAGGACAGGGTGGGCTGATGTCCTTCCTGCCTCTCATTCTGATGTTCGTCATCTTCTACTTCCTGCTGATTCGTCCGCAGCAGAAGAAGCAGAAGGAAATGCGCGAGATGCTGAAAAACCTCAAGCGCGGCGACAAGGTCATCGCGGGCGGCGGCATCAAGGGGCGCATCGAGTCCCTGACCGACGAAGAGGTGAACCTGGAAATCGCGCCGGGCGTGGTCATCACCGTGCTGCGCGGCTACGTTGCGGGAATGGCGGACCAGCCCAAGCCCCAGCCCAAGGCGGACAAGAAGGCCGCCAAGGCCGAGAAGATCGAAGAAAAGAAGGAAGACAAGCCGGAAGAAAACAAGTAAACCGGCTCTGCCTGACCTTTTGACCATTTGCGGAAGGGGGAAACCGGCGGTTTCCCCTTTTCGCGCGTGCAAGGAGCGTGCATGTCCAGCTTGTCCTGGCGTCTGATCGTGGTTGCCTTCGCCCTCGTCCTGGGCCTCATGTTCACCCTGCCGTCCATCGAGTCCGTCCGGAATTCGCCCCTGGGCAGGATGCTGCCCGCCAAGCAGGTCAGCCTCGGCCTGGACCTCAAGGGCGGCATCCACCTTACCTTGGGCGTCGATGTTGAAAAGGCCCTGGCCAACTCCATCTCCCAGGCCGGACAGGACATCAAGTCCTTCGCCCAGGAAAAGGAGATGACCATCATTCGGCAGAACCTGGAGAACTCCGGCACGTTGTCGTTCGTCCTGGTCCAGGGCGCCAAGAAGGCCGAACTGGACGACATCATCAAGAAGAATGTCGCGGGCATCAAGGTGAACAAGACCGAAACCGTCGATGACGGAAAGGTCAAGTACTGGGTGTCCTACACCCCCGAGTACGCCAAGAACCTCGAGGGCATGACCATCGACCAGGCAGTCAAAACCATCCGCAACCGTATCGACCAGTTCGGCGTCGCCGAGCCCGACATCCGCAAGCAGGCCGGAGACCGCATCCAGATCCAGCTGCCCGGCATGAAGGAACCCGATCGCGCCATCGCGCTGGTCGGCCAGACAGCCCACCTGGAGTTCAAGATCGTCGACGAGACCGCCGACATCGAGAAAGCCAAGAAGGGGATCCTGCCTCCCGGGCGCGAAGTGGTCATGGAGCGCAAGGTCGGCCCCAACGGCGAGATCACGGAAGTGCCCCTTGTGGTCAACTCCCAGGCGGTCATGACCGGCGAGATGATCGCCGACGCCCGCATGAGCTTCGACCAGAACAACAACCAGCCCTACGTCTCCTTCACCCTCACCCAGCGCGGGGCCAAGATATTCGAGCGCGTCACAGAGGAGAACCTCAAGAAGCGCATGGCAATCATCCTGGACGGCAAGGCCAACTCCGCCCCGGTCATCCAGTCCAAAATCCCCGGCGGCAAGGGCCAGATCACCGGCAACTACTCCGAGAACGAGGCGCGCGACCTTGCCGTGGTGCTGCGCGCGGGCGCGCTGCCCGCGCCGGTCAACGTGCTGGAGCAGCGCACCGTGGGCCCTTCCCTGGGCCAGGAGTCCATCGACAACGGCATGATGAGCGTCGGCGTGGCCTGCGGCCTCATCGCCCTGTTCATGCTGGTGTACTACGGCTTCTCGGGCGTGGTGGCCAACGTGGCGCTGGTGTTCAACATCGTGCTCATCCTGGCCGGCCTGTCCATGTTCGGCGCGACGCTGACGCTGCCGGGCATCGCGGGCATCATCCTGACCATGGCCCTGTCGGTGGACGCCAACATCATCATCTTCGAGCGCATACGCGAGGAAGTGCGGCGCGGCCTGCCCTCCAAGCTGTCCATCAAGGAGGGCTTCGCGCGCGGCACCCTGACCATCCTGGACGCCAACGTCACCACCGCCATCGCCGCCGTGGTGCTCTACGAGTTCGGCACCGGCCCCATCAGAGGCTTCGCGGTGACGCTGCTGCTTGGCATCCTGGCCTCCATGTTCACGGCGATCTTCGTCAGCCGCACCATCATCGACCTGTGGATGTCCGGCAAGACCGCCGAGGAGAAGCTGTCAGTCTAGAGAAGAAAGAACGCCTCCGGCGGCCAAAGGGACAGGGTCCCTTTGGAATCCCCTGTTAAGCAAGCGCGGCCCTTCGGGGCCGCGCTTTTTTGCGTGAGTGGACTGCGACCTTCAAAGAAGAAACGCATGTCTGTCTCTTCCTGCTGTTTTGGCAGTGTAGACCGCCTTGTCAGCTCTGGCTATCGCTTCCCAGATGCCGGTGTCGGATTCCTGGAATATGGAACCCCCTATGCTGACTGTGAATGCGACGCTGTTATTATTGTGCATGAATGCAGAGTCTCGTGTTGTTGACAGCAATCTTTTGAAGATTGTTTCCGCTTGGTCGTGGTCCGTGTTCGGCAGGCAAACGATGAACTCCTCGCCTCCATACCTGCCGATGAAGTCGCTGTCACGGAGATTGCCTTTTATTATGTCAGTGAAATGTCTAAGCAGGGCGTCGCCGGTTATGTGGCCGTAATTGTCGTTTATCGATTTGAAGTGATCGATGTCGAGCATGGCTATTGTTACTGGTATTTTGTATCGATTATATAATGAGAATGCGTCGGAAAGTTTTTCGATCAATTTTCTTCTGTTGTGAACATTGGTCAATGGATCAGTTGTTGCTTGTTGCAGAAGTTCGTCTTCGAGACGTTTTCTTTCGTCAATGTCTTCGATTTGAGAGATGAAATGAAGCGGTTCCCCGGTTTCGTCCCTGACGAGTGATACGCTGAGATGAGCCCAGACGGATGACCCATCATGCTTGATATATCTCTTTTCCATTTTGTATGATTCGACGTTTCCGGACAAGATGGATTTGACGTGGTCAAGGTCGGCGGCAATGTCTTCAGGATGGGTGATCTGTTGGAATGTGATGTTGAGCAAGCTTTCTGCAGTGTATCCAAGAAATTCACATAAAGCCTTGTTGACCTTCAAGAATGATCCATCAGTCGAAACCAGGGCCATTCCAATGGATGCATTCTCAAAGGCAAGGAAAAAGCGGTTCTCGCTTTGTTTAAGTTGGTCTTCCGCGATTTTTCTGTCCGTGATTGGTATGTGGGACACCACTGCGCCAGTTATTTGATGTCTGCTTGTCAGCGGAGTGATATAAAGGATGAACCATCTTTTTTCTTTTTGGGAATGACATGGATATTCGATTTTAAATTCATTGATTTTCCCAGACAGAATGTCTTCCAAGCCGTTCATTGCCGACGATGCTTCGAGCGATGTTGGTCCTGTCGCGTTGCTGCATACGGAGAAATAATTTATTCCTTCGCATGTTGCGTTGCATTTGCCTTGATTCGTATCGGAAAATTTTCTCCAGCTACTGTTGACGTAAATGATTGTGCCTTCTGCATCAATTATTGCGATGTGTTCAGCAAGCGAGTCCAGTGTTTGCTTGAATATGGCACTGGAATGTTCAACATCAGGTACGCGTGGCTTGCGAGGCTGAATCATTTGATGGCCATCCTGTTTGGAACAGCGTTAACTGCAAAATGGCTAACACAAGGCCATATTCCTGTCGAGACGCGGAGAGAAGAACAGCGAAGCTCCAAGTGTGAGAGACGCTTGCAGCCGCAACGAACATGCGGCGGCGTCGGGTGATACCCATCCCCACGCCGCCGCCCAATCATGCCCGCCGCGATTGGAAATGCGTTGCGGAAAGACCACGCTTGCGCCATTCAGCGCCTCATTCCCTCACGTAAATCGCGTACCCCCTCGGCGGCGCGTACAGCACGGTCTTGCCGCCATCGTCGGCCCATTGGTCGCGCGGCTGGCCGGGGTCCAGGGCGCTCCACCAAGCCCTGGCCACATAGCGGCCGCCCGGCGCGGTGGTGTCAACCTCGCAGCCGCGCCAGTGTGCGTCGTTGTTCAGCATGAACACCATGCCCGGCTTTCCCTCAAGCCCCATGCGTTCCATCACGTAGAGGCTTTTGTCCAGCAGATGCATCCGCGTGCGCCCGTTGGCGTGGCTGGCGTTCACCTGGATGAGCGCGTCGATGCCGCCGGGTTCGCCCGGCCTGGCGAGGCCGTAGTTGAAATAGTCTTTCCAGAACACGCAAGGGTAGCCCTCATGGGCCATGATGAAGGCGTAGGCCAGCAGCTTGTCGTTGACCACCTCGTCGGGCGCGCCGTTCCCCCTGAAGTCGTGGTTGTCCACGAAGGTGACGGCCCGCGCAGGGCGTGAGCGGTAGACGAGGTCCGGCTTGAGGAGTCCTCGCAGGTCGTAGCCGAACGTGTCGCACAGCGCCTTCAGCTCCCAGCGCAGGGGGAAGTCGAAGGCCGAGACCGGGTTGTCGCTCCAGGCGTTGGCGTCGTCCATCCAGTCCTCGATGGCGCGGGAGCCGTCCCAGCATTCGCCAACGCCGAAGGGCCTGATTTCACGGCCGCCCCTGGCGTAGCGGAATTCCTGGATGCTCTTGACCAGCCAGGAGCCGTAGCCCTTGACGAAGTCGTAGCGGAAGCCGTCGAATCCGATCTCCTCCACCAGCCACTGGGACAGCTCCATCATGTGCTGGTAGACGTATGGGTGCCGGTGGCAGAGGTCGGGCATGGCCCCGAAGGTCTCGTTGTCCCAGTGCTCGTGGCGGCTGGGGTGGAAATGTGTCTTGTTGCGCGGGAACTTGCGGCTCTTTGGGGTGAAGAGGGTCCAGCGCTCGGCCTGGTCGATGTCGCTGACCTCGGCCAGGTCCGCGCCGTTGTTGTGGTTGAGGACCATGTCGGCGTAGACCTGCATGCCGTGGGTGTGGGCCTCCATGATGAGGTCCTGCAGTTCATGGCGGGAGCCGAAGAGGGTCTTCACGCCGCCTTTCTGGTCGAACTCGCCCAGGTCGAAGTAGTCGTAGGGGTCGTAGCCCATGGAGACGCCGCCCACGTTGCCCGCCTTGTGCGCGGGGGGCAGCCAGAGGGCGGTGACGCCGCTCGCGGCCAGGGAAGGGATCTTCTGGCGCACGGCGTTCCACCATTCGCCGGCGAGGTTCTCCTCCACGGGACAGTCCCAGTAGAATGCCTGCATCATGACGCCCATGCCGTGCCTCCTTGGAAGGGGGTGCTCTCCGAGCCGAAAAGGGACGGATCGTGCCCTTCCTACAGGCGCGCCCGGATTATGGCAAGGCCGCCGGCGGATTGCTGGCGTCGTCCGGGATCGGGCGTGTACAGGAACCTCGTGGCCTGCTATCAGGGCGGTAGCGCCCCGGAAAGCAGGCCGGCAGGCCCGGACGAGGGGGCAAGGAGGAGAACGCCATGAGCAACCGCCGCATCGCCAGGATATTCAAGAGCCGTCCGACCATCGAGGGAGCGGGCGTGCACCTCAAGCGCGCCTTCGGAAACTCTCAGGTGCCGCAGTTCGACCCTTTCCTGATGCTGGACGATTTCCACACGGCCAATCCGGCCGAATACCTGCCGGGTTTTCCCTGGCATCCCCACAGGGGCATAGAGACCATCACCTACGTTCTGGAGGGGCTGGTGGAGCACGGCGACAGCATGGGCAACAAAGGCGTTATCGGCCCGGGCGACGTGCAGTGGATGACCGCCGGGAGCGGCATCATCCATCAGGAAATGCCCAGGCAGACGGCGTCCGGGATGTTGTGGGGCTTCCAGTTCTGGGCCAATCTGCCTGCCAGCAGGAAGATGATGGAGCCCCGCTACCGGGACGTGAAGGCCTCGGACATCCCCGAGGTGACGCTGGAATCGGGAGCCAGGGTGAAGGTGATCTGCGGAGAGGTGGCGGGCGTCAGGGGCCCGGTGCGCGACATCGTCATCGACCCGGAGTTTCTAGACGTCTCCGTACCGGCGGGCGCGGTGTTCACCCATGCCGTCAAGGAGGGCCACACGGCGGTGGCCTACGTGCTTGACGGAAGGGGGTACTTCGACGACCGCCGCGACGGCTTCGCGGTGGAGGTGGTTGGCACGGGCTGGATGGACGTTGAGCGGGACTGCCTCTGCGGGCCGGAGACCACCGCGCTCTACGAGCACGAGGGCGGGCAGGTGTCGGTGACCGCTCCGAACGGGCCGCTGCGCTTCGTGCTCATCACGGGCAAGCCGCTCGGCGAGCCCGTCGCATGGTACGGCCCGGTGGTGATGAACACCCAGGCGGAACTGCGCACCGCCTTTGAGGAATACGCCAAAGGGACGTTCATCAAGCATTCCTGAGCGGGGGCGGCCTCAGTTCACCCGGTAGTGGCAGCCCAGGCTTTTCGTGTTCCTCATGGCCGACAGGGTGATGATGTAGGCCGCCTGGCAGCCGTGGAACAGGTCCACGATGGGCTTGGAGAGCGGCGTCTCGCGGTAGAAGTCGTGCAGGTGGACGTTTAAGTCCCGCAGGTCCTCGAAGGCGCGTTTCAGGCGCGAGGCGGTGCGGTTGATGCCCACGTAGTTCCACATGGTGCTCTTGATGGTGGACCAGTCCTGGCTGATGAGGGCGGGGTCCTCGTTGCGCTCCTGTCCGGGGCTGACCCAGTCCGGGATGGCGTCGGCCAGCTTGCGGGTCACGGAGGGCTTGGAGCCGAAGCGCGAGCCGATGTAGCTTCCCGCGCTCACCCCCCACACGATGCACTCCAGGAGCGAGGTGGACGCCATGCGGTTGGCGCCGTGCACTCCGGTGCAGCTGCATTCGCCCACGGCGTAGAGCCGGTCCACGGTGGTGCGGCCGTGCACGTCCACGAGCACGCCGCCGCAGGAGTAGTGCTCGGCGGGGACCACCGGAATGGGCTGCCTGGCGATGTCTATGCCGATCTCGGCGCATTTTCTCGCGATGCCGGGGAAGCGGCGGGAGACGTCCGGCACGTGCCCGGCGGCGTCCAGGTAGACGCAGTCCTCCCCTGTGCGAAGGAGCTCCTCCATGATGGCGCGGGTGACGATGTCGCGCGGGGCGAGGTCGGCGCGAGAGTCGTAGCGGGGCATGAAGTGCTCGCCCTTGGCGTTGACCAGCCTCGCACCCTCGCCGCGCATGGCCTCGGTGATGAGGAAGCGGCGTTCGGCGCGGTGGAAGAGGGCGGTGGGGTGGAACTGGATGAACTCCATGTTCATGTAGCGTGCGCCGCAGCGGTAGGCCATGGCCACGGCCGAGCCCACGCAGGCGCGGGTGTTGGTGGTGTGCAGGTATATCTGGCCCACGCCGCCCGTGGCCAGGATTGTGTAGTCGGCCAGGATGGTCTCCACCGCTCCGGACTGCTCGTTGTAGACGTACGCCCCCAGGCACTGGTTCACCAGGTTGTACTTGTACTCCATGAGCGAGGCGTGGTGGTGGGACGTGAGCACGTCCACTGCGGTGCGCCGGGTGAGCACGGTGATGTTCGGATTGGCCTCCACGGCCCGCACCATGTGCTCCATGATGGAGTGCCCGGTGGAGTCGGCGCAGTGCAGGATGCGGGGCAGGCTGTGGCCGCCCTCCTTGGTGAGGTGGAAGCCCCCGTCAGCCTGACGCTCGAAGGGGACGCCCAGGCGGTCGATCAGGAGGTTCTTCACCACCTCGGGCCCCTTGCGGGCCAGGAAGCGCACGGCGGCCAGGTGGTTGTGCCTCCAGCCGCAGGTGAGGATGTCGCGCTCCAGGAGCTTCGGGCTGTCGTCGGGGCTTGTGTAGACGATGCCGCCCTGGGCCAGGGCGGAGTTGCCGTCGGAGAGCCTGTCGCCCGCGCACAGGAGCACCACCTCGCGCCCCTTGGCGGCCAGGGTCAGGGCGGCGGCGCATCCGGCCGCGCCCGAGCCGATCACCAGGGCGTGGGTCTTCATCCGGTAGTTGTACATGCCTCTGCCTCCGTGGGCTATCTTGCCGCGTCCACCATGGTGACGTCCAGGAGTTCCCGCAGGTGTTTCGGGTCCAGGGCGGCCAGCGCCCCGCGTTTGCCGGCGTTGATGAGAATGAGCGGCTTATCGAAGATGCTTGTTTGCGCGTAGACCGGCAGGGGCTTGCGCGTGGCGAAGGGGGAGATGCCGCCCACCTGGTAGCCGGTGTGGCGGTTGGCCGCCTCCGGGGTGCAGGGCGTGACCGTCTTGACTCCGATGACGCGGGCCAGCTCCTTGAGGGACGCCTCGCGGTCGCCGGGCATAAGCACCAGCATGGGCTTCTTCGACTCGTCCTCGAAGACCAGGGTCTTGACCACCGTGGACTCGTCCACGCCGAGCTCGGCGGCGGCCCGGGCCGTGCCGCCGTGGTCCACATAGTCGTAGAGGCGAAGCTCGAAGGGCACTCCCTTCTGCCTGAGGAGCCTCGTGGCCGGAGTGACGGGAGGCTTGCTCATTTGGCGCAGGCGGCCAGCATGCGCTCAAGGGCCAGCTTGGCCGGGTCTTTCAGGGACTCGTCCACGGTGACGTGGGGCGCCGCTTCCAGGTTGGCGATCAGCCTGGCCAGGTTGGGCTCCGTCACCTTCTCCATGTTGGAGCAGGTGGAGTGGGTGAGCGCCCGCACGTCCTTCACGCCCTTGTACTTCCAGGCCAGCCGGTTCACCAGGTTGTACTCGGTGCCCACGTAGATGATGCTTCCCTCTGGGGCTTCGGCCACGAATCTGATGATGAGCGATGTGGAGCCGCAGGCGTCGGCCAGGGCCACCGTGTTCGGGTGGCATTCGGGATGGACCACCACTAGGCAGCCAGGCGACTCGGCGCGCGCCTTGCGGATGGTCTCTGGCTTGAAGCGCGAGTGGATGACGCACTGGCCCGGCCAGAGAAGCAGGCGCGCCCTGGCGGCCTTGTCCAGGCTGACGGCCTTGCCGTGCTCGCGCACGTCCACCACGTGGCGGTCCTCCTTGGGCAGGCCGATCCAGTCGGCGGCGTTCATGCCCAGGCGCACGTCCGGCAAAAAGAGGGTGCGCTGCCCCTGTCCGAGCGCCCAGGTGAGCATGGTTTTGGCGTTGGCCGAGGTGCACACCGATCCGCCGCGCTCACCCACCAGGGCCTTCACGGCGGCCGAGGAGTTCACGTAGGTGAGCGGCGTGACGTTTAGGTCCGCCTCCGCCATGGTGTCCAGCACGGAGCGGACCAACCAGGCCGGGGCCATGTCCGACATGACGCAGCGGGAGTTCATCTCCGGGATGAACACCTTCTGGCCGGGTTTCGCCAGGATGGCGGCGGTCTCGGCCATGAAGAACACGCCGCAGAAGATGATGTATTCGGCGTCCAGGTCCGGGATCTTGCGGGAGAGCTCCAGGGAGTCGCCGGTGTGGTCCGCGTGGCGGGCCACGGCGTCGGACATGTAGTGGTGGGCGAGGATGCAAAGCCTTTTCCCGAGCCTGGCCCGGGCCTCCTCGATGAAGTTGAAGTCGTCGGATGCGGTCACTTGAGGCTCCTTCACGCGGGAACGATCTGCATGCTGAAGTCGGCGTAGGGCGCGGAGTGGGTGATGCGGCCAACGGACACGAAGTCCGCGCCGATATCGCCCAGGGCGGGCAGGGTTTCCAGGGTGACGCCCCCGGAAATCTCGGTCTCGATGCCTTCGGGGATCAGGGCCAGTGCCTCGCGCATGGTTTCTGGCGTCATGTTGTCGAACATGATGCGCTCGGGCGAGAGGGCCGCGGCCTGGCGGACCTCCTCCAGGGTGCGGCACTCCACCTCCAGGGGGACGGTCCCGGCCGGGTGGGCGCGCCGCACGGCGGCCACGGCCTGGGGGATGCCCCCGGCCCGGTCGATGTGGTTGTCCTTGAGCATGAGCATGTGGTCAAGACCCAGGCGGTGGTTTCGCGCCCCGCCCACCAGCACGGCGTACTTCTCCGGGTAGCGCAGGCCGGGCAGGGTCTTGCGGGTGTCCAGAAGCGTGGTGCGGCTGCCGGCAAGGGCGGCGGCGTGGCGCGCTGTCATGTTGGCTATGCCGCACATGTGGCAGAAGAAGTTGAGGATGACCCGCTCGGCCTTCATGAGCCCGGCGGCCGGGCCGGTGAACAAGGCCACCACATCGCCGGGAGAGACGCGGTCGCCGTCCTTGGCGCGGTAGTCAAGCCTCACGCGGTCCAGGATGCCCATGCGGGAGAACACCACGCCGGCCACGGGGAGCCCGGCCACCAAAGATTCCTGCTTGGCCACGATGCGGGCGCGCAGCTCGTCCTCCGGGGCGAAGACCGCCTCGGCGGTCAGGTCCGGGCCGTCCTCGTAAAGGGCCAGGTCCACGGCGCGATGGAGGCACTCCAGCGCCCGGCCCGTGAAGAATTCGTCGAAGGTTGGCATGGTGGACAGGGGCACTAGCACCAAACGTCGCGGACTAGAAGAGGAGTGAAGCAAATCACAATCGGCGGCTCATCCTTCAACGATGACGCTGGCCTCCGGATTGAACGGGTTGGTGCGGGCGGCGAGGTAGAACAGGTAGGGGTAGGACTGCTTCAGGTACTGGGCATAGGCCAGCCACTGGCCGCTTAAGAGCCCGTAGACGCGCGTCGCATCGCCCGCCAGGTGCTTGAGGTCGCTCTCCGGCATGGACGCCAGGTCCTCCGGGCGGCAGAGCAGTTCGTCGCGCAGGTGGTAGATGGCCCGCAGGGTGTCCGAGAAGGCCTCGTGCTCGCCGATGCTGGGGTTCTCAAGCAGGCGCAGCATAAGGTCGGACTTCTGCCGCAGCAGTTCGCGGATGGCGGCGAAGTCCAGGCGGGCCGGGTCCAGCGTGAAGGAGTGGGCGTCCAGCAGGGCTCGCGCCGCCTTGAAACGCTTCTTGTCCCACGTTGCGTCCACGTTCATCTTCCCCTGCAATTCCCCGATGGCCGCGTCCGCCTCCACGACGCGGTTCAAAAGCGTCAGTCCCACGTCGGAGAAGAAAAGCCCCCGGATCATGTTGCGCTTCTCGCGCTTGATCTTCTCCTGCCCCACGGAGAACACCGATTCGGCCACGGCCTCCACCACGCCCACGAACGTGCCCACGCCCGCGAAGATGAGGGCCATGGCGATGGCCTTGCCCGCCGGGGTCCAGGGGTGGATGTCGCCGTAGCCCACCGTGCTCATGGTGACGATGCAGAAATAGAAGGAATCGAAGAGCGGGTGGCCCTCGACGAGGTGGATGCCCACGGTGCCTCCGGCCAGGGCCAGGGCGAACAGGCTGCCGAAGAAGATGAGGCGCGATTTCTGGGACATGGGCGTCAGTGCTTTTTCTTGTGGGACTTGAGCCGGGCGGCGAGCCTGGGCTCCTCGCCCTGGTCCTTCTCCTGGTAGAAGGTGACGCCCGCCAACTCGGGCGGCATGTATTCCTGCTCCACCCACGCTCCGGGGTAGGCGTGCGGGTACTTGTATCCCTCGCCGAAGCCCCACTGGCGCTGGAGCTTGGCCGATGGATTGCGCAGGTGCATGGGCACCGGACGCATGCCCTGGGTGGTCACTTCCTTGCGGGCGGCCAGGTAGGCGGCGTAGGTGGAATTGCTCTTGGGGGCCAGGGCCAGATAGACCGTGGTCTCGGCCAGGGGGATGAAGCCCTCGGGCATGCCCACCATCTCCACTGCCTGCTGGCATGCCACGGCCAGGGGCAGTGCGCGCGGGTCGGCCAGTCCCACGTCCTCGGAGGCGGAGAGGATGAGGCGGCGGCAGACGAAACGCGGGTCCTCCCCGGATTCCAGCATGCAGGCCAGGTAGTAGAGGGCGGCGTCCGGGTCCGAACCCCTGATGGATTTGATGAAGGCCGAGGCCAGCTCGTAGTGCTGGTCGGCGTCGCGGTCGCCGCGCATCACCTGCTCGGGCAGGTTGTGGCGCAGTTCGGAGACGGCGCGTTTCTCCAAGGGCAGCTGGGCCGCATATTCCAGGAGGTTCAGGAAGGTGCGCGCGTCGCCGCCGGACATGGCCGAGAGAAGGTCCAGGCTCTCCTGGGAGAGCTCGAGCTTGAGGGCCTCCTGCCCGCGACGGGCAACCTGCATCATCTCGCCGTGGGAGAGGGCGCGCAGCCGCATGACGTGAAGGCGCGAGAGCAGCTGCTTGGTGACGGAGAACGAGGGGTTCTCGGTGGTGGTGGCCAGAAGCGTGATGTCGCCGTGCTCCAGGAGCGGCAGGAAGAAGTCCTGCTGGGCCTTGGAGAAGCGGTGCAGCTCGTCCAGGATGAGGATCTCCTTGCCCGCGATGAGCGTGCGCAACTGGGAGAGCCCTGCCTCCGGGGCGCTGACGCGCACGTAGGGCAGGCCCTTCTCCTTGGCCAGCAGAAGCGCCAGCGTGGACTTGCCGCACCCTGGGGGACCGTAGAAGAGAAGGCTCGGCAGCCGCTTGGCCTTGAGCATGGCCTGGAGGCGGGTGATGACGTGCGCCTGGCCGGTGAAGTCCTCGAAGGAGGCCGGGCGGATGGAGTGGGCCAGGGGGGGCATGTCTTGCACCTGCTTGCCGGGGGTGAGTGGGGTCTGCCCCTGCCGGTTACGAGCCACGGACCTGGTTGCGTCCGTCGCGCTTGGCGGCGAGCAGCGCCTTGTCCGCCCTGTCCAGGAGCTGGGCGGGTGTCTCCCGGCAGCCGCTTCTGGCGCTGGCGCAGCCGATGCTCACGGTGACGCGGGCGGGGCCGTCCCCGGCGCGTTCGAGAGAAACCCTCTCCAGTATGCGCGATGCGATGGCCAGCGCCTCGCTCGAATCCGCGCCGGAGAGCATGACGGCGAACTCGTCGCCGCCCATGCGCCCGATCAGGTCCGCTTCGCGGACGTGTGACCTGATCGCCCCGGCCACCATCCTCAGCACCTCGTCCCCGGCCGCGTGCCCGAAAGCGTCGTTGATGGCCTTGAACTGGTCCACGTCCAGGAAAAGCACCGAGAATTCCCGGTTCTCCCGCAAGAGCCTTCCGGCGGAATCCTCGTACTTTTCGGAGAATCCGCGGCGGTTGAGGGCGCCTGTCAGTTCGTCGGCCAGGGCCTCGTCCATGAGCCTCTTGTGGTCCTTGCTCTGCCGGGTGACGTCGTGCAGGAAGGCCAGGATGGCCCCGGTCCCGTCCCACTCGATGCCGGTCACGTTGGCCTGTATGACCAGCTCCTCCCCGGCGCCGTTGACCGCCAGGAACTCCAGGGACCTTGTTTCCCCCTTGCCCCTGATGGCCGCGTCGAGGGCCTCCTCAACCATGGCGCGCTCCCGGGGGTGGACGAAATCGTTGAAGGAGGCCTGCTGGATGTCCTGTTCGCTGATGCCGGTCAGCTCGGCAAGCTTGGGATTGTGCAGCAGATACAGCCCGTTCTGGATGACCGCGATGGGCTCGCTGGCGCCGAGCAGGAGCTGGCGGTACCGCCTCTCGCTGCGCGCCAGGGAGGCTTCGGCGGCCTTGCGCCGGGCTATCTCCTCCCGGGCGGTCTGGAGTTCCACCTGGAGCTCGGTCAGCTCCTGGAGGATGGCGAAGACGGCCCGCCTCGGCATGGTCACTCCGGAAATGGAATTCTGCCAGCTGAGATACCCCCAGAGGATGGGCGCGGCGAAAGCGGTGATGATGAGGCGGCTGTAGAATGTTCCCCGTATTATCGAAAAGAAGTTGTCGCTTCCGAGGAAGGCGCCGGTGTTGAAAAGCAGCACGTCCAGCCACATGACGCCAAGCAAGGTAAGGAACGCCTTGGCCGCCAGAGGGACGCGCCCGAGCCTGCCATGCAGGAATTCCCAGCTTATGGCCAGAAACAGCAGATCGGCAAGGGTGGTGAGCACCGACGCCGCGTTGACCCGAAGACTGGGTATGGGGACGTAGGCCAGGGGAGTGGTGCTCGATATGTGCGTTTGCAGATGCAGCACCACCGAAATGACCGGCACCAGCGCCGAAACGCCGACGACCGTGAGGATTGCCACGCGGGTGGCTCTGGGGCCGTCGAACACGTAGACCACGAAGACGCCAAGCAGCAGGGACGTGTAGAACACCGTGGAGCCAACCAGGAACGTGAGCTCCCCGAGTTTCACGGCCACGCCCGCGTCCGTCACCCAGGACATCACTGCGGTGAGGCTGCCGAGCAGGGCGTAGAAGAAGGCCAGGCCGAAGCGGTGGCGCAGCGAATGGGACCAAAGCACGAGGCCGTAGACCACGAATGCCTCGGCGGCAAGAATCCATGCGTTCATCGAGGGGTGCTCTCTCGTCTCGCTTGAAGTCCCCGGAGCGGATGCTCATCCTTATGCCAGGGCGGAATCAGAATACTGAGTTCAATCCCCCGGAAGGGTTGACCGGTTTTCCCGGCTGCGCGTTACCGGTTGTCTGCCCACCAGCAGAGCCCGAGGCACAGCAGCGCGGCCGTCTCCCAGCGCAGCGGCCTGGGGCCGAGAGTCACGTGCTGGAACCCGGCGCTCGCAAACCGCGCCGCCTCGTCGCCGGTGAGGCCTCCCTCGGGGCCGATAACGAAAACACGGCGGCCCTGAGAGGTCAAGCTTTCCGGGGTGATGGTCCGCGTAGCCTCCGAGGATTCCCAGGGGAGGAAGCGGGACTCGAACCCGGCGGTCCAGCCGATAAGCCCCTCGATGCCGCCCTGGACCATCTCCAGTTCGGGCAGCCATGGGTTGGCGCACTGCTTCGCCCCGGCCACCAGCTGGGCGGTCCAGGACTGCTTGGGCGCGTCCGGCATGCCGCCCTGGCCGCGCGAGGACTCCCAGAAGAGGATGCCCGCCGCGCCGAGTTCAACGGCCTTCTCCAGGAGCCACCCCCGGCGGGTGGATTTGTTCCAGGCCAGGGCCAGCCAGGTTTCGCTCCCGGGGCGGGCTTGAACCGATTCAGAAATCAGTTCGAGCGTGACGCCGTTCTTGACGGACTCAACCCGGAAAAGCCCCTCGCGTCCCCTGCCGTCGAACAGGCGCGCCACGGCGCCGGGGCCCAGGCGCAAAACCTTGGACAGGTGCCGGGCCTCGTCGCCTTCAAGGCGGAAGGGGATGGTCCATTTGTCCGGGGGCAGGTGAAAGGAGTCCGTTCGAGCCATTGGTGAAGCTCCGCCGTGAAGGTCCGGGTGAATCCGGCCATCATGAGCGTGGCATGGTTGCGGTCACTTGTCGAGTCCGAGCAGCTCCAGCGCCCAGAAGCAGAGGGCGGCCACCGTCGCGGCGGCGGGTATGGTGAGCACCCAGGCCACCACGAGGTTCCCCGCCACGCCCCAGCGCACGGCCGAGAACCGTTTGGAGGCCCCCACGCCGATCACCGTGGTGGAGATGGTGTGGGTGGTGCTGATGGGCGCGCCAAGCGCCGAAGCGCCCATGATGACGGCGGAGGCGGCGGTCTCGGCCGCGAAGCCGTGCACGGGCTCCAGCTTGAATATCTTGTGACCCATGGTCTTGACGATCTTCCAGCCGCCCATGGCCGTGCCCAGGCCCATGGCCACGGCGCAGCTCACCTTCACCCAGAGCGGTATGGAAACGTCGCTCTGGTAGCCGAAGATGATGAGCGCCAGGGTGATGATGCCCATGGTCTTCTGGGCGTCGTTCATGCCGTGGCTGGTGGCCATGAAGGCCGAGGACAGTATCTGGAGCTTCTTGAAGGCGGTGTTCACAGTTCTGGGGTGGGCCTTCACGCACACCCATGAGAGCAGGACCATGAGGAAGTAGCCGCACAGGAAGCCCGCCGCTGGCGACGCCAGGAGCGGAATGACGACCTTGTTGAAGATGGAGCCGTAGCTGGGGGCGTCCCATCCCTTGAATGCGATGGCCGAGCCGATGAGTCCGCCCACCAGCGCGTGCGACGATGAGGAGGGGATGCCCAGGTACCAGGTGAGCAGGTTCCAGAATATGGCCCCGAACAGCGCCGCCAGCACCAGGATGCGGCAGCCGGAGACCATGTCCGGGCCCACGATGCCGCTGCCCACGGTCTTGGCCACCTCGGTGCCCATGAAGGCTCCGGCCAGGTTGAGGACGGCTGCCATGAGCACGGCCGTCCTGGGGGAGAGGACCTTGGTTGAGACCACCGTGGCGATGGCGTTGGCCGAGTCGTGCGCGCCGTTGGTGAAGTCGAAGATCAGGGCCACCACGACGATCAGGATGAAGAGAAAGGGGATCTCAAGCATGTTTGAGCTGCACCCCTTCGAGAACGTCGCTCAGGCGTTCGGCCCGTTCCACGGCCTGCTCGATGCGCCCGTAGATGTGGTTCCACTTGATGATGTGCAGGATGACGCCGTGGTCGTCCGGGTTCTGGTCCTTCACGTCGTAGAGTTCGCCGAGGCCGACCAGCAGGAGCATCTCGCACTCGTACTTGTGCGCCTTGATCTTCTCTATCTCTTCCTTGGCCTGCTTCCCCTGGGAAAGCTTGGCCAGCACCTCCCCGGCCTCCTCGATCATCACCTTGAGCGAGCGCACCAGCCTGCGGGAGGGGTAGAGCACGTCGCCGCATTCGAGAAGGCCGATGCGTGTCGCCGTGGCCTTGACGATGTTTATCAAAGCCTCCTGGGTGATGTTGATCTGGTGGATGTCCTCGCGGTCCAGGGGGGTGATGAACGTGGAGGAAAGCTCCGTGGAGATCCTGCGGGAGATGGTGTTGGCCTCCGCCTCGATGATGTTGATGCGGGTGCAACGGTCTTCCACGTCCTCAAGGGAGTGGAACAACTCGTCCAGGATCGTGACCGCCTTGATGAGCTTGCGGTTCTGGTCCTTGAACAGGTCGTAGAATTTGACTTCCTTCGGGAAGAGGCTGAATCCCATGGGGTCTCCTGATATCGAGTTATTGTTGTTTGCTTTCCGGATGCGCCCCCGCCTGGGGGGACGCCTTGTCCAGCAGGGAGGTCACCACCGCGCTCATCTCCTGGCTTTTCTTGAGGATGGTGGTGAGCATGGAGGCTGCCTGCCCCTGGTCTTCGGGCGGGTTCTCAACGAGGGTCGAGGCGAACCCCTGGATGCTGGTGAGGGGCGTCCTCAGCCGGTGGGAGGCGTCGATGACGAATTCGCGCAGTATGCGCTGGGAGTCTGCCATGGACGTGACGTCGTGCAGCACCAGGATGAGGCGCTGCCTGCCCTTGGCGGTCAGGTATGGGAGGAGGTCCACGTCCGCCACGGCCCCTGAGGCCAGGCGGGCCTGGAACCGGCGCGGCGACTGCTCCCGGGAGTCCAGGGCCTGCCTGACAGCCCGGAAGACGTCCGCTCCGAGCCCGGCGTCAAGCACGCTGGCCCCGGCGCAGCTTCCCGCCTTGCTCCCGATGAGCGATTCCAGGGCGGCGTTGTGCATGAGGATGGCCCCGTCCTGGTCGAGCACGGCCACGGCGTCGGTCATGTTGGCCAGCACCGCCTCCAGCTGGCTCTGGGCTTCCTTCAGGCGGCGGATGCTCTTGCGGGCGCGCTTGGCCAGGACGTTGATGGAATCCATGAGCGGCTTGAACTCGGACCCGGGACAGACGCGAATCTTGTCCGGCGTCTCGCCGCGCCCGATCTCGTCGACGGTCCTGCTGAAGGAAAGCAGCATGCCCCGCGTCCTGAAGACCAGGAATCCGGCCAGGATGGCGGCGCAAAGGGCCATGGCCGACACCACCGCCATGAACTGCGAGCGCGATTCGTCCAGGATGTTCCGCACGGAGGTGTAGGGAACGGCGATGCGCAGGACGCCGTCCGGCAGGCCCTCCACTCCGGACACGGGTTTGGCCATGTAGAGCAGGCGGACCTGGAGGGTGGAGCTGTGGCGGGTGAACTTGCCGAATCCGGTCTTGCGGGCCTGCGCGATCTCGGGGCGGTTGGAGTGGTCGTCCATCCTGTCCGTTTCCTCGGGGCTCAGGCCGGACTCGGCCAGCACCTTGCCGTCCACCACGTAGGTGATGCGCACGCCCATCCGCTTGGCAAGCTCGGAGGTGAGGGCGCGCAGGGAGCTTGTTCCGGAATATGGGGCCTTGGAGGCCAGCAGCCACTCAACCAGGGAGAGGTTCTTTGCCTCGCGTTCCTCGAATTCCCGCAGCAGTTCGGCGTCGGCCTTGTAGCTGGCCTGATAGAAAATGAAGATCGCGATGCCGGTGAGCAGCGCCAGCGCTGCAAGGAGCATGCGGATGAAGGGCGAGCGGCTGTTCATGATGTGCCTCCTGAAGGGGAGCGCGGATTGATCGCGCGATGTCTCGACGCGGTTTCGACGCCGTCATGTAACGCGTTTGTAACGGGTGGCGCTTGATAGCAGAAAGGCGGCGCGCTGAAAAGCTCGGGGACCTTTGAGGGGTGCGGGGGCGGGAGGGTTCAGGCCTTGCGGGGCCGCCAGCGCCAGGCCAGCCAAAGCAGGGGGAGCAGGGCTGCCGCCTCGGCCGCCTCTCGGGGGACGTGTCCGCCCGCGGCACGCCACAGCGCCCAGGAAAGCGCGGCGCAGCATGCCGCCAGGGCCGTCTGCCTGAGGCTCAGAAGCCCGATGCGCATCTGGCAGTAGCCCACGGTGCACGCGGCCACTGCCGCCTTGGTGAGAACGATGGCCACGGCCGCCCCCTTGAGCGGGTCTCCGGGGATGAGGAGCCTGCAGAAGACGAGGCTGGCGGCGAGCCCGCCCAGGTAAATGGCCAGGAGCATGCGCTCCCGGCCGAATGCGAGCATCATGTAGGCCGCCAGGTTGTGCAGGAAGGCCACTCCGATGCAGGGGGCCAGCCACGCGGCCACCCAGGCGTGCGGCGCGTATTCAGGCCCGAAGACCAGGGGCAGGACGCGGTCGCATTCCATGGCGATGGCCGCCATCACCGGCAGGCTCATGGCCGTCAGGCTCATGGCGCAGTTCCTGGAGAGGGAGGTAAAGGCGGCCTTGTCCGTGCGCCAGTGCTTCACCAGCAAGGGGTAGATGACCCCGGACAGGAGCAGGGTGGCCGCTATGTTGGAGGCGCCATCGACGAGTTCCCAGGCGACGCCGTAGGCCCCCACCGTCTTGGACCCGGCGTAGTCCTGCAGGAAGAAGACGTTGGCCTTGTTGTAGCCGATGGCCGCGAGAGCCATGGCCACGAAGGTCACGCCGCCCACTGCCGTCCGCCAAGCGCGGGCCAGCCCCCGGCGTCCGAGCGTGAGCCCGGAGACTTCCTCCCATCGTAGGCAGAGCCACGCTCCGCCCGCCACGTTCAGGGAGTTCTCCAGCACCTTGAAAAGCCCCAGGCTCCAGACGGGCCAGTCCAGGAGCACGGCGGCCAGGGCGTAGGAGTAACCTGCCAGGGCCGATGCGGAGCGCACGTAGCTCTCCTGGTCCTGGCGGCCCTGGACGCGAAGCGCCACGAAGAACGACCCGGCCAGGGGCTCCAGGCCGCATCCGGCGCACATGCCCACGGCCAGCCAGAAAAGCCCGGGCGGGTATCCCTGGATCAGGCAGAACGCCGCGGCGCCGGCCATGCCCGCAAGGTACAGGCCTGTCTTGATGAGCCCGTACTGGGCCAGCACGTGGCCCTTGTCGTTGTAGCGGCGGCTGAGCGCCACCACCATGGGCTGGTTGAGGCCGAACTCGCCCAGGAACTGGATGAACTGGGCCAGGGAGAAGGCCACCACGAACTCGCCGTACGTGGCCGATCCGGCGCGCGCCAGGATCAGGATGAGGCCGGTGTGCAGCCAGTCGCGCACGCACTGGGCGCTGACGAGGTGCAGGAACCTGCGCAGGATGGAGTGCTGGGGTTTTGCCGTCATATTTTTCGTGGCGGGCCGGACCTACTTGGCGTAATACCGGCCCGCCCGGTGCGGAGTCATTTCATACAACCATGCGTCCTATCAAGACCGTCCTGCTTCTCCAGGACCTCCTTCTGGGCGGGACCCAGCGCCACGCCCTGGAACTGGCCAAACGCCTGGACCCCCGGCGTTTCGAGACCGAGATATGGACTCTCATGGGCGGCGGCGATTTCATGCCCAAGGCCCGCGAGTACGGCCTCGCCGTGCGAGGGCTTGCCTCCGGGCGCGCAGTCGGCCCGGCAGGGCTCTGGGGGCTCTGGCGGGCATTGGGGAGCGTCCGGCCCGACGTGCTCATGGCCCTGACGGTGGTACCCAACATATGGGGCCGCGTCTTCGGGCGGCTGCGACGGGTTCCGGCCGTCATCGCCAACTGCCGGGGCGGGGACGACCTCTGGCGGCAGCACGAGGCCGTGCTGAAGCCCCTGGCGCACCACCACATCTGCAACGCCCACGCGCTCAAGCAGGCGCTCACCGTCCGCTACGGCCTCAATCCTGGGCGGGTGGACGTGATCCCAACGGGCGTGGACACGCTGCACTTCACGCCCAGGCCCGGCGAGCGGGAGCCTGATCCGGTCATACTCTGCCTTGCACGCCTGGCTCCAGTCAAAGGCCACGAGACGCTCATCCGCGCCTTCGAGGCGGTGCTCCCGCGCCATCCCCGCGCCCGGCTGAGACTCGTGGGCGACGGCGAACTGCGAGAGACGCTGGCCCGGCGCATAGGGGCGAGCCCCGCGCGGGAGAGCGTGGAGCTGCTCCCGGGCACGGCCGACCCAGCCGGTCACTTCGCCAGGGCATCGCTGGCGGCGCTCTCATCCGTGAACGAGGGCATGCCCAACGTGCTGCTCGAAGCCATGGCCATGGGCCTTCCCTGCGTGGGCACCGGCGTGGGCGGCGTGGCCGAGGTGATCCGCCACGGCCGCACGGGGCTGGTTGTTCCCGAAGGCGACAGCGATGCATTCGCCGCCGCCATGGACAGGCTGCTAGCAAGCGAGGAGGAGAGGCTTCGCATGGGCGAGGAGGGCAGGCGCGTGGCCGTTGCCGAGCATTCGCTCGACGCCGTGGCCGCCCGTCACGCGGGGGTGATGGAAGAGGTCCTGGCCAGACGGGCGGGGACAGCCGGACGCTGATCCCCGCGGTGTGGCGTCCTCGAAAAACATGAACATGTTAATCGAGGACCCGAACATCTATTTCATCGTATTGCCCACGAAACAAGCATCCACACTTCTTCGTGGACGCGGCGTTAGGCGCTTGGGCGCTGGAGGCTGTTCCCGGCGATGAGGTCGTGGAAAAGCCTAGAGTTCCTGGCCGTGTCGTAGAGGTCGAGAACTACGCGTTTGCCGTTCTCGGCCATGCGGACGGCATTCTCCCTGTCGGCGGCCATGCGCCGGATCGCCGCTGCCAGGGCCTCCGGATCTTTCTGGGGGATGAGAAAGCCGGTCTCGCCGTCACGGACTACCTCGCTTATTCCGCCCACGTTGGTGGCGATCACGGGCACCCTGCTCACCAGGGCCTCCATGATGACGGTGGGCAGGCCGTCGCGGTCACCGGTTCTGGCGATCTTGCTCGGCATGACAAGGATGTCGTGGGCGCTCAGGAGCGCGGGCACGTCCTTGTGCAGGATGAAGCCGGGGAAGGAGACCTTGTCCGCTATGCCGAGCTTCCTGGCCTGGGCGCGAAGGGGCATCTCCATGGTTCCCGACCCGGCCAGCGTGACCCTGAAGTCCATGCCCTGCCGCTTGAGCAGGGCGCAGGCGTCCAGCAGCACGTCCAGTCCCTTGGTCTTGACGAAACGGGCGATGGCGGCAAGACGCACCGGGGAACGCATGGGAACCTCGGCGGGGGGCGGCACGTCCCAGGAGAGCATGTTGCGTACCAGGTGGACCCGGTCCTTCCTGTCCTGGGTGAAGCTCTTGACGTAGTCCAGGTTGAAGGCGGCGTCGGTGCGCACGAAGGCGGCGTCGGCGATCTTGTCCTCGAGGGCGCCGTCGGGGGGGTAGATGTCACCCGCCCGGCCGGTGAAGCTGAACGGAATTCCGGTGAGCAGCGACGCGGTCCAGGCGGCGGTGGCCGGGCCGTTGGCCCATCCGGCGTGGATGTGCGTGACGCCTTCGCGCTTGAAGGTCCTGGCCAGCTGGCAGCCCGCGAAGAAGCCCCAGATGTTCTCGCCGGTCTGTTCCAGGTCTCTCCAGAACCGGCCAAGAACCTTGCGGACGGTCTTCCTGAAGAGTTCCGGCTCGTTGGAGCGCCACCAGTTCAGGGCCGAGAATCCCCTGGGGATGGACCTGATCCCGAGACGCTCCACGCCGCCGCACTTGGCGGCCATGTCCTTGCCAACGTTCCTGCAAAGCTTTCCGTAGAGGGTGTGGACGGTCACGTCCATGCCCAGCGTCCGCAAACCGGCGACCTCGCCGACTACGAACGTCTCGGAAGGCTTGGGATACCATAAGGTGACGTATGCTGTACGAATCATGCGCATTATGCTTTAATTCCCGGATTACACCCGGTCGAAATACTGTTAGCACCCCAAGACAAAGTCCACAACAAGCTTCTTGAGCGGAAAAGCGGATGACGGCGCAGGAACGACATTTTGGAGCCCACGAATCGGTGGCCGGAGGTCTCGCGGAGGCTTTCGGGCGCATAAAATCGGTTGGCGGGACCGCCTTGCAGGTTTTCACTCGCAATCAACGTCAGTGGGAGGCGGCCCCCGTTTCCCCGGACGAGGCGGAGGCGTTCGCGAACGCCTGGAGAGAGTGGGGGCCTTATCCGGTGGCGAGTCACGCCTCCTATCTTCTCAACCCCGCATCACCGGACGAGGCCTTGCGCAAACGCGGCGTGGCCTCGCTCGCGGCGGAGCTGGAGCGCTGCCGGGCGCTTGGCGTCCCGTGGGTGGTGCTCCACCCGGGGGCGGCCATGGGCGCGGGCAGGGAGGAGGCTCTCGGGCGCGCCGCCCGGAGCCTGGATGAGGCCTTCGAGGCTTCGGGAGGTGACGGGCCGCTGATCCTTTTGGAGAACACGGCCGGTCAGGGCACGGGGATAGGCTCGGACTTCCGGGACCTGGCGGCCATCATCGCTGCCAGCAGGCATCCCGGCAGGCTCGGGATCTGCCTGGACACCTGCCACGCCTACGCGGCGGGGTACGACGTGGCGACTCGCCGGGGCCTCGACGAGGCCCTGGCCATGCTGGACAAGGACCGCCTCAAGCTTGTGCACGTCAACGACGCCAAGGCGGGCCTGGGCTCAAGGCTGGACAGGCACGAGCACATCGGCAAGGGGGCCATCGGCCTGGAAGGGTTCAGGGCAATCGTGAACCATCCCGTGCTGGCCAGGCTGCCCATGATCCTCGAGACGCACAAGGAGAAGGACCTCAAGGAAGACGTGGAGAATCTGCGCGTGCTCAGGAGTCTGGTGAAGGGATAGCGGCGCGCCCGTGGCGTTCCGCGGGCTTATGAGGTATCAGGCTTCCTCGGACGCCGGCGGGGCGGCAGGCAAAGGGCCGCCTCCCAGGCGGCGTCGAAACCATCAATTAAAAGGTATGGCGGCCATGAAAGTGAGCCTCATCGTTACCGTGAAGGACGCGGAATCCACCATCGGGGCCTTTCTCGATTCGGTGGCTTCGCAAAGCAGGAAGCCCGATGAAGTGATCGTGGCGGACCTCGGGTCCGCGGACCGCACCAGGGCGCTGGTGGAGTCCCACCCGCTGGGCGCGCGGTTGGAGACGGTCCAGGGCAACAATGCCGAGGGCCTGAACAGGGCCATCTCCCTGGCCTCCGGCGAGGTGATGGCCGTAAGCGCCGCCGATTGCGTGCTGGACCACGACTGGCTTGAGATGATCTCCGGCCTCCAGGGAGCGGACATCGTGGCGGGAGCCTGCTCCCCCATGATCGAGAGCCTCTTCGACGCCTGCCAGTACAGCGTCCGTGTTTTCTCCCGCCCGGGGAGCAAGGGGGGGGGCGTCGAGCTCTCCAACCGCTCCCTGGCCTTCCGCAAGGTGGTCTGGGAGGAGCTGGGCGGCTTCCCGGAGTGGCTGGACGCCTCCGAGGACTCCTGGTTCCATGACATGATGCGCCAGAGCCGCTTCATAATCCGCCAGGAGCCGCGCGCGGTGGCCAACTGGCGCATGAAGCCCGGACTGAAGAACATATACCTGGACTTTCACGCCAGCACCCAGGGCGACGGCAGGGCGCTTCAGCGCACAAAGAGCCACATGGCCAGGCTCATCGGCTACGCGGCGGGCGTCGAGATGCTGCTCATGAGCTTCTGGCGCGCGGGCTGGCTCCTTGCTCTCGCACTCGGTTTCGGCGCGTATCTCTGGCAACCCGTCCGCGTGTTCCGGCGGCTGGGGGCTTATCCCCTGACGGCCCGGGCCGTAGCGGAGATGGCCAGGATTCTGGTCGTATCCGACGCGGGCAAGATACTCGGCTACCTGGCGGGGCTCAAGAACGCCCACGAGGCGCCGCCTGTAAAGCCTCGCTGAGGGCAGGCAATCCTCCTTTCCGCCCGCCGGGCCGCCCCTCTTGGCCCGCGCGGGCGGGCAACAACTCTCCCGGAAGGACGGTTGACCGTGCCCGAACCCAAGCCCCCGATCCTGCTCAAGGTATTGATCGTGGCCGTGGCCCTTTTGCTGGGGGCGTCCCTGAACATGTTTCAGCGAGGCGGCCCCTTCTGGGGGGGCGGCTCCGGAGCGGGCCAGAAGCAACCGTCATCCGCGCTTCTTGCCAAGGCCCCCGGGGGGGAGCCGGATGCTCCGCCCAAGGCTTCTCCCCCTGCCGGGGAAGGGGCGGTGCAGCCGGAGCGGGTGTCCAATTCATCTTCCCTGCCCTCCGGGAAGGAGAATGAGGCCGTGGAGAGCCCTGGCGCGCCCTCCACGGATGCGGGCAAGGAGAAGCCCGCAGCGGACGGCGGCACGCTTTCCCCCCAAGAGGGCAAGCCCGGATTCCACGCCGGGAGCGGCACGGGACCGGCTCCATCCGAGGACGCGGCCGGAGCGGCGCCGCAGTCCCCTCCGGCTCCAGACGATGCGGGGGAAGCGCCGCATGCAGTGGATGCCGCCCGGGCTGCCGGCGAGCCAGGCCTGGTTCTGCCAAGGGTCACTGCCGAATCGAGCAAAGCGCGGGCAGCCGGGATCGGCCGCTCTGTCCCGGTGGGGGACGCGAAGCCCGCTCAGCCGGGCGCTCCTGAGGCCCTGGAAGCCCACCAGGGGCCGAAAGTCAGTGATGGCGGCGCGGCAGGGGACGGCGTCCGGGCCGAAGCCTTGCCGGAAAAGCCCGAATCCCCGTCCTCGTCCGTAAAGCCGGGGCCGGAAGACCGGGACGGTCAGAGCGCGAAGTCCGGCACCGCGGGCGGCAAGGTGCTCGGCATCAACGTCCGGGAGAATCCCCGCGAGTTCGTGCTCACCATCGTCACGGACGGCCCCGTGGAACGCGTCACGGCGTTCCACGCCAAATCTCCGGCCAGGCTGGGCGTGGACCTCTGGGGCGATTGGCAGCCGTCCGCCCCCCTGGCGAGACCCCTCGGAGGCCCGGCCATGGAGAGGCTCCGGCAGGGCGTCCATCCCGGCAAGCTGCGCCTGGTCATCGACTACAAAGACAAGGACCTGTCCGCTTTTTCCGAACCCGTTTTGGAGAAGCAGCCCAGGGCGGTTGTGATACGCCTCCCCCTTTTGACTGCGCCGAAGCGGGACGGCGCGCGGGAGGCCGTCCAGACGGACCCGGAGCAGTAGCGACGCTCCCGCAGCCTGCAGGAACGTTACCCAGCCTTGCCCCCACTGGAAGCGGGCTTTGACGCCTGGGCCATCAGCTGGGAAAGCTGCTGGCGAAGCGAAGCCAGCTCCGTCTCCAGCCCCTTGACCACGCCCTGCTTGGTGGCGTCCGGCACGGAGCTCTGCTCCACCTGGGCGATCTTCTTCTCCAGTTCCTCGATCTTCTTCTTGATCTTCTCGATGGGATCCTGGCTCTCAGAATCGTTCGGCACCGTCTCGCCGCGTCCCTTGGCCATGATTTTTCCGAATTCCTTGGCCGCGTCGGAGATGGTCACGCTGTCCTTCCCGGCGTTGCGTGAAACAGCCGCTGTTTCCTGGTTGGAGGCAGCGGCCTCGCTTGCGCGGATAGCGGCCTGAGCGGCTCCGGTCTTGTAACCCGGCAAGACCGATGACAAGGATGTTTCCATTGGGATGCTCCTGCTGGTGGGAATTATTTTCCAGCCAGGAGTCGATGCAGGAAATGTTCCCTTGACAAATCAGAGGGATGGAGTCTGGAATGGCTCCGGCGTTCAATCCGGGAAGATCCTGAGCCCCGCCACGCCGGCGGCGATGAGGGCGATGCACACAAGCCGGGCGGTTCCGGCCGTTTCCCCGTAAAACGCCATCCCGGCCAGGGCAGTGCCGAGGGCGCCGATGCCAGTCCAGACCGCGTAGGCCGTGCCGATGGGCAGGGTGCGGGCCGCGATGCCCAAAAGGCCCATGCTGGCGATCATGCACAGGGCCACCAGAACGGTGGGCCAGAACCTTGTGAAGCCGCAGGTGGATTTGAGTCCTGCCGCCCAGGCGATCTCGAAGATGGCCGCCAGAATTAGCACGCCCCATGCCATGGAGTGTCTCCTTGCGGTTTGCGGGGTCGTCCCCGGGGAGGCGTCAAGATGGGAGAGGCGGGGCGTTCCGCTTTCCTGCCGTGAATTGAGCCGGGTGATGACGGCTTCGAACCGGAAAAACGCCCGGCGTGAGCTGCCGCCGAATGACCAAAGGAAAAGGCCGGGGTCGCCCCCGGCCTCGATAGCGACGCTTGCATCAGCGCTTTCTACTGAGCGGGCGGTTGATCCGGCTTTGAGCGCCTGGGCACGATGATCACCCGCTTCATGGGGCCGTCGCCCTTGCTGCGGGTCTGGATGGTCTCGTCTCCCTGGAGCGCCAGATGGATAACCCGGCGGTGGTAGGAGGAGAGGGGCTTGGTGCTCTGCGGACGGCCCAGGTTCCTGGCCTTGTCGGCAAGGAAGGCGGCCATCTTGCGCAGGTTGTCGTCCTGCTTCTCGCGGTACTCGCCGGTGTTCACCTGCACCCGCACCGGAGTCTCCCAGAGGCGGGCCATGATGCGGTTGGCCAGGTATTGAAGGGCTGCCAGGGTCTGACCCTCCCGGCCGATGAGAAGCCCCGAATGCTCCTCGTCCTGGATGAGGATGCTCAGGCGGCCAGCGGTGCCCTCGATCTCCATCCTGGGCTCCTGCTCGAGGATGGGGGTTAGCAGGCGGGTCATGATCTCGCCGGCCAGGGCGATGAGTTCGGGCGAGGCGGGAGTCTGATCGTGCCCTTCGGGCGAGTCGTCCTCGTCGTGCTCGCGGCGCTGCCTGGGGGCGGGTTTGGGCTTCTCCTGGCGCTGCCGCTCGGGCCTCTGGCGATCGGACTGCTCCTTGACGGCGCGCTCCTGGCGCGGATCGCCGCCGGATTCGCCCTTGTGCTCCCTGCCCTTTCGGGGCCTGTCGCGCCCCTGTTCGCGGGGCTTGCGGGAGCGCTCCCCGCTGGAGGGCATCTCCACGGGGGCCTCGGGCTGGACTTCCCGGGGCTCAGTCTGGACTTCAACGGGCTCGGCCGGCTGGCCGGGACCGGCTTGTCTGGCCGCCTTGGAATCCCTTGCGGATTTGGCCTGGCGCTCGTCTTCCTTGATGAGCGCGGCCAGCGCCGGGTCGATCCTGCGGCGGGCCCTGATCTGCGCCTTTTTCTTGCCCACCAGCCCGAAGATGCCGGTGGAGCCTCCGGTTATGATCTCCACCTCCAGCTTGTCGCGCTCGGTGGCGAAGAAGCGGCAGGCCTCGCCGATGGCGTCATCGACGGTCTTGCCGGAGAAGGTGTTGAAGTCGCTCATATGGGACTCCTAGGCCTTCTTGGCCGCCGGCTGGGCGCTTCCTTTCATGAGCAGGCCCTGCTGAGCGATGGAGAGCACGTTGTTCACCAGCCAGTAGATGACCAGACCCGAGGGGAAGTTCAGGAACATGAAGGTGAAGATCACGGGCATGAACAGCATGATCTTGGCCTGGGTGGGGTCTCCGGGAGGGGGAGACATCTTCTGCTGTATGAACATGGTGGCGCCCATGATGAGGGGCGTCACGTAGAAGGGGTCCTTGGCGGAGAGGTCTGCCAGCCACGTGATGCTGGTGAAGGGGACGTGGGCGATGAACGGCGCGTGCCTGAGTTCGATGGAGTTCAGAAGCGCCTGGTAGAGGCCGAAGAACACGGGGATCTGCACCAGGATGGGCAGGCAGCCGCCCGCCGGGTTGACCTTGTAGGTCTTGTAGAGCTGCATGAGCTCCTCGTTCATCTTCTGGCGGTCCTCGCCGTGCTTCTCGCGGATGGCGGCCATCATGGGCTGGAGCTTGCGCATCTTCTCCATGGACTGGTAGCTCTTCTGCGAGAGCGGCCAGAACAGGAGCTTGATGATGACGGTAAGGATGATGATGGCCACGCCGTAGTTGTGCACGTAGCCGTAGAGGAAGTGCAGAAGCCACAGGCAGGCTTCGGCCAGGACGTGGAACCAGCCGTAGTCCAGGGCGGCCTGGAGGTTGCCGGGGGCCTGGGCCAGGGCGCCGCGCTCCTTGGGGCCCAGGTAGTAGCTGTTCTTTATCTGCGCGGGCTGCCCGGGAGCAAGCGAGATGCCGTCCTTCTCGGCGGCCAGCCGGGTCACGCCGCCGGTGTGCTGGAGCTTGAGGATCGCCTCGCCCGAGGGAATCAGCGCGGAGATGAAGTAGTTGCTCTCGACGGCGGCCCACTTGCCGCCGGACTCGACCACCTTGCCGTCCTTGAGATCGTCAAGGCTCGAGTATGTCTCCAGGCTCTTCGCGAAATAGGCCGCCAGAGTGGGGTTGTAGTTGTCCTCGCCGCCGGTGAGGCTGCCCGCCGCCAGGGTGAACGCCAGGCGGGTGACCTGCGCCGTCTGGGAGACCAGGGTGACGGACTCGTCGATCTCGTACTTGTCCGCGTGGAAGGTCAGCTCGCGCTTAATGGTCAGGCCGCCGAGGACGCCGTCGAAGGTCAGGGTGACGGACTTGCCGGGCTCGACGGTGGTGTCCTTGGCGCCGGTGGTCCACTGGGCGTCGCGCCAGGAGGCCTTGCCGTCCACGATGAGGCCCATGGGAGCCTTGGCGCCGGACTGGCCGGACACCAGGTCCATGTTGGGGGAGTCCTTGGCCATGGAGAGCTTGTACTTGCTCAGGCTGAAGTGCTGGAGCACGCCGCCGGTGTTGAGCAGGGTGGCCTTGTAGAGGGGCGTGGTGATGACGATGGGCTGTCCCGGCAGCGGCTCGGCGGCTGCCATGGCGGCGTCGGGTTTGCCCGCGGGCTTGGCCGGGGCCGGGGAGGCCTGCTGGCCCTGTTCCTGAGGCGCCTTCTGGATCAAGGCGTTTTGGGGGAAGAAATACTGCCAGGCGATGAGAACGCCCAGGCACAAGACGATGGCGAGCAAAACGCGCTTGTTGTTTTCCATTGGAAACGTCCTATTTCGCGGCAAGCCGCGCGCGGCGACGCGGGGCGAGCGCGTGCCAGCTCAGGGTTTGGGGAACGGGGTCGTAGCCGGGCTTGCAAAGGGGCTGGCAGCGAATGAGCCGCCAGGCGGCGAGAAGGGAACCGCGAAGAGGACCGAAACGGAGCACGGCCTCGCGGGCGTACTCCGAACAGGATGGAGTGAACCGGCAATGCCCCGGGATGAGCGGGGAAATGCAATACCGGTACAAGGCGATGAGCGCCAATAAAAGCCTTTGCATAGTATCCCGACCGGGCCTTTCGGCCTGGATTGAGGGTCCGCCATCCTTGCGTGCGGACCCGTCCGGCATGCCCCCTCTTCAGGGAGCTTCTCGGCGGGGCGGGCGTTCCGGGCTGGCCTTGAGTTTCGAGAGAACCGGCTCGATGTCCTTGGTGAGGATGTCGAGCGTCAGGCCGTTTGCGTCCAGGTGTTTCTTTGGAACCGCCACGATGTCGATCCCGCCGGGGAGCTGGGGGCCGTGAAGCCGGAAGAATTCCCTCAAGAGCCTTTTCACCCGGTTTCTCAGCACGGCGTGGCCGGTTTTCCTGCTCACGGCCAGCCCCACCCGCCAGTGATCGGGTGGGACGGGCCGGTCGAGCACGAAAAGGATGAAACCTTTGGAGTGGTAGCGCCGTCCCCGCTCGTAGCAGTCGAGGAATTCCCGGCGCCTGACCAGGTGATAGGCTTTGGGGAAACCTAGACGCCCAGGCGTTTGCGGCCCTTGGCCCGGCGGCGGCGGATGATCGCCCTGCCGTTCTTCGTGCGGGAGCGCACCAGGAAGCCGTGGGTGCGTTTGCGCCTGGTGTTGGAAGGCTGGTATGTTCTTTTCATGCTTCGTCTCCATGTCGTGGTGAAAAATGGAACTCGGCCTAATAGCCTCGGAAGTTCCCGGAGTCAAGAATAAACGCCGGACCAGCCCGCTGGACTTGCGTGACGCCCGGAGGTAAGGACCACGGAGTCGTAAAACCCCTAAACCCTTCTGTCAACAAGGACTCGCCATGCATCCCAAGCTCACCGAGTTTTACAGGGCCCGTCTTGAGCAGACCGCCAAGGCGCTCAAGAAGAACAACTTCGCCGCCCATGTGGCGGAAACCGCCGAGGAAGCCAAGAAGCTGGTCCTGGAGACGCTCATCCCTTCGTTCGCGCCCGCGTCTGCCGCCTTCGGCGGCTCAATGACCGTGGCCGGCTCCGGACTCTATGATGCGGTCAAGGCTCTGCCGGGGCTCAAGATATTCGACACCTACAACTACTCCCTGCCCCCGGCCGAGATGATCGAACTGCGCCGCCAGGCCCTCCTGTGCGACCTGTTCATCACCAGCACCAACGCCGTCACCGAGACCGGCGCCCTGGTGAACCTCGACGGCACCGGAAACCGCGTGGCCTCGCTCGCGTTCGGCCCCAAGAAGGTCATCGTCCTGGCGGGACGCAACAAACTCTGTTCCGACGAGTTCGCCGCCATGGAGCGCATCCGCGACCTGGCCGCGCCGGTCAACGCCGCGCGGCTCTCCAAGAAGACCCCCTGCGTCGCCACGCACCGCTGTGAGGACTGCCCCTCGCCCGAGCGCATCTGCAACACCTGGACGATCACGGTGAAATCCGCCCCCAAGGAGCGCACCACCGTGATCCTCATCAACGAAGATCTGGGCTTCTAGGAGACTTGCCACAATGAAAGTGCTGGCCATAAACGGAAGCGCGCGCAAGGACGGCAACACCGCCATCATGGTGCGCGCGGTTTTCGAGGAGCTTGAGAAGGAAGGAATCGAGACGCGCATGGAGCAGCTCTCCGGCGTGAAGCTCACTGGCTGCATCGCCTGCTACGAGTGTTTCAAGCGCAAGGACAAGCGCTGCGCCGTCAAGAAGGACGCCATGAACGGGCTCATCGAGCAGATGCTGGCCGCCGACGGCATCATCCTTGCCTCCCCCACCTATTTCGCGGACGTCACCGCCGGGCTTCGCGCCGTGATCGAGCGCGCTGGCATGGTGGCGCGCGCCTGCGACGACATGTTCGCCCGCAAGGTGGGCGCGGCCGTGGTGGCGCTGCGCCGGGGCGGAGGCATGCAGACCTTCAACTCCCTCAACTCCTTCTTCTTCATCGGGCAGATGGTCGTTCCGGGCTCCAGCTACTGGAACATGGGCTTCGGACGCGAACCCGGACAGGTGGAGAACGACCAGGAAGGCATCAAGACCATGCGCGACCTTGGACGCAACATGGCCTGGGTGATGAAGAAGCTGAACGCGTAAGAGCCGGGTCCAGGGGGATGCTTCTCCCCCCTGGCCGCCGGGGGAATCTTTCCCTCTGCCTTCTTCCTAAATCCTGAACGCTTCCCTGATGGCGTTGCCCACCTGGGCCACCAGCGCCCTGGTGGCCGGGGTGTTGGCCAGGGCGTTGTTGGAGGCGAAGGCGTGCACGGTGCCCAGGTAGCGCGTGGCAGTGACCGCCACCCCCGCCTTGAGGAGCTTCGCGGCGAAGGCCTCGCCCTCGTCGCGCAAAACGTCGAACTCGGCCGTCACCAGGAGCGTGGAGGGCATCCCGGCCAGGTCCTCCTTGGGCGCGTGCAGCACCGAGGCCGTGCCGCCTGCCCGCGCGGCCTCGTCCGGGGCGTACTGTTCCCAGTACCAGCGCATGGCGTCGCGGGTGAGGTTCAGGCCTTCGGCGTACATCTCATATGATGGTGTGGAGCAGGAGGCGTCCACCACGGGGTAGATGAGGGTCTGGTGGCGGATGGCCGGTCCGCCGCGCCGATGGGCCAGCAGGGCGACGGCGGCGGCCAGGTTGCCGCCGGAGCTGTCGCCTAGCAGGGCGATGCGCGATTCGTCCAGGCCCAGCGCTCCGCCGTTTTCGGCCAGCCATGCGGTGACCGCGTAGCACTCTTCAAGGGCGGCGGGGTGGCGGACTTCCGGCGAGCGGGAGTAGTGCACCACGGCCATGGCCGCGCCCGAGGCGTTCACGATGTCGCGGGCGAAGCGGTCGTGCGTGTCCGGCGAGCCGTTCACCCATCCGCCGCCGTGCAGGTAGACCACGATGGGGCGCTTGCCGGGCACGCCGGAGGGGCGCAGCAGGCGGACGCTCACCTTGCCGCCTGGCCCGGCGGGTATGTCCAGGTCGTCCGAGAGCGCCTTGGGCTTGTCCTTCAGCCTGGCCTGGTTTGCCTCCAGACCGGCCCGGAGCTGGTCCACGGGCGTCTGGGAGACGGGGGGCAGGTTCATGGCCTTGAGGGCCTTGAGCCATGCCAGGGTGGTTTTTTCGATGGCCAACGAGTCCAGGGAGATGGGGGGCGTGTTCATGGAATGAGGGGCTGTCAGAAGACGCGTCCGATGTCAAACGGGGGACTCTGTCTAGAAATGTTCCGCCAGCGCCGGGAGCAGACGGCAGAGTTTATTCCCCGCGATTTCGGCCACTGCCAGGACCTCCTCGATGGTCACTTCGGCCATGCAGTCGGGGAGGTTCTTGTTCACCAGGCAGGATATGCCGAGCACCTCCATTCCCATGTGCCGGGCGGCGATGACCTCCATGACGGTGGACATGCCCACGGCGTCCGCGCCCAGGAGCCTGAGCATTCTCGTCTCGGCGGGGGTCTCCAGTTGCGGGCCGTGCACGCCCGCGTAGACTCCTTTCTCAAGGCGTATCCCAAGCCGCATGGCCTCTGCCTCGGCCGCCTCCAGCAGTCTCGGGGAATAGGCGCGGCTCATGTCGGGAAAACGGGGACCCCACGCATCGACGTTCGAGCCTGAAAGCGGGGTCTTGCCCGTCAAGTTGACATGGTCGGTGATGGCCAGTAATTCCCCGGGCTTGTGGAGCGGACGCAGCGCTCCGGCCGCGTTGGCCGCCACGAGCGTGCGCGCGCCCAGCAGGGCCGACACCCTCACGCCCCGGCACACCTCCTCGGGAGTGTAGCCCTCGTAGAGATGGAGCCTGCCCATCCAGGCCAGGATGTCCGTGCCGGAGAGCCTGCCGGCCGCCAGTCTGCCGTCATGGCCTTGCACGGTTGAACGGGGGAGCCCGGGGATGTCCCCGTAGGCGAAGGAGCAAAGCTCCTCCATGCCTTGGACGCCGCAGCCCAGGCCGGTGCCGAGGATGACCGCCGCCTTGGGGGCGAACGCAGGCGGGAGGGCATCCCTGAGCCAGAAGGCGGCCGCATTCACGGGTGTTTCGTCTTGCATTTGTCTCGCCTTCCGGAAAGAGTTACTGATTCGCTGGAGAGGTGACCGATGGATTTCGCGACTTTGCTGGGCTTGCTCACGGGTGTCGGGCTGGTCGCCGGCGCGATCATCATGGGGGGATCGTTCCTCCAGTTCCTGGACCCACCCAGCGCCATGATCGTCATAGGCGGCACGCTGGCGGCCATTTGCGTCAGCCACCCGGTGGAGGAGGTGATACAGGCCTTCAACGCCGGGTTCAAGATCTTCGCCTCGCGCAAGGTCACGGCCCAGGAAGTGGTCAACGTGATGGTGCGCATCGCGGAGATATCGCGCCGGGAGGGGTTGCTGGCGCTGGAGAACATCCGCACGGACAATGTGGTCCTCAAGAAGGCCTGCAAGCTCATTTCCGACAACGCCAACCCGAACCTCATCCACGACACGCTGCGCATAGAGATACACTCCCTCAAGCGCCGCCACCAGATCGGCGAGACGGTTTTCCGCTCGCTCGGCACGTTCTCCCCGGCCTTCGGACTCATAGGCACGCTCATCGGCCTGGTGCAGATGCTGGGCCGCCTCTCCGACCCCAAGAGCCTCGGCCCGGCCATGGCCGTGGCCCTTCTGACCACATTCTACGGAGCGCTCTTGGCCAACCTCTTCTTTCTGCCCGTGGCGGGCAAGCTCAGGGCGCGCACCCAGCAGGAGGTGCTCAACCTGGAGATCATCTTCGAGGGGGCGCGCTGCATCCTTCAGAACAACAACCCCCTGCTGGTGCGGGACAAGCTCTCCTCGTTCGTGCCGCCCAAGGAGAGGACCGTTGGCCGCTGAAGAAAAAGACCCTTTGGAAGACACCCTGGACGACCTGGGCGATCTTCCGCAGGTGTGGCAGATCACCATGGCCGACATGTCCATGCTGCTGCTCATCTTCTTCGTGTTCCTGTATTCGCTGGCGACGCTTCGGCCCGACAGCGTCACCGAGACGCTCGACAGCGTGCGCCAGCGCCTCAAGGCCGAGTCCGGCCCCCAGGAGAAGACGCCCGGCGCCAAGGCCCAGAAGGAGAAGGTGCTCGAGCAGCTGTCCATGCGCGAACAGCTCATCATGCGCCAGCGACAGGTGCACCAGGACCTCACCGCCTACTTCAAGGGGCGCGGCGAATCCACCATGAAGACCAAGCTGGATGGGCCGCGCCTGACCATCACCGTCCCCGCCGACGGCATGTTCGAGAAGGGCGACTTCACCACCCTCACCGAAGAGGGGAGAAAACGCCTGAAAACCATCGCCGATTTCATGGCGCGGCATCCCGACCAGCGCGTGCACATCAAGGGTTTCACCGACGACGTGCCCCCTCCGCCTGGCTCGCGTTTCAAAAACAACTGGGAAGTGTCTTCCCTGCAGGCCGTTTCCGCGTTACGTTACCTCATGTCCCAGGGAGTGCCCGCTAACCGGTTGACATCCACCGGGTTAGCTGATTTAGAACCCCTGCTCCCCAACACGAACGACGAGAACCGGAGCAGAAACCGGCGTCTGGATTTCGTCATGGAAGTGCAGGTTGAGGGATGAGTGATCTGAATTTCTCATACGAGCCCGAATCCGATGTCCCCCGCCAGGCCTACCGGGCCAAGGTGCCGGGGCTCACGGCCAGGGTGGCTGCCTCGGGGGCCGGATACAACGTCCAGGACGTCAGCGCCGGAGGCGTATCCCTGGAAGACCCGGGAGAGACATTGAAAGGCGGGGACGTCCTCGAGCTGGACCTCCTGCTCAAGGACCGCGTCATCATCGCCGGGCTTAGGGCCCAGTTGGCCCGGAGGCACAAGGAATCCGCGGGGCTCAAGTTCACGGACATCACCCAGCGCCAGGAGGAACGCCTGGACAAGCTGGTCCTCGAAGTCCAGAAGTACCTCATATCAAAGAGAAAAATCGGCGGGAGCCACATTGACGACGAGCAAGAGACATAAAGTACTGGTGGCCAATCGTGGCGAGATAGCCATGCGAATCATCCAGGCCTGCCGCAAGCTGGGCCTGGATTTTGTTTGCGTCCACACCAAGGAGGACCACGCCTCCGGACACCTGGCCCTTGCCCGCGAGCTGGGCGGGCAGGCCTTCCGGATAAGCTCCTACCACGACGCCAACGAACTCATGGCCGTGGCCGACCAGGCCGAAGCCACGGCGGTCCACCCCGGATACGGCTACTTCGCCGAGGACTACCGCTTCGCCCGCCGCGTGAGCGAGCGCACCAGACCCATGGTCTGGATCGGGCCCAGTTGGGAGGTCATCCGCACCCTGGGCGACAAGATCAACACCAAGCGGCTGGCCCGCTCTCTCGGCGTGCCCACGGTCCCCGGTTCGGACCGGCCCGTCTACGACGAGCTGGAGGCCGAAGAGATCGCGGATTCGCTCTTCCGCTTCCAGGCGGAGCAGGGCATAGACAGCGCCCGCGTGCTGGTGAAGGCCTCGGCTGGCGGCGGCGGCATGGGCATCGAAGAGGTCCAGAACATCGACCACTTCAAGACCGTGTACCGGCGCATCCGCAACTACTCCAAGCGTCAGTTCCACGACGAGGGCGTGCTCATCGAGCAACGCATCCTCACCTTCAACCACCTGGAAGTGCAGATCGCGGCCGACCGCCACGGCAGCATCGCCCACTTCGGCACCCGCAACTGCACCATCCAGTCCACCGGCCGCCAGAAGCGCGTGGAGATAGCCCCCGGATTCGCCCCGGACCAGATCAAGTACTCCTTCGACGCCGCCAAGGTGCTCACCGACATCACCAGCCACTCCCTGGCCATCGCCAGGGCGGTCGGCTACGACAACGTGGGCACCTGGGAATGGATCGTCACCCCGGCGGGTCAGCCCTTCCTCATGGAGGTCAACACCCGCATCCAGGTGGAGAACGGAGTATCGGCCGCCATCGCCCGCCTGAAGGGCGAGGCCGGGGTGGACATCATCAAGGAACAGATACGGATGGGCCTGGGCGAACCCATGGGTTTCACCCAGGACGACATCACCTTCGAGGGCATCGGCATCGAGTACCGCATCATCGCCGAGGACCCCGCCAACCGATTCACCCCCTGGGTGGGGCGCATCGACCGCTTCGCTCCCGTGTCCGCGCCGTGGGTCAGCCTGCACACGCAGATACCTCTGGACAAACCTTACGACATACCCACGGAATTCGACCCCAATTTGGCCCTGGCCATCGTCTGGGGCAAGGACCTGGCCGAAGCCAAGGCCAGAGGGGTGGAATACCTGGACAAGCTGGTCCTCGACGGCCAGGACAGGGAAGGAAATCCCATGAAGTCCAACATCGCCTTCCTCAGGGAGAAGACTGCGGACATCCTGGTGTTCTAAGACCGGGACAGGGGCCAAGACACCGCCCCCCCGCAAGGCCGGGGGAGGAACAACACCACAAGGCCGCCCCGGGCGCGCGAGCGTCCCTGGCGGCGCGGCGCGGGCTCTGGCGCCGCCACACGAGAAGCCGGACCAACCATGGACATAGAAAAAAGCATCCAGGAGCTTGCCGACAGGCTCCAGTACATCCAGGACATCTTCGGCGGACGCCGCCCTGAGGATACGGCCCTGCTCTCTTCGAAGCTCGATGAGTTCCGCGTCCGCGAGGCCGGGATCTCCATGGCCGAGAAGGTGAAGCTGCTGTCCCAGCTGGAAGACCTCTTCGTCTTCGTGGAGAAGAAGCTCGACCCCGAGCTCACCCCCATGGACAAGGTGCGCATCGTGCGCCACCCCCAGCGCATCACCCTCAAGGACATCCTCGAGTTCTGCTACGACAACTACACGGAGATAGGCGGCCAGGACGAATACTCCATCGACCCGTCCATGGTCATCGCCCGCGCCTACATCAGCCGCAGGCAGGGCGACAAGATCCACAACCAGCCCGTCATGGTCATCGGGCAGGAAAAGGGACACGGCCAGGAGTTCCGCAACGGCGGCTCGGTCAAACCCTGGGGCAACGCCAAGGCGCTCCAGTACATGAAGGTCGCCGAGACCGAGAACATCCCCATCCACACCTACGTGTTCACCCCGGGCGCGTTCCCCGTGGAGGACTACCCCGGCGCGGCCCAGCAGATCGCCCGCAACCTCTACGAGATGGCCGCCCTTCGCGTTCCCGTGATAGCCTGTTTCTCCGAGGGCGGCTCGGGCGGCGCGGAGGCCATAGCCCTGGCCGACACCAGACTCATGCTCTCCCACGGCTACTACTCTGTCATCTCGCCCGAGGGCGCGGGGGCCATCGAGTCCGGCATACGGCAGGGGCAGCGCGCCCCGGCGGAGCTCATAGAGGAGTGCGCCGCCCGGCTGAACATCACCGCCGAAGACAACCTGCGCATGGGCTACGTCGACCGCGTCATCCAGGAACCCCCGCTCGGCGCGCGTCCCACCCACTACGATTTCTTCAAGCGCCTGCGTCAGGAAATGATAATGGCCACCGACGAGGCCTTCATGTCCGTCAGAGGCATGAACCTGATTCGCGCCACTGCCATCAAGCGCCGCAAGAAGGCCACCCTTGCCGACGCCGAGAACTTCTTCGTGCGCTGGTCCCTGGACGAGCGCGCCGCGGAGCGCCTGGTCTGGAAGCGCTACAGCAAGTTCCGCAACATGGCCAAGCAGGCCTGCGTGGACAAGACGCCCGTGTCGCGCCGCATGGCGGATTCGCTGCAGCAGATGTCCTGGTCCACCTACTCCTACCTGCGCTACGAGTTCCTGCGCGGCTACGGCAAGAAGGTGAAGGGGCTCCTGGAGGAGGCGGAGGCCGAGGCCCGCGTGGTGGCCGAGAAGATGCTCAGGCCCTTCAAACGCTCCGGGGCCAAGAAGGTGGACACCGAGACCATCCAGAAGCTCACCGAGCTCTCCTGCGCCGAGGACGGCATCTGCCTGGACGGCGAGGGCCGCACCGTCTACCGCAGCCCCAAGACCCGCGACGACAAGTCCGTCACCTGCCCCAACGCGGCCACCCACGGCTGCCTTGACCTCTGGGCCCCGGACCTCTTCGGCGATTTCGCGGGCGTCTGCCAGTACTGCGGCCACCACTTCCCCATGGAATACCAGTGGTTCAACCATAACGTCCTGGACCCCGACTCCCTCCTGGAATTCGGCCAGGACGTGGAGGCAGGCAACCCGCTGAACTACCCCGGTTTCGACCAGAAACTCGAGGACGCCAAGAAGAAGAACAAGCTCAAGAGCTCCTGCATCACCTACGAGGCCTCCATCGACGGCATCAAGGTCGTGGTGGGCATCCTGGTGGCCCCCTTCCGGGGCGGCACCGTGGGCGCGGCAGAGGGCGAAAAGCTCATCCGGGCCCTGTCGCGCGCCCGCAAGAAGCACTACCCCTTCCTGGCCTACGTGCACGGCACCGCCGGAATCCGCATCCAGGAGGGCACCAACGGCGTCATCCAGATGCCGCGCGTCACCATGGCCGTGCGCCGCTACATCGAGGCGGGCGGGCTCTACCTGGTGCTCTACGACACCAACTCCTATGCCGGACCCGTGGCCAGCTTCCTGGGATGTTCGCCCTACCAGTTCTCCGTGCGCTCGGCCAACATCGGCTTCGCCGGACCCGGCGTCATCAAGGAGACCACCGGAACCGACATCCCGCCGGATTACCACCTGGCCTACAACGCGCTGGCGCGCGGGCACATCCAGGGCATCTGGGACCGCCGCGAGATAAGAAACAACCTGGTGCAGGCCTTCCAGACCATAGGCGGCCGCAACCTCTACTACCGCTAAGGGGTCAGCCGTGCAGGACGTCAAAGCCATACTCGAAGAGATCAAGGCCTCCCCCTACGAGGAGGTCGAAGTGCTCGCCCCGCACTGCGGGGTGGTGGAGTTCAAGGTCGCCGGGGAGGGGACCAAGGTGCTCGGCCCCAGCGGAACCTGGAAGGAGAAGCCGGGAACGCTCCTGGCCGCCATCACCCGCGAGCGCAACCCCAAGCCCATCCACTGCACCCGCAAGGGCGAGGTCCAGAAGATCCACGCCGGGCTGAACGGGAAGTTCGTGGAGGCGGGCACCCCCCTCATGGTGCTCAGGCACTTCTTCACCAAGGACGAGGTCACGCAGCAGATCCTCAAGAAGGTGCTGTTCCTCTTCCCCGCCCCGGAGCGCGCCAAGTATTACTTCGCCCCCGAGACCGACAAGAAGGTCAAGGCCTCCGGATGCCAGTCCGTCAAGGTCAAGGACGGCATGGACCTCTTCATCGTCTCGCGCATGAAACGCGAGAAGCCGCTCAGCTACGTGGGGCCGGAAGGCATCATCTACGCGGTCTACTTCAGCCACGACTCCAACGTGGACGCCGGACAGCCGCTCATCAGCGTCTGTCCCGAGAACCAGATGGACGTCATCCGCGACGTGGTCAACCGGGTGCAGTCCGACTGGGAAGAACGGGAGTAGAGCCCGCTGGGCTCCGCCCAGACCCGGCAGGGCTCCGCCCTGCACCCGCCAGGGGGGCCTCCCCCCTGGCTGGTGCGGGGCAGAGCCCTGCCGGGGTTTGGGGCAGCGCCCCAACTCTCTCCGAGGAGGTATCCCATGGGCAAGCTCTTGCAAGTTCGAGTGAGCGCGTACACGGTGGACCCCGGCAAGGTTGAAGAAGCCTGGCCCATCCTCTCTCATTTGGCCTATCCTGCCGGACATGACTACGCCCCGGCCAAGCGCGGCGTGCTGGAGTTGGTGGACACGCTCCACGCGCGATTGACCGCGGGGGAGATTCCCGGGAACGTGGCCAAACGGCTTTCGGAGGGCATCGGTAAGGCGGTCGGACTGACGGAGGAATTGTGCGAGGCGCTGTCCTCGTGGCAGGCCGAGAAGGCCCAGAGACTCACCGAGGTTCTGGAGGACGCGCTGGACGACCTTGAAGACCGGGCCGGTTACAAGTAGTATCCCGCCCGGACGGGCTGATTGCGTCCGGATTATTGCATGTTTTGTGTAAATTCATCTGGTTATGTCGGTCGAAGGGCTGACTCGCCACGGAAAATTTCAGGAGGCCCCGCATGGCTGGCAGCATGAACAAAGTGATCCTCATCGGCCGCTTGGGGCAGGACCCCAAGCTGACCTATCTCCCCTCCGGCGCGCCGGTGACCGAGTTCACCGTGGCCACGGACGAGTCTTTCAAGAACCGTGACGGCCAGAAAGAAGAGCGCACCGAATGGCATCGCATCAAGGTGTTCGGCAAGCAGGCCGAGATATGCTCCAACTATCTGTCCAAGGGGCGGTTGGTGTACATCGAGGGCAGCATCCGCACCCGCTCCTGGGATGATCAGCAGGGCCAGAAGCGCTATATCACGGAGATCGTGGTGTCGGCTCCCGGGCATACGATTCAGTTCCTGGAAGGCAGGGGCGGCGGAGTCGAGGCCGCGCCAATGGAGGGCGGATACCAGGGCGGTTATCAAGGCGGGCAGCAGGGCGGCTACCAGAACGGAGGTTATCAGAACGGCGGGCAGCAGGGCGCTCCCCAGGGCGGCTACGGCGGCCAGGGACAGGCCCGTGGCCAGCAGCGTCCCCCGCAACAGCAGCAGCGTCAGCAGCAGCCCCGCGAGGAAGACCTCGGCCCGGCGTTCCCGTCCGAGGCCTCGGGCATGGATGACGTGCCGTTCTAGAGACGGTCTTCAGAAGATGAATGAAGGCCGGTCCCGGATGGGGCCGGCCTTCGTCGTTCAGACCACCACGTCCAGCCCCTGGGGCTTTCCGGTGAGTTCGCGGAGCACGATGTCCGGCGTCAGCCGGACGATGAGGAAGAGCCGCTCCAGGCCCATGGCAGAGTCCTGCGAAACCTGCGCGAGCAGGCGGTGGCCCTCGATGTCCACCCAGGCCAGGCCGGGGGAATGCCAGTCCAGGATTGTGCCCTTCACCTTCTGGCCGGCGCGGTGGGCGCGCCGGAAGCGTTCGGATCTCTGGGATTCCTGACGCTGGCCGCCTGAGCCGAAAGATGAGCCTTGTCCGCGTATGCGCATGGCCGGTGTGTTCGTTCTGTCGTTTCGGTTGGCGACGCCACGACAACGCCCAGCCACCCCGGACTGTGCTTGGGGAAGCACGGCGGATCACGGCGATTGCACTTCAGAGAACCGCGCCCAGTCGCGAAGCTGTAACGGGTCAAGGAACGAAGTTCCCTGGCGGGAGAGTGCAGAGAGGGCGGAGCCCTCTTTGCCCGCCGGAGGTTCTGCCTCTGACCGCCTACCTCTTCATCTGGCCGATGATCAGCTCCACTTCGTCCTGGCTGAGTCCGGTGGCCTTGGCCATCTCCCTGGCCGACTGCCCCTTCTTGAGCCCGGCCGCCACCACCTGCCGCAGGAAGTCCGGCGAGCGGCTCACGTCCTCGGCCTGTCTCAGCAACTTGGACAGTTCGCGTTCGCGCATGGCCAGCTTGTCTTCCAGCCGGACGAGTTCGCGCTGGCGCTCCTCGAAGGAGTCGAGCAGTTCCTGCTCCACGGCGGCGCTCTTCTGGAGCTTGCCCATGAGTTCGGCCTGGTTGTTCTGGAGGGCGGAGAGCATGTCCTCGGAGCGCCTGAGCCTGGCGAAGAAGCCGACCACGAGAAGCAGGAGCACCAGTTCGCTGCCGGTGAGGATGATGAGGAGCCATTCCTGGAGAGTCACGCCTAGACCTTTTTGTTAATCAGATGTCCGAGCCAGGGCGACGAGCTGGCCGGTCCGGAGTCCGCTTCTCCGGGCGTTTCGGGCTGAGCCTGCCGCTTGCGGCGGTCCATCTCCTCCCGTCCTCCCCGGCGCTGGTCCTCTTCGTCCTTGATGGCGTCGGAGGCTTCCTGCTTCTCGACCTTCTGCACCTGCTGGTGCTGGTCCTTGAGGGCCTGTTGCGCCATCTGGGCGGCGAAGACCTGCTGCGCCTCGGGGTGGGCGAGCTGGGCCCCTGCCACGCCCTGCACGTTGGGCAGTTGGGCGATGGTGGTGGTGATGCTAATGTCGGACATCATTTCACCAGCATTTCCTCGAAAAGCACCTGTTCGATCTGACCCGTGTTCAAGTAGTTGTTCACCACGCCCCGCAACTCGTCGCGGAGCTGTTCCACGGAATCCTTATCGGTCAGATTGGCGAAAGTCTTATTCTTCAAATTATAATACAGTCCGTCACGCACGGCAAAGCTTTTGGCCTGGAGTTCCCGAGCCAGACGCGGGTCTTCCTTGTAGACCAGCTTGATTTTGAGGGAGATCACCTTGGTGATCCCCTTCTCGTCGGTCTTTTCGACCACGAAGGGGGCCATCTCCACGAAGATGTCCTGCGGCGGCGGGGGCGCGGGCGGTTCGACGGGCTTCTGAGGCTCCTGCACGGGGGGCGGTGGCGGAGGCGGAGGCGGGGTCGCCTCGCGGATGAAGAACCACCAGACGGCCAGGCCGATGAGCAGGAGAAGGCCTCCGGCGCCTCCGATGAGGACCTTCTTGTTTTTCCATAAGGGAAGCTTGACGGGGCCTTCGAGTTCCTGCGGCGGCGGGGCGGTGGGAATCTCCTCGGCTGCTGCCGGGGCGGGTTCCTCGTCCACCAGGAAAGGCGCGTCGTCCAGGTCCAGCTCCACCTTCTGGACGGCGCGAGGCGAACCGACGTTGAGTTCGGTGTCGTCGAGCTTGGCTTTCGCCTGTTCGTCAGTGTCGGGGGACATGGCGTCCTGGCGCGGTCCCCCTGGCTCCGGAGGCGGATGCATGGCGGCGGGGAGGCGGGGCCTTGGCCCCGCCCGTGGTTATTTGTCGAAGATCTTGTCGATCTTCTGTCCGAGCGTTTCAGCGGTGAAGGGCTTCACGATGTAGTTGGAAACCTTGGCCTGCACTGCTTCGATGATGTTCTCCTGCTGGGCTTCGGCCGTGACCATGAGGAAGGGCAGCGCGGCGAACTCCTCGCTGGAGCGGACCTTGCGCAACAGTTCGATGCCGGGCATCTTGGGCATGTTCCAGTCGGAGATGATGAAGTCGATCTTGTCCTTGTTCAGGGTCTCCCAGGCGGTGGTGCCGTCGTCGGCCTCGATGATGTTGGTGAAGCCGAGCTGGCGGAGGATGTTCTTGATGATGCGGCGCATGGTGGAGAAGTCGTCCACTACGAGCACGCGCATATCCTTGTTGTAAGCCATTTCTTTCTCCTTTTGCGAGCCCGGCGGGGGCTTTTATGCATCGAAGCCGGCCGTTCGGGAACGGGCTGCCCGGCGCGGTTATGCGTCCACTATGCCGTATTGCGCGTTGAACTTGCCGCGCAGTTTGGCCAGGGCCTGGGAATGCAACTGCGAAACCCGGCCCTCGGTGATGCCCATGACCTCGCTGGTTTCGCGCATGTTGAGTTCCTCCACGTAGTAGAGGGACAATACGAGCTGCTCCCTTGGCGTCAGTTCATCAATAAGCAGAGCCAGTTTGTCAACGATTTCTTTGAGCGCGGCCGATTTGTACGGTTCGTTGTCGATCTGTTGCTGCTTGAAGGAGGTAAGGTTCTCGGTGATGGCGTCCAGGCTGAGGCACAGCTGGCTCTGCATGGCTTCCATGGCCTGGGAGACCTCCTTGGGCGATAGCCCCGTGGCCTCGGAGAGCTTTTCGACCGTTGGGGTTTCATCGGAGACGGCCTCCATCTTGCGGATGGCGTCGTCGATGACCCTCACCCTGTGCCGCTGCCCGCGGCTGAACCAGTCCAGCTTGCGCAACTCGTCAAGCATGGCGCCCTTGATGCGCGACTCCGCGAACGTCTCGAACTTGATGCCCATCTCCGGCTTGAACCGCCCAAGGGCCTCCATGAGCCCCAGCGCCCCCGCGCTGATGAGTTCACCGAGCTCAACGCTGGGGGGGAGCTTGGCTTTCATGCGCAGCGCCAGGAGCTTTATCTTCGGGGAGTAGTGCCTGACGATCTCCTGGCGGTCCAGGGGAGCGAAATCCTGCCAGGGCTTGGCTCCGGATTCGAAGCTAAGCCACGGACTGCTCTTGGAAGAGGAGCTTTTTCCAGAAGAACTTGATGTTTCCATCCAGGTGCGCGTCGCTTTCCCAGCTGGTGATTTTTCGCGCGATATCCGCGACCTTCAGGCTCGCCGGGGCTTCGGGAGCCATGTGGCAGAACGGGGTCTGTTTGATCACCGCCTGCCTGACCGTTGCATCATGCGGGATAAAGTCCACAAAATCCAGCGAAATTCCATCGAGGAAGTGATCGCACGCGGCGTAGAGTTTCCCGAAGACCTGTTTCGCCGCCTTTTCGCTGGGGGCCATGTTCACCACCACGCGGAAACGGTTAACGGCGTGGCTCAAATGCATGACCTTCACCAGCGCATAGGCGTCGGTAAGCGATGTGGGCTCGGTCGTCAACACCAGCAGGCGCTCGCGGGCCGCCAGGTTGAAGTAGAGGACGTTGTCGCTTATGCCCGCGCCCGTGTCCACGATGAGATAGTCGATCTTGTCTTCCAGGATGTCCATGGCCTCAAGCAGTTCCAGCTTCTGGCCCGTGGAGAGCGAGAGCATCTCGGCCACGCCGGACGAGGCGGGCAGGATGTGGAAGCCGTAGGGCGTTTTGTAGAGAACCTTCTTCAGGCTCATGCCCTTGTGGAACAGATGGAAGAGGTTGAGCTCCGGCGCAAGGCCCAGGAGCACGTCCACGTTGGCAAGGCCCAGGTCGGCGTCGAGAAGCACAACCCGCTTGCCCATCCTGGACAGGCTCACCGCCAGGTTGACTGAAAGGTTGGTCTTGCCAACGCCTCCCTTGCCGGAGGTGACCGAAAAAACCAGGGGGGGATTGCCTTGCATTCCTTTGTTCCGTTCAGGCGGCTTGTTCAACGCCCACGCCGGACTCGCCGGAGGCGGGCATCTGGTGGCTGAAAACGAGTCTCCACAACGCCTGCGACCCGGCTGCGGCCATTGCTCCGGCCACTCCCGGCCCGTGCGACAGGGCGGAGGCGGGCAGGCCGGTGGCCTGGGCCACGTTGATCAGGCTCCCAAAGCTACAGGCTTCGTCCAGTTTCGTCCAGATGATGCTTTTCGTAAGCCCGGAGCGGTAACGCTCCCACAGGGCGCGGTAGTGGGCCGGGGCGAAATAGGGCGAGAGCGTCAGGTGCACGGCAACGTCGTCGCGCAGGGCGAGGCTTCTCTCGGCCAGCCATGCGGCCAGGGTCTCCTTGCCGGACAGGGCGGGCAGGTCCACGAAGATCACGTCAAAGTTCCGGCAAGCGAGCAGAACCTTGATGAAATCCTCGGGCTCGAAGGCTTCGGCGTAGACGATTCCGGAGAGATCGGCGCAGCGTTTGAGCATGGCCTTGCCCCCCGCGCCGCGCGCGTCGCAGTTGAGGACGCCGATGCGCTTGTCCGGGGATGCGCGCCGGGCCGCCACGGCCATGCGCAAAAGCGCGGTGGTCTTGCCGGAACCGGCCGGACCGGCGACCATCTGGAACTTTTCGTGGAACTGGGTCAGGGGCTTGACCCTGGCGATCTGCCCGAGCTCGGCCAGCAGGGAGACGTTTTTGGCGGAGGTAAGGCGGCGGAACAGTCCCATGAGGGTGGACTCCTCCACGCCTTCGCGCTGGAGGTATTCCATGGCGAGTTTCTGGCGAGGGGCCAAAAGGTCCAGGTTCATGTGGGGCTTGAGCAGGGCGGAGAGGTGGCCCTTCATCTCGTCCCATTCCCGCTCCCAGCCGCCCGGGGAGGCCTTGCGCGCGTCGCCCGCGGGGATGCCCGCGTCTTCAGCCCCGCCGGTTTCCTGGTCCGGCTCCACGGCGGCCATGATCTCGACCATGGCCTTTCCGTTTTCGCGCCGGGTCTGGTTGGAGAGGATCACGGCCTCGGGGCCGAGTTCCTTCTTGATCTGGGCCATCACCTGAGCGGCGCTTGCGCCTCTGAATGTCTTAACCCGCATGGCTCATTCCTATTGTTGCGAGGGAGTGCAGCCTGATTTCCGCCGGTATCTCCGCCTGGGAGATGACGGGCAGCGTCGGAAGGAATCTATTCAAAAGCTGGGCCAAGTGGGGCCTGGTCACGGGCGACACCAGCAGCACGGGCTGGCCTTCGCTGATGATGGCCCGCTCCATGTTCTGGTTGATGCTGGCGATGAGGTTCTGGGCCGAGCCCGGGTCCATGGCCAGATACGACCCGTGGTCGGTGTGGCGGATGGATTCCTGCACCATGCCCTCCACCGAGGGGGCCAGGGTGAAGATCGGCAGGGTGGCGTCGCTGGTGAGGAACGGCTTCACGATGGAGCGGCCCATGCGGGAGCGCACGTACTCGGTGAGCTGGTCCGGGTCCTTGGTGGAGAGGCCGTAGTCCGCCAAAGTTTCGACGATGGTCAGCATGTCGCGCACGGAGACGCCCTCGCGCACCAGGTTCTGCAGCACCTTCTGCACCTGTCCCAGGGAGAGCACTCCGGGCACCAGCTCCTCCACGGCCTTGGGGGCGCGCTTGTGCAGGTTGTCGAGCAGGGCCTGCACCTCCTGGCGTCCCAGGAACTCGTGGAGGTTGCGGCGGAAGACCTCGGTCAGGTGCGTGGAGATGACCGTTGAGGGGTCCACCACGGTGTAGCCAGCCAGCATGGCCTCTTCCTTGGAAGCCTCGGGTATCCAGAGCGCGGGCAGGTTGAAGGCCGGTTCGCGTGTGTCCACGCCCTGCACGCGGTGCTTCACGTCGCCGGGGTCCATGGCCAGGAAGTGGTCGATGAGGATCTCCGCCGAGGCCACCTCGTTGCCCTTGATGAGCACGGCGTACTGGCCGGGCTTGAGCTGGAGGTTGTCGCGCAGGTGCAGGGACGGAATGATGACGCCCATGTCCAGGGCGAACTGGCGGCGGATGGAGCGGATGCGCGCCAGCAGGTTGCCGTTCTGGTCCTCGTCCACCAGGGGGATCAGGCCGTAGCCCACTTCCAGCTCCAGTGAATCCAGGGGCAGCAATTGCTGCACTTCCTCGGGGGTCTCCAGCTCCTGGGGAACGGACTTCTGGTCGTCCTGTCCGTCGGCGAGGATGTCCTGCTGCTTCTTGCTCACCCTGGAGAGCCCGTACATGAGCCCGGCCAGCGCCGCGAAGGGGATGAAGGGCATGCCGGGCACGATGCCGAACAGGAAGAGGATGCCGCTGACCAGGGCCAGGGCCTTGGGGTGGCCGGTGAGCTGGGCTATGAACTCCTCGCCCATCTTGGCCTCGGCCGCCGCGCGGGACACGATGAGGCCCGCCGAAACCGAGATGATGATGGAGGGGATGATGGAGACCAGGCCGTCGCCGATGGTCAGGATGGTGTAGGTGGCGGCGGCGTCCTGCCAGTTCATGCCCTTTTGCAGCACGCCGATGAGGAAGCCGCCCACGATGTTGATCACGGTGATGAGCATGGTGGCTTTCACGTCACCGGCGACGAACTTGCCCGCGCCGTCCATGGCGCCGTAGAAGTCGGCCTCCTTGCGGATGGTGTCGCGGCGCTTGGTGGCCTCCTTCTCGTCGATGAGGCCCGCGTTGAGGTCCGCCTCGATGGCCATCTGCTTGCCGGGCATGGCGTCCAGGGTGAAGCGGGCGGCCACTTCCGCGATGCGCGTGGTGCCCGCCACGATGACCGTCTTGTTGAGCGAGAACAGGATCAGGAAGACCACTACGCCGATGACGTAGTTGCCGCCCACGACGAACTCGCCGAAGGCCTTGATCACCTCGCCCGCGGCCCCGGTGCCCTCGTCGCCGTGCATGAGGATGAGGCGCGTGGAGGCCACGTTCAGAGCAAGGCGCAGCATGGTGGTGACCAGAAGCAGCGACGGATAGATGGAGAATTCCAGCGGCGAGCTCATGAACATGGACGTCACCAGGACCACCAGGCTCACCGAGATGGACAGGGTGAGCATGAGGTCGATGATCATGGTGGGCATGGGCACGAGCATGACGAACAGGATGAGCACCACGCCGGCGGCCAGCATGATGTCTCCCTGTTTCGTGAACCTGGAGTAGTCGAAATTCACCGCGAGTTGTCTGGCCATAACTTTGACACCCTTTCAGACTTCTTGATGCGTTCCCGCCGGTCCTAGCGGGGCCGGCCCTTGCGGAACTTGTCCAGCTGGGCCAGCACGGCGGCCACGGCCTGGAACAGCGCCTCCGGGATCATGTCCCCGACTTGGGCATCCTTATACAATGCCCGTGCCAGGGGCTTGTTCTCGCGGATGGGCACGCCGTTCTCCCGGGCGACTTCCTTGATCTTCTGGGCCAGGTGGTCCGCGCCCATGGCCACCACGATGGGCGCCGGGGCCAGCAGGGCGTTGTACTGGAGCGCCACCGCGATGTGCGTGGGGTTGGTGATGACCACGTCCGCCTTGGGCACGTTCTGGAGCATGCGCTTGCCCATCACCTGCATCATCTTCTGGCGCTGCTTCTGCTTGACTTCGGGGTCGCCTTCGGCGTTGCGCTGCTCGTCCTTGACCTCGCTCTTGGTCATCTTGAGGTTCTCTTCGTAGTCCCAGCGGGTGTACCAGGTGTCCGCCGCGGCGATGAGGACCATGGGCACCATGGTGTACCAGAGCATGGTCAGGGAGTTGTCCAGGATGAACGTGGCCAGCTGGTGGGCGTTGGCGTAGAACAGCGGCAGGAAGTTGCCGAACTCATGCTTGAGCACCAGATAGGGGGCGACGCCTATGGCCGCCGCCTGGGCCACCTGCCTGCCCAGGCGCACCAGGGTCTTGGGGTCGAGCAGGATGCGCTTGACGCCCGCCATGGGGTTGAACACCTTGCCCATGTCGAAGTTCTGCCAGGGCATCACCCAGAGCTTGCCCACCTGCACGCGCATGACCACGTAGGCCGCGCAGGCCAGGATGAACATGGTGGGCAGAAGCATCTTGGCCATGCGCCAGGTGATGTCCAGAAGAAGGATGTTCACCGTGGTGAAGGTGAGCTGCGTCCTGAGGCCGTCCCCGAGGAACCACCTGAAAACCTCGCTCATCTCCCTGTCGTAGATGCCGATGGTGTACTTGGTGGCGAGCATGCCCACCATGAGCACCACAAGCTTGGAGAGTTCCGCGCTTTTCGGGACCGACCCCTTCTTGCGGGCGTCGTTCCGCCGTTTCGGGGTCGCATTTTCTGTTCTTCCCGGTTCTCTTTCGGCCATGTGCGCCTACCTGCCCGAGGGCCGGTTCATCACCGCCTGGTACATGGGACCGAGGTCCGAGATGTAGTCGCCAACGAAGTGGGACAGGGCGGTGAGGGTGAGGGTCATGAAGAGGAAGCCCACGCCGATCTTCAGCGGGAAACCCACCTGGATCACGTTCATCTGGGGCGCGGCGCGCGACACCAGGGCCAGAGCCAGGTCCACCAGGAAGAGCGAGGCCATCACGGGGGCCGCGATCTTGAGCGCGATCGCGAAGATCTGCCCGGAGAAGGCGAGCATGGAGTCGGCCAGACTAGGCGTGATGAAAAGGCCGCCGGGAGGAACCAGCTGGAAGCTCTGGGCCAGGCCCGTGAGCAGGAACAGGTGCCCGTTCATGGAGAGGAACATCAGGATGGTGCACTGGTAGAGAAGCTGGGCGGTGACGGATTCCTGGGTGCCGGTCATGGGGTCCAGCACGTTCATCATGGCGAAACCCATGGAGAATCCCACGATATGGCCGCCGGTCATGATGGCGGCGAAAAGGAAACGTATGATTATGTCCAGCACCAGCCCGAGCACCATCTCGCCCGCGAGCATGAGTATGAGCCCCAGGGCGGAGAGCGGCAGCATGCTGCCAGGGAAGGAGAGCCGGGGGTAGATGGCCAGGGAGAGCACCAGGCAGAAGGCCCCTTTCACCGGAGCAGGGATGGGGCCGGCCCCGAAGAACGGCAGCATGAAGACGACGATGCTCACTCGCATGATCGTCAGGAAGAAGCCGTAGAACTGGGATGCTTCGATGCTCATGAGTTCCATGGCCGCTGGATAGCAAAACGCGGGCCAGCGCAGGGCGGATGCGGGCCGGGATGCTTCGGGGACGCATGGGCGAAACGGCGCGGCCCGAACGCCGGGTCAACGGCCGCGCCGGGATTGCGCCGCACCGGAGCAAGGGCCGCGCCGGCCGTACTGCGGGACAGGAGGCGAAAGCAGGGGAAGCGGCGGGAACGGACCGGCGACCGGCGTCAAGGATTTGAAGCTCCGGCAGGGCGGCTTCAGGGCAGGAACTTCTTCGGGTCCACCGGAGCGCCGTAGAGGCGCACCTCGTAGTGCAGATGGGGGCCGGTGGAGCGGCCCTCCTGGCCCACCACGCCAAGGACCGTGCCCCGGGGCGCTGTCTCGCCGGGCGTCACCTCCAGGCGCTGCATGTGGGAGAAGGTGGTCACGTACCCGCCGCCGTGGTCCAGGACCACGGCCTGCGTGCCTTCGGCGTCCTCGCCCGCGAACGTGACCATGCCGGGCGCTGGGGCGCGGACCGGGGTCCCGGCCGGAGCCATGATGTCCACTCCCTTGTGGAACTCCTCCTGCCCGGCGAATGGAGACAGACGCACGCCGAACTCCGAGGAGAGCACTCCCTTCACGGGCCAGGCGTCCGGGGCGGCTCCCAGCGGGGAGGGCGCATTGGCGAAGAAGCCGTGGAGGGATTGGCCGTCGGCTCCGGACAGCCGCACGGGGCGGTTCAGGGCCCTCACGAAAGCGGCCTGGACCTCCATCCGCGTGAGCAGCGCCTCCTGGTCCGGCTTTGCCTGGCCGTCGCCGTCGATGCCTTGGGCGGCCTTGCTGGCTTCCTTGTCCAGTTTTATCATGCCACGGAGCTTTCCGTCGCCTTCCATGAGCCGGTCCACTCCCGTCCCGATCTCTGCCGTCATGGCCTCGATGCGCTCAAGGGCCTGCCTGCGCATGGCCGAGGCCTTGGCGTTGTCTTCAAGCTCCTCCTCCAGGGCAGGTCGGCTCAACGTGGCGGCCAGCCACCAAGCGTTTCCGGCCACGACGAGAACCAAGGCCGCCAGAACGCCAAGGATCAGGCGTTTTCGCGGCACGACGCGCTTGTATACGTTGTTTGCGTCGCTGAAGACTTCGATTCTGGAGGAGTTGGGCATGTGGATTCGTCCGGGGCGGGCTGATGCCGGGCAGGTGCGGCCCGCAATCGCAAGGCTAGGCGCGCGGGAAGCCCGTGTCAAGCTGCCAGCGGGTGAGCGCGCCGAAGGCGTTGGCCTTGAAGCGCTTGTCCTTGGCGAACATGTCCTTGAGCCAGCCCTCGAAGTCGGAGCGCCGCGTGTTCCCGGCAGACGGGCAGGGGTTGGACCAGATGGGCAGGCCCCACTGCCTTGCGGCGCGCTTGATGTGGTCCTTCTCCACCGTGATGAGTGGCCGGATCATTTGCAGCCTGCCGCCGAAGAACGGTTCCGACGCCGAGAGTCCCTGGACCTTGCCTGTCTGGAAGAGGTTCATGAAGAACGTGACCACCAGGTCGTCGGCGTTGTGGCCGATGGCCAGGTGGGTGAGCCCGTACTGCTCGCACAGCTGGAAGAGCCGGGTGCGCCTGAGCATGGCGCAGAAGAAGCAGGCCGAGGCCTTCCGGTTCTCCGGGGAATGGGCGCGAGGGCCGTGGTCCGTCGTCTCTGAGTGAAGGGCCACGCCCTTCCCGGCGCACCAGTCCACCAGCGGGGCGTGGGAAGCGGCGTCGAAACCGGGGTTCACGTGAAGGGCCAGGATGTCGAAGCGGAAGGGCACGATGCGCTGGCGCAGGCGAAGCACGTTGAGCATCACGAAGCTGTCCACGCCCCCGGACACGGCCACGCCCACCTTGGAGCCCGGGGCGAGCATCTCCAGCTGGCGCATGACCTTGCCCGCCTGTCCCACGCAGACCTTCTGGGCGTAGGTGGACTTCTCTTCCCGGACACGTTTGAAGGACATGGACAAAACCTCGCGCGGAAGTAGGAAAGGCAGCGGCGGTGTACCCGGCGGACGGGCGGATGGCAAGGGCTACGATCCGGAGCCCACGCGCGCCTTGCGGCGCTCCTCGGCCTCCCTCCAGCGCCTGCGCTCATCGTCCGTCTCCAGGATGAGCGGAGGGGCCTGGGCTGGCCGTCCGTCCGTGCCCAGGGCGACGAAGGTCAGATAGGCCGAGGCCGTGTGGCGCACCTCGCCCGAGAACAGGTTCTCCGACTCCACCCGCACCCCGATCTCCATGGACGTGCGGCCCACGTGGTTCACCTGGGCCTTGAACGTCACCAACTCGCCCACGCGCGACGGGGCAAGGAAGCTCACCGAGTCGATGGCCACGGTGACGGCGTTGCCCCTGCAGTGGCGCATGGCGGCCATGGCCGCCGCCTGGTCGATGTTCTTGAGTATCACGCCGCCGTGGATGGAGCCGTACGGGTTGGCGTCCTGCGGGAGCATGGCCACGGACAATTCGGTGTGGCTCGCCGATACGGGCTTGCCGGGGATGGCTTGCTGGGTCATGCGGACCTCCTAGCCCAGGCCCGGGGGACGCGCAATCCCGGCCGCGGCGTCTTTCGCCCCGGAGATGCCGATGGAGAGGTTGTCAACGCTCCAGCGCGGCCAGCGCCTCGCATCTGAGCTGCCTCAATGCCTCGCCCGACTTCTCGCCCAGATCCTTCTTGTCCTCCGGCAGCCTCACCTTGAGGATTGCCCGCAGGTCCCGCTTGGCCGCGCGCTGTATCTCGCCGGGCAGGACCGGGTTGTCCTGATGCCTGCCCGCGCTGTCCGCCGCTTCCAGCCGGAACACCCGCGAGGTGAGCCTCTTGGCCTCAAGCCTCATGAGCATGTCCACCTTGGGGCCGGGACGCATCTCGGGATAGGCCCTGGCCCGCATGTGCTCGGCCGCGCCCGCGACGCCGGCCTCGATGTAGGCCGACGGCATCCTGAGCCTCAGCCCGAGCGCCCGGGCCGGGGCCTCCCCGTACTTCTCGTGGCCGTGGTGGCTGGGCCACTTGTCCGGCGGGGTGAGGGCCTTGCCCAGGTCGTGTGTCATTCCCATCCAGACCATGAGCGGATCCCCGGCCAGTCGCTCCATCACGTCCAGCGTGTGCCCGAACACGTCTTTGTCGTGGTATCTGGGCGGGCCTGCCGGAACGCCGATGCAGGCCTCGACCTCCCTGAACCAGGGGGAGAGGCATCCGGCCAGCCGCAAGAGTTCCAGGAACCGGGTGGGCGCGGGGGCCGAGAACGCCTTGACCATCTCCCGCCCGACCCGTTCCGCCGCGCACGCCGCGATCCCTCCAGACAGGGCCACGGCCCGCATGGACTCCAGAAGCTCCGGGGAGGGGGAGAAATCCGGAAACTGGGCCGCGAACCTGGCGGCGCGGAAAATCCTCACCGGATCGTCGCTCATGGACGCGGGCGAGCACGGCCGGAGAATCTTCGCCTGGAGATCGCGCAGGGCAGAAGGATGGGCGGTCAGGACGCCTTTTTCGTCCAGCGCCATGGCGTTGATGGTCAGGTCTCTCAGCTCCAGGTCGCGCTCCAGGGAGCCGCCCCGGGGCCATGCGTATTCGCTTCCGTCCAGGATGAACACCGGAAAGGACTTGCCCACGAGGCGGGCCGTGGGATACCGCGCTTGAAACGAATCCTGAGCAGCGTGGTCGACAAGGAAATCGCGGTCGGTGACGGGGCGTCCCAGAAGGAGGTCTCGCACCGCGCCGCCAACCAAGTATATCTTCATGGAGGTTTCCGATCCGTGACGGAGCTTGATGGTCCCCAGGTTCCGGGGCCGGGCGTGCTTCTCTGGGCGAAGGGGCGCGAGGAGCTTGCCGAACCCTTGGATCCTGATGTTTTGGCGGGATGCCATCCGGTTTGGGAAAAAGATGCGCGGCAATTCGAGCCTTGGCAAGAGGTTTCGGTGTCTTGGTGCACCGCTTGCGAGAAGGAGGGCTGGTGGCTCTCGAACGCGGGAGTAGAGGGCAGGATCGTGGTGTGCGGCCCGTGCTCGTCAAGCCTGGACGTGACCCGGCCCATGGCCGAGAACAAGCTGCTTGGTCCATGGGACAGCGTCGTGGCGGTGTCGCAGTGGTCCGGGCGCGGCCAGTTGCGGCGCGGATGGGATTCGCCTCCGGGGAATCTTTACGCGTCGCTCATACTGCCGCCTGTCCCCAAGGAGCTCGACACTCTCCTGCCGCTCATCCTGGGCTACTGCGTGACGGGCTATCTGCGCTGGAAGAAGCTGCCTGTTTGCATCAAGTGGCCCAACGACCTCATCCTGGACGGCGTCAAGATCGGCGGGATGCTGGTGGAAGAACGCCGCGGCATAAGCGTGGCGGGCATCGGCATTAATCTCATGTCCTCGCCGCCGAACGAACTTCTGCGCGACGGGCACGCCGTTCCGGCGGGAAACCTCCGTGCGCAAGGGTTCGAGGCCACCCCCCTGGGGTTGTGGCGTGATCTTGTGAACTTCACAAAAATGTGTTATGAAACTTCTCTTGCGCAAGGGACGCCCGAGAGCGTGGCCTCCCTTGTCGAGCCGCTCCTGTGCTGGCTGGGCCAGGAGGTGTCCATCCGGGAGGGCGCCGAGTCCCCCTGGAGCGGACGCATCCTTGGTCTGGCCCGTGACGGAGCCTTGAGGGTCGCGCCTGCTGGCGGAGCGGGCGAGCGGCTACTCACCTCCGGCAGCATCTGGCGGGCTTCCCCGGCCCGCTCAAGCATCCAGGTTAGGTACAATTCCAATGGGCGTTAAGAGCTTTCAGGACGTTCTCCAGGAAATCCAGGGCAAGAAGATCCTCGTCGCCAACCGCGGCATCACGGCGCGGCGCGTATTGCGCTCCATCCGCGAGCGCTTCCAGGCCGTGCCGGTCCTGACCGCCACCAAGGTGGACATGACCTCGCCGTCCGTGGCGGGCGCGCACGAACTCATCCTCCTGGGCGAAGACCCCAGGGCCTACCTCGACCTCGACCTCATCATCCGCGAGGCCAAAGCCAAGCGCATCGCGGCCATCCATCCGGGATGGGGCTTCGCCTCCGAGGACCACGCCTTCCCAGCCAAGTGCGCCGAGGCGGGCATCGTGTTCATCGGTCCCACCTCCGAGGCCATGAACCTGCTGGGCAACAAGGTGGCCGTGCGTGGCGTGGCCAAGGAGCTCGGCATCCCGGTGGTCCCCGGCTCCGAGGGCGCGGTGAGCGTGCCCGAGGCCCGCGAGATAGCCAGCCAGATCACCTTCCCCATCATGCTCAAGGCCGAGGGCGGCGGCGGCGGGCGGGGCATCTACGTGGTGCACGAGCCCAGGCAGTTGGAGGAGGCCTTCTCCAAGGCTTCCGCCCTGGCCCAGGCGAGCTTCGGCAACCCGCGCCTCTACGTGGAGAAGTACCTGCGCAGCGTCCGGCACATCGAGATACAGGTCATCGCCGACAAGCACGGCAACGTCCTGGCCCTGGACGAGCGCGACTGCACCGTGCAGCGCAACCACCAGAAGCTCGTTGAGATCACCCCCTCCCCCTGGAAGGGCATGACCCCGGCGCTGCGCGAGCAGCTCAAGGAGTGGTCCGAGAAGCTCATCAAGCACGTGGGCTACTTCTCGCTGGCCACCGTGGAATTCCTGGTGGAGCCCGACGGCACCCCCTATCTCATTGAGGTGAACACGCGCCTGCAGGTGGAGCACGGCATCACCGAGAGCCGCTACGGCATCGACCTGGTGGAGGAGCAGATCGCCGTGGCCTTCGGCTCCAAGCTGCGCTACACCAAGAACAACACCAAGCCCTTCAACTGGGCCCTGCAGGTGCGCATCAACTGCGAGGACCCCAGGGCAGGGTTCACGCCCAACGCCGGGCTCATCACCCGCTACATCTCCCCCGGCGGCCCCGGCGTGCGCCTGGATTCGTGCATCTCCGCCGGGTACGAGTTCCCCTCGCAGTACGACTCGGCGGGCGCTCTCCTGCAGACCTACGGCCGCACCTGGGAGAAGGTGCTCGGCACCATGGACCGCGCCCTTCGCGAATACATCGTGGGCGGCGTGAAGACCACCATCCCGTTCCACCTGCAGGTCATAAGCAACGAGCGCTTCCGCGAAGGCAGTTACGACACCAACTTCGTGGCCACCGCGCCGGAGCTGCTCGAGTACCGCGACGTGGAGCCCGAGCACCTGCGCCTGTCCAGGCTGGTGGCCGAGATATCCGCCAAGGGCTACAACCCTTACGTGCAGCTAGGAGAGTACCGGGGCCGCGCCGACAAGCGTCTGGGGAGATTCTCCCCGGCCATGCCCATCCTGGACCACAAGGCCTGGAAGGCCCCCTATCCGCGCGGCGACCGCCAGGCCCTGCTGGACCAGATCCGCGACTCGGGCATCGTCCATTTCGTGGACACCACCACCCGCGACATCACCCAGTCCAACTCCGGCAACCGCTTCCGTCTGGCCGAGGACGCGCTCATAGGGCCCTACCTCGACAACTGCGGCTTCCTGTCGCTGGAGAACGGCGGCGGCGCGCACTTCCACGTGGCCATGATGGCCAACATGACCTACCCCTTCACCGAGGGGCAGCAGTGGAACTGCTTCGCGCCCAAGACCTGCAAGCAGATACTCATCCGGTCCACCAACGTGCTGGGCTACAAGCCCCAGCCCAAGAACCTCATGCGCCTGACCGGCGAGATGATCTGCGAGCACTACGACATCATCCGCTGCTTCGACTTCCTCAACCACATCGAGAACATGCTGCCCTTCGCCGAGGTGGCGCTCAACTCCAAGGGCAACATCTTCCAGCCCGCCATATCGCTCTCCTGGGCCAAGGGCTTCGACGTCCACCATTACATGGGCGTCCTGGAGGACATCCTCGACACCTGCGGCAAGGTGGCAGGACTCTCCAAGAAGAAGGTCTCGAAGATCATCACCCTGGGCCTCAAGGACATGGCGGGCGTGTGCCCCCCGCGCTTCATCTCCGCGCTGGTGACCGCCATCCGCGAGAAATACCCCGACCTGGTGGTGGACTACCACCGGCACTACACCGACGGCCTGTTCGTCCCGGCAGTGGGCGCGGCGGCCAAGGCAGGGGCCCACATCGTGGACACCGCCATCGGCGCGGCCGTGCGCTGGTACGGCCAGGGAGAGGTGCTCTCCACGGCGGCCTACTTGGAAGACGAGCTGGGCCTCAAGACCAGCCTCAACAAGGACATGATCCGCACCTGCGGCTTCGTGCTCAAGCAGATCATGCCCTACTACGACAAGTACACCGCCCCCTACTTCAGGGGCATCGACTACGACGTGGTGGAGCACGGCATGCCCGGCGGCGCAACCAGCTCCAGCCAGGAGGGAGCGCTCAAGCAGGGCTACATCCACCTGCTGCCCTACATGCTCAAGTTCCTCGCGGGCACGCGGCGCATCGTGCGCTACCACGACGTGACCCCCGGCTCCCAGATCACCTGGAACACCGCCTTCCTGGCCGTGACCGGGGCCTACAAGCGGGGCGGCGAGCGCGCCGTTCGCGACATGCTCGAAGTGCTGGAGGCCACCAGCCAACACACGGACGAGTGCGTCACCCAGGCCTGCAAGGCCGACCGGCTCATGCTCTACGCGGACGCCAACGACGCCTTCCGCCAGCTGCTGCTCGGCAAGTACGGCAAGCTGCCCCTGGGCTGGCCGCCCAACTGGGTCTACGAGTCCGCCTTCGGACCGGACTGGAAGGCCGCCATCGAGCAGCGCACCACCGAGTCCCCCCTGGCTTCCCTCAAGGACCTGGACCTGGACGCCGAGAAGGACGCCCTGGCCAAGAGGCTTACGCGCGAACCCTCCCAGGAGGAGTTCGTCATGTACCTGAACCATCCGGGCGACGCCCTCAAGACCATCGAGTTCCGCACCAAGTTCGGCGACCCCAACCGCCTGCCCCTGGACATCTGGTTCGAAGGCCTGGAGCCCGGACAGGAGCTCTTCTTCGAGGATTCGCGCGGCAAGCCCCACACCCTGACGCTTCTGGACATCTCCGCCCCGGACCATCAGGGCATGAGCGTGGTGCGCTACGTGCTCGATTCCGAAATCCTCTCCCACCAGGTGAAGGTGGCCGAGGCGGTGGGCGGACGCGAGGCCCAGGCCGTGGAGATGGCCGACACCTCCAACCCCTACCATGTGGCCGCCCCCTGCAACGGCGACCTGTGGGTCATGCACGTCAGCCCAGGCGACTTCCTCAAGCCCGGCCAGGAGATCTTCAACATCTCCGTCATGAAGCAGGAGAAGTCGGTCTTCTCGCAGGTGGAAGGAGTCGTGAAGCGGGTGCTCAAGAACGCCGACTACTTCGAGGACAAGAAGATGGTGCCGGTGAAGGAGGGCGAACTCCTCGTGGAGCTCATGCCCGCCGGAAAGGCCTGCCCCGGCTGCAAGGAACCCCTGGCCGCCGAGGACTTCCACTACTGTCCTTGGTGCGGCTACGGGATGGAGTACGCGGACTAGCCGTCACGCCCCCGCCCGGCCCGGACCGGGCGGGGGTGTTTTCCCGCATCCGGGCCACGATATTGTTAGGAATTTGTCAGGACAAAGCCGCGAATGCTGACAAACTCGCAAGGAATCTGCTAGAGGACGTCTCACGGGGACAATCCCTGGACATATCAGGAGGAATTAAATGGCTAAAGCCAGCCCTAAAGCTCCCGCCCCCAAAGCGCCAGCCAAAGACAAGAAAGAGATCTCGAAAAAGCTCATCCTCACCGGCGCCGACATAGCGGCCATGGGCGAGGAAGCCGAGCTTCTGGTGGGAGGCAAGAACTACAACACCGCCATCATCAGCCAGGTCCCCGGCATACGCGCCCCGCAGTTCAGGGCCGTTTCCTCCTTGGCGTTCCATAAGCTCCTAGACGAGACCAAGGTCAACGCGGCCCTCATCCGCCAGACGGTGGATCACGAGTACAACCGCATCGACTGGACCAGCGAAGAGGTCAACAAGGACCCCGAGTTCCTCAAGCATTTCGTGCGCACCCTGGCCCAGGAAGTGAAGGCTTCCGCCCAGGAGAAGGCCACGCTCATCAAGCTGCGCACCTTCGTCAACAACGTGGTGGAAGGCTTCGCCACCTCTCCCGAGGGCATCGACCAGCTGCGCAAGAGAAGCGTTCTCGTCCAGGTGGCCATCCTCTGCGTCGAGCTGCCCGAGGACGTGGCCGAGGCCGTCCGCGACGCCTACCAGGACATCTGCAAGGACGCCGGCCTGGAAGACGTGCCCGTGGCCGTGCGCTCCTCCGCCGCCGGCGAGGACTCCCGCAAGAAGGCCTTTGCGGGCCTGCAGGACACCTACCTCAACATCGTGGGCGACGACCGCGTGGTCGAGGCCTACCAGTGGGACTGCTCCTCCGCCTACAACCTGCGTTCCATGACCTACCGCCGCGAGGCCATCCTGGACGCCGTCCAGCTGGCCGAACGCACCGGCGACGACTCCATCGCCGAGAAGGCCAAGCAGGAATGGGCCATCGAGAACACCTCGCTCTCGGTGTGCATCATGCGCATGATCAACCCCGTCATCTCCGGCACGGCCTTCTCCGCCGACACCTCCACCGGCTGCCGCGGCACCGACCGCAAGGACCTGGTCTCCATCGACTGCTCCTACGGCCTGGGCGAGGCCGTGGTGGGCGGCATGGTCACCCCGGACAAGCTGTTCGTCTTCCAGAGCGAGGACAGCCGCGAGGTGGTCATCCGCTTCATGGGCTTCAAGGACAAGAAGATCATCTACGACGAGCGCGGCGGCACCAAGATCGTCCCCGTGGACGAGCTTGAAGCCTACCGCTGGGCGCTCTCCCTGGCCCAGGCCGAGGAGGTCGCCAAGGGCGTGCGCGCCATCTCCACGGCCTACGGCGGCATGATCATGGACACCGAGTTCTGCATCGACCAGTCCGAAAGGCTCTGGTTCGTGCAGGCCCGCCCGGAGACCCGCTGGAACGAGGAGTTCGAGCTGCACCCCGACACCATCTTCATGCGCCGCATGGAGGTGGACAAGAACGCCCTGGCCCGCGCCGAGGTCATCCTCGAAGGCAACGGCGCCTCGCGCGGGGCCGGGCAGGGCACCGTGAAGTTCCTGCGCTCCGCCCTGGAGCTCAACAAGATCAACAAGGGCGACATCCTCGCCGCCGAGCGCACCGACCCGGACATGGTCCCCGGCATGCGCGTGGCCTCCGCCATCCTGGCGGACGTCGGCGGCGACACCTCCCACGCCGCCATCACCTCCCGCGAGCTTGGCATCCCGGCGGTCATCGGCATCCAGCGCGCCGAGCTGCTGCGCTCCCTGGACGGCCAGGAGGTTACCGTGGACGGCTCGCGCGGCGTGGCCTACCGGGGCCTTCTGCCCCTGGTGGCCGTGGGCGGCGAGATGGACCTCTCCAAGCTGCCCGCCACCAAGACCAAGATCGGCCTCATCCTGGCCGACGTGGGACAGGCCCTGTTCCTCTCGCGCCTGCGCACCGTGCCCGATTTCGAGGTGGGCCTCCTGCGCGCCGAGTTCATGCTGGGCAACATCGGCGTCCACCCCATGGCGCTTGAAGCCTACGACCAGGGCGTGCTGAACCAGCTGGTGGAGAAGAAGCTCCAGGACTACGAGGTCAGCCTGACCAAGGCCATCAAGGATCAGATGGCCGCCGGGTACATCCCCATGGATCTCAAGCTCAGGCAGTACGTGGGCCTCGTCACCGGCCTGGCCAAGGAGCTTGAGCAGCTGACCGAGCGCGAAGGGGCGCGCGGCACCGACGAGGTGCTGGCCATCCATCGCAGGCTCAGGGAGCTGGACAAGAAGCTCGACGAATACCTGGGCAACGCCACCCGCCGCCTGGACGTGCTCAAAACCTCCGTCAGCCTGGAGGACCACGTGGCCGTCATCATGGGCTACTGGGAAGAGCTCCAGGACACCTCCACCCACGCCGACGCCGTCAAGCGCCGCATGGAGGTCAAGGCACACGTGGCCGAGCGCGCCCAGGCCGTGGCCCACGAGCCGCTCATCGTGGAGACCATCGAGAAGATCAAGGAGATGCGCGCCGAGATCGCCCGCCAGGTGGGCATCCAGCGCGACATGGAGGAGGTGCGCACCCTGCCGGGCCGCATCGCCAAGCAGCTGCGCTCGCGCGGCTACCGCACCGGCAAGGAGCTCTACGTCCAGACCCTGGCGCAGAACCTGGCCCTCTTCGCCATGGCCTTCCACGCCAAACCCATCATCTACCGCACCACCGACTTCAAATCCAACGAGTACCGCAACCTTGTGGGCGGCATGCTCTTCGAGGGCTTCGAGGACAACCCCATGCTCGGATACCGGGGCGTCTCCCGCAACATCCACGACTGGGAGATCGAGTCCTTCAAGCTGGCGCGCGGCATCTTCGGCGGCAAGAACCTCCAGATGATGCTGCCCTTCGTGCGCACCCTCGAGGAAGCCCGCTCCATGCGCCGCTACCTCTCGCGCGTGCACAAGATGCGCTCCGGCGAGGACGGCCTGAAGCTGCACCTGATGAGCGAGATCCCCTCCAACGCCATCCTGGCCAAGCAGTTCATCCAGGAGTTCGACGGCTTCTCCATCGGCTCCAACGACATGACCCAGATGGTGCTGGCCACCGACCGCGACAACCCCAGCCTCAAGCACATCTACGACGAGGAAGACCCGGCCGTCGTCTGGGCCATCCTGTCCACCATCTTCACCGGACAGAAGATGGGCAAGAAGGTGGGCTTCTGCGGCCAGGGCGTGTCCAACAGCGTCATCCTGCGCGGGCTGGTGTCCATCGCGGGCATCGTCAGCGCCTCGGTGGTGCCCGACACCTACTATCAGACCAAGTTCGACGTGGCCGCCGTGGAAGCCCAGAACATCCCGGTCTCCAAGCTCGGCGAATGGCTGCAGGAACAGCACCTGAACCGCCTGCACGAGCTTTTGAAGTCCCACAAGTACGAGCACATCCTCAAGAAGTACAAGTCCGCCAAGGACCTCACCGAGTGGTACGAAGGCGAGCAGACCCGCCTGGCCGGACAGCTGCGCGACCACCTGGACACCCCCAAGGAGGCCTTCTACCGCCAGGAGCTGGAGAAGTACCGCGGCGCGTTCCACAAGCCCGTGATCTACGCCGCCTGGAATTGGGAGGAGACCGTGCTGGACGCCCTGCGCCACGCCGGTTTCAAGGACTGGGACGAACAGGCCAAGGCCCTGGCAGAGCAGCGCAAGAAGAAGTGGTAATGTGAGAAGAAAACAGCCGGAGGCGGGAAGAGCCTCCGGCGGCCAAAGGGACCAGTCCCTTTGGAATCCCGAATAAAAAAGGCGGCCCCAGGGCCGCCTTTTTGCGTGGGCGAAGATGAAGAGGGGGTTTACCTGTGCGCGGCGATGGCGGTGGAGGAGACGTAGCTTCCGGCCGGGCAGAAGTCGAACAGCACCTCGGCGTCAGCGAAACCGGCGATGCGCATCATGTCCAGAAGGCAGGGCACGTTGGCCGTCCATTTTCCCACCTGCCTGTCGGAAAGCATCATGAAGGACGCGGACCGGCCCGAAGAAAGGCACTTGCCCTCGTGGATCTGGTCGTAGGCCACGTTTATGGGGTCGAACGCGGCCATGGCGATGGTGCGGCCCGTCACGATGGCCGTGCCGCCGGGGTTCGTCAGCCTGCGGAGTTTGCGGAAGTAGTCCAGCGGGTCTCTCAGATGGTAGTAGATGCCAAGCGACAGCACCAGGTCGAAGGTCCTGTCCGTGGTGGAGACGAAGTCCTCCACGCGCGAAATCAGGTGTTCCACCCTGGAGCCGTAGTAGTCGCGGGCGAACAGGAATCGGCGGTGGCCTTCCACGCTTTCCCAGCCCGGGCCTTCCACGGCCAGCACGCTCGCCGCGCCGCGCGCCTCGCACTCGAAGCTGTAGAACGCGTCGGAGGCGGCGAGGTCCAGCACGGACTTGCCCGACAGGTCCGCCGGGAGCATGATCTGGTCGAGCATGCGGTAGGTCAGGGCCGCCTTCTTGGATTTGGCGAAGCGGTCCTTGCCGAAGGGCATGCACAGGTACCACTCGCCGCCGTCCGGGCCTTCGAGCGCTTCGTCGAATGGCCTGGCGGCCACCTTGGACGCGAGCACGGAGAGTTCGCTCTCGCAGGCCAGGTACTCGAGCATGTGGTCGGCCAGCAGGATGGGCACGTCCGGGCCGAAGAGCGGGCGAAGCTCCGCCCGCATCACCTCGAAGAGCGCGGGGGACGTGACCAGCACCGCGTCGGGGTCGAGCGCGGCCAGCTGGCCCGGGGTGTAGACGCGGATGCCGTTCTGGCGCAGAGACGCCTTGTTGGGGTCCTTGTCGCCCAGGCCCACGATGCTCTCCATGATGCCGGGGTGGCGCTTCCTGAAGAATGACAACAGGTACTCCGACCCGCTGGCGGCCGGATAGACGAGGATGCGTTTCTTGTCCTGTATGCAGGAGATTGAGTAGGTTCCGGCCAGCTGGTCCTTGAGCTTCATGCGGCGTCCCCGTTTTCTTTCGGTCTGTTGCGGTTGATGCGCCTTGCGTGCGGATCGCAATTTCCGCAAGGAGTTTCGCACGGATAGCGCCGCGAATGATGACGTGTCAAGAAGCGCCGCCGCATCTGGGGCCTACAGCCCCTGGACCAAACGGGTTCCAGTGGTCATAATTCACCAATGCCGCGCACGCCTATCCCGCAGCCCGATTTCCTCCCCATGACCCGCGCCGAGATGAACCGCCTTGGCTGGGACGAACTGGACGTGCTCCTCGTCACCGGAGACGCCTACGTGGACCACCCTTCCTTCGGCGCGCCGCTGTTGGGGCGCTGGCTCGTGGCGCACGGGTACCGCACGGGGCTCGCAGCCCAGCCCGCCTGGGAAGGCCCGGAGAGCGTGAGCGCCATGGGGCGTCCGCGCCTTTTCGCGGGCGTCACGGCCGGATCGCTCGATTCCATGCTGGCCCACTACACGGCCTTCCGCAAGAAGCGCTCCGACGACGCCTACACGCCGGGCGGCAAGGCAGGGGCTCGCCCCAACCGGGCGGCCACGGTGTACGCCAACCTCGCGCGCCGGGCGTTCCCCGGCCTGCCGGTGGTGCTGGGCGGCATCGAGGCATCGCTTCGCCGCGCCTCCCACTACGATTTCTGGTCCGATTCGCTCCGCCGCTCCATCCTGCTGGACGCCAAGGCCACGGCAGTGTTCTACGGCATGGCCGAGCACTCCATCCTGGCCCTGGCCGAAGGCCTGGAGAGGCTGGACGCCGAGGGCGGCAGCCTCAAGGAGCTCCTCGCGTCGATCCCCGGGGCGGTGTGGGCGGGCAGGCGGGAAGACCTCCCTCCCGGCGCTGACATCCTGGAACTGCCATCCCACGAGGCCATCCTGTCCGAACCGGTGAACCTCGTCGCGGCCACGAAGCTCATGGAACGCCACGTCCATCAGGACCGGCAGACCGCCGTGCAGCAAAGCGGCGACAGGCTGGTGATCCTGAATCCGCCGGGACGCGGCCTGGAAGGCGGGGGACTGGACGCTCTCTACGCCCTGCCGTTCTCGAGGCGGCCGCATCCGTCCTACAAGGAGGCGATACCGGCGGCGTCCATGATCGAGGGGAGCCTCAACATCCACCGGGGCTGCGCCGGAGGGTGCTCCTTCTGCACCCTGGCCCTGCACCAGGGGCGGCGCATCCGCTCTCGAAGCCGGGCCTCGGTGATGGACGAAGCCCGCCGCCTGTCCGGAATGCGCGGCTTCTCCGGCAGCGTAAGCGACGTGGGCGGCCCCAGCGCCAACATGTGGGGCGGCCGGTGCGCGGGGGACATGGCCTCCTGCAAGCGGGCGAGCTGCCTGACCCCGGCCGTTTGCAAGCATTTCAGGGCGGACCAGAAGGCCTTCGTGGAGCTTCTGCGCGCCGTGGAGGACATTCCCGGCGTGCGGCACGTGCGCGTGGCCAGCGGCTGGCGCATGGACCTGGGGCTTCAGGACCCCAAGGCCCTGGCCGTAATGGTGCGCGAATTCACGGGCGGCCAGGCCAAGGTGGCCCCCGAGCATATGTCCGCGCGCGTGCTCAAGCTCATGCGAAAGCCCGCCTTCTCCGTGTTCGAGCGCTTTCTGGATGTGTTCGGCCGTGAGTCGGGCCGGGCGGGCAAGGAGCAGTACGTGATACCGTATCTCATGAGCGCCCATCCCGGCTGCACCGAGGCCGACATGCGAGATCTGGCCGGATGGCTCCGGGCGCGCGGATGGAAGCCGAGCCAGGTGCAGTGTTTCATCCCGCTGCCCGGAACAATGGCCGCGGCCATGTTCTTTTCTGGGACCGGTCCGGACGGTGAGCCGGTATACGTGGCGCGCTCGGACGCCGAGCGGCTGCGCCAGCACGCCATCCTCATGCCGGAACACCGGGGCGAGCCCGGAAGCAGGGAGTCCGCCAGGGAACGCCGTTCAGTTGGCGCTCCAGGCGGGGCCGGCGCGGCGGGGAAACGGCCGCGCCGCCGGGAGGACGCCGGGGACAAGGGAGGCGCAGAGCGAGGCAAAACCAGGCCTGGCGGTCCGGAACGCCGGGATGGTCCTTCCGGGCCGGGCGGCAGGGGACGCGGCTCGGGGGGCAGACGCCGCAAAGGCTAGTGGGGCGTCCGCGATGCAAGCTCCATCCGGAGCTTGGGCGCGTGAACATTTTGGCGGGGAATCCCGCCTTTTTTCGTTGCCTCCGCGCAAGATTGTGGTATGGGACCGATAAGTTCGACTGTCTGTTGCCGCCACAACTTCTTACATAGGAGGCTCCCATGCGCGGTTGGCTTTCCCTCCCGGTTCTCGACGGTGTCACCGGCGAAATCATCGGCATGATCGCTCCCCGGCAGGGTCTCGTGACCAATTTCGGCGCCATCCTTCGGTATGAAGGCAGCGGCGAGTTCACTTTCGAGGACGAGCGCGGGGTTGTCGCCCGGCACGGCGAAGCAAGCCCATGGGTTGAAGAGGACGAAGCCCTCCGTTGGGGATTTGTCGATAAAGCGCGCTTGACTACCGCCATCGCCGTCTGATCTTGGGTTATTACAACCTGGGAAAGAGAGGCGTTCATGAAACGGTTCAGCATTTCGGCCGGCTGGTTTATCACCTTGGCGGCGGCCGGATTCATCTGGCCTTTCGGCGGCCAGGCGGGAGCGGCTGCAGGCGAGGAGCTGGCCCCCAGAAACACAGAGGCCGTGGCCACCTTCGCGGGCGGCTGCTTCTGGTGCACTGAGTCCGACTTCGAGAAGGTTCCGGGAGTGACCCGCGTCATCTCGGGCTATTCGGGGGGCAAGGAGAAGAACCCCACTTACCAGCAGGTGTCTTCCGGGGCGACAGGCCACCTGGAATCCGTCCAGGTCTTCTTCGATCCGAAAAAGGTGAGCTACGCCGACCTCGTGGAGCACTTCTGGCGGCACATCGACCCGACAGACGCGGGCGGCCAGTTCGTGGACAGGGGCAGGCAGTACCGTTCGGCCATCTTCTACCATGGCGAGGAGCAGAAGAAGATCGCCGAGGAGTCCAAGGCGGCTCTCGCCAAGGCCGGCAGGTTCGGCACGCGGGCCATCGTGACTGAGATTCTGCCCTTCGAGGCCTTCTACCCGGCCGAGGACTACCACCAGGACTACTACAAGCATAATCCCGTCCGGTACAACTACTACAGGTTCGGCTCCGGCCGCGACCAGTTTCTCAAGAAGACCTGGGGCGATGCCCCCGAAGCGCCTGCCGCGCCCGGCAAGGCGGAGCCCGTGCCGCCGCCCAAGCCCTTCGTCAAGCCCGGCGACGCCGAGCTCAAGAAGGCCCTCACCCCCATGCAGTACAAGGTGACGCAGCACGAGGGCACGGAGCCGCCCTTCAACAACGAATACAACGGCAACAAGAAGCCCGGCATCTACGTGGACATCATCTCCGGGGAGCCCCTGTTCTCCTCGCTGGACAAGTACGATTCCGGAACCGGCTGGCCGAGCTTCACAAGGCCCCTGGAGCCCGGCAACATCGTCACGAAAGAAGACCGCTCGCTCTTCTCGGTGCGCACTGAGGTTCGCTCGAAGTTCGCCGACTCCCACCTGGGGCATGTCTTCGACGACGGCCCGCCGCCCACCGGCCTGCGCTACTGCATGAACTCGGCTGCCCTGCGTTTCATCCCCGCCGAAGATCTGGAAAAGGAAGGCTACGGCCAGTATGCGAAACTGTTCAAGTAGGACTTGAAATGCGAAAACAGCTCATTGTTCTGGCGGCCCTGGGCATCATGCTCGGGGCCGTCCGGTCTTTGGCCGCGACGGAGGAGGCTCCCGCCTGGAGCTTCGACCCGCCGCATTGTTCGGTGATGTTCTTCGTCAGGCATATCTTCGCGGACGTCCCCGGACGCTTCGCCGTCTATGACGGTCTGGTGCGTTTCGATCCGGACAACCTCGCGGGCAGCGTGATGGACGTGAGGGTGGACTTGGCCAGCGTGGACACAGGCGTGGCGAAACGCGACGAGCACCTGAGGAGCCCCGATTTCTTCGACGCGGCGAAATACCCGTCCATGCGCTTCGTCAGCCGGGAGATCGTCCAGACCGGACCGGGACGCTACGCCGCCCGGGGGGATCTCACCATCAAGGACGTGACCCGCCCGGTGGACATCCCGTTCGAGTATCTGGGGGCGGCTCCCTCCCCGATGGAAAAGGGCAGGACCGTGGCCGGGTTCAGGGCGCGCTTTGCCGTCAACATGCTCGACTACGGCGTGAGCGACGGCAGGTTCCAGAAGATGGGGGTGCTGGGCGACAGGGTGGACATCCTGTTGAATCTCGAAATGCTCCGCTGAAAGGCTTCAAATCATAAAAAACGAGAAGGCCGCCGGGCGAAATCCCGGCG
>JBMORI010000084.1:0-1249 GCA_049322415.1 Thermodesulfobacteriota bacterium | reverse complement strand
TGGTCTGCACGGTCTCGGCCGAGAGCCCCTTCTCCTTGGCCGCCGTGTCCACGGCCTTGGCCGCGTCGCGCAGGGCTTCCTCGCGGGCGCGGTCGCGGATCTTCATCTCCATGTCCGCGCTGGTCTTGCTGGCGCTGGCCATGTCTTTGATGGCCTTGGCCAGGAACATCAGCTCGCCGGCGGACACGTCCGGGTCCTCGCCCTTGGCCTGTTTCATGAGGACTTTGAACACCAGGGTCTGGAGCAGCTCCGTGGTCACGCGCCCCATGTCATTGGGCATGTCCTGGAGCTGCGCGGCGAAGGTGCTGGTGATCTCCCGGGCCTCGCGCAGCTTGGCGGCCACCTCCTGGTACTCCTGGGAGTAGCGGCCCAGGGCCGAGCGGGACACCTGGGCCCCAAGGGAATTCAGGTGCTCCACGATGGCGTCCAGGGTCTGGCCGCCGTCCAGGAGTTTGTGGATGGCCTCGCGGATCTCGGCCGGGAGCTGCTTCACCTTGGACCTGGGGGGCACGGCCTACCTCGGCCCCGGGCGCTTCACGCCCGGCACGCAGGCGTCGCCGTTGGCGCAATCCAGGCCGCGCCCGGTGAGCTTGGCCACCGTGACAGGCCCCACCTTCTCCACCTCGACCAGCCCCTGCTCGGCCAGCCACGCGGCCTGCGTCTCCACCTCGTCGCGGCTGACGTTGTGGCCGATGGCTTTCAACGCCTCCTGGAGCATGGCGGTGTTGAGGGCGTAGCCCTTGTCCTCGGAGAGAAAACGCAGGATCGCCAGGCGGCGATCCTCGATGAAAGCCTTTTGAACGGGAGTCATCATTCACTTCTCCTCTTGCCGTTGAGGTGCCCCTCCAGGAGCAGGTTCAACGGATGTTCAACCCGGCGGAGGAGGTCTCGTAGGCCATCGATGGTCGCCTTGAGCGCCTCCTGGTCGCCGGCGAGTTCCTCCAGGCGCAGGGCTATCTGGTGGAGCGCCTCCATCTGCGGCAGATTGTCCAGCTTGATGTCAACGCAGGTCTTCTGCTTCTCCAGCGTCTCCACCCGAGCCGTGATGTTGCCCGCGCATCTGGCGCAGTCCTCGCGCGTCATGAACTTCCGGGACATGGACCACATGACCCACACGGCCAAGCCGTTCACGAGCAAGGCCAGCACCGGCCACCAGTCCTTGAGCCACACGGGCATACCCACAACCTACCCTTCCAGCTCGCGCTGGCAGTCGATGCACCGGCAGGCGTCCGGCACGGCGGCCAGTCTC
>JBMORI010000083.1:0-76706 GCA_049322415.1 Thermodesulfobacteriota bacterium | reverse complement strand
TCGGGTGCGCCGTCATGGTGGTGCATCACTCGGGCCTGTCCACCGGAGACCGTTCCCGGGGATCAAGCGTTCTCAAGGCGGCGTCTGACTTCGAGTACAAGCTCGCGGTTCGCGGCGGCGTGCGCGTCCTGAGGTGCACCAAGAGCAAGGACCATGAGCCCCCGGCTACCCTCGCCTTCGAGCCCGAAGAAGTGGGGACCGGCTGGACCGACTATGAAAGCGAAGCCCTCCCCGAGATCATGTCTTGCGTGCTTCGCCTGACGGACGTTCCCGAGGCTTCTGACATTCCCAAGCCCTCCGGTGCAAAGCGGATAGCCCTGGACGCGCTCAGGGAGGCTTGCGAGGCGGCAGGCGGGCCGGTTCATCCAGACGAATGGAGACGGGTTGTCTACTCCCGGGGCATCTCAAAATCCGACAATGCCAACGCCCAACGCCAAGCCTTTTTCAAGGCCAAGAAGGGCCTGGAGTCGGACGGGCTCGTTAGGGAGACTGACGGGCTTTGGATGCCCACCCAAAGCGTTACCAGCGTTACCAACCGTTACGAGGTAACGCCCGTAACGGGGGGGCAAAGCGTTACTACCGTTACCCCCCTCTTTAGAGGGGGTAACGGGGTAACGCCCCCGGGTAACGTAACGCACCTCGGAACCCCATTCGAGGGTAACGGGCTGGAAAACCCCTTTAGCGGGGGTGTCCAGTGAACCACCTCACCGCCTGGAAGACCCCCAAAGGCAATCGCTTTTTTCTGGCCCCTCTCCCGTGGACCCGCGTTTCCCTCCTCGAATGGGATCAATGGCGTACCTGGGGAGGCTGGCCCGAGGATGTCCCCGTTATGTCCACCCCGGAGGCCTCCCGCTACCTGGAGGAGGCCGAAGCCTACCACGCCCCGCACGGGTTCTTTGTCCTTCCCGGCTGGCGCGGCGTCCGCGTCCCTGATTCCTGCCCCGGAATGGTGGCCCTGGACCTCCAGGCCTGCTTTCTGGCCTCCAGCCTACGGCCTGGGCGGACAGAGCGCGGCACGGGGCAATCCTGGGCAATCTGGAGGCGCAATCAACAACGGTGCGGAGCGGTAGACATGGCACACATCACATACCCCCTTTTGGTCGAACTTGAGCCCCGCCTGTTGGAGGCGGAAGGACTGGCCCGGAAGCACGCGGGCAAGGACTGCAACCGGACGTGGTTCAACACCATAAGGCCCGCCTTCCGGTCCCTTGTGGGATTCAACAGCAAACACCCGGACCCGCGCGTCAGGGATGGCCGGGCCTACCACGTCGTCTACTCCCACCTTTGCGCCATCTACGACGGGAGGGTTCCCGATGAGTGCTAACCCCTCCGTCCCCCTTCGCGTGGTGGTCGATACGCGGGAGCAACGCCCGTTCGCCTTCAATCATGCGCAGTACGCGGCAGAGGTGACAACCGGGACGCTGAGGACCGGGGATTACAGCCTGGCCGGGCTGGAGCATTGCGTTGCCGTCGAGCGCAAGAGCCTTGACGACCTGATCGGATGCCTGACCGTGGGCCGGGACCGCTTCGAGCGCGAGCTTGACCGCGCCCGCTCCCTGGAGTGCTTCGCCGTGGTCATAGAGGCCACCCTGGATGACGTGGCCCGGCATCGCTACACGTCCCGCATGTCCCCGCATTCGGCCTTGCAATCCATCCTGGCCTTTCAAGTGCGCTACGGCGTTCCGTTCGTTTGGGCGGGTTCGCGGGGCGGCGGGGAGTACGTCACCTATTGGACCCTGGAGAAGTTCCGGCGGGAACGCGAGGAGGCCAAGCGCGAGGACGCGGCGGTTTCCGAGCTGGAGGCCATCGGGAAGCGCCTCGCCAGGAAGGGCCGGGAAAAGCGGGAGGGCAGGAGGGCCGCCCATGCCTGAAACTGACAAGACAGCCGGAAAACAACGGGTGCGTGGCCGCCCCTGGAAGCCGGGGCAATCGGGCAACCCCAACGGATGCCCCACGGGAAGCCGCCACAAGGCTACGTTGGCCGTCCTGGCGCTTTTGGATGGTGAAGCCGAGGCGTTGACCCGCAAATGCGTTGAGAGGGCGCTAGAGGGCGATTCCGTGGCATTGCGCCTATGCCTCGAAAGGCTGGCCCCGCCCCGCAAGGATTCGCCTGTCATCCTGGCCGGACTCCCGAAGATCGAAAGAGCGGCTGACCTGCCCAAGGCAACGGGGAAAATCATCGAGGCCGTGGGCAAGGGGGACATTACCCCGAGCGAGGGGCAGGCGCTTGCCGGGTTGGTGGAGGGCCACCGCAAGGCCCTGGAGATCGCGGACATCGAAGCACGCTTGAGCGCCCTGGAGGCGAAGGAGGATCGGAGATGAGCGGCGGCATTGGGCGGCGATTGGCGAGGCTGGAAGGGCCTGCCAATCGTGAATTTCCCGGGGTTGTGCCTGATTGGTGCGTCAAGGGGGCAACAGAGTGGGCACAATTGGGATTCATTGAACCGGAAAAAATCGGGTCAAGGGCCGCTGAGATCGCCCGCAATTACAGGGGTGAGCGGGAATACACCGAGCGCATGCAGAACATGTGGCATTCGTTCGTTGTAGACGGGAACGATAAAGCATTCGAGGGATGGAGATGAGCATCAAAAGCAGGCTTAACAGGCTAAGTATAGCGGCTAGTGGCAGGCTTCATGTTGTGGTTGTCCCAGACAGTTCCATCACACAGGATGAGGCTTTGGGGAAGTATATCGAGCTTGGCGGCGTCGTGCACGAAGGCGACACCGTTGTTTTCGTCATAGACAGCTTCGGACCAATGGAGGCGCAATAATGAAGTATCAGGGAAGGCTTGACCGGCTGGAGGCTTACGAGCCCGCCCAATATTTCCCGGTGTGGGTGGACCCAGGACCCGGGGAGACGATGGAGCAGGCCAAGGAGCGGGCAATTTCGGACTGCAAGCCGCCGCGCGGCAGAACCGTGTTGTTTTGTTCCTGGCAGGGGGACGCACTAGAGGGGAAGAGATGGGGATAGAAAGCAGAATCGAACGTCTTGAGCGGACAACGGGCGGGGCCGCCCACATCGTGGTGGTCAACAACGACGGCGACACGGATGCGGCCCGCTACCGGTACGAGGCCAGCGGGAGAACAATCCGCCCTGGCGACAGCGTGACTTACGTTCATACGGGCATCGACCATGAACCGGGCGGGAATGCCCGCTAAAGCAAGCGTGAGGTGAAAGAGTGAGTGAGGACATTGGGAGCATCATTGCCCAAGGGCTTCAGGGGCTTAATCAGGGGATATTCAGCGCCACACAGATTTGGCAAATGGCCGAGCGCAACAAAATGGCACGCCGCGCCATGGAGAGACAGGACGCCATGGCACAAGGTCAACTGGGCCTCATGCGGGCCAACCTCGCCCTGAAAGAGCGGGAACTGGCCGGGGATGACGAGTTTTACAAGTCCATATCCCCGTGGCTGTCTCCCGGTGGTGGGGCTTTCCTGCAACAGCCCGGCAACGGCGTGGCGGGTGACTCTTCTCAGTCCTCCCGGCCTGTCACCGGCTGGGGGGCCAACAACCCCGGCAACATCCGGCCCGTTGGTGGGCAGGGATTCAACAGCTACGCCACGCCCCTGGACGGAGCGCGGGCCATGTCGGACCTGTTGAACACCTACGCCACAAAGCACGGCGTCAACTCCCTGATAGGCCTGACGTCCCGTTGGGCTCCCAAAGGCGATGGCAACAACGACCCGGCGGCTTACGCTGGCTTCCTGTCTAAGCAAATCGGGGATTACCCGGTTGACGCCCCGATTGACCTGACAAACCCCGAGTTCCGCGCCAAGATCATGCAGGCAATGAGCCAGATGGAAACCGGGCGGGCCATGCCCCCGGAGATGGCAACCCAGGCCGTGGGCGGCAAGTTCCCCATGGGGCCGCAACTGGCCTCCCGTGGCGGCGTGGCCTCCGACATGCCGAACGGCGGGGGAATCGACCCTAACGCCACCATACCCGTGGGAAACAGGCAATACAGGCTGGCGGAACTCGCCAATGACGCGGGCTTTGTGAGCCTTGTCGGCATGATGGCCCCCCGGAGCAAGGCAGCGGCCGGGCTGTTGAGCACGCTTAAGACCGTCCGCGAGATGACCGAGCCCCGAAAGCTGGACGGAGCGCAGGCCTATGAGGCGCGATTCGGGAGGAGGTTCGATCCCAGCGAAACCGGCGCGGCGGCGTGGGTGAAAAGCTACAATCAGGCGAACAGCACGCAGACCGTGAACGTACACAACAACCTCCCCCCGGAGCAGAACGCCTTGCAGAAGAAACAGGGCGAATCCGTCCAGGCCGCTCGGGAGCAGATAGCCAAGGACGCCGATGCGGGGCTCAAGACCCTTGCCACGCTGAAATACGCCGAGCCGCTCTTGAACTCCTCGGGCTCCCTGGCGGAAGTCAAAAAGGTTGTGGGCGGCATGGCTCAAGGCCTGGGGCTGGACAGCCAGTTCAAGGGCTTTATCGACGCGGCCAACGACATCAACACCCTCCAGGCGCTTTCCGCCCGGATGCTCCTGCCCATCGTCCAGAACACCACCGCGTTTCACACGAACTTCTCCGACGCTGACCGGCGCTCCATCGAAAGCATGAACATCAGCCCGCAAAACCTCCCCGAGGTGAACCGCAGGCTGATGGAGATGGTCCGCAAAGAGGCGGCCCTTGCGCTGGAGAAGCAGAAGAAGTTTACCGGGCTCAAGGACTACGCGGACTATGAATCCAGGCTGACCGAGTGGAACCAGACGCAGGCCGCGCGGATTCAGGAAGAGCAGGGGCGGGGATTGGCCCCCGCTCCCTCCGACGCCAACGCGGGACCGACTGCCAGCGCGAGCCCGACCTATAAGGACGCCGAAGACGTCCGCAGGGACTATCAGGCCGGGCGCATCACGGCGGACCAAGCGGAAAGCATCCTGAAAAGCCAGTTCGGCATGGAGTAACGCACACATGGTCAAGGCTACCGAATTTCTCAAGGGGGGCGGCTCCCCCCGTCCCTCAGCGAAAGCGTTCCTGGGCTTGGGCACCTCGCCTTCCGGTTCTTCCGGGGGCGGGGCGCTCCCCGAGGATATGGCCGCAATGCTTGGCGGGGAGGCCGGTTTCTATCAGCCCCCCGTTGACGCCAAGACCGCCGGAGGGCTCAGGCCCTCCAAGGTCCAACCCCTGGATATTATGAGCCTCATTGCCATCAAGTACGCGGCGGACGATGCCCAGCGCATCAAGGTTGCCGCCAACGCCCTGCAACGGCCAGAAAGCGACCTGACCGTAAGGGGCGGGGCCGTTTACCTGAAGGACGGCGGCGAGCTGGTCCGCGTGGGTGGAATGGGCGGCAGCACGCCCGAGGCATCCCTAGCCAACCTGGGGCGCGAGGCGGTGGCTACCTTGGCGAGTAACCCGGTTAGCACGGTGGGCAACGCCGCTCTTGCCTTCACTGCCCCGGAGGCCATCCCCTCGCCGTGGGTACAAGGCGTCATGGGGGCCGGTGACGAGCTGGCCCGCCGGGTTGTGGGTAACGCCTTCATGCCTGAGTGGTACGGGACGGACAAGCGCACCTGGGGCGTGCCTGACGCGGTGGCCGTGCCTAGCGCCGGGCTTCTCTCCGGGCTCCTCACCTCCGGGGTCAACAAGGCCCTCGCCCCGCGCTGGGGGAACGTGCTTGGCAACCTGGGTAAGGATGAGGTGGCCGCCGCAACGGAAGTCATGGGCAAATCGAACATCCCCCTGACCCTGGGGCAGGCTACGGGCAACCCCGCCATGCTAGACGCCGAAGCCCGCTTGCGGATGCTCCCCGGCTCCCTGGATATCGCCAAGCGGCAGGGCGAGACACAGAACGCCGCAGCGCGGGAGGCGGTGGACCGTTTCGCCGAAAGCATGGGTTCGGGCAATGATGTGGCCGGGTTGGGGCGCAACCTGGTCAACGCGGCCGGGGCGAGCCTCCAGGAAATGAAGAACGCCAGGGCGAGGGCTTCCGGCCCCCTGTACGAGCTGGCGAACCTCCCCGGCGGCGCTCCGCTGGACGCCTCCCCCATCCTCCAGGGCATCGAGGCCAAGCTCGCCAGTCAGGGCACGCCCGAGGCGGTCAAGTCCTTGCTCGAAAAGGCTAAGGCGCAACTGTTCTCGAATGGGGCGCTCAGGGACACCCCCGAAGGCCTCCAGGCCGCGAAGCAGGGTATTGACGCGCTGATAGAAGGGCTTGGAGAGAACGAAGCTCAGGCGAAGGCCGCGCTCATGGGCGTGAAATCGGACCTCATGGATTTCATGACCAACAACGTGCCGGGCTTCAGGACGGCAAACGACGCCTTCGCGGAGCTGTCCGCCCCGGTTCAGGTTTTCGGGGATAGCGTGCTTAACAAGGTCCGCAAGCTCCCGCCGGACAGGGCCGCTACCGCGCCGGGGATGCTGTTCAACCCCCAGGCCAGCAACCCCGCTTCCCCGTCTGTGGTCCAGGCGTGGAAAGATTCGATTGCCGGGCAATTCCCACAAGCCTGGGATGATGCCGTGGCCGCTCGAATCCTCCAGGCCGCGCGAGGGGTCAAGGGAAGCGCCAGCGGCGGGCCGGGCAACTTCTCTGGTCAGGTGGCGAAAGAGCTTGGCGGTTCCCAGGCCGCTACAGACATGTGGGGCGCTGCCATGAGCCCCGAGCAGTTCAGGGAGTTCAGTAACCTTATCGACACCCTCAACAGGGCTTCACAGGGGGCGCGGGGACAGTCCTGGACATTCGCCGGGGGGCCAGCCGTGGAAGCCCTCCAGGATGCCACCATGGGGCCGGTTGAGGGGGCCATTTCGCGTGGCCTGGATGTCGGCAGACTGGCAAGCCCTGGCGCATGGGGGGACGCTTTCAGGGATTGGCGGTTCAGGTCCAACGCCCCGAAGCTGGCGGAACTCCTGTTCAACCCGCCGCAGGACTGGCAAGCCATGCTCCCGCCCTCCGCGAGAACAATGCAAATCATTCAGGGCTTGGGGCTGCTCCCGCGCGAGGGCGTGGCCCGGGATGCAGGGGGGGCCTTCAAATAGGCTAGGGCGTGGTCTTCTTCTCCCACGGGCGGGGCGGTTTGCGGTGGTACGCCGCCCACTTGTCCCAGCCCTTGGGAGCCTTGTAGACGTCCTGCTTCTTGTTGCGGGGGAAGGTGGCACAACCGATGATAAGGGCGATCACGCCCGTAGCGAACACGCCACGCTGCAAAGGCGAGTCACCGTCCAGAAGGGACAGCCCGACGGCCAGGAAGCCGCCGACCGCCAACAACACGGGGAGTCCTCGGGCTATCGCCGCAATGAGTGGAGGCAGCACCGCGAAGGCGAGCCACACGAGGAGGATTCCGCCAGCAACTTCCCACATGGTCAGTCGATGCACCTTTCAGTAAGCCGCGTCAATGGGGGGGCAGTTCCACAAGGACTTGCTTGAAACTCGGTTAAAAATGTTTACACTGGTTGAGAATAAGCATAGCTGCTTCAAAACAGTCTAGCTAAGTCAACTGGTCTAATCGTTAGGAGGCCAGTCATGAAAATTGCCTACCAGCCAAACCATCGGAAAATCCTCGAAACTCTTGCTTGGGTTGCCAGTAAGCGCCCCGGGAAGGACTTCCATTTTATCCTTAAGGTCCTTTTCTACGCAGACAAGGCACATCTCCAAGAGGCAGGAAGACCTGTCATTGGTGATACTTACATCAAAATGACATATGGGCCTGTCCCCTCGCATGCTTATGACATGCTTGAATCGGATGACCATCTCCCAGAGCGTCTGCTTGAATTGATATCCAGTACGCTTGATGTTGTTCGAGTCGGGAGAATTCCGCATGTAACTGCCAAGCGGAGTCCTGAGTTGTCCTTTTTTTCGGGTTCCGACATCCGGTGTCTTGAAAAAGCCCTTGAGCAATGCGACGGGATGGATTTCAATTCCTTGTGTGTTATGACCCATGCAGAACGGGCTTGGATCGATGCTCAACTGAATGGAGAAATGGACTATGCCAATTTCATAGATGAGGACACTGAGGACAGAGAAGAACTCATAGCTTATATCAGGGAAACGGCCCCGACAGTCGCGCTGTAGAACATCCATGGTCAGTTCAGGCGATGTCATCTTGATTTTTGACAGATTCTTGTCAAATATTACGCACGACAAATTTGCTGTCTGTATTTGTCCGGACTGTAGAAAATTCTTTTATATCAACACACGCCGCAGAGTGCCTGTAGTCGCACAAGTTACCATCCTTGGAAGTTTTGAACTCCCATTCCTTGACCATTCGTCTTATGTCGACACCTCACAAGCGCATGAATTTTCGACTCAGGCTATTGCGGCGTCTGTGGCGGCGGGGAAGGTGTGGCCCCTCCCTCCTGCGCTCCGCGCTAGAATTAAACAAGTAGTAGACAGCCACGACTACCTTCCTCCTGGAATTCTATCTTTGGTCAGAAGCAAGCTCTAAATCGGCCTGATGCATCTCAAGGGGCACCCACGCTCAAGATCCGCGCCCTATCCTCACCCCTCCTCGAACAATTCCTCGACCTTCACCCCTACCGCCCTGGCGACCAGCGCCAGGGCGGTAGACCGTGGTCGCTCATTGGCGTGCAGTTTTGGAAAAATTTGGGGGTACTTTTCTCGGAGCCTGGATGCCAGGGAACAGGGGGCCGAAAATGGGGCAGCATTCATTTTTTGGGGCACTTAATGGGGCACTTGGAAAAATCGAACTGGACCGAGCAAGCAATGGCAAGGCCTAACTAGCGCAATAATAGGCCCCCCTCTGCACCAACTGGCCATGCGGGGTAGGCCGGGCAGGACATAATCTTCTCCCGTAGCCCTGGGAATATGACGAAGCCGGACTATCGCGAGTCCGGCTTCGGCTTTTTCGAGCCATGGAGAGGAGCCGCTCGAGGGGTGCTAGTCCGCGGAAGGCGCACCCGCGCCTTCAGTCCCGATTAGTTCTCACGGCGGCCTGTTTCTTCTCGGTCAGGCAGTAGATTCCCTCGCCGCTCATTGCCGGGCGGAAGCACAGGTTGTCGGACACGCAGGCGGACGGCCGCGTGTCTCCTGATTTCCAGCGGTTGATGATGTCCGGCTCCCTGATGAGCGGCCTGCACATGGAGACTGCGTCGCAGACGCCGTCCGCGACGAGCCTCGCCGCCGCCTCCGGCGAACGGATGCCGCCGACGAGGATGAGCGGCAGGTCCACCCCGGCCTTGAACCGGGCGGCGGCTTGCTTGAAGTAGCCTTCGTCCTCGGGGGATCTCGCCCTGCCAACCCGGACGGGCGACAGCTTTCCCGAATCGCCGGTTCCGCCCGACAGCTCCAATATGTCCAGCCCGGCCTCCTTGAGCATGACGGCCACCTCAAGGGACTCGTTCATGCTCAGTCCTCCCGGCAGGAAGTCCTCCGAGTTCAGCTTGCACAGCACGGGATAGCCGTCCCCGACAGCCTGCCTGACAGCGCGCGCCACAGATACCAGAAAACGCGCCCGGTTTTCCAGGCTGCCGCCGTACCCGTCGGCGCGCTTGTTGTAAAATGGCGAGAGGAACTGGCTGAGCAGGTAGCCGTGGGCGGCATGGATCTGCACCGCGTCGAAGCCGGATTCGCGGCACAAGAGAGCGGCCCGCCCGAAGGCCTGGGTGGCCGCTTCGATCTCCTCCGCGGTCATGGCCCGGAATCCCTCTCCGTCGGAAGGCCCCAGCGCCTCCATGCCCGTGAGCTTGACGCTGGCCTTTATTCCGCCGTGCGCCAGCTGGGCCGCCACCTTGCCGCCCGCCTCGCGCACGGCGCTTGCCAGGGCCGTCAGGCCGGGCTTCATGGACGGGTCGTGGACGCCCGTCTTCCAGGGGCCGGACTGACCCTGTTTCAAGACGTAGGCGTGCCCCGCGACCACTAGGCCCACGCCTCCTTTGGCGAGCCTGGCCAGCGTGCCGATCAGTCTGTCCGTCACCGAACCGTCCTCGGCGGCCATGCCTTCCCACGTGGCCGAGCGGACGAACCGGTTGCCGAGCGTCAAGGGCCCCAGGCGGACGGGCTGGAAAAGCATGCCCGGCTGGTCCGGGGCGGTGGGCGTCGTCATGCGGCCTCCTGAAACCATGGGCTTCACGGCCCCTGTGAGCATGTTATTGGAGCTTGGCAGCCTTCCAGTCGCCTTTCTCCGTGCCCCACCCGCTGGCGGCCCATTCCCCTTGTGCCTGGCCCGGTTCGAGCGTGCCGGTCACGGAGCCGGTGAACTTGATGAAGGCTATGCTCCCCGTCAGCTTGCAGTCCATCTTGCCGGTGGCGCAGTCCAGTCCGCCTTCGAACGTTCCGTAAAGGCCCTCCGAATTGCTCACCGTGCCTTCCACCTTGTCGCCGCTCACTATGAGGGTCATGTCGCCCTTGGTTCCGCCAGCGAACTTTCCCGCGTAGACGCCCTCGAAGCGGGCAGCCTGGGCGAGCGCCTTGCGCTCCTCCTCCTTTTTCTGCTTCAGTTCCGCGTACCGGGCGACAATCTCCTGTTCCTTATTCGCGGCAATCTGCCCGGCAGGGGCGGCTTCGGCCGCGTTCATGGCCGCCTTGTTCCCGGAATCGATGCGGGCCACGCACTGCTGGATCATCCGCAGGGTCACGGCGTCCAGCGGCAGCAGATTGCCTTTCTGTTCGGTGGAGCCCAGGAAACCCTGAAGTGTCTTCTTTACGTCGATGGTCTCGTCCACCTCGCCCGTGGCTGCCACCTGACCGGTGTCGGCGTCGATGATGGTGTAGCGCATGGCCATGCTCCATACGCTCGTCTCCTCGGCGGACTTGATGGAGGCGATGGCCGTGCCCGTGGCCGTGCCCAGCTCCGCGCTGTCCGTGAGCCCCGCGAGCACGCCCCCGACGAGCACTCCAGCCAGAGTGCCGTCGAAGGACTTCCTCGTCTGGGAGACGCGCTCGGCCTTGACCACGTCGAAGCGTACCAGGTAGCGGGCCTTGGCGAACTTCCCCTTGCGGAACAGCTTGAGCGCGCCCGGGTCGCCCATCTGGGCCGCGAGCGAAATCTCCTCCACGATGGCGTCTAGGTTGCCCCGGTCCAGGATGGGAAACCCGGCCTTCTGCAACTCCATCTCGCCGAAGTCGGCGATGTTTGTTTCACCGATTTTCTGGCGGTAGAGGTAATGGCCTGACTTCACCTCGCCAGGGAGAACGATCAGCGCCGGGCCTGGGGTAGCGGCGTTGAGGTATTCGATGGGCTGGTAGGCCGCCTGGCCGGCCATTTCGTGGGCGGTCTGGGACGCCTTCTTGCATGCGGACAGGAGGACGAGGATGGCAAGCAGCGTGACGATGGGGCGGCGGGGCATCATGCTAACTCCTGCTGAAGTTGTTGTAGGAGGTTTTATATGTAGTCGATAATTGCATCCCGTGTCCATGCAGGAAATGAGGATTGCAGTGCGTGCGTCTGATTAATGGTCGTTTTGCGCCAGGATGCGCGTCTGGATGGCGCGCGCCATGGTTGGAACGTTCGGCGGACAGGCCTGTCTACGATCACAGGCCGCGGGCTTGGCGGTGCTTGGAAAAAACGCGGGGGTTGCCCAAGGGCCGGATGTGAAACTCCCATGCCGGGTTGGGCCGCCCATGTGAAGCGGGGCCTGAGATGGGCAGGCCCCGCTGGCGGCGTGGCGCCGCGTCCTCGAAAAACATGAACATGATTGCCCGAGGGCAAGCTTTACTCTTTCAGCGCATCATCCGCGAAGCAAGTGTCCGCTTTCATCGTGGAAGTCACGCTAGGCGGGGTAGGTCTGCCCGGACGAAGCACTGGATCTCCATTCGCTGGGCGTCATCCCGGCGTGCTCCTTGAATATCTTGGCGAAATAGGCGCTGTTTGCGAAGCCGCAGCGCATGGCCACCTCGGTGATGTTCAGGTTCCCGGCCCGCAACAGGTCCATGGCGTTCCGCAGCTGATGGAGGCGTTTGAATTCGCTCCAGCTGACGCCGGTCTTCTCCAGTGCCCTTTGCAGGCTCCGCTGGCTCATGCCCAGGCTTCGCGCCACATCTCCCACCGTCAGGGAGGGGACGTTCTCCAGCGGCGTCATTACCTCGCGGATGCGCGCGAGCAGGTCCTGCTCATCCGTCATCGCGCCGGGGCCGTCCTCCTTCGGCGGTCCCTGCTCGAAAAGGATGGCCCGCTTGATGCGCCGCGCGGCCAGCTCCCTGTTTCGCAACAACGATCCTGTCCGCAGCAGCAGTTCGTCGCGCCTGACCGGCTTGGCCAGGCAGGCGTCCGCGGACACCGAGAAGCCGGCGCGGCGAAGCTCCGCCTCGTCGTAGGCGCTGATGAGGATGACGGGGATATGGCTCGTTTCGACGTTCTCCTTCATCCTGGTGACCAGGTCGAAACCGCTGGGTCCCGGGAGCATGACGTCCGAGACGACGAAATCGGGCATGATCGAGTTGATGGCCTTCCACCCGGCCTCGGCGTCCGGCGTGGGAGTCACCTCGCAAAAACCGTGGAAAATCGCCGTCAGTTGCTCCCGGAGGTCCGGGTCGTCCTCCACAAGGACGCCTTTCCTGCCCGTGAACGCGGCGGCGTCCGTCTCTGCCCTGACTGCGGAACCCTCGAAAGCGTCCTTGGACGGCGGTTCCGGAGAGAGGGGGACCTCCACGATAAAGCGCGTGCCTCCTCCGGGCGCTCTCGACGCGCTGAGCGTGCCGCCGTACTTCTCCACGGCCTCCCGCGCGGTGGGAAGTCCGATGCCCCAGCCCTCGGTCCGGGAATCGTTAGTGCCACGGGCGAACCACTCGAACATGGCCGGGATGTCTTCTTCGGCTATCCCCTCGCCGTCGTCGCTTACAATCACCCGCAGCGACCCGCCTTCCGCCAGAGCCTCCACCCGGGCCTCGCCCGGGCCGTACTTGAAGGCGTTGGAGACAAGATTGCCCACGGCGGCGATGAACAGCTCCCTGTCCATGGAGAGCCAGCGGCCGTGCGCGGCGGCGATGTCCGCGGAGAGAATCCTGCCCTGGTTTTCGGCCAGGAGCCTGAAGGGGGCCAGCGTGTCCTCAAGGGCCTTGCCCGCGTCGAACAGCGTCTCCTTGCCGGCCTGATTCCCTCTCGCTACGTCGAGGATGGCCTTGATCAGGCTGGACAGGCGTCCGGCGCTGGCCAGAGCCAGCTGGGCGGCCTGGCGGCCCGCCCCCGCGAAGGACTCCATCCGCGATTCCAGGGCGGTGATGATGACCGAGAGCGGCGTGCGCAGTTCGTGCGCCAGCGACCGGAACAGGCGTTCGCGTGATTCCATCAGCCGGGCCAGGCTTGCGTTACGCTCCTCGAGCAGGGCGTTGGATTCGGCCAGCTGGACCGAGCGCCGGGCAACCTCGGCCTCCAACCAGGCCGCGCGCCTGCGTTGCCTGGATGCCGCCGCGCGGGCCAGCGCCGCCATGAGCCCGGCAAGGAGGATCGCGTAGGCGAGAAGGGCGGGCCAGCGCATCCAGGGCGGGTTGTCCACGCTGAAACGGATTGACTCCGGGCCGGCGGTCCATTGCCCGTGGTCGTCGCTTGCCGCAACCTCGAACACGTAACTTCCCGGGCTCAGGCCCGCGTAGGCTGCTTCCATGTCCCGTGTTTCGCGCCAGCCGGATTCCGCGCCCGATAGACGGACCCTGTAGTGCACGCTGCCCGGCGGTTCGTAGGCCAGGGCGTTGAAGCGGAAGACGATGTTGGGGGCCTTCCAGCCAAGCCGCAATTCCCCGCCGCGCGCGGAGGGGCCGGATTGGCTGCCCGCGAGGGGGGTGAGTTCAAGCGCGGGGGGCCTCTTCCCGTTCTCCGGACAGGGAACGGCGGATGGATTGAACAGGGTGAATCCGTTCACCCCGCCGAAGACCAGCTCGCCGGAGGCGAGACGGCCCCAGGCGTTGAAGTTGAATTCGTTGTCCGGCAGGCCGTCACGCTTGAAATAGCGCTCCATGGACAGGCTGCGCGGATCGATTCGGACCAGCCCCCTCATGGTGCTCGCCCACATGAAACCGTCAGCGGGCACTATGGCGTAGACGGAGTTGTTGGGAAGGCCGTCCTCCTCGCGCAGGTTCTTCACGACCCCCTTCCCGGGCGAGAACAGGGAGATGCCGGTTTCGGTGCCTATCCAGTAAAGCCCGGTCTGGTCCTGGGCTATCGCCCGGATGCCGTCGCCAGCCAGGGATCCGCCGGGGGATGCGGGGTCGCGCTTGAAGACCGTGAACCCTTCGCCGTCCTCGTTCAGGAGAGCCAGCCCAAGGCTCGTTCCCACCCATATCCTGCCGTCCCTGTCGCGGTGCAGGGCCCGGATGCGGTCGTGAGGGAGCGAGGACGGGTCCGTCTTGGAATGGCGGTACGTTCTGATTCCGCCGGTCTTGATGTCCAGGCGGATGAGTCCTTCCGAGAGACCGGCCCACAGCTCCGATCTGTCCTGGTCCAGGAGCAGCAGGCGCACGTCCGCCCCGGCCGGAATCCCACGCCCGCCGTACAAGGCTGCCAACGGATCCGCCGTTTTAGACGCGAGATCGACGCGCACGACGCCCGTCTTGCGGGCTGCGGCCCACATGCCGCCGGGGAACGGCGCGAAGGCCCTGACGTTCTCTGCGGCAAGGGCTTTGGCGGCGGCGCCCCCGAATTGAGGCGCTGAGAAGGTGAAGCTCGCCGGGTCCAGGAGTGACAACCCTTTCGACGTGCCGATCCAGAGGCTGCCTTCCCCGTCCTGCGCGAAAGCCCAGGTCATGGGGTCCGGAATGCCCGAGGACGCCAGGGGGTCGTATGTGAAGGTCATGAAGGCCTGGTTGCTGTCGAACCGGGAGAGGCCGCGATCACTGGAGCCGATCCATACGTCTGGGCCGTCACCGGCCAGGATGGTCATGACGATGTCGCTGCAGATGCTGTTCGGGTTGGCCAGGCTTCGCCTGTACGTTGCCAGCACGCCCTTGGCCGGGTCGAAGAGCTGGAGGCCTCCGCCCCAGGAACCCAGCCAGAGGCGGCCGCCTCCGGCATCCGCCACGGCCATGAGATCGTTGGCCCCCAGACCGTGCGTCTGTTTGGTGTAGTGCCTGAAGGACACGCCATCGCCCGTATCCAGTATCTCGACCAGCCCCGCGTTCTCGCTCCCCGCCCAGAGCCTGCCGGAAGCGTCCTTGAAGAGGGAGTTGAACGTCTTGTCCTCAAGCCCGTCCGAACCTGGAGCGAACCAACGTGTTTCGCCCCCGGGAACGTGCCTGGCGAGCCCCTGCCCCTTGGTCGCGAGCCAGAGGCAGCCCTCGCCCTGGGCGATGGCCTTGACCTTCCCCCTGAAGGGTGCTCCGCCAAGCTCGATCTTCACTTCGAGCGCGTCGCCCCCTGCTTGGGGGAGGAACTTGAGGCCGCTCGTGGTTCCCAGCCACAGGCCGCCGCCGCCGGGCATGAGGGCCAGGATGTCCTCGTGAGCGATGGAGGGCGCGGCGATGCGGCGCACGGTCCTCCCGTCCGGGGAGACCGCGTTCAGTCCGTTCCCGAGCGTTCCAACCCATATCGTGCCATCCGGACCCTCGGCCAGGGAGGAAATGTAGTTGTCCGAGAGGGAGGCTTCGTCCTTGAGCGACTTCTTGAACACTTTCAGGTCGGCCCCGCCCAGGCGCGCCAGACCGTCCTCGGTGCCGGCCCATACGTGCCCCCGGCGCGTCTTCAACAGCGTCCGGATCGTCACCTGGGGGAGGCCGTCGTCGCTGCCTATGTGGAAGAAGTGGATGGGAGGCGCGGCGGCCGCCGGGCTCCAGGCGAACAGCGCCGCGCATAGCGTCAGCATCGGGACGAGCCGGATGGCGGAGGGGGCTTTGGGTACGGACAGCAGGGGGTGCGAACGGGCTGTTGACGTCATCAGCCGGGCGAATCGTGAGAGAAGTGAAGGCATAATGGCTCGCGCATCTGTTTTCGGAAGGTTGCATGGGGGCGGAGTCCTTCTAAGCGCGCCAGGAAGGAGAAGTCCAGGAATATAAGCAGCTGGAAAAAGTGCCGAAGGATGGCGTCCGGCGTTGGCGTGGCGCGATAGTCATGCATTCTGGCGCGATAGTCATAGGCCCGATGAAAATGGGGTGGCATATGGCTTTCCAATACTACGCAGGCAGTTCTCGGGGAGGGGGTATGCGACAGGATGTCCGTTCAGCCGCCGGGAAGTTGGAGGCGGACGATTATGGAGCCAGAGGGGCAGGCGGGGTCAAACCGTACATTCTTCATCCCGCCCGTTCCGTTTCCAGGACGGAATGCGGCGAGTGCTGGGACGGGGCGCGCGATGAAAGCGAGAATTCCAGCATCGAGTCGTCGCGAAACGGCTTTTTCTTCCTGAACGCGGAGGGGGCGATAGTTCATTGCAACAAGGCGTTCAAGGCGATGCTTCTTTACGATGAGGAGGATCTGGCCGGGGTGTTGATTCAGGATGTCGTGGCGGAGTGGACCGGCATGACTTGGCTTGGCGTTTCGCAACGGATCGAGGAGTTGGGATACTGCAAGCTGAATGTGGAGATGACGGCCAGGACAGGTGTGCTCATACCCGTCGCGGTGGAACTCGGACTCTATTTCAAGGCGGACGAGAGGATGTTCTACGGGGCCGTGTGCAGGCCCGATGATGAAAGGCTTGACTCCCCCCGTTGACCGCGCTTCGGGTGCGCGGCCCGGGTCAGCGCCTGGGAGCCGGTTTCGTCCTCCCGCGCCAGGTCTCGGTCAGCATGGCGCAGACGGCCAGCAGCAGGACTGACGACGCGGCAAGGGCCATGAACATCGCCCGGTAGCCCGCGTGGGTGAAGCCGCCGGAGGCGGCGCGGCCCCAGTGCTCCAGGATCAGGCCCAGCGCGGGTTGGAAGACAGCCCCCCCGGCGAACGGGAAGATGTTCATGATGCCAAGCGCCGTACCCGCCAGCGAGACGGGGTAGAGTTCCTTGGCCGATGTGAAGGCCACTGCCGGGGCCGCTCCGCCGAAAATCCCGAAAAGGAAGAACAGCGCGTGGAGTTCGGCCGGCCCCGCCGAGTCGAATCTGGCGGCGAGGAGTGTCAGGATCGCGGTCAGCGCCGAGGCGCACAGGATGAGCGTCTTCTTACGGCTCTTCATGACGTGCGTGGAAAAGGCCGGCAGCAGGGGGCCGCCAGTGATGAGGCCTAGCGACACCATGGCCAGCGCCCCGCCCGTGCCAGTCTGGTCGAAGCCGTGGACATGCTTGAGGAAGGGGCCTGCCCAGAGGCCCGCGAAGGAGAAGAAGATGCCGTTGTCCAGGAAGAGCCATGCCGCCACCAGCCAGCCCCGGCGGTTGGCGAGCACCAGCCTGACGCCGGGCATCAGCGCCTGCCTGCCCGGAGGCAGCGAGTGGGGAAGGTCCGGCCCCTTGCAGCCGGCCTGCGCGGGCGTGTCCCGCACCACTGTCCACAGCACCCCCGCCATCGCCGCCGAAAGAATCCCGAGGCCGATGAAGGCATTGCGCCATCCGGCGGTCTGCGCCGCCCAGGCCAGCGGCGCCGACGAAAGGAGCGACCCCAAGCCGCCCGCCGCCACGAGCATGCCGGTCATGGCGGCGAATCTGGATGGCGGATACCACTCGGCCAGGGTCTTCAGCGTGCAGACCCAGATCATGGACATCCCAAGCCCCACCAGCACGCGTCCCCCCGTGGCCCAGGCCGCGTCCGGGGCAAGCCCCATGCACAGGGCTCCGGCCGCGGCCGCGAGATAGAAGGCGGTCGTGGTGCGCCTGGCGCCCCAGGAGTCGGCCAGGAGCCCCGCCGGGAGTTGCATGGCAGCGTAGGAATAGAAGTAGGCGCCGGAGAGCATCCCGAGGAGGCCTCCGCCCGCGTTCAGGTCGCGCATCATGTCCACGGCCACCACGGCCGGACAGAGCCTGTGGAAGATCACGAGCATGTAGGCGGATGCGAGGACCGCGAACACGAGGGAGCGGTATGAATTTGCGCTCACGCTGGATGGGGAAGGCATCCGGGCGGGTTAGAACAGAAGGCGCCGGCCTGGCAACATGAACTTCCTTAGCCCCTCAAAACAGTGGACAGACGGCCCGCGCGCGTTTATTCATGCACTTCCGGACCATGCGCCTTCAGTGCAGTCTCCATTCTTGGCCGCTCCCGGAGCACGTGCGTTATCGATAGTAAATACAACACAATAACGAGATGTAACGGATTCGTCCCAGTATGCACCTCATGCTTGAGGTTTCTGGGTCAGCCGTGACAAGCGAGGCAGGCGCGCTAGCATCATGTTGGAAACACTTGAGAGCTTGATAAGGGATTACGGGTATCTGGCGCTTTTCATAGGGACTTTTCTGGAGGGGGAGACCATCCTCCTGGTCGCGGGATTTCTGGCGTACGGCGGCCAGTTGGACCTGTCCCTCTGCATCATTACGGCCTTCGTGGGCAGCCTCTCCGGAGACCAGACGGCCTTCTACATCGGGAGATGGAAAGGCAAGCAGTTCGTCGAATCCAGGCCGAAATGGAAATGCCGCGTAGAACGCGTCCACCAGATGCTGGAGCGCTTCCACGAGGTGCTCATTCTCACCTTCCGCTTCTTTTACGGGCTTAGAAACCTGACTCCTTTCATACTCGGAACCACGGACATCTCCGGCTTCAAGTTCTTCGTCCTCAACGCCATCGGCGCTGCGGTGTGGGCGGTGTCCTTCGGTTTCGCCGGATACTTCTTCGGCACGGTGGTGGCCTCGGTCCTCAAGGACATTCACCACATAGAGATGATCATCCTCATCGCCGCCGTGGTGGTGGGCTGCATTGTCTGGTATGTCAGGCGTCGCAAGCGCGGCAAGGAGGATGCCGAGTGCGCCGTGGCGCAGTCCGGCGCGGAGGACGTCCCGGCGGCCACGTCAAACGGCGGCGAAAAAGAAGACCCCGGCTCCAAGCGGTAACTCCCCATCCGATTCGTCTCCTTTACGGCCTGCTTCGCTCCCGGCGGCTGGGAGCGAAGCGATGGTTGACGCCTTGCGCCAGGATCAACCCGGACGGTCCTCCCTGTTTGTTTTTTACGCTCTTGCGTTTTATTGCCAATTGATACACAACGTTAAAACATTCTTGTTTGTCCGTTCGCTCCGGACTTTCGTCGTGCCGGGGCATAAACCACGCACCACCGAGAGGCTGCATGCCCGGAACTCCGCAGGTTGACGACGGCCACATAAAGGACTCCGCCGATCTGTGCGCCAGCGGGCTGGATGGATTGGGCCGCGGTTTCCTCAAATCGTTCCACGGCAGGGAGGAGGATTTCCTGCGTCTTGGCAGGTCCCTGGACGAGTTCAACTCACTGGCCCAGGGAGTGTCCGGCAGGGCTTCGGAGCTCGCGGAGATGACGTCGGGAGACGCCATCGGGGACGCCGCCCAGAGACTCGCCTCCCACCTTGAAAGACTCGGTCAGGCCTGCGGCCAGGCCGGTGGAGCGGTGGATCTGGCCACGCTTGACGGCGTCGCGCATCTCGGGACCAAGCTTACCGAAAGCATGCGCGATTTCGGCAGGCTGGTGAAGCACCTGACCATGCTGGGCATCGCCACGCGCATCGAGAGCGCCCGTCTTGGAAGCCAGGGCATGGGCTTCAGCACCCTCGCGGACGACGTGGAGAAGCTGGCGGGGAAGATCGTCTCATCCTCGGACAAGATTCTTGGCCGGGCGCTGTCTCTTGTAGGACAGTGCCACGAGGCCTCCAGGAGCATCTCGGAAATGGACGAGATGCGTAATTCCTGCTCCTCCAACGCCATGACGATGCTGAGGGGCGATCTTGACGCCCTGCGCGGCCTGATGGAATCCTCCCGCCAGATCGCGGGAAGCATCTCCGGTGACGCGGAGTCCATAGTCCGCAGCGTTTCCGAGGCGGTTTTGTCCATGCAGTTTCACGACATCATCCGCCAGCAGCTGGAGCATGTGGCCGAAGCCACGGACGAGGCCCGCAACATGGCGTTGGAGGGCCCCATGACCGAAGGCGGACACAACGCCGCCAGCTGGGAGGAACTCTCCGGCTGGATGCTCTCGGTGCTCACGCTGCAACGCTCCCAGCTCGGCAACGCGCGGACGCGCTTCGCCGAAGCCATGCAGTCCCTTTCCTCCAGCCTTGAGGATATCGCCGGGAGGGTGGAGAACATGGCCGCCCGCGCGGGCTCCCTGGCCGAGCAGGAAGGCGGGCAGGGCGGCGTCTTGAAGCAGATCGAGGTCGAAGTGGCGCACATCGCCCATTCTCTGAGGCAGTATTCTTCGCTGGAGCAGCGCATGTCGGGCGTGCTGGGGGAAGTCGCCGCCTCCATCGAGGACATGTCCGCCTCCGTGGCGGAAATCGAGGAGGTCGGCTCGGAAATCGAGCTCATCGCCCTCAACGCCTCCGTCAAGGCGGCCCACACTGGGGAGGAGGGCAAGGCGCTAGGCGTGCTCGCCTCCGCCATACAGAAGCTGTCCGTGGACGCCAGAGGCCAGACCGACGGCATCATGGCTCTGCTCGGGGCAGTGGACCCGGGCGCGTTGATCGGCAAGGGAGCTTCCTCAGCAGGCGAGAACATCGCTTATCTGGAGGACGTCATCAGCGATCTGGACCTGGCGGTGTCCGAACTCAAAGGCCTCGAAACCCGATCCGCGGAAGCGGCGGCGCTCGTGCAGCGCATGGCGGGCGAACTCTCAGGAGACATCGCCAGGGCGGTCGAGTCCCTGGAGTTCCAATACGGACTTATCGACGACATGACCTCGGCTGAGTCCCGGCTGGACGACCTCACTGATGTTCTTCGGCAGGCGTTGCCTGCCGGGATGGAACCGTCGCACTCTCCGAGGCTCAAGGAGATGCTCGAGCGTTACACCATGGACGCCGAACGCCTGGTGCACGAAAACGTGATGGGCATTTCTTCGGGGGATTCCGCCGTCACAGACGACGGCGAGTACGGCGGCAACGTGGAGCTATTCTGAACCGGAGGCCTGGATGACGAGCGGCAGCGAAGTGATACCTGGCCCCGAGGTGGGGCGTGTCTTCAAGCCCTCAGGGGAATTCGGCCTTGCGGAAGCCGCCGGGCTCAAGGAAGCCCTGCTTGAGGCCCTGGCCGGTTGCGATGGGACGCTCACTCTGGATCTGGCCGGCGTGGAATCCGGAGACCTGACCTTTTTTCAACTGCTCTTCTCCCTGGCCTCGCAGGCCAGGATACAAGGCAAGAGGATCGTGCTTGGCGCGCCCCTGCCGGAGCCTCTGCGCCGGGCGGCCGGGGAGCTGGGAATTGCCCAGCGCGACTTTGAACAGGCGTTTTTTTCCGGGGACAATAGATGAAAACCGTGATGACCGTGGACGATTCCGCGAGCGTGCGCCAGATGGTGGCCTTCACCCTCAAGAACGCGGGCTATTCGGTGATTGAGGCCGTGGACGGCAAGGACGCGCTTTCCAAGCTCCAGGGCAAGGTGGACATGGTCGTGACCGACCTCAACATGCCAAACATGGACGGCATATCGCTCATCAGGGCCATCCGGGCTCAGGCTGCCTACAAATTCATACCGGTCATCATGCTCACCACCGAGTCCCAGGCCGGCAAGAAAGAGGAGGGCAAGAGCGCCGGGGCCACGGGCTGGATCGTGAAACCCTTCAAGCCCGAGCAGCTGCTGGCGGTGGTGCAGAAGGTCCTGCGTTAAGCCGTTGCCGAAACGGTACAGGGGAGCAGATGGAAGATATCCACCGTCAGGCATTTCGGGACGAAGCCGCCGATCTTCTTTCAGAACTGGAGACGGCGCTGCTCGAGCTGGAGGAAACGCCTGGCGACAACGAATCGGTGAACCGGGTCTTCCGGGCGATGCACACACTCAAGGGGTCGGGCGCGATGTTCGGCTTCGACGACATCGCCCATTTCACCCATGAGGTGGAGACGGTATTCGACAAGGTTCGCGGCGGGCAGCTCCAGGTTTCCAAAGAATTGCTGGACCTGACGTTCCAGGCCAAGGACCACGTCAAGCTCCTGCTGGAAAACGACGGGGGCGACCTTTCTGCTTTCATGCCCGCCGGGGAGTCCATCCTCTCCGGATTCAAGACGCTCGCGGGGGCCGATCAGGCGGTGCCTGAGCCGGACAGGCCTTCTCCCCCCGAGCAGGGCTGCCAACTCGCCGGCGAGTCCGTCCCCTGCGGAGTTCGAAGGGTCCGGATAAAGCCCAAACCGGGAATCTACGCCACCGGAAACAATCCGGAATTCCTTCTGGATGACCTTAAGGAACTTGGCGAGACGATGCTCTTCGCTCATTTGGAGAGCGTGCCCCCCCTTGCCGAACTCGATCCGCAAAGCTGCCATGTGTGGTGGGATGTCCTGCTGACCACCAATGCCCCGGACAGCGATATCCGCGACGTCTTCATGTTCGTCGAGGACGAGTGCGAGGTCTCCATCAGCACCGTCGAGCCCTCGGAGGAAGACGAGCTCAAGAAGCTGGGCGAGATACTGGTTGAGCGCGGCGACATCACCATGGAGGGCGTGGCGAAGGCCCTTTCTGGCCAGAAGCGCCTTGGGGCCATCCTCACCGAAGCCGGTCTCATATCGGAGAAAAGCGTCGAAGCGGCTCTGGCGGAGCAGAGCCTTGTCAAGCAGCGCCAGGAGTCCCGCAAGGCCCCCGAGGGCGCGGCCAGCCTGCGAGTCTCGGCGGAGAAGCTTGATCTGCTGCAGGACCTCGTGGGCGAGCTGGTCATCGTTCAGGCCCAGATCAAGCAGATGGCGCCCACCCTCGGCGACTCCCTGATGGTGACCCTGGCAGAGCAGCTGGAACGCCTGAGCGACGAAATCCGCGATTCCACGCTCTCCATCCGCATGCTGCCCATAGGCTCGACCTTCAGCACCTACCGCCGCCTGGTGCGGGACCTTTCCTCCGAAACCGGCAAGGAGATCGATCTTCTCACCAGCGGCGAGGAAACCGAACTGGACAAGACAGTCCTCGACCGCCTGGGGGATGCCCTCATCCACCTCATGAGAAACAGCATCGACCACGGCGTCGAGCCGCCCGGCGCTCGCGAGGCCGCCGGAAAGCCGCGCCGGGGTACCATCAGGCTCACCGCCGAGCATTCCGGTGGGGATGTGGTCATCCAGGTGGCCGACGACGGCAAGGGCATCGATCCGGAGAAGGTCCGACGCAAGGCGGTGGAACGCGGGCTCATCCCCGAGAATGCCGACCTGAGCCACAAGGAGATTCTGGACCTCATCTTCCTGCCGGGATTTTCCACGGCGCAGAAGGTTTCCAACGTCTCCGGTCGGGGTGTTGGCATGGATGTGGTCAAGCGCGTGGTGAACGCCATGCGCGGCAGCATCGAGATGAGTTCCCGTGTCGGGGAGGGCTCCACGGCCACCATCCGGCTGCCGCTCACCCTGGCCATCATCGACGGCCTCCAGGTCCGCGTGGGCGGACAGGGGTACGTGATGCCCCTGGACATGGTAGAGGAGTGCGTCGAGCTTAGGCGATCAGACATCGGGGGAGACGGTCGCGGGCGCATAATCAATCTTCGTGGAGACGTGGTGCCGTTCGTGTCGCTGCGGGAGGCCTTCGATCTGCCCGGAGAGGCCCCGGAGATAGAGCAGGTGGTCGTCCTGGGCGTGGAGGGGCAACGCGTCGGCATGGTGGTGGACCTGGTGGTGGGCGAACATCAGACGGTAATCAAGAGTTTGGGCCCGGTGTTCAGGAAGTTGGAGGGATTCTCGGGCGCGACCATACAGGGCGACGGGACCATGTCCCTGATCCTCGACGTCAAACGGCTCGTTCGCATGGCGCTTGAGGGAACCCGTTAGACGCCGGAGCACCCAGCAATGGATCAACGCAGCGAACCTGCCTGCAGGCGGCCTCAGAGCCTGCCGGACAGGGATTTCAACAGATTGGCGGAGTTCATATACGCCGAATGCGGCATCAAGCTCCCACCGGCGAAGAAAACCATGCTCGAAGCCAGGCTCCACAAGCGCCTGCGCATCCTGGGCATGGACTCCTACTCGGCATACTGCGACTATCTCTTTTCCCCCAAGGGAATGGAGATGGAACTCATCAGCCTCATCGACACCGTCACCACCAACACGACGGAATTTTTCCGCGAGCCCAAGCATTTCGACATACTCACCAAGACGGCGCTCCCCGATTACCTGAAACGGCATGGCGTTTCTGAGCCCCTACGGCTTTGGAGCGCGGGCTGCTCTACCGGCGAGGAGCCCTACACCCTGGCCATGGTGCTTTCGGAGTACGCTCAGGCCACGCCCGGCTTCCGCTTCGGCATCCTGGCGACGGACATTTCCACCCAGGTGCTTGAGCGGGCCATGAAAGCCACCTACACGGAGGACAAGGTGAGCGGCATCACCATGGAGTACAAGAAGCGCTACATGCTCCGCGGGAAGAACAAATGCAGGGGACTCATCCGCTTCTCGAGGGAACTGCGCGACCACATACGTTTCCAGCGCCTCAACTTCATGGAGGAGTTTTCTTTCGACAAACCGATGCACATCATCTTCTGCCGCAACGTCATCATCTATTTCGACCGCAAAACGCAGGAGAATCTGCTCTCCCGGTTCTGCGGGTGCCTTGAAAGGGGAGGCTTCCTCTTCATTGGACACTCCGAGAGCATCACCGGCATGGACCTCCCGCTCACGCCCATAGCTCCCACCGTCTACCGCCGCACATGAGGATCATTTCGTGAAGGCCGGAAAAATCCGTGTTCTCATCGTGGACGATTCGGCCCTGGTTCGCCAGGCGCTGACTGAAATCCTCTCGTCCGACCCCGATATCGAAGTGATGGCGGCCGCGTCCGATCCGTTCCACGCCGCCGCCCATATCGCCGAGGAAGTGCCCGACGTCATCACCCTGGACATCGAGATGCCCCGCATGGACGGGCTCACCTTCCTCAAGAAGATCATGACCCAGCACCCCATGCCGGTCATCATCTGTTCCACGCTCACCGAGTCCGGCTCGGAGACGACCCTGCGGGCATTGGAATACGGGGCCGTGGACATCATCACCAAACCCAAGCTCGGCGCAAAGCAATTCCTCGACGAATCGCGCATCCGCATATGCGACTCGGTCAAAGCCGCCGCCAAGGCCAAGATCAGGCTGAGGCCGCCGGCCGCGGCCATGCAGGTGCAGCCGAAGCTCTCGGCGGATGCCGTGCTGCCCGGCCCCACGGGAAAGGCCATGTTCGGCACAACGGAGAAGGTCGTCCTGGTGGGAGCCTCCACCGGTGGAACGGAGGCCCTGCGCGTCTTTCTGGAGGCCCTCCCGCGCGACTGCCCGGGCATAGCCATCGTGCAGCACATGCCTGAGAATTTCACCGCAGCCTTCGCCAAGCGCCTGGACACCATCTGCAAGGTCACGGTGAAGGAGGCCCAGGACAACGACACGGTGCTGCGCGGTCAGGCCCTCATCGCGCCCGGCAACAAGCACATGCTGCTCAAGCGTTCCGGAGCGCGCTACTACGTGGAGGTCAAGGACGGGCCGCTGGTTCGCCGCCACAGGCCAAGCGTGGACGTGCTGTTCCGCTCCGGCGCGCGCTACGCGGGCAAGAACGCCGTGGGCGTCATCATGACCGGCATGGGCGATGACGGGGCCGAGGGCATGAAGGAGATGAAACAGGCCGGAGCCTACACCATCGCACAGGACGAAGCCAGCTGCGTGGTGTTCGGCATGCCGCAGGAGGCCATCAAGCTGGGAGGCGTGGACAAGGTCATGCCGCTGGACAACATCGCCTGGGAGGTGCTGCGCTTCTGCGCGCAGTAAGGACCATGGCCCGCGAGCTGGAAGCCAAATTCGCCGTGGACTCGCTGGACCATGTCCGCTCCGCTCTCAAGAAGCTCGGCGCCTTCGAGAAGGACTGCCGCTTCGAGCGCAACGCCGTCTTCGACACCCCCGGCCGCGACCTGAAGGCCAGGGGGGAGCTTTTGCGGCTGCGCCAGACAGACAAGGCCGTCCTCACCTGGAAGCGTCCCGCGCCTGGGCCGTCCGTGGCCGGAGTGAAGGCCATGGAAGAACTGGAGACCCGAGTGGACGATTTCGAGACCGTGCGGGGGATGCTCCGGGGCCTGGGCTACGAGGAGGCCCTCTGGTACGAGAAGTGCCGCGAGACGTGGAGGGTGGGCGACGCGCTTGTCTGTCTGGACGTGCTGCCGTTCGGGGAGTTCGTGGAGATCGAGGGCGACCCCAGGACCATAGCCAAGGCGGCCTCCTGCCTGGGGCTGGACATGGCCAACGCCAAGGCGCTCACTTATCACGACCTCTACCAGGAGTACCTGGCCCGCCTGGGGCTGCCGCCAGCCGACAGCTTCATCTTCTCCGAGAAGGACAAGCAACGGCTGGCGAACCTTTGCAAGATTCCCGAATAGGCGCTCGTGGATGCCTCCGGCGGCCAGTGCGCTGCCCTGCCGCGCCGGACTGAGCCCGGTTCCTACTCTTGCTACTCTTCCTACTCGTCTTGTCCGGCGCCGCAGGTCCGCCGCCAGGCGCACCACGCGCAACCGCGCGACGGCAGCGGGGTGAAGCCCGGCGTCTCAAGCATCATCCTCACGATGAACCCGGCCAGCCTGGGCGTCTTTTCACCTATGATTACGGCGCGCTCGTCCGGGTCGAACTTCGGCCCGAACAGGGCGTCCTCTGTTCCTCCCTGCCCCAGGCATATGAAGGCTGCGTCGGCCGCCTCGCGTCCCTCGCCCATCCGGAAGGCGTACATGTAGAGCGGCATCTGTATGGAGCCGAGCTTCTTGGAGAAATCCTCCAGCATGGAGAGCCCTGCAGCCACGTCGCCCGAATCCACAACGTCCCAGATATCCTCGTCGCTCCAGAACTTGGTCTTGGGCTTTTGGGGGGATCCGGTCTTGTAGTCCAGGATGACCAGCCCGTGTTCGCGTTCGTCAAGGCGGTCTACCACGCCGGTGATGCCGTAGCTGGCCGTTTCCGTCTCCAGCGTGGCGCTCAGGCGTTTCTCCAGTGCCAGGGGGGTGCACTCCGGAGAATTCCTGGCGAAGTCCTCCAGACGCCGCCTGGCCGTGCGCATGAGCATGAGCCGGGCGTGCGCGGGCATCTGCCGGTAGAAGGGGGCCTCCTCCAGGCGCTCGGACAGCATGGAACTCAAAAGGGCCGCATCGAGTTGCCCAACCTTGAGATGCGTTTTCAGAAGCGGCTGGAACACGTCCTGGAGAAGTTTGTGGATCAGCTCGCCGAGCGCCGGCGGATCGCCTTCCTCGGCCACCTCGTCCAACGGTTCCAGCGGGGTGAGGTAGCGGTAAAAGAAGGCCAGCGGGCACTTGAGGAAGCTGTCCAGCAGGGTGGGCGAGACGCCCCTGTAACGCAGGCGCGTCTCCAGCTTCAGGCGGCATGCCCGGGAGTTCTCCACCTCGGGCGATGCGGGGCGTACGCCGCGCATGGGCAGGGTGATGAGCCTGAGCGGATCCTGGCCGGGGCTCAGCAGCTGGCCGCGCCGTTTCTCCTCCTCCCATACCAGCTGCTCCACGTAACGGCTGGGCATGCTCTTGCCGTCGAGAAGGCCGGGCTGGATGCCGGACGAATAGAATATGCCCACCTCGCGCGCGCCCTGAATGAGCCGGTGGAATGTGTGGGCTGCGGTGAGGTCGCGTTCGCGCTGCCCGGGCAGGCCCAGAGCCTGGCGCAGGGGATCGGGCAGAAGCGGGTCCGGCCGGGGAACGCCGGGCAGGGCCTCCTCGGTGGCTCCCAGGATGAAAACCCTCTCGAAGGTGAGCAGCCTGGTCTCCAGCATGCCGAGCACCTGGAGCCCGGAGAGCGGGTCGGCCTCGAATGGGACGCGCTGGCGGCGCAGCATCTCGCGTGTCATGGAGCGCACGGCCTCCGGAGGGAAGGTCTCGGCGCTGATGGCGCTGTCGTGCAGTTCAGGGATGACCTGGTCGATGAGCCGCGAGAGGCAGGCCGCATCGATGACGAACCGCTCCCAGCGGCCGCCGGAATGCTCCGGATCGAGCAGGAGTCCGGCCAGGCCCAGCAGGGCTTGGGCCATGTTGCGCGGCGTGGAGGCGTCCTCGAAGGCGGTGAAGCAGACTTCGACGACTCGATGAAGCAGCGCTTCGGCCTCGGGAGAGGCCTCTGGCGGGGTCCAGTCCTTGGGGGAGAGGTATTTCTCCCCCCGGCGGATGGCCGCCTCCCAGTCGTGGAAGAGGATTCGCAGCGGGGTCTCGTCGCCGATGCGCAGAAGCTTGACAAGCGGATGGCGCAGGAGCGCGATGACCTCGCGCCAGTGGTAGCCGCCGGGCATCCGCCCGTCCTGGAGCGTGAGTATGGCCTCGATGAGCTGGAAGAGGGGCGAGCGCCACATGGGGAAACCCATGGACACGTTCACGTCGCGCCGCGGCAGGTGGTGCAGAACGGGCATGAGCATGCTGGTGTCCGGCAGGACCACGGCGTACCCGGCCGTGCCGGACACGGCGTCCAACTCTCCGCGCAAGGCCATGAGCTGCGAGTGCAGGTCGAACCCCTGGTGGAAAGTGACCTTGGCCCGCCTGGCCGGTTCGGGTTCGCTGGAGGCCGCGAACAGGCTGAACTGGTCGTTGCGGTTGCGCCAGGAGGGCAGGGGAGAGCGCTTGTCGTCGTCGGCGAGCTGGGCCTTGGCATTCCAGCCCCTCAGCCAGCGCAGGTGTTCCTCGCAGGACCAGTGGGCCTCGCCGCCGGGGGATGCCACTGCCGGGTCGGTGTGCCAGATGATCTCGGCCAGGTCATTGGCCCAAAGGGGTTTGAGCAGGGCTTCCTCGCTGCCGGTGAGTGCGTGGAAGCCGCATGCCAGGACGGTCCTGCCGGAGAGCAGCTGCACCGCCCTTTCGGCCTCGGAGGAGACGATGCGGCGCAAGAGCCCCGGAGTGGCGCTGCCGGAGGCGAGCAGTTCGTCCGCATAGGCCCTCTGGATGGATCCCAGGCTGCCGAGCAGGGCGGCCGCGGTAGGCATGACCATGTCCTGGACGTGGTCCAGGTCCACGGCGGCGACGTCCTGCTGGAACAGTTCCTCCATGAGTGCTGATAGTTTGAGCCCCCAGGGGAAGAAATCCTTCACCTCGGCCGGGAAGGCATTGCCGGGGCCGCGAAGTCCAAGCCCCAGCCGCGTGGCGACCCTGTAAAGCACGCCCACGCGGTCGAGTTCCGAAATCAGGCGAAGCGGCGCGGGGTGGATGCTCCCTGCCAGCTCCGCGAAAAGCTCGTCGATGGAGAGCATGCGGGGCAGCAGGCAGGGCTTGGGCAGACGCTCGTCTGCGGCCAGCTTGTCCAGGAGGTAGCGCCTGGGACGGCGGTGAGGGAAGAGGACCACGAGGCTGTCAAAGCGGTCACGGAAGTTCTCCACCAGATGCGTGCACAGGCCGGTGAGGAAATCGCGGTCCCAGGGGATGACGGAAATGGGGTTCACTGGGTTTCTCCGGGCGCGGCCTGGCGGATGGTCTTCATGTCGATGTAGACGAGCAGCCCGCGCACCGGACGGCCCATGGCGCGGGGCAGCGCGGCGGTCAGGCGCAGATAGCGGGCGAGCTGGGCGTGGTGAGACGGGTCCTCGCGCCCGGTCTTGTAGTCGAGGATAAGGGTTTCGTCCTCGGTGAAGGCAATGAGGTCCGGGCGGTGGACGGCTCCGTCCACGTCCATGAGCTCGGCCTCCCTGAGGCCCAGGCGTTGGCAGTCCGGGAAGAAATCCTGGGTGGCCAGCCATTCCAGGCCCTCGGCCAGCTCCAGGGCCATGTCGTCGTCGTGGACGCCGTGCGAGGCCATGGCCCTCATGACCGCCGGTAGCGGGTCGCCGCCAGGTTCCAGACGCTCCAGGGCGCTGTGCAGCACGATGCCGCGCTTGCGCTCCGAGACGCGAAGTCTCTCGGCGGGGTCGCCCAGTTCCCGGCGGAGGATCTTGAGCCCCGGCAGCCAGTCCAGCGGCGCGGAAGCGGAGAGGGGCGCTTCCGGAGCAGGGGGCTCCGGGGCGCGTTGCCGGGGTTCCGGGGCGGACACAAGCTCGGCCTGCTTCGGCGGACGCGAGCCGTATGCGGCCTCGGTCTCTCCCGGCCCTATCCCGGCCGCCAGGAGCATGATCTCGGCAGCCTTGGCGACGGGGTGGCGGTTCACCATCTTCTGGTGTCCGGGCAGGAAGAGGTGCAGCTCCTGCTCGGGGCGCGTCCAGGCCACGTAGAGCAGGTTGAGCTGCTCGTGGAGGGCGCGCGCGGCGCTCTGGTGATACTGCTCCCCGGCCTCGCGGCACATGGGCGCCAGGAACGTCCGGCCCTCTTCCCCGGCCTGGACCAGCCCGTCGGGCTGCCGGAAGGGGAAGACGTGGAAGGGGACCACGGTCACGGGGAACTGCAGGCCCTTGGCCTTGTGGATGGTGAGGATGCGCACGGCGCGAGCGTCCTCGGGCTGGGGGATCTTTTCCTGCCTGCCCTTCTCGTTCCAGAATTCGAGGAACGACGACAACGAACCGAAGCCTTGCGTCTCGGCGTTGTGGACCAGCTCCAGGAAGCGCCTCAGAAAGACCTCGTCGTCGGGGTAGGCCTCGAACACGCCGCAGGCGTTGAAGAGCTCCTGCACCAGGTCGTAGGGGCTGGCCGGTCCGCCTCCGCCGAGGAACGGCTCGACCAGACGCTGCCAGGCCTCGGGAAAGTCCCGCTGGAACTTGCGGTAGAGCGGCCCCTTGTCCTGCGCTGCCAGCCAGTCCGAGAGCATCTGGCGTGGCAGGCGCTGCGAACGGCAGAAAAGTTCCCGGCAGGAGAGGAAGCCCCACAGGGCCATGTTGTCCGGGGGATAGTCCAGGAAGGACAGGAAGGAGACAGCCCCTCGCACCACCGGATGCTCCGCGAGCCGCAGGCTGTTCTCCGTGACCACCGGGATGTCCAGATCCACGAGCCACTGGGCCGCCTTGGCCGCCTCGCCGTTGGTACGGGTGAGGACGGCGATGTCCGAAAGGTCCCGGCGCTTGGAAAGGTCCTTGGTGAACAGCTCCGCCATGGCCTCGCGCACGGCCTTCTCGTGCTCGGAGGGGCCTTCGCCCGGCAGGCGCCTCACCGAGACGAACCCCTTGCCTTCCTCCTTGCCGGGAGGCAGGTCCTGGGTTGCGTCAGCGAAGCTGGCGGCTAGATCGGAGGCCAATGCCTGGATGATTGGCTCCGGCGCGTTCTGCAGGAGAACCATGGCCACCATGCGGGCGGTGTCCGGCGAGGCGAGGCTCGAAAAGACCCGGTTGTTGAAGTTCACGACCTCAGGGGCGCTTCGCCAGTTGCGGTCCAGGCTCTCCCGGCGCTGCCCGGCCAGATTGGCCAGCCCGGGCTGCCGGGCGGCCGCTTCGAAAAGGGCCGCGTCTCCGCCGCGCCAGCCGTAGATGGCCTGCTTCACGTCGCCCACGTAGAAGAGCGAACCGCCCTTGGACAGGCATTCCTGGGCCAGTTGGGAGAGCACCTCCCACTGGCTGAGGCTCGTGTCCTGGAACTCGTCGATGAGCAGGTGGTGCAGGCGCGAACCCAGCCGGCAGTATGCCTCCGGCACGCCTCCCGCCTCGGAGAGCAGGCCTGCCACGCTGCCGGGCAGCTGGGTCAGAAGGGCCAGGGCCTTGTCGCGGCGGTAGGTCTCGAAGGCGTCCATCAACAGGGCGCCGAACTCCAGGAAGGGATGCCAGGCCAGGGCCTTGGCCAGGAGAGCCCCCCTGTTTCTGGCCCGCAGGCAGTTCTCGCCGAGGGCGCGGTACAGCTCCTCCAGGCCGGGAGTGACCAGGGGCTTGGAGTCCTTGAGCAGGCAGTCCTCAAGGCTTGGCTTGGCGGCGTACGCGGAGTCGGGGATGTCCTTGAGGGATGCCACCCTGCCAAGGGATGCCAGGAAGCTGGCGAAGTTGGACGCCGGACGCGCCCCTGCGGAAGCCAGGGCCTTCTCCAGCGTGCGCGCCGACTGGGTGAGCGCCTGGCGCAGCGCCTCCATCTCCCGGTGCAACTCGTCCGGGTCGCACACGGGCGGCAGCCCCTTGGACAGCATGTGCCTGAAAACGGTCCGGAGCCTTATCTCCACGCGATCGGCCAGCCAGAATCCGCCCGCGCCCTCGATCAGCGTCAGCGCGTCAGCCATGCGGGCCACGACCGATTCCAGATGTTGGTCCTCCCCGGCCATGCGTCCTGTTACGGCGTCGCTCACGGCCTCGAAGACCATATCCTCGTCCAGGCTGGTCTCGAAATCGGGCGGCAGGCCGAGCTCAAGGGCGAACAGACGCGCCAGCTGGTTGAGCAGGCTGTCGATGGTACGGATGTTGAGGGTCTGGAAATGCTTGAGGATGCGCTCCAGCCAGGCTCGGGCCTTGACCCTGTCGCAGGGCGCCGTGAACTCCGGATCGGGGAGCCCGAGCGCCAGGGATTTGAGCGCGGTGAGCACGCGCTCCTTCATCTCCGCGGCGGCCTTGTTGGTGAAGGTGATGGCCAGGATGCTCTCCGGACCGTATCCTTCTCCGTCCGCGCGGCCGCAGGCCGGGGGTGAGGAGCCGCTTTGCATGAGCAGGCGCAGGAACCGGCGGGTGAGCCGGTAAGTTTTGCCGGAACCGGCCGAGGCGTGGAGCTGTTCGATCATCTTTTCTTCTGGAACCCGTCGCGGTCGGGCGGTTGTAATCCCTTCCGGCCTCTTGGGCAATCGTCCAGGGCGATGATGAAAAGGTTAACCGCGTTACAATACTGTCGTCTTTTGGGTCGGGATGGGCGCGGAAGAACGTCGGCATGGGAATTGCTGTCCTAATAGGAAGCATACGCAAGGAGGCGGAACATGCACAGCCACCACCATGCCCCGGCCTCGGCCCCGGCGCGTCCCGAGCTTGCGGGGCGCATCGCCCGCAGCCTGGGAATCGGGGAGATGAGCCTCAATGAACTTGATTTCGACGATCTCTACGTCGCCGAGAAAATCGTCAAACAGTTGAGCCAGCTTGCCATGACCGTGCTCGACCAGGCCCTGGACAGGGAGAAGGGCGCGTTCATCAGCGCGTTCTGGGTCGAGAACTCCATGGAACTGGTGCTCTGCGCGGACACGGGCCGGGAAATCCACCTGATGCGCGTCCCCGAGGCCCATTGGACCGTCAAGCCGCGCGTCCATCATTGATTGGGGCTTTCAAGGGGGGCTAGGGCCCCCCTTCCTATGGGTCAGGCCGCTATTTCTTCCTGGGCGCTCCCAGTATGCCTCCAAGGGCGTCCAGCGCTCCCTTTCCCAGGTTCTCCGGCTTGAGGAGTTCCTGCGGGTTCTTCTGGATCGTCTCCACCACTCCCTTTGCCAGGGCGGCCGCCAAGGCTGCCGGGTCCACGGCGACGTCCGGGGAATCGAGCTTTCCCGTCAAGTGCACCGGCACGGGGGCCAGCTTGGCGAAGTTCATGGTCAGGCGGTAGTCCAGCGTCTCCGCGGGCAGGTTGATCCAACCCTGGCCAGTGGCCCGGTGCGGCGGAATGACGGCGACGAAATCCTTGTTGCTGGCCACGCCGTTGTCGATGGCGAAACTCCCCGTGACGGATTCGATGGGTGTGCCGCCCTGGCCGCCCTGGCCCGTCAGCAGTTTCTGAGGCGATTGGAGCAGATCCGGCGATAGGTTCACGCCAAGGATGACGCCCTTGCGCAGGGCGAAGGAAGCCCTGCCGTCCAGGGTGCTGAGAATCTGATCCGCTTCCTGCCCCTTGGCCGTGAGGGCGGCGTTGAGGCTGGCCCGGCCGCTGATGGACGACTTGCCCTGCATGTCCTTGAGAAGCTGCTCCACCTGGATTCCGTCGGCGTTGACGTTCACGGCTAGGGGGGCGGTGGGGCCGCCGCGCACGCCGGCGCGCAGGCTGGCCTTGACCGAACCTTGGTACAGCGACACCGAGGCGGGGTTCACGTTCAGGATGTTGTCCTTGATCGAAAGCCTTGCCGACAGATTCTGCATGTGGAGCTTGGAGGCGGTGAGCCTGCCGATGTCCACCGACCCCGTGACCTCTGCCGGCACGTCCACCGGCTTTCCGGCTTTCTTCCCGGCGGCCTCTTCCTTCCTTGCCGCACCGGCGGGCGGGGAGTAGCGGTCCAGGTTGACGGCGTCGGCCTTGAAGGCGAAGTCGATCTTGGGCGTCGCCGCCTTTTTGACATTCATCGTGAGCGACATGGTGGTGTCGTCCAGCTTGAAATCCGTGGTGCGCAAAGAGAAGTCTTCGCCCTTGCCCTCGAAGGCGTAGGCGATCCTGAGCCTGGTAAGGGCCGAGGGGTCGGAAGCGCCGGGCAATGGCTGGCCCAGTTTTGCCATGAGCTGACGGGGGTTGAATTCCGCAAGGGAGACCTTGCCGCTCACCTGCTGCTCCCCCGTCACGTTGGTGGCGTACACATCGCTTGTTATGTCCAGGCCCAGGGCGTTTATCTTCACCCCGGTCAGCTCCGCCGTGCCTTTCTCCAGGTCCGCCGAGGCGTTGAAGGACGCTTTCGCTGTTCCGGCATCCTGGAGCTTGACCCCGAACTTGCCGAGCACCTGGCTTGGGTTGAACTCGTTGGTGGCCATGGCTGCCCGCATCTTGGGGGCCTTCTCCAGGCCGTCGGCGTGGATTTCGCCCGAGAGCACGAAGCCCATGATGTCCAGGGCCAAGCCAGTGACGTCCGCCGTTCCGGCCTTCATGTCGCTTTTCACGTCCATGGCCAGGTTGAAGCCCGCCCCGGCGTCCGGGAGCACGCCGCCCTTGCCCGTCGCGACGAGCTTGAGCTTCTCGCCGGCGAATGTCTTGTTGTTCAGGTCCACGCGCGCCGCGCCAGTGTATTCGGCCTGGATTTCCTTGAACGGCAGCCCCTTGCCCGATGCCGATGTCTTGAAGGAAGCGTCCTCGAAAGCGAACTGCATGGCCTCCAGCACTGCCTTGCCCTGGCCCGAAAGGTCCACCCGGCCGGTCACCTCGGGCTCGGCCACGGAGTAGCCGAAACCGAGCGACACCTTGAACGGCTGGCCTCTGACCACCTTGCCGGATGAGAGTGTGAAGTCCCGGATGGCGTATCTGTTTCTGGTCATCCGGTCGTCGTAGGTGAGCAAGGTGTTGGTGATGGTGACCGCATCGATCTGGTAATCGATGGAATAGCGCTCGTCTGTCTCGGTAACGACAACCACCTTTTCGCCCTCGACCTTGACCTCTTTGACCGGCGGGACGGGCAGGTTGAGCCTGCCTTGCTCGTCCCGGACAAGGTTGAGCTCAAGCCCGTCCACGGTGATCTCCCCAGTCTCCACCTTGCCCGACAGAAGCGGCATGAGCTTGACTGAAACCGCTGCCTTGGCAAGCTTCATGAGCACGCCGCCCCCGGCCTGTGGCGGGGACAGAACCGTGACCTTTTCAAGCTGGACGCCGAGCGAGGGGAAATATGCCACCTTGATCGGGCCGTCGAAGGACACGTCCATTCCGGCGGTGTCCTTGACGGCCTTGGAGATGCGGCCTTTGAAGACGCCGGGGTCCAGGCTGAGACCCAGGACCATGAGCCCCGCGAACAGGGCCGCCACGCACCCGGCGGCGATAATTGCCAGTTTGACAGGTCTTTGCATGGAACTGCTCCTTGGAAAGGTTCACTTTGTCCTATAGACTGCCAGGCGAGACATGACAAACGATTTCATCTTCCTCACAGGCGACGCCGACTCGGGAGAGCGTCTGGACCGTATCCTGGCTGAAAGGACGGGCTTGAGCCTGCGCGCGGCAAGGCGCATGATCGGGCGAAACGCGGTGAGCGTCGAAGGGAGAACTCGCGCGGAGGCGTACAAGCTCCGCCCGGGACAGATTGTGAAGGTGGCTGGCGAGGGGGAGAATTCCCCAGCCGGGACGGCTCCGGGCGCTTCGGGCCTGGCCATGCCGGAAGAGGGCGGCCCCAGGCTTCTCAAGGCCGGAGGAGGCTTCCTTGCCTTTTTCAAGCCCGCCGGGCTGCACACCGCGGCCCTGGCCGGGGGAGGAGGGCCGAGCCTGGAGGCCATGCTCCCCGGGCTTCATCCCGGCGAGGTCATCCTGGTGAACCGCCTGGACCGCGAGACATCGGGCATCGTCCTTGGAGCCTTGAGCCGCGAGGACGCAGAACGGTTCAGGGAGATGGAGAACCGGGGCGAGGTGGACAAGCGCTATCTGGCCGTGGTCTGGGGGGCCGTGGACGCCCCGGTGGAACTGCGCTGGCGCCTCGACACGGCAGGCCGGGCCAGGACCAGGGTGCTTGACGCTCCGGCCGCGGACAGGCTCCGTTGGACCCGGGTAAACCCCGTGGGAATGTTTGACGGCCGAACTCTCATCGAGGCGCGCATCGCCAAGGGGGCGAGGCATCAGATAAGGGCTCACCTCGCGCGGGCAGGCCGTCCCATCGCCGGGGACGAACTGTATGGAACGCCCGAAGAGGGCGGACTGCGCCTGCACCATTGGCGCTGTTCCCTTCCGGGGTTTTGCGCCGCGTGCGCGCCGGACTGGAATGAAGTTAAAGTGCTGGTTGAATTTTTTTCGGAGGAACACCCATGCGAAGAATGACCCTTCTTGCCCCAATGCTCCTCGCGGCCTTGTTGTCCCTGGGGTGCTCGACGTTCTCCGGCAGGTCGCAGGAGAGCGGACGCTCCCTTCAGGCAGAAGTCCTTGAATATCTCGACGCCGGACGGCCCAAGGCCGCACTGGCCGCCGCGGACCAGCTGGTCTTGGAGGCTCCGGACGATTACAACTCCTATCTGACCAGGAACGCCGTCCACCTCGTCCTGCGGGACTTCGAGAGCGCCAGGGCGGACAACGAGAAGGCCCTGTCGGTCTTCGAGGCCAACAGGGACAGCTATCCGGAAAAGGAAAGGAACTACAGGCAGGCCAAGATCCACGAAAGCATGGCCCTCACCGAGTTGGTGGCCTCCCGCCGCGCCCGGGACTCCTCGGAACGCCAAGCCCTCGAGGCCCGTTTCCGGGAACAGGCGGCCAAGGTCAAGGCCCTGGACGAGGAAACCTGGAAGAACCTCCAGGGGCTGACCGGGCAGGCCGTGGGAGAGTGAACCGCACGGCCGCCTCGACCCTTTGAAAACGGCGCGTCCCGGGCTTTCCATTTCGGGTGATCTAGGCTAGACCGAACTAATAGGAATCTTACGCACCCGCGGACGTGATCGCCATGAACCGGAACGACCCTAATCATCGCCCCTTCAACCCCACCGGGGAAGCCGTGGCCAGACTGGTGGTCCTTCCTCTGGGGAAATCCCTGGAGATAAGCCTCAAGAGCCTGAAGGTGCGTTTTTTCCGTTCGCTCATCACGGTTATGAGCCTGGTTCTGGCCGTGGCCTTTCTGGCCTTCATCCTGCTCGGGCACGACGTGGCCATGGGGCTTCTGGCCTCGGGCAGCCCGGCCCTCCAGTCAGAACTCATCAAGGCCGGGTTCGACCTGGCGCCCGGCCGCTATCCCGGCACCTACGAGGTGGCCGCCAGCGCCAAGGACCGCTGGATCGTCATCCTGTCGCTGCTCGTGTGCACGGTGGGCATCGTCAACGCCCAGCTCATGGCCGTGACTGAAAGGTTCCGCGAGATCGGCACCATGAAATGCCTCGGCGCGCTGGACAGCTTCGTGCTCCGCCTGTTCCTGATGGAGGCGGGGATGCAGGGTGTTGCCGGATCGTTGGCCGGGGCCCTGCTCGGGGCTCTTGCCGGCATTCTCGCGGGCATCTTCCGTTTCGGGCTGCCCGCGCTCGAACACCTGCGCCTGGCCGACGTGGCGGGCAGCATGGGGTGGGCGGTCCTGGTCGGCTTCGGTCTCTCCCTGGCCGGCGTATCCTATCCGGCGCTGGTGGCCTCGCGGATGCCTCCGGTGGTGGCCATGCGCGCCGAGGAATGAGGCATGTCCGAAAAGCACAACATCGTCCGCGTCTCCGGCGTCACCAAGTCCTTCGAACTTGGCAAGCTCACGGTCCAGGCACTGAAAGGAGTGGACCTCTCCATCCGCTCGGGCGAGTACCTCTCCATCATGGGGCCGTCGGGGTCGGGAAAGTCCACCCTTTTCAACATGATCGGCGGCCTGGACAAGCCCACCACGGGCAAGGTCTTCATCGACGAGGTGGACATCGCCCAGCTGGACGCCTACGAGCTTGCCTGGCTCAGAAACCGCAAGATCGGCTACATCTTCCAGACATTCAACCTCATCCAGGTGATGACGGCCCTCGAGAACGTCACCCTGCCCATGACCTTCGCCGGAGTGCCGGAGGAGGAGGCAACGCGCAAGGGGCTCGAACTCCTGGGGCTCGTGGGGCTGCGCGAACGCCACGCCCATAGGCCCATGGAACTCTCCGGCGGCCAGCAGCAGCGCGTGGCCATCGCCCGCTCCCTGGCCAACGATCCCGCCATCCTGCTGGCGGATGAACCCACCGGCAACCTGGACCTCACCACCGGCGAGGAGATCATCGCCCTGCTCAAGAGCCTCTCCAGCGAGCGAGGCGTCACCATCATCTCCGCCACCCACGACTACAAGATGCTCAACGTCTCGGACCGCGTGGTCTGGATTCGCGACGGCCGCATAGACAAGATCGAAGAGCGCGACCAGCTGAGGATCACCCTGGGCGGCATCGGAGCCAAGGAATACTGATGAAGCGCCTGGCCGTCCTGCTTTTCAGCCTGGCCCTCCTGGCAGCCGGGGCCGCGCCCTGTCTGGCCAAGAAGAGGGGCGGGGAGGGGCCGAGGGTCGATCCGGCCGAGATCGAGGCCTTCGGGCGCGACCCCATATCGGCCTTGGCGGCCCTGGGCGACCGTTCCACGGGTTCCCCTGGTGCGGCCAAGGCGGCGGCGGTGATCCATGCATGGTTTTCGGGCCTCGGCGCGGGAAAGGCCGGCCGCCAGCAATACCAGTTGCCGGTCAAGACATACGGCAGGTGCGTTCTTTCCTCCGGGGGGCGGGAGGTCTTGCTCAACCCGGCCGACCTGAACGTGCTCACCCCGGCCGCCGCGGACAATCTGGAAGGCCCCGTCATCGACGCCGGGTACGGCGAGATATCCGACTTCAACGGCAAGGAGGTGGCCGGGGCCATCGTCCTGATGAACCTGGACTCCGGCAAGAACTGGATGAACGCCGCCCTTCTCGGGGCGCGGGCCGTCATCTATGTCGATTGCCACACTGGCGCGGAGCCCGCCGCCAAGGGCCTCTTCGCCGACAAGCTGGAACTCACGCCCGCCGTCTTCCCCAGGTTCTGGGCCGGGGCGGAGGGCAGGAAGAACCTCGCCCCCTTCATCGGGAACAAGGCGGTGCTTTCCTCCAGGGCCGAGTGGCAGCCTGCCCTGGCGGAGAACGTCTATCTGTTCATCCAAGGCTCCGACCCTGAGCTGGCCCGGCAGATGGTGGTTTTCGAGGCGTTCTACGACAGCCGGGCCTACGTGGCCGGGCGCTCTCCCGGCGCGGACGAGGCCTCGTCCATGGCCGCCCTGGCCGAGCTGGCCAGGAAGTTCAAGGCCGAGCCTCCGAAGCGTTCGGTCCTGCTGGCGGCCACGTCCGGCCATGCGCAGTCCCTGGAAGGATGGCGAGAATTCCTGGGCGCGTTCCGGGTCAAGGGCAAGGAGCTGCGCACCGAGCGCCGCGAACTGAACGCAACGGCCAAGGATGCCGCCAGGGTGCTGGATGTCCTGGACGCGCCAAACCCGGCGCTGGACGACCCCGCCCTGGCCTCGGCCCTGGAGACCGCGCTCAAGGACGAGGTGGACCGGGTGACCACCCGGCTCATGCGGCTGCGCCTGGAGGGCGCGACGGCTTCAAGCCAGGAGATGGCCGCCCTGACCGCCCGGCGGGCCGTTCTGCGGGGGCTCGGCTGGCGGGGCGGCTACACCGCCCTGAACGACGCCGAGGCCGGGCTGCTGCGTGAGCTGATACCCGCGATCCGCAAGCGCTACGCGGACATCGAGGCCGATGCGGGCCGGCAGCTCGCGGCAGTGGAATCGGCCCGTGACCTGCGCCAGATGGCCGGTGACTCGGAAATCATGGCCACGGTTTCCCTGCACCTCTCAAGCCACGGCGACGGAGTGGGGGCCTTCAACGACGGCTGGCTCTACACGCTCAAGCCCGAGGTGAACCGCATCCAGCCCTATTCGGCCATATCCGGCTTCCTGACGGACGCGGCGGACAAGCTGGGCTACCCCAAGGAAGGCATCCTCTTCGTCAACGGGCTGCGCGCCGACCGCAACCGCCCCTGGCGCAGCTATTTCGTGGACAATCCGCAACTGGGCGGCGAGGTGGGCGCGCTCTCCGGGCTCATCGGCGTCTCCCTGGCCACTGTCAACGACGGCCGGTTCCTCTGGGGAACTCCCGACGACACTCCCGAACGCGTAGACAGGGCCAACCTGGCCAGACAGATCGCCCTCGTGTCCGGGATTTCCGCCGAACTGACCAACGGCGGTCTCGAAATGCCGGAGAACCTGCCCCGCAACGGCTTCGCCACCCTCAAGGGAAGGGCCAAGTTCATCCGCCAGGGGGAACTCTTTCCAGACAGGGCGGCTCCCGGAACGGTGCTTCTCATCTACCAGGGCGACAGCCGCTTCATGGCCATGACCGGCGCCGACGGCTCCTTCAGGGTTCTGGGCATGGCCGACAGCAAGCACGTGCTGGACAAGGCCATCATAGAGGGCTTCAGGCTCTCCCCGGAGAACGGCGAGGCCGTCTGGGCCGTGGACAAGAAGCAGACCGGCAAGGACGCCTACCGCGTGCGTCTGCGCCGCCTGGTCTCCGAGACCGACCTGGTGATGTTCTCCTGCAGCCAGAGCACGATCTTCTCCGCCTTCGACCCGCGCACCTTCCGTTATTTCACAAAGATCGAACTCCTGGATGCCCGGCGCGAGGCCGAGCCCATGCGCTACTGGTTCTCCCGGCTGGATACGCTGAGTTCCACAATGTTCAGCCTGTTCATGGAGCCGGGAACGAGCTACAAGCTCATCCTTTCGGACTCGGTGCTGGCCCGCAAGCTGATCCTTCTGGATTCCAGCCCCGGGAAGCCTGCGGGCTCGGGCTATTCCGTGGACAAGTGGCCGCTGCTCTCCTGGACCGAGATGCACGCGGCCAGCGACATGTGGGACCTGCTGGGGCCGCGAGTCAAGAACCTGGAAGACCACGGCATCTTCAACGAACGCATCCGCGACATGCAGCGCGACGGCAACGCGCTGCTGGCCCGGGCGGAGGCGGCCAGGGCGGAAAAACGCTACGACGCGGCCATATCTGATTCCCGCGCATCCTGGGCCTACGCCGCGAGGGTCTACAACGACGTGGAGAAGACCCAGAAGGACGTGCTCATCGGGGTGCTCTTCTACATCGCCCTGTTCATCCCCTTCGCCTACTGCATGGAACGGCTGGTCTTCGCCTTCACGGACATCCACAAACGGATCATCGGCTTCATCGGCGTGCTGGCCACGGTCATCGCCATCATCTACAACGTTCACCCGGCCTTCAAGCTGACCTACAGCCCAATGGTGGTCATCCTTGCCTTCTTCATCATCGGGCTGGCCGTACTGGTATCGCTCATCATCATCATGCGCTTCGAGCAGGAGATGGAGGAGCTCCAGCGCCGCTCGACCCACGTGAGAGCCTCCGAGATAAGCAAGCTCAAGGCCTTCATGGCCTCCTTCGCCATAGGCGTGACCAACCTGCGGCGGCGCAAGATTCGCACCTCGCTCACCGTTACCACCCTGGTGATCCTCACATTCACCATAATGAGCTTCACCTCCGTGCGCAGCGCCCGCGTGGACCACGCCGTGCAGTTTGCCCCCGAGGCCTCCTACCAGGGCGTGCTGCTCAAGAACCTGGGTTGGAAAACGATCCCGGTGGAGGCGGAGAACGTCATCTCCGACCAGTCCGGCCAGGGCATGGCAGCGCCGAGGGCCGTCCTGGAAGCCCGGGACCGCGTGAGCCCCTTCGTCACCCAGGTGAAGGGGGCGGACGGGCATGAGACCGTCCAGGGCGTCATGGGCCTCTCCCTTCACGAGGCCCACGTCACCGGCATGGACCGGATCCTGACCGCCGGGCGGTGGGTCGGCGAGGGCGACCGCAAGTCGGTGCTGCTTCCCCAGTCCCTGGCCGCCCGCATCGGCGCCAAGCCGGGGTCTGAGGTGAAGCTCTGGGGCGAAGACTACGAGGTCGTGGGGCTCTTCTCCGGCAGCGCCCTTGAAAGCATGACGGACCTGGACGGCGAGACCCTCACCCCGGTGATCTTTCCCAGCGAGACGGCGGTGGAGGTCACGGAGACGGAGAAGGAGGCCGTGGAGTCCGGCGAAGACGTGGTGGCCTACCAGGGCCGCTACCAGCACGTGCACGGCGATCAGGTGGCCATCCTGCCCTACGAGACGGTCATGAGCCTGGGCGGCCAGCTGAAAAGCGTGGCGGTCAAGTCCGAGGGGACGAAGGAACTGGCGGGCAAGCTGGCCGACCGCTTCGGCCTTACCATCTACGCGGGCCTGCCCACGGGCACCTTCGTGTTCCAGTCCTCGGACACCATCAACTACGCGGGCGTGCCCAACATCATCATCCCGCTGGTCATCGCCATGCTGATCGTGCTCAACACCATGATCGGCGCGGTCTTCGAGCGCAAGCGCGAGATCGCGGTCTACACGGCCGTTGGGCTGGCCCCCACCCACGTGTCGTTCCTGTTCATCGCGGAGTCGCTGGCCTTCGCGGTCATCTCGGCGGTGATGGGCTATCTGCTGGCGCAGACCGCCGCGGGGCTGCTCTCCGGAACAGGCCTCTGGAAGGGCATGACCGCCAACTACAGCTCCCTGGCGGGCGTGGCGGCCATGTTGCTGGTGATCATGGTTGTGCTGTTGTCGGTGATCTACCCCTCCAAGGTCGCGGCGAACATCGCCATCCCGGACGTGAACCGGTCATGGACGTTGCCCGAGCCGGTGAACAACACCATAAAGACCACGCTGCCCTTTCTCATGCACATCCGCGAGCAGGACTGCGCTGGGGGATTTCTCCTGGAGTATTACAAAGCGCACCAGGACGTTTCGCATGGGCTTTTTTCCACGGCCGAGGTGCGGCAGGATTTTGTCTGCCCCTGGAAGGAGCCCGGAGCGGGCCCGCACCCCAAGGAGGTGCACGGGGAGTTCTGCTCCCTGGATTCGTGCCTGCGCATCATGGCCCGGGTCTGGCTCGCTCCCTTCGACTTCGGCATCAACCAGCACGTGACCATCACCTTCTCCCCGGCCATGTGGCATCCGGGCTATCTCGAGATCGAGGTGGAGCTTACCCGCGAGGCGGGCGAGGCGGGCATGTGGAAGCGCCTGAACAAGGGTTTCCTAGACGACCTGCGCAAGCAGATGCTGGTCTGGCGTTCGCTCGACGAGGAGAGGCGCACGTCCTACGAGCGAAGCGTGGACGTGACCCTCAAGAACCCCTTACCCGACGGACAGGCCTGACGCATGCGCTCAAGTTCCATAAGGCCCCGCTCGATACTTCTGGGCGTGCTCGCGGGGGCGGCCCTGTGCCTTGCCACGCCCTACAACAACATGTACCTGGCGGCCACGCCGCTGGGCGGCGGCCACTTCCCGCTGGCCCCGTTCATCCTGCTGGTGTGCCTCACCGTGCCGGTGGCGATCATTTCGCGCCTTTTCAAGGCCAAGCCGCTGCTCACGGGCACGGAGCTCCTGGTGGTCTGGATGCTGGCGGTTGTCGTGTCCGGCATTGCCTACACCGGGCTCATGCGCACGTTCCTCATAAACGTCACGGCCGTGGAGCACTTCGCCTCGGCCGGGAACCGCTGGAACGAGACCCTGGGCCCGCTGTTGCCGCAATCCTGGGTCGTCTCAGACCCCAAGGCGGTGGAGCTCCTCTACAACGGACTGCACGGCGGCCGAAGGCTGGACTGGCTTGAGATACTGCGGCAGATTCCCTGGAGCGCATGGGCCGGACCAATGGTTGCCTGGGGCGTGTTCATCGGCTTGTGCTACCTGGTGATGATCTGTCTGGTGAACCTCTTCAGCAGGCAGTGGATCGTCAACGAGCGCATGAACTTCCCGCTTCTGCGCCTGCCCTACATGATGGAGGAGTCCTTCCAGGAGGGCAGGGTGGGGCCGTTCTTCACGGACCGCTTCCTGCTGGCCGGGCTTCTCATTCCGCTCCTTCTGCACACCCTGAACGGGCTGTCCGTGTACATACCCACCGTGCCCCAGGCGCCGACCGTCCTGCTGGCCGGGCCGTACTTCTCCAAGACGGGGCTTTTCTCGGGCTTCACCAAGCTCAAGATCTACTTCATCCCCGCCTTCATCGGTTTCGCCTTCCTGACCTCGCGCCAGATATCCCTCTCTTTCTGGGCGTTCTTCATCATCGGCGGGCTTCTGTCCGGGGCCTTGTCCATGGTCGGCTACCAGGTGCCCCAATCGGCCCTGGGCGTCACCTTCGGGCCCACCCTGACCATGGCCGAGGAAACCCAGATGATCGGGGCCTACGGCGTGTTTTTCCTGTTCATCGTCTGGCTGGCCAGACATCATCTGCTCGAGGTGGTCAAGGCTGCATTCAGCACGAAACCCGTCAAGACCGGCGAGGCGGAGTGGTTCTCGGTGAGGATGTCCTTCTGGGGGCTGGTGCTGGGCGGGGCCGGGCTCACCGCATGGTGCGCGTGGTTCGGCATGCCCGTGCTGGTCTCGGTTCTCCTGCTGGGGGCATTCTTTGTGGTGATGGTGGTGGCCACAAGGGTCATCTGCCAGGGCGGGATCGCCTACTTCACCCTCACGGCCGCGCCCACCGACGGCCTGCTGGCCCTTTTCGGCTCGGGCTTCTTCACCAACGCGGGGCTCCTGATGGGCGCGGTGATGCAGAAGGTGCAGTTCCTGGACCTTCGCGAGTCGCTCATGCCGTCGCTTCTGCACGCCTCCAAGGTGGGGGAGAACATCTCGCGCAAACGCCTGTACTTTTTTGGCATGTGCGTCGCGCTGGGCATCGGCGTCGTGGCGTCCTTCGCGGCCATGCTGGTGCTTTGCCACAAGGTGGGGCTGCGCGACATGCAGGCCGAGTGGGAGACCTCCACCGTGATCCGCGTTTACGAGGACGCACAGCGCCTGATCGACGCCCCCTCCGGCGCCAACCCGTGGATCATCACCTTCGCCTCCGTGGGGGCCGTGGTGATGCTGGCGCTGGTTCTGTGCTTCCAGCGCTTCTACTGGTGGCCGCTGCACCCAGTGGGGTATCTCACCATGTACAGCTCCGCCATGCGCATCCTGTGGTTCAGCTTCCTGCTTGGCTGGCTGTGCAACCACGTCGCCCTCCGCTACGGAGGGATCGAGCTGTTCAGGAAGGTCCGCATGTTCTTCATCGGGCTCATACTGGGGGATTTTCTGATGGGCGGCGTGTTCGCCGTGGTGGGGCTCTGGCTCGGCCAGAGCTACCAGGTGCTGCCTTCGTAAGGGCCGTCCAGGGGACCAGGCATGTATGACGATAAAGAACTGAAAGAATATCGCGATCTTCTGGAAACACCTTCCCATTTCGAGGAGGGCTTCGACTGGAAGACCATCGTCGGGGCGATCTTCATCGGCTTCTTGATGATGCCCGGCTCCATGTACCTGAATCTGGTGATCGGCGCGGGCATCGGGCCAGCCGCCCGCTGGGTGACGATCATCCTCTTCGCCGAGATAGCCAAGCGGGCATACACCGACCTCAAGCAGCAGGAAGTCTTCCTGCTGTACTACATGGCCGGCGCGGCCATGCACTCGCCGTTTTCGGGCCTGTTGTGGAACCAGTACCTGGTCCAGTCCGACGCGGCGAAGATGCTCGGCCTCACGGAGTACATCCCCTCCTGGGTGGCCCCGGGCATCGGCTCCGAGTCGCTTCTGGAGCGGACGTTCCTGCATAGGGACTGGCTGGTGCCCATCCTCTTGCTCATCGGCTCGCAGATCGTGCAGCGGGTGGACCATTTCGGCCTGGGCTACGCCCTGTACCGCATCACCTCCGACGTGGAGAAGCTGCCGTTCCCCATGGCTCCGGTGGGCGCGCTGGGCACCATGGCCCTGGCCGAGTCGGCCGAGGAGCGCAAGACCGGCTGGAAGTGGCGCGTGTTCTCAATCGGCGGGGTGATAGGGCTTCTGTTCGGCTCGGTTTACGTGCTTTTCCCGGTCATATCGGGGCTTATCTTCACCGAACCCGTGCGCCTGATTCCCATCCCCTGGATCGACCTGACGCGCCACACAGAGGAGATCATGCCCGCCGTGGCCACCGGCCTCCAGCTGGACCTGGGACTGGTGTTCACGGGCATGGTGCTGCCATTCTGGGCGGTGATAGGGGGCCTGATCGGCCAGATCATCACCTTCGTGGCCAACCCCGTCCTGCACGAACACGGCATCCTGCACCGCTGGCATCCGGGCATGGGCACGGTGGACACGGTCTTCGCCAACAACTTCGACTTCTACCTGAGCTTCGGCCTGGGCCTGGGCCTGGCCATCGGCGTCATCGGCATCTGGCACGTGGTCAGGAGCTTCCGCAAAGGCCCCGGAGGCGTCAGCTACCGCGAGGTCTTCAAGAGCCACCCGGGCAGGGGGGACATCAATTTCTGGGTGTCCATCGCCATCTACCTGTTCTCGACCCTGGCATACGTGCTGCTCTGCCTGTGGCTGGTTCCGGATTTCCCGTGGATATTCTTCGTGATCTACGGCTTCGTGTACACTCCTGTAATCTCCTACATCACCGCCCGGATGGAGGGCATCGCGGGCCAGTTCGTGAGCCTGCCTCTGGTGCGGGAGGCCAGCTTCATCGCCGGGGCCAAATTCTTCGGCTACCACGGAATCGAGATATGGTATGCGCCCATACCCATCCACAACTACGGCAAGGCCACGGTGGACTTCCGGGAAATCGAGCTGACCGGCACGAGCCTGCGCGGCATCATCAAGGCGGAGATTGTGGTGTTCCCGGTGGTGATGATAGCGAGCCTGCTGTTCTCCCAGTTCATCTGGCAGCTGGCTCCCATCCCCTCGGCCGCCTACCCCTACGCCCAGGAGCTGTGGCATCTGCAGGCCCTCAACAACCTGCTCATGCAGACCTCCACCCTGGAGGGCAACTCGCTCTTCTTCCAGGCGCTCAACGGCAGCTACCTGGGCGCGGGCCTTGGGCTGGGGCTCGTAACCTACGCGGCCCTCAACGCGTTCGGGCTGCCGGTGCTTTTGGTTTACGGCGTGGTGCGCGGCCTGGGGCAGAACATCCCCCACGGCCTGATCCTTGAGGTGATCGGCGCGCTGCTCGGCCGTTACTACTTCCACAAGAAGTACGGGGCCATGTGGCGTCAGTACGCGCCGGTGCTGCTGGCCGGGTTCTCCTGCGGCATGGGGCTTACGGGCATGTTCGCCATGGGCTGCACGCTGATTCTCAAAAGTCTTGGCCGGATGGCGTATTGACGCCTTGACCAGGTTCACGGCTTCGACTAAAAAGTTCTGTTCCGTCCGCTCGAATGGCCGGGAAATCGGCCCCTTGACGGACCCAATATCCTGATTATTCACCAATTCGAGCCTTGCCGGGTCCCGGCCCGGAAGGCGTTTCACGAGAGGAAATCATGGCCCGCATCACCGTAGAAGACTGCCTGGAACGCATCAACAACCGCTTCATGATCGTGCAGATGGCCATCAAGCGCGTCCACCAGTTCCGTGAGGGCTACGACCCCCTGGTGGAGTGCAAGAACAAGGAGATCGTCACCTCCCTGCGCGAGATCGCCGGAGGCAAGGTTCTCCCCGCCGAATCCATCGAGGAAGCCGGTATCTACGTTCCCCAAAACCAGTAAGCTTTCATGTCCAAAGCCGACTATTACGAGATTCTGGGCGTCCCCAGGGACGCGAGCGAGGACGAGATCAAGAAGGCCTACCGCCAGATGGCCTTCAAGTTCCACCCCGACCGCAATCCAGGCGACGCCGAGTCCGAGGCCAGGTTCAAGGAGGCCGCCGAGGCCTACGAAGTGCTGCGCGACCCCCAGAAGCGCGCCCGCTACGACCGCTTCGGCCACCAGGGCCTGGGCGACACCGGTTTCGGCGGGTTCTCCAACGCCGAGGACATCTTCAGCACCTTCTCCGACATCTTCGGCGAGTTCTTCGGTTTCAGCGGCGCGGCGCGCGGACGCGGCCCCAGGCCCCAAGCCGGGAACGATCTGCGCTACGACCTGCGCGTGGCCTTCCGGGACGCCGCCGCCGGTTCCGAGGCCACCCTCAAGATCCCCAAGAACGTCCCCTGTCCGGAATGCGACGGCTCCGGCGCGGCCCCCGGCTCCAAGCCCGAGACCTGCCGCCAGTGCGGTGGCATGGGCCAGGTGCAGCAGAACCAGGGGTTCTTCCGCATCGCCGTCACCTGTCCGGTCTGCCGGGGCGAGGGGACCGTAATCCCCAACCCGTGCCCCAAGTGCCGGGGCAAGGGCGTGGTGCCGGACCTGCGCGAGCTCAAGGTGCGTATCCCCGCCGGAGTGGACGACGGTTCGCGCCTGCGCCTGCGCGGCGAGGGCGAACCCGGACTGCACGGAGGCCCCCCGGGCGACCTCTACGTCATCATCCATGTGGAGCAGGACAAGGTCTTCCGCCGCCAGGGACAGGACCTCGTGGTCACCCTGGAAGTGAGCATGGTCCAGGCCGCGCTGGGCGACAAGATCAAGGTCCCCACGCTGGAAGGCGACGAGACCATGGACATCCCCAAGGGAACCCAGTCCGGCGAGGTTTTCTCTCTTCGCGGCAAGGGGCTGCCCCATCCGGGCCGTCCCCATCGCGGCGACCTGCTTGTGGAAGTCGTCGTGCTCACGCCCAAGAGCCTCTCCAAAAAACAGGAGGAGCTTCTGCGCGAGTTCGCCAAGCTTGAGGAGGACAAGCCCCTCAAGAAGGTGAAGAACTTCTTCAAGAAGGCCAAGGACGCGGCCATGGGCTCCTGATGGGCGGCGTCCTCACCCACCTGGACGAGAAGGGGCAGGCCCGCATGGTGGACGTGGGGGCCAAGTCCGTCACCACCCGCGTGGCCGTTGCCGAGGCCGTGGTCAGGTTGGCCCCTGAAACCTACGCCATCCTCACAGGCGAGGGCATGCCCAAGGGCGACGCCTTCGCCTGTGCCCGCATAGCGGGCATCCTGGCCGCCAAGAAGACATCCGACCTCATCCCGCTGTGCCATCCCCTGGGGCTCGACTCCGTGGACGTGCGCTTCGAGCTGCTGCCCGAGGCGGCGAGCGTCCGCATCGAGGCCGAGGCGCGCCTCGCCGCCAAGACAGGCGTGGAGATGGAAGCCATGACCGCCGCCAGCGTGGCCGCGCTCGCCCTCTACGACATGTGCAAGGCCGTGCAGAAGGACATCGTCATCGAGAGGGTCAGGCTGCTGTATAAGGCTGGGGGCAAGAGCGGGGAATTCAGGGCGAAGAATTAAGAGCCTCCATCTGCCAGGGGGATGATCCTCCTGGACCATCAATGGTGCTTCGCGGGTTCACACTTGTTTCTGACTTGAACGCCCGTCACCGGCAAGCCGGTGACGGGCGTGTTCTTATTGAAGTCAGTTCGAAACCCGCGAAGCTGAACAGGATTCCAAAGGAACAAAGTTCCTTCGGCCGCCGGAGGCATCTTCTCTAGATATCGATGACCTTGCTCGCCAGGTGCAGGCTGGTCACCACGTCGAGCATGTTGGTGGTCTGGCCCACTGCCCGCTTGTCCATGAGCCCGAAGAACTCCAGGCAGGTGCCGCACACCAGGATGCTCACTCCCTTGGCTTCCAGCGCCTGAAGCGCTTCAAGGTGCGGGCTGTCCGCGGCCGACATCCTCACGGCGCCGTTCACCATGACGATGCGCCAAAGATCCTTGCCCAATTCCGGCAAAGTCTTAAGGAAGTTGGCCATGAGCTTGCCGCCCAGGCCGTCATCGCCGCTGCCTATAACGCCGGACTTGAGGAACACCACGATACGCTGTGAGTCGTCATTTGAGGGGGTGGGGCAGGGGTAGCCGTCCACTGTGGGAACGGGGGACTTGCCCGCGTCCGGGCCGCGCTCGGCGGTGATGACGTAGGCGCGTCCGTCCTTGACGTGCGAGGCGGAGTAGCCGCTGGCGGTCAGGAACCGGGTGACGTTTTCAAGTGCCGCGTCGTCGTCCACCAGCACTTTCATGGTCTGGGGAGCTTCGGCTTCAATGCAGTCGCGGCAGGCCATCAGCGGCCGCGGACAGGCCATGCCCAGGCAGTCGAGCGTTTTCTGTTTCATGAAGCAAACCTTCCTTTTCTCATGGGATTAACATGGACACGCTGGGCCGGGTCAAATAGTATCCCTTGATACTAGAGGACCGTCCGGTTCAGGACGGTCGATGCCGGAGGTTGGAATGGATTTTAGCGACCCCGTCGCCGAGATCGCCCGCAGGATCGGTTTTGCCCTGGGTGAACGTCCAGCGGACTTGCTGCTCAAGAACGCGCGGCTTGTGAACGTGCTCTCGGGCGACATCCACGACGCGGACATCGCCGTGGCTGACGGCATGGTGGTGGGTTTTGGCGACTACGAGGCCAGCAAGGTGATCGATTGCGAGGGGCGGCACGTCTGCCCGGGACTCATCGACGGGCACATCCACATAGAATCGACCCTGCTCACGCCCTGGGAGTTCGCCAGGGCCGCCGCGCCTCGCGGCACGTGCGCCGTGGTCTGGGACCCGCACGAGATAGCCAACGTGCTCGGCAGACCGGGCATCGAGGATATGCTGGAACTCACCTCCGGCTGTCCATTGAGCTTTTGCATCATGGTCCCTAGCTGCGTCCCGGCGACGAACATGGAGACTTCCGGCGCCGAGGTGACGGCCGAGGATGTGGCGCGCCTGGTGCGGGCGTACCCGGGACGAGTGCTGGGGTTGGCGGAGCTCATGAACTATCCCGGCGTTCTGGCCAAGGACCCGGCTGTCCTGGCCAAGATCGCCGCCTGCGGCTGCGCCGTCATCGACGGGCACGCGCCGCTGGTGTCCGGCAAGGCCCTCGATGCCTACGTCCTGTCCGGACCAAGCTCCGACCACGAGTGCACCAACGTGGACGAGGCCATGGAGAAGCTGCGCAAGGGGATGCACCTCTTCATGCGCGAGGGCAGCGACGAGAAGAATCTGGCGGACCTGATCGCCTGCGCCAACAAGTTCAATTCGCAGAACATCTCCCTTGTCTGCGACGACCGCGACCCCCTGGACCTGACCAGCAACGGCCACATGGACCACAACGTGCGCATGGCCGTGAGCCTGGGCATGCCGCCCATCCGGGCCATCCAGATGGCAAGCGTCAACACCGCCCGCCATTTCAGGATGAAGGGCAGGGGGGCGGTGGCTCCGGGCTACCGGGCGGACATCGTCATCCTGGACGACCTGGAACGGTTCAAGGTCTGGAAGGTCCTGCTGGAAGGGCGTGACGTCGCGGACATACGTTTCGCCCCAGCTGGTGAGACGAAAGCCGCCAATACGGTAAAGATCAATGTTTCCGGGAAGAAGCTGGACGCGGGGCAATTCGCAATAGTTAAAGTCAAGGATGAGGTTCGCTGCATCGGGGTGGTGCCAGGGCAGATCATCACGCAGTCCCTGGTCGTGACGCCGCGCCTGGACGGCGGGTTCGCCCATGCCGACCCGTCCCATGACATCGTCAAGCTGGCCGTGGTCGAGCGCCATGGCCGCAACGGCAACATCGCGCTCGGGTTCATGCGCGGGTTGGGCCTGGCTCGCGGGGCCGTGGCCGGAACCGTCGCGCATGATTCACATAACCTGATAATCGCGGGCGTATCCGATGAAGACATGGCCCTTGCCGGGAACTTCCTGGCGGAAAAGGGCGGCGGGTATTGCATCGTCGCGGATGGAGAAGTGCTCGCGATGCTAGAGCTCCCACTGGCAGGGCTTATGAGCCTGAAACCTCTTGAGGACGTCGTGGCTGCCTACCGCGAACTGCGAGCGGCGTTCCGGAAGGTGGCTCTTAGGCCGGAGGTGTACACGCATCCGTTCATGGCATTGTCGTTTTCGAGCCTTCCGGTGATTCCGGAGCTGAAACTGACGGACAAAGGCCTTGTGGACGTGGGAAAGTTCGAGGTCGTGGATTTGTGGGTTTGACACGGCGTCTGGCTACGCTTCGAGTCCGGCGGCCCCTAGGCCGCGTCGAATCATTCTGACGAAGGAACAGGGGCCAGGCTTACAATCCAATCCGGCTATCATCTGCAGAGGGGCGCTCTTTCGGCAAAGACCGTAAGGAGCGCCCCTTCTTCATGCCCTCCCCCTGTCAACAATTAAAGTTTACATAATTTACATTATGAGACAACGATAGGTAGGCCCGAAGAGGGCGTTTTCCAACAGTCCCGGACACTTCCGGGGAAACACTCCTGGTGTCTTTCAGGAGTCCAGAGAGCCCTACCCATGACACGGTAACAAAAGTTGAGCCCCCGGAATGCGCCAACATTCCGGGGCTCCATCTGTTGAGACACTCATCGTGCTTTGGTGAGTCAATGAGGCTCCAGTGCACACCAACGCAAGGAACGGATTTCATCGGGGACAACGCGGAATGGGACACTCGCTCAATGCCGGTATTGCGAGCATGGTGTTGACGCATCGTATTGCCCATGCGTTCGAGGCAACGTTTCCGTTTCACACGGCAACGCATAAAGCGCGTGGATCATTTGGTCACCCGGGTCATTCGGGGCCACCTTATAGGAACGTGCCGCGCCACTCGCTGAGTTCAGCGGTCGTGACACCAAGCTCGCGTCTGACGAGCTCCAAGTCCCCCAGGCGAAGAAGCCTGAGAACGCCACGCGCTTGGCGCAAGGCCCAGTTCGCCACTCGTTGCCCATCTGACGCCTCTTGGACCTCCGATAAATACGGCCAAGTTGGTGTCCTGATTATTCCCAGGGCAATCCAAGCCTTCTTTCCTTCGGCTGTGCTTTGATTATTGACCTCTCAAGAGCGCATTTTCACCTTGAAGCGGGCGTTCGTGAATAGGGGGCCATATTCGGCCCAGGATAGCGCGTGACCATCCAGACGGGCCGTGGAAGCGTTTATTGCATCAGGATTCGTCCTGAGGCGATTATGAGGGCTGAAATCAGGGGTGCGTGTTGATACTCGTAATCCATACTAAAACGCTCCGGCTGGTCTTGCGCCTCTCAGCGGAATGGTCTATTTTCCGCCCACCTCGCAAAGTCATACCGGAGCCCTCCATATCATGAAGGACATCGCCCGCTTCCTCTCCGGCTTCAAGGAATTCCAGCGCACTTACTTTTGCGCGGACAGCGAATTCTTCGAAAGCCTCAAAAAGAATCAAAACCCCAGGGTTCTCGTGATTGCCTGTTCCGACTCCAGGGTCGATCCGGCCATCCTGCTCGGCTGCGAGCCGGGCGACATGTTCGTGGTCCGCAACGTGGCCAACCTGGTGCCGCCCTACGAGACCACGCCGGGTCATCACGGCGTGAGCGCCGCACTGGAATACGCGGTCAAGGTGCTTCAGGTGGAACACATTATCGTGCTGGGGCATTCCTGCTGCGGAGGCATCCAGGCGCTCATGACGCCCGAACGCGCCGGGCTCGGCGAATTTATCGCCCCCTGGGTGAGCATCGCCGAACCGGCCCTCCACGAGGTGGCCAAGGCATTGCCCGACAAGCCGGACGCGGTTCGCCAGCGCGCTTGCGAGCAGGCATCCGTGCTGGTGTCGCTGGAAAACCTGCTTACCTTTCCCTGGATATGGGAACGGGTCATGACCGGCCGCGTCTATCTGCACGGCTGGTATTTCGACCTGCAAAAGGGTGAGCTTTTGAGCTACCTGCCGGAGACGGGCTCCTTCGAGCCGTTGGTTGCAAGTTGCGACAAGAGATGACCGGAATGGCAGGCCTGATTGCCTGGAACACCTCAAGCTATACTTGAGCTTTTGCTTCGCCCTCCCTGCATCATGCAGGAACCAATGAAAAAGCCTGCCTCGGATTTCGAGGCAGGCTTTTTAATGCCGATCGCGGGGCGTGTCAGCCCTTCTCCACCTTGCTCCAGTCCTTGAGGAACGACTCAAGCCCGATGTCGGTCAGGGGGTGCTTGACCACCTCCTTGAGCACCGAAAAAGGAACAGTGGCCACGTCCGCGCCCATGAGCGCCGCGCGAACCAGATGGGTGGGGTTGCGCACGCTGGCAACGAGCACCTGGGTCTGGATGTCGTAGTTGCGGAAGATGGTCACCACCTCCTCCACCATGGCCATGCCGTCGCCGCCGATGGCGTCGATGCGGCCCACGAAGGGGCTCACGTAGGTGGCTCCGGCCTTGGCGGCCATGAGGGCCTGAAGGGGTTGGAAGATGAGGGTGGTGTTGACGGCGATGTCCTGCTCCGAGAGGGCGCGGATGGCCTTCAATCCTTCGAGCAGCATGGGGATCTTCACCACCACGTTGGGCCCGAACTTGACCAGTTCCCTGGCCTCGGCCAGCATCTGATCGGCGGTGACGCCGACCACTTCCAGGCTGACGGGACCATCGACTTCCTTGCAGATGGCCTCGGCGATCTTGTGCCAGTCGCCCTTTTCCTTGGAGAACAGGGTCGGGTTCGTGGTCACGCCGTCGAGCATGCCCATGTCCTTGGCGGCCTTGATCTCGTCAAGGCTGGCGCTGTCCAGGAAGAATTTCATGCCTCACCCCTCTTTGGTTTTCGAGGACTCAAGCTGTTTCAGATAGTTGTCGCGGCACTCGTAGCTGCAGAAATGGCGGGTTTCATCGCCCTCCTTCACCTTGACGGAGTTCTCCACCGAGACGTAGGAGCCGCATACCGGGTCCTTCACCATTTCGCCCCGCGCTATGAGCCGTTCCTCTTCCTTCTTGGCCTCGGCCTTGCGGCGGTTCATGTCTCCCATGAACATCTTCCAGAGTATGAAGGCGGCCACGGCCAGTATGACGAATTTCCACATGAGTGCTCTGATCCTTTAGTCCAGGTTTCAGAATATCATAGTACCGGACGACGAGAAAGACAAACGTTTGAGAATATCCGGTGAAACGAGGCCGGGAGCCGCCTCGGCCAGGGGCAGCACGACAAAGGCGCGCTCCAGCATGCGTGGATGCGGCAGCGTCAGCCGCCTGGAGTTTCGGGTTTCGTCTCCGAACGTGAGCAGGTCGATGTCGATGACGCGCGGCCCCCAGCGTGTCTCCATGATCCGGTTGCGGCCGAGTTCCGCCTCAAGCCCCATGAGGGCGTCGAACAGCGACTCGGGCGTTACGCCCGGTCCGCACTCCAGCCGGACCACCATGTTGGCGTACCAGGAGACACCCGGGGCACAGGTCCCCGCGGTCTCCCGCCCGGAGCCGCCGGAGGCGGAGTCGCTCCTGGAATTCGGGACTTCCGGGAGAGCGGATGTCCCTGAAGGATATTCACCCGCCTGCCCTCCCCTTTCTTTTAGCGCCTCCGGCAGCGGATATTCAAACTTATGAAGCACTTGCGGAGCAGTCAGCCAGATGCGCGAGCGGGCGGCCAGGCGCACGCCGGGAATTATCCCATTCATGCGTCCGGCCGCCCGGTCAAGCGTGGCCGCCGGTTCGCCCAGGTTTGAGCCCAGGGCGACGCAGGCCGTAGTTTCCATCATGCCCCCTTGAAGCGTTGGCCGCCCCCGCGAAGCCGTAAGGGTCCAGGGAACGAAGTTCCCTGGCGGGTGCAGGGCGGAGCCAGCCGGGGTACGGGGCAGCGTCCCTGCCTTACATCTTCGCCAGGCGCGACAGGGCTTCCTCGATCTTCTCCTTGCCCACGGTCATGGCGATGCGGAAGTAGCCCTCGCCCGCCTCGGGGGAGCCGAAACCGTTGCCGGGGGTGACCACCACGCCGGTCTCCTGGAGCACCCTTGTGACGAAGGCCTTGGTCTCGTATCCCTTGGGCACCTTGCACCAGAAGTAGAAGGTGGCCTCGGGCAGGCGGAAGTCGATGCCGATCTTCTTCAGGCCCGCGGCCAGCACGTCGCGGCGCTCCTTGTAGACGGCGCGGAACTTCTCCGCATAGGGCTCGCCCTTCTGCAGGGCGGCGATGCCCGCCTCCTGGACGGCCTGGAAGATGCCGGAGTCCACGTTCTCCTTGATCTTGCCAAGTCCCTTGACCAGGGTCTCGTTGCCCACGGCCATGCCCACGCGCCAGCCGGTCATGTTGTAGGTCTTGGAGAGGGAGTGGAACTCGATGGCCACGTCCTTGGCGCCGGGGATCTCGAACACGGAGATGGGCCTTACGGCCTCGTTGTAGTACATCTCGGTGTAGGCGGCGTCGGCCACCAGGATGGTGTTCGTCTCGACGCACTTCTTGACCAGCTTCTCGTAGAAGCTCTTGGGGGCGCAGGCCGAGGTGGGATTGTTGGGGAAGTTGGTGAAGATCATCTTCGCCTTGTCCCACTCCTCGGCGGTGACGCTGTCCAGGTCGGGCAGGAAGTTGTTGGCCTCGGTCAGTGGCAGGAACTTGGTGACCCCTCCCGCGAAGCCGGTGGCGATGTTATAGACAGGATAGTTGGGGGTGCACACCAGCACCAGGTCCCCGGGGTTGACGAAGGCCAGCGGGAAGTGGGCGATGCCCTCCTTGGACCCGATGAGGCTGACAACCTCGTTGTCGGGGTCAAGGTCCACGCCGAAGCGGCCCTTGTACCATGTGGAAACTGCGGCGCGGTAGGTGCGCAGCCCCACGTAGGAGGGATACTGGTGGTTCTCGGGCTTCTTGGCGGATTCGTAGAGGGCGTCCACGATGAAGTCCGGGGTGGGCATGTCGGGGTCGCCGATGCCCAGGCTGATGATGTCCACGCCGCGTGCCTTGACCTCGTTCTTGACGCGGTCGATCTCGGCGAAGAGGTACGGGGGAAGAGCGGCCAGGCGGTCGGCCATCTTGAACTGAGGCATGTCACGCTCCTTGGGGCGATTGCGCGCGGGCGCAAGAAATGGAATAACGAGCCCAGGTCATAAGAAGAGGCCCCCGGCAGTGTCAATAAAAACAAGCAAGCAGCGTGCGGCGCTTTCCTCGCCCCATCCCTGGGTGGACGCCTGGCTCGAACACCAGCTGGTGGTCAAGGGCCTCTCCGAGAACAGCCTGGCGGCCTACGCGCAGGACCTCCAGCACTTTCAGGAGTTCCTGGACGAGCGCTCCCATTCCATCGAGCAGGTCACGGACCAGACGCTCTTTCTTTACCTCATGTACCTGCGCCAGAAGGGCCTGACCAGCCGCTCCATGGCCCGGCACCTCTCCAGCATGCGCGGCTTCTTCGCCCACGCCGTGGCCGAGGGCTGGATGGACGCCAGCCCGGCGGAGCTGATCGAGGCCCCCAAGCTGCCCCGCAAGCTTCCGGACGTGCTGAACCGCTCCGAGATGGACGCCCTGCTCTCCCGGCCGGACATGGAGACCAGCCTCGGATTCCGGGACCGGGCCATGCTCGAACTGCTCTACGCGGCGGGTCTTCGGGTCACGGAGCTCATCACCCTCACGCCGCTCGATTTCGACCCGCAGTCGGGCGTCCTCAGGGTGTTCGGCAAGGGCGGCAAGGAGCGGCTCGTGCCCATCCACGACCTGGCGCAGGATCTGCTGTCGCGCTATATGGCGAGCATCCGCCCGGCCTTCAAGCCCGTGAAGGAGTTCGTGTTCCTGAACCGCTCCGGCAAGGGGCTCACCCGCCAGGGGGTGTGGAAGCTCATCAAGCGCTACGCCCTTGACGCGGGCATCCGCAAGGAAATCTCCCCGCACAGCCTGCGGCACTCGTTCGCCACCCATCTGCTGGAGGGCGGGGCCGATTTGCGCACCGTGCAGATGCTCCTCGGCCACGCCGACATCGCGGCCACCGAAATCTACACGCACGTCCAGGCCGAACGCCTGACCCGCGTCCACCGCAGCCATCATCCCCGTTCGGGCTCCACAAGGAAGGATTCATGATTTCCAAGCCTCACAAGGGCTTGTCCGCTCCCACGGTCATCACCTCGCACATCAACGCGGATTTCGACGCCCTGGCCGCCATGATCGCGGCCAGCAAGCTCTACCCGGGAGCGACGCTCATCTTTCCGGGCAGCCAGGAGAAGAATCTCCGCAACTTCTTCATCCAGAGCGCCACGTATCTCTTCAACTTCAAGACCTACAAGGACATCGACCCAGGCAGCGTGAAGACCGTGGTGCTGGTGGACACCCGCCAGACCTCGCGCGTGCCCCACGCCGCTCCCCTTCTGGACCTGCCGGGGGTGGAGGTGCACGTCTACGACCACCACCCCGACACGGAGGAGGACGTCAAGGCGGACGTGTCCGTGGTGAATGCTTGGGGCTCCACCACCACCATCCTCACGCACATGATAAGGGACAAGGGGCTCTCGCTCACGCCGGACGAGGCCACGTTCCTTGCCCTCGGCATCTACGAGGACACGGGGTCCTTCACCTTCACATCCACGGTGGAGGAGGACTTCACCGCCGCCGCGTGGCTCAAAAGCCAGGGCATGGACATGGCCACCCTCTCGGAACTGCTCACGCGGGAGCTTTCCTCCGAGCAGATCACCATCATGAGCGCCCTCATAGAGTCCGCCACCACCTACGACATCAACGGCGTGGAGGTGGTGGTGGCCGAAGCCACCCTGGACAGCTACGTGGGCGATTTCGCCCTCCTGGCCCACAAGCTCATGGACATGGAGAACATCAGGGTGCTCTTCGCCCTGGCCCTCATGAAGGATCGCGTCCACCTGGTCGCCAGATCGCGCACCACGGACGTGGACGTGGGCCGCATCTGCTCGTCGCTTGGCGGCGGCGGGCACACCTACGCCGCCTCGGCCTCCATCAAGGACAAGACCCTCACACAGGCCAAGGAGGACCTGTTCGGCCTGCTCTACTCCCAGGTCAATCCGCAAATTCTCGCCGAAAGCATCATGAGCAGACCGCCCGTGACCGTCTCCGAGGACAGGCCGCTCACCGAGGCCGAGGAGGTCATGTCGCGCTTCGGGCTCAAGGCGGTGCCGGTCCTTTCCTCGGACGGCTCAAGCTGCGCGGGCATCCTGGAGCACGACATCGTTGACAAGGCCATCAAGCACGGCCTGGGCAGCTCCGACGCGGGCGACTACATGATGCACGGCGCGCGCACGGTCACACCCAAGACGGAGCTCTACCGCATCACGGAGATCATCCTCGGGCAGCGCCAGAGGCTCGTGCCGGTGGTGGACGCGGACAGGGTGACGGGCGTCATCACCCGCACGGACCTCATCAACATACTAGTGCGCGAACCGGCCCGAATCCCCGAGACAATGGGCGCGGAGCGCAAAAACGAGCGCAGCGTGGCCGGACATCTGCGCGACAGGCTGCCCAAGCCGCTCTACGAGCTTCTCAAGCGGGCCGGCCATCTGGCGCAGTCCATGGGCTACGAGGCCTACGTGGTGGGCGGCTTCGTGCGGGACATACTGCTCTCGCGCCAGAACCTGGACCTGGACCTGGTCATCGAGGGCGACGGCATCCTCTTCGCCGAAGCCCTGGCCCGGGAGATGGGCGGGCGGGTGAAGTCGCACCGCAAGTTCAAGACCGCCGTGGTCATCCTGCCGGGCGGCACGCGCGTGGACGTGGCCACGGCCAGGCTCGAATACTACGAGTACCCGGCTGCTCTTCCCACGGTGGAGCTCTCCTCCATCAAGATGGACCTCTACAGGCGGGACTTCACCATCAACGCCCTGGCCGTGCACCTCTCGCCGGGCAGCTTCGGCAAGCTTGTGGATTTCTTCGGAGCCCAGCGAGACATCAAGGACAGGGTCATCCGGGTGCTCCACTCCCTTTCCTTCGTGGAAGACCCGACCCGCATCCTGCGGGCCATCCGCTTCGAGCAGCGCTTCAACTTCAAGATCGGCGCGCAGACGGAAAGGCTCATACGAAACGCCATCACCAACCAGTTCGTGCACAAGCTCTCAGGCTCGCGGGTGTTCCACGAGATCCGCCACATCCTGGAGGATGACAACCCCGTGGCCTGCGTGCGGCGCATGGACGAGTTCGGCCTGCTGGCGGCCATCCATCCCCTGCTGGCCCTGGACGCGCGCAAGGACGAGGTGCTTGCCGAGGCGGACAGGGTCATCACCTGGTACCGGCTGCTCTACATCGAGCCCAAGCCCGAAATCTGGAGGATCTATTTCCTGGCCCTCTGTGCCGGGATGGAGGACGAACAGGTGGCCAGCGTGGCCGTAAGGCTGGGCTTTTCCAAACACCACGAGGAGGCCTTCCTGGCTCTCAGGCACTCCATAAGGAACACAGCCCAGTCCATCTTCGAGTGGGAGTACAGGAAGGGGCTCTACAGCGAGCTGTTCTTCATGCTGAAGGACCTGCCGCTGGAAGGGATTCTCTATCTCATGGCGCGCAATCCAAAGGAGACGGTGCGACGCTCCATATCGCTCTTCCTGACGGGCCTTCGCACCCAGCGCATCGAGATCGGCGGCGAGGACCTGAAGGCAATGGGCGTGCCGCCGGGTCCGCGATATTCGGAGATACTTCGCGCTGTCATGGCCGCCCTGCTGGACGGCAAGGCCACATGCCGCGCGGAGCAGTTGGCCCTGGCCAGGAGGCTCGCCGAGGGGGATATCGGGCTGGAGTGGCTGCCTGGCACGGCGTGAGGACTGCCTCCCGGGCGCATGAGTCCAGGCGGCGCGCCTGCGGCATCACCCAATTATCTCACTTGTTGCGCACGAAACTCATGCGTAAGACGCCGCCGATCATCTCCCGCTCAAGCCGCCACTGCCCGAACGTGGCGGCCAGCTCCTCGAAGACTGGAGCTTGAGCCTCGTCCGCCCACACATCCAGCCTCTCAATGCCAGGGAACCGGAGGTGCCACCCGACCTCCGCGCCCACGCCTCAGCACTTGCCGCGGACGTCCAGGACAATGCGATTCGCTATCATGCGCAACCTCCGTTGGTTGAGAGAATCAAGGCCGTAATGGCTATATCACCAGCGCCTGCCTGGTCAATCGCTGCGCGTCAGCTCTCCTAGAGTTTCGCAGGCCGGTACTGAAGGCTTGTTGCCGGAGTTCGGACTGCGCCTAAAGTAAACGTTGCCGCGAACCTTTCATACGGGTATTGTAAGCGTGCTCATGTATTGAGAACATGCTGACTGTTTTCCACGGCAGCCCGTATTCCAGGTATTGAACTGTTCTCATGCATGTCTCGTCCACATGCTAGAGCCGGATATGGCCACTCCGGCGAGCAACCTTCGGGTCAAGGCAGGATGAATGATGAAGGGAAGGCTCAAACCATACAGGATTGTCGCGACGTACGCCATTCTGAGCGCGCTTTGGATATTGTTTTCAGACAATGCGGCAGTGTCCCTGTTTTCCGGGACTGAATATCTTCTTGCCGTAAACACGCTGAAGGGATGGTTTTATGTGGCAGTCATCTCTTCTCTGTTGTTTGTGATGCTCAGGCGCTATGAAAGGCAAACACAGGATCAACACAGAATGATCCAGGAGCGCGAAGAGCGGTTGCGGCTTCTCGTTGAGAACGCCGGGGACGCCATTTACATCGCAAGGCTGGACGGTTCATTCATCGAAGTCAACTCCGAGGCGGAAAGGCAAACCGGATTCTCAAAGCAGGAACTCTTGTCCATGAGTGTAGGCGACCTGGACAACAACGTCACCAGGGAATCCTTCCTCTCCTTTGGCGAATCGATGAGGAGCCGCAAGAGGATGTCCTTTGAAACCCTGCACAGGCGGAAGGACGGGAGCACATTCCCGGTCGAGGTCAAGGCCGTCTACCTGGAATCAGGCGGCGAGGAATGCGTCTTCGGCATCGCCAGGGACATGACGGAACGCAAGATTGCAGAGGAAAACCTCCACCGCAGCTCCACGATGCTTGCAAGCATTTTGAACACCGTTCCGCAGTCCATTTTCTGGAAAGACGTGGACAGCGTGTACCTGGGTTGCAACATGTCCTTCGCCCGGGATGCCGGGCTCTCCAGCCCTAAGGACGTGTCCGGCAAGAACGATTACGACATGCCGTGGCTCCCCGAGGAGTCGGACGCGTTCAGGGCGGATGACAGTGCAGTCATGTCAAGCGGCCAGCCCAAGCTGCATATAATCGAACAGCAGTACAGAGCGGACGGAAGCAGGCGATGGCTGGACACCAGCAAGTTCCCCATGCTCGATCAGGACGGCAACGTCCGAGGCGTGCTCGGCATCTACGAGGACACCACCGAACGCAAGTTGGCCGCGGAAGCGCTGCGGGCAAGCGAGGAGAAATACCGCAGACTCCATGAGAGCATGATGGACGCCTACCTGTGCATGGACATGGATGGGAGAATCAGGGAACACAACAACGCCCTGCTCTCCTTGCTGGGCTACTCGGGCGAGGAGTTGCTGGGCATGACCAATGCGGAACTGACTCCACCCGAGGACCAGGCAACCGAAAGGCGTGTAATCGAGGGCAAGGTCCTGCAAAGAGGCTACTCAGATCTCTATGAAAAACGCTATCTGAAAAAGGATGGAACCACGCTCCCGGTGGAGTTGAGGACATACCTGGAACGCGACGTTGACGGCAGGCCCGCGGGGATGTGGTCCATAGCGCGGGACATCACCGAGCGAATCCGGCTCCATGAGGCCATGGTGCAGTCCGAGAAAATGATGAGCGTCGGCGGCCTGGCGGCAGGAATGGCCCACGAGATCAACAATCCCCTGGGAGGCATCCTCCAGAGCGCGCAGGTTCTCGCGGCGAGGCTGCGCGACGACCTCCCGGCCAACCTCGATCATGCCCGCGCGGTGGGATGTGACATGGATTCAATGCGCGCGTATTTTGAAAAGCGCGGCATATTCGATCTGCTCTCGGCCATCCGGGAGTCGGCAGCCCGCGCCGCCAAGATCGTGGGAGACATGCTGGAATTCAGCCGCAAGAGCACATCCGGCTACCTGCCAGCGGACATCAACGCCATCGTCGACAAGGCTGTGGAACTCGCCTCGAAGGACTACGACCTGACAAAAAATTATGATTTCCGCGCCGTAAGCCTTCAAAAGGAATACGGAAGCGGCCTTCCCAAGGTCAGATGCAACTCCACGGAGATCGAGCAGGTCATTCTCAATCTTCTTAAGAATGCCGCCCAGGCATTGAGCGGAGTCAAGGACCGCGTCGCTCCCGTCATCACGCTGAGCACGGGGGCGACGGAAGATGGGGTCTACGTGGTGGTGGAGGACAACGGGCCGGGAATGGAACAGGACGTGGCCAAGCGCGTGTTCGAGCCCTTTTTCACCACGAAGGATATCGGGCACGGCACGGGGCTTGGGCTTGCTGTATCGTACTTCATAGTCTCCTCACATCATTCCGGGCGCATCGAACTCGAAACATCCCCAGGGCGGGGCGCGAAATTCACGGTGAAACTCCCGTTCTAGCGCGGCGTCCGCATAGTACTCCCCAAAGTTTTATCCCAGCGCGACAAATGCGCCCTCAGCAGTGTTCTGTCCGACCACCACGCGGGAGCGCTCCATCCATCCTTCTCCGGGGCGAGGCTGGCCGCGGCCTCGACAAGAGTCGTGAACTCCCGCCTGGATATCTCCCTGGCGCCGAAGCGCATCACGTGCGGTGTCGGCTGCTGGCAATCCATGAAGTGATACTTCAACTCTCTCAGCAGCCAAACCAGGTGCGTCAGCGCAACTTTGGACGCCTGTGGCACGAGCCTGAACATGGACTCCCCGAAAAACACCCGCCCCACGGCCACTCCGTAAATACCCCCCACCAGCCTGCCGTCCAGCCTGCACTCCACGCTATGGGCGTATCCGGCGTGGTGAAGCCGCACGTATGCCCTTATCATGTCGCTGGTGATCCATGTGCCTGGCTGCCCGGGGCGGTCCACGGTGGCGCAGGCGCTGATGACCGCCTGGAAATCGGCATCGACGCTCACCTGGAACGGATGTCCACGCAAATAGCGCTTGAACCGCCTGTCAAGCCGGAGCCACTTGGGGGCCAGGATGGGCCTGGGGTCCGGCGACCACCAGAGGATCGGGTGTTCCTCGTTGTACCACGGGTAGATGCCGTGGCTGTATGCTTCCACAAGCCGGGCAACGCTCAGGTCTCCGCCCACGGCCAGCAGGCCGCCAGGCTCTGCTGATTCCGGGTCTGGGAAGGAGATGGACGAAGAAAGCAGGGCTATCAATATGCAGTCCCTTTGCAGTTATTGCACAATGTGCGGCTCGTAAGTGCAAAACGCGGCACACTGTTCAATCCATACCGTACAGGTACAAAAGACACCCCCTCTACATGCCGATACAAAAAAGGTGGCACGGATGATGCAACTTCGCATGAATACGTCAACGCCTTGCACAATCATGCAGCGTGGAGGTTTCGTCATGTTCAAGGCAACCCTTCTCACCGTCATCACGTTTACAGCCATGTCCAGCGCCGCTCCGGCTGGGCCGGGCGGTCCCCCCTGGCAGAACAGCTCCCAAGCCGGGTCCTGGACGCCCCCCGGATGGAGCACCGTTGGGACCGGCGCGCAACAGATGTCGCAGGACACGTATCAGGCCATGTTGCAACTGCATGTCCCCGGCCAGAGGCTTCCCGCGGGGCCGGGCGACGCAACCAGGCCGGTCCCTCTCGATGGAACCGGATTCGGAAGCCCTTGGATGCCACAATAACCGCAATCGGGAGATTAACGCCATGCGTAAAGCCATCTTCGTCTTCTTTGGGTGCCTGCTCTGCGCGACCAGCCTCGCCTTCGCATCCGGGAACGAGCGCTTCGCAAAACATTTCGGTGATATGGACGCCAATTCCGATGGCTTTTTGGACAAGGCCGAGTGGACAAAGGCCATGCCAGGTGACGAGGCCGAATTCACCAAGGCGGATACGTCCAAGGACGGAAAAATCGACCACGACGAGTGGCACGCTTTCAAGAAATCCAAGGGGGTCGCGGACAAGCACCCCTGAGTCCGTCTGGCGCGGCGTCCTGTCCGGGAGGGACGCCGCTGCCCGGCCAACGTTCAGGGCGCCGGGGTTGCTTCCAGCACTTCGAGAATATCCCCGTCCTTGATGAATCCCGTCACCTTGAGCCGGACATTCACCATCTGTTTGGGGTGGAAGCACAGATCGTCCTGGCAGCCGTAGGTTTTCCCGTCATCGGCCTTGAAGCGGACGCAGTAGTAAAGGGGGTCCTCGCCTCCCTCCCAGGTCGAGCTTGAGCGGGAGCGCACGCAGCCCTCGAAATGACCTGTGAGCGTGACCTGGACCCTCGACGGGTCGAACCCCAGGAAACCGATTCTTGAGATGTAGGGCGTCTGACCGCGCGTCCCGGGATAGACCTCCTCGACGGTCAGCTTAACCGACCTGCCGCCGCCTTGCACGGCGATGGTTTGCTCCTTGGGCGTGTCCTTGAGGTGGACCGTCCTGCTCGATCCATCCTGGAAATCGAGCCGGGCGGTCTTGATTCTCGCGTTTTCGCGAAATGCATGTCCCGCAGCCCACCCGTTGACGATGGTCATGGCGGTCACGGTCGTCCTCTTGCCGAAATCGAAACGGATCCACTCTCCGGCCGGCACACCCGCCGTGTTGGCCGCATCGACCAGCCTGGAGAGGTTCGCGCCGGGTTCCGGGGCCGCCGCGGCGTCGATCTGGAAGGCCAGCGGCGTGGAGACTTCGGGCCCCTTTCCCCAGGCGGGGCAAGCGGCGGCCAGCAGCAGAAGCAGTGTGAACAGTTTCATGGGTGAGCAGGATTTTTCAATAGATGTTGGCCATTTCCTGGGAATGGTAGAGGAATTCCACGCGGCGGTTGATGGCCCGGTTCTCTTCGGTCGTGTTGGGTGCTATGGGCTGGCTGTCCGCGTACGCGGCCGCCTTCACCCGCGTGGAAGGAATCTGCCCTTTCTCGATAATGTACCGGACGCAGGAGGCCGCCCGCAGCGCTGAGAGTTCGAACTTGGATATGTTGGAGTTCCTGCCCGCCTCGATGTCGTCCGTATGGCCGCGAACGACCAGATCCACCTTGATCTTCCTCAGCACCTTCACCACGTCGTCCAGGAGCTTGTACCCTTCAGGCTTGAGCTGGGCCGCTCCGGGCTGGAACATGACGGAGTTGTTGACGTGCAGCAGCACGCCCACCTTGTCGGAGCTGACGCCGGAATTCTTCTGCAGCTCCGGGTTGGTCTCCATGAGCTGCTTGATCATCAGGGCCACCTCGTACTTGAACTTCTCCTCCTGGGAGAGCTTGAACTGGGGCGTGCCCTGCTGGACCTCCTTGGCGATGTAGGTGGGCAGGACCACCGTCTCCTGCGGCTTCTCCCGCTTGGGCAGGTCCTGGTCCTGGAAGAAGACGGATATCTGCTCCTTCTGCTGGGGCTTGAGCGCCATGGTCAGCCATAGCAGAAGGAAAAGGGCCATCATGGCCGTGACGAAGTCGGCGTAGGCCACCTTCCAGCTGCCGCCATGGGCGCCGGCGTGGCCTTCCTCTTCCCTTTTTACGATGATCGGAGCCGGTTTGTTTTTGGACATGAAGTGTTCCCGGAAGCCTCGGGCGCTTCCAAGGAAATTGTATAATTCTTCGTCGCTCCAAATTCAACCGGGGATTGTCCGCCCCGGCGGCGAAGACGCCACGCCTGAGTTGGGCTAGCCTTCCTCTTCGTCCTCCGTCCCGTCGCCCCCCGCACCGCCGCCCTGCCGGGAACTGGCCCTGGGGTGCGCCTTGTCGTAGGCTCTCGTGAGCTGCGCGAGGTTCAGGTGCGTGTAACGCTGCGTGGTCGAAAGCCGGGCGTGCCCCAAAAGCTCCTGCACTGCCCTCATGTCCGCGCCGGACTGGAGCATGTGGCTGGCGAAGCTGTGGCGCAGAACGTGAGGGCTCACCCGGGCCGGAAGACCAGCCTTCTTGCTGAGTTGCTCAAGAATCCTGTTGGCCTGTTTGCGTTGGAGGGGCTTCCCCCTCTGGCCCAGGAAGAGCGCCTGAACGGCGGGGTCCATGGAAAAGGCTTGGCGGACGCCTAGGTATGCTTTCATGGCCTCCACGGCTGTGTCGGACAGCGGCGCGAGCCTCTCCTTGCCGCCCTTCCCAACGACCCTGGCCACGCGCGATCCCAGGTCCACGTCGTTAAGCTCAAGCCCCAGCGCCTCGCTCACGCGAAGCCCGGACCCGTAGAGCATCTCGGCCAGGGCCGCGTCGCGCAACGCTTCGGGGTCGCCGGGTGTTCCGGGCGCATCCAGCAGGGCGAAGGCCTGGTCCACGTTGAGGCTTTTGGGATGCGGCTTGGAGAGCTTGGGGTTGGCCACCCCTTCGGTGGGGTTTTTGGAGAGGGAGCCCCTGCGGATGAGGTGCTTGAAGAAGCCGCGAAGGCAGGAAAGCCTGCGTGACATGGACGTCTTCGCCTGCCTTGCACGGTGCTGCTCCGCCAGGAATCCCTGGATGTCCCGGCGCGTGAGCCTGCCTGGCTCGGCAAGGCTTCGCCCCTTGCTCTTCAAGTATTGTTCGAAATACTCCAGGTCTGAACGGTAGGCATCCACGGTGGCCCTGGAGTAGCCCTTCTCCACGGCCAGCCATGCCAGGAAGGCCTGGGCGTTCACGGGAAGCTCCCGGCCATGGCCGTCTGTTGTCTGGGGAAAGCTGTCCATCAGGATTATGCCGTGCGAAAACAGCGTGTCATGCTGTACTGCCGCTGCGCATCCGGTCAAGCTCCCGAAGTCCGCCTGTCCAGGACGTACGAGCTCTTGGGGTTCTCCTTGGCCTTCTTCTTGAGGTTCATGGCTATCTGGGACGCCTCGCCGTAGTGCTGGAGGCGCTTGCCCTCCACGTTGAACACCACGGCGATGGAGATGGCCATGAGCGGGAAGGTGCGCATGTTGCCTTCCCGGTCGGTGGACTGGATGAAGCCGCGCGCCCTGTCCTCCTCGTCGTAGAAATGGGGCACGATGGAGTCGAAGTTCTCCACGATGCGCTGGCAGGCCAGCTCCACCTTGTCCGGAGGCAGGATGTACACGAAGTCGTCGCCGCCCACGTGGCCCACGAAGGAGCGGACGCCCGAGAAGCCCCGGATGGTGTTCACGATGACGCGGGCCGTCATCATGAGCACTTCGTCACCGCGCGAGAAGCCGTACTTGTCGTTGAAGCTTTTGAAGTAGTCCAGGTCCGCGTAGGCAAGCGCGAAGTCCTCCCGGCGGTCGATCATCTCCTGGATGCGCTGGATGATGGAGGTGTTTCCCGGCAGCTTGGACAGGGGGTTGGCATCGAAGGCGCGCGAGGCGCGGGTGATGGTCAGAAAGACGCGCACCTTCATCCTGGCCGGGGTGGAGGGGATGATGATGAGGTCGTCCACCTCGGCGGAGCACCAGTCGGCACCGCCCATGAGACTGTCCTCGCGGATGGCCAGGATAACCGGCAGCTGGCGGTAGACGTTCTCGCTCTTGACCAGGTTCACCACGTCAAGGCCGGGCATGTCCGGAAGGTCGTGGTCCACGATGAGCAGATCGGGGAGTTCGTTGAAGAGGACCTCTATGGCTCCCCTGCCCCGGTCGAAGTGCACGATTTCAAGCTGCCCCTCATCCCAAAGAGATGAAAGGGTTTCCTTGAGTTCCAGATCGGCCGAGAGAAGATAGACCTTCTGGGCCCGGGGCAGTCGGCAGGCGTCTTGGGCGGTCATGGTCCGGCGCGTCGGTTAGCCGGGAGGCGGCGTAGCCATTCCCGGACGGTTGGGACAATCAGGTTGCGTCCACGATGCGCAATTCGCCGCCAGTCGAGGGCAACGAATTCATCCGCTCGCTTGCCCGCGTATAACATGCTCGTTGCCGCCATGGGCGCGGCACTAGACGAAGCTCAGGTCCGCGATGTCCAGGAACTGTTCGGAGAGCTTGTCCAGGATGGCCTCCAGGTCGGCGGGCCTGAGCTTGAGCTTCTTGAGTGCCTCTGGCTCAAGGTAGGGGACGTTGTCGTCGCCGCCGGAGCCGTATTCGAAGGTCCGCACCATGAAATCGCCCAGGTGCACGCAGCAGGCGGCCTCGGGATAAAGCCGGGCGAGCTGCGGCTTGTGGTGGTAGCTGATGCCCTCCTTGATGCTGGGGGGCAGCTTCCAGTGGTCGGCGATCCAGGCGTTCACCCGGTCGTGGCCGAAACCCAGGACGGCCTTCTCGGCCTCCAGGTAGCTCACGTCCTTTTCCTTGACCGTGGCCTCCACGGCGGCCTTGAGGTCGGGCAGCTGCACGGCGGTCACGACCTTGCCCAGGTCGTGGAGCAGTCCGGCCACGGAGATGTCCTCCACGTCCTTGAGGCCCACGTGCCGGGCGATGGTGGAGCTTGCCAGGGCGCATCCCACGGAATGCTCCCAAAGGCCCACCATGTTCTGCAACATGATGTCCATCACCGAGGTCGAGACCACCACGCCCCGCAGCACGTTGAAGCCCAAAAGCACCAGGGCGTGATGGATGGAGCTTATGCGGCCCGGGAAACCGTAGATGGGCGAGTTGACCATCTTGAGAACCTTGGCCGAGAGCACCTGATCCATGGAGATGAGCTTGGCGATCTGCTCGGTGGAGGAGTCCGGGTCCTTCACCAGACGGGACACCTCGTCGAGCACCTTTGGCAGGGTTGGCAGGTCCTTGACCGCAAGGATGCGATCCTTGCGTTCGAGCTTCAGGTCTTCTTCGGCCATCGCTACGCTCCTAACCGGCCTTGGAGGCCACCTTCATCTTGAAATAGTTGGTGAGAAGCGCTTTCACCTGCTTCATCCAGGCGTCTTCGGCGTGATGCCGGAAAAGATGGTCAAGACGCTGCAAACGCTGGTCGTAATTGGTGCCGGAGGCTACGCCCTCGGTCTGGACGGGCTCTCCTTCCACCACCACGTGCTCCACGCCCATCATGTCGAACTTGTCGAGCATGGTCTCCGTGAGCTCGGCCCCCTGGGGAGCCACGACCATTCCGTCGGCGCGTGCCACGGGTTTGGCCAGGACGTAGCCTGCCTTGGCCAGGTTGAGCGGTATCTTCTGCATGCCCTGGGGCTCCTTGCGGCGATCAGGCTGTAAGATAGTATCCGCCGGGAAGCCTGCGCACAACCCCTTTCAGCTCCAGCACCACAAGCGTGCGGCTCATTTCCGAGGCGTCCCTGCCGAAGACACGGCAGAGCGAATCGATGTGCGTGGCTCCCATGGCGGCCAGATGCCCGGCGATGTTGTCCTCGAAGGGGGTTGAAGGCGTTTGGGGAGGCTGCGCGGCGCATTGGACGGTCCGCGCCGGGCCGGACGGCGTTGCGTCAACTCGAGGTTTGGAGGCGCGTCCTTTCGCGGCCCGTTTGGTCTTTGGCTCTCCGCCGGGAGGGACGGGCGGCTGGGGCGCGCCTGCCTTGCGGGGGCGCCTGGGCGGAACAGCCGGAGCAGGCCCGTCCGGCAGGAGCATGGCCTGCTCGGGATAGTAGGCGAATGGCCGGACCTTGACCTTGCCCCGTCCCGCGATGAAGGCTTCCAGCTGCGGCTTGAGCTCCACCAGGATGTCCTCGGCGCCGTGGATCAGCTTTGCTCCCTTGTTGATGATCTCGTGGCAGCCCCGGTAGCTTTTGAGGGAGACCGGCCCTGGGACGGCGAAGACCTCCCTGCCCTGCTCCATGGCCAGCCGGGCCGTGATCAGGCTGCCGGACTTGGTGGTGGCCTCCACCACCAGCACGCCCAGGGACAGCCCGCTGATGATGCGGTTTCGCAGCGGGAAATTGCCGGACAGGGGCTTGGTGCCGGGCGGGAATTCCGAGAGGATGAGCCCCTTCTCAGACAAGGCGCGCCAGACGTCGCGGTTGGCGGCGGGATAGATGAGGTCCGGGCCCGTACCCATCACCGCGATGGAGCTGCCCGGGCCCTTGATGCCGCCCAGGTGCGCCTCGCGGTCGATGCCGTAGGCCAGTCCGGAAACCACGGTCAGCCCCTGCTCCGAAAGCTCCATGGCTATCCGGTGCGCCAGCTCGATGCCGTACCTGGAGCACTCCCTGGAACCGACCATGGCCACGCAGGGATTGTCAAGCAGGCCGAGGTCCCCCACGGCGTAAAGAAATACAGGCGGGTCGGGGATTTCGCGCAGGCGCTGGGGGTATCGCGGGTCGGACCAGAGCAGGAAGGGGATATCCTTGTCATCGGTCTTGGCCAGTTCGGATTCGGCGTTGGAGCGCCAGGATTCGGCGAGATAGGCCTGGAGCTGCTGGCCGGTTGCCAGGCCGAGCTCGTGCCAGCTTCTGGCTCGCTCCACGGCCTTGGCGGCGTTTCCGAAACGCTCGAGGATCTTCTTGGACGTGCGGAGGCCGAGCCCCGGCGCATGCTTGAGGCACAGCGAGGCCCAATACTCCTGGCGGACGGCTTCGGTCACGTGTCTACTGGCCCAGTTGTTTCAGTTTTTGCCTGGCTTTCCCCGCGAACTCGGAACTGGGGTGCTCGTCCGCGAGGAGCTTCAGGTTGAACACCGCGTTGGCCTTGTCGCCCAGACGCTCGTAGGCGTCGGCGATGCGGTAGAGGGCCTCGACGGCCTTCGGATCCTTGGGGAAGCGCGCGGTGACATCCTTGAAGGAAAGGATGGCCTGGTTGTAGCTCTTGTCCCCCATGTAGCTCTCGCCTATCCAGTAGAGGGCTTCGGGCGTCTTGGCCGAGTTGGGATACTTGGCGAGGAAGTCGTTGAACTTCTTGCGTCCCTCGTCGTTCTTGTTGGAGGAGACCGCCCTGAGGGCCTCGGTGTAGAGCATCTGCTCGTCCACGCTCGCGGTGGAGGGCTGGGCCTGCGCCGCAGGTCTCGCTCCGGGGGCCTGGGGAACGGCGGGGGGCAGCGGCGCGGCGGGCTCCATCGATGGAACAGCCCCCGGGGCCGGGGCTGGAGCCTGAGCGGCAGCTTGAGCGGGCTGGCTTTCAGCCGTCACCGCCTGGGGCCGGGGCTCCTGAGCGCGGGGCGCGCTCCGCCCGGCGCGGGCGACTGGGACCGGCTGCCTGGAGGGAGGCTGGGCCGCTGGAGGGACGCTCGTATACGTTGGCCCCAGAGAGACGACCGGGGGGGAAACCTCGTAGCCGGGCCTAGGCGCGGGCGTTCCTGCCGGCGCGGGCGGCGTGGCCTGAGCCAGGGGCGCTGGCCTCGTTGATTGCACGGGAGGCTGTTGCCTCAGCGGCGTGGGCTGTGCCGGACTCGGCGGAGTTTGAACGGACTGCGCGGCCCCGTTGCCCACAAGAGAGGAATACGGAATGATCTGGCCGGGAACGATGGGCCTTTTGGAGCTTGAAACCCGCACCGGCGTGGCTGGCCTGCCCTTTTGACCGGCCTGGGCCGGGGGGAGTCCTGTTGAAAGTCTTTCCAGCCGCGCGGCTATCTCGGTCAGTTTGCGGTCGATATCGGCTTCGCGGGCGTTTTGCTGCTCCTGAAACCGTGCGAAGCCTACCTCAAGGCGGTCCAGCCTTGCATCCGCCGTGGCGGCGCCCTTTTTTTGAGCACATCCGGCAAGCACGACTCCCATCGCAAGAACGGTCAGGCCGAATCGTTTCACCGCTTCCTCCAATCGTTTTCCTTCGCGATAATCGACCGTTGCGCTGAAAGCAAGGCTTATGGCGGTTTTGTCCCCTTGGCGGGCTCGGCATTCTTGCCGAGGGCCGGCGTCAAGGCGGCCCTTCGGATTGCATCCCGTGCGGAATTGGGGCAAAAAAGCCGCGCCGCGCCGTGGTGGGCGCGAGATTTGCGTCAAGGAGTCCGCAACAGCGTGAACGAGAATCTTCTGATGCTGGCCATCTCTTCGCTGGTCAGCCTGCCGCTTTCCCTGGCCCTCGCCGCCGCCGGGCTCCCATTGGCCAGCGCGGTGCTGCTGATCAATCCGCCGAAACGGGTCAAGGTTTTCCGCGACAAGTTCGGACAGCAGACCGCCACGTTATGCCTCATGGCTGGACTGGCAGCTCTGCTCTGCCTGGGCGGCGCGGCTGCGTTCATCAATATCAAATATCCCGCGGCGGCTTCGTTCTGGCTTTCCTGGCCGCTCCCACTGGCGCCGCTGGCGGGCGGGGCCGTTCTCGCCGCCGCCCTGGCAGCCGTCTACCGGGCCGTATGGCACAACATGCGGGACAACCGGGCCGCTCACGCCTCGCTGGGCATGGCCGCCACCCTCGCGGGCTGGCTCGCGTGCTACCTGTGCGTGACCTTCTTCAGGCATTTCGTTGTCAGTTCGAGCGAACCGGCCGCCAATCCCACCTTTTTCCTCCCCCCCGTCAACTCGGTCGCCTGGTACATCTTCCCCGCCGCACTGGGGCTTTCATTGACCTTCGCGGGCTCGCTCGGCAGCCTGTACCTCATCCACCGCAGGGACAAGGATGACTTCGGGAGGGATTACTACAATTATTCCTTGAAGCTTGCCTGCAAGTGGGCGTTTTTCTCCATACTGCCCGCGCTGGTCTTCCTTGGGGGGCATTTCGCCAGGCTCTGGCCAGAAGTCCGCAACCTGCCGGCGCGCCAGACCTTCTTCTGGAGCGAGGCCGCCGCCCTGGCCGCGTTCGCCATGGCCTGCCTGCTCTGGATCCTGGTCATCAGAAACCAGAACCCGCTCAGGCTCAAGCTCCACTGCGTGGCTGGGTACATCCTTTCCTTGGCGGGGCTCGCGGGCGTCGCTCTGGCCTATGTGAGCCACTATTTCGGCTGATGGATACAGGCCGAACCGTGATCCGGGGCGGAGGCATGGCCTCGCCCCCTGTGGAACCGGTCGCGCCGTAAAGCTTGTCGACACCTGCCGGCCAGATTGACAGATTCAAGCCCCACGCGGCCGGGCTTCCCTGATCGTTCACGGTCAAAGCTACGTAATCGCTATGTTTTCCTCCCCTTTCCGGTGACGCTTTCCGGTCTGATTATTGCTTGATCTGCTCGCGCACCCTCGACCTCCCAATCTTCTTTACACTCCCTTTTCGGATGATCTTGCCGCGTAATTTTCGAAGTACAGTCATTCCCAGCAGCATACTACTCCATGGAGGTGGTCCATGAAAGCAAGCAACAGAGGTATTGCTGCCTTATTTCTGTTTGGTTTTTTATTTGTAATATTATCTCCATTTTCCGCAATTCCAGCAAACTGCGCCCAGGTTGCGATTCAAATACCGGTCATAGTGAACATTTATCCTGACGCAGGAGTCACGGAAGACGGAGCCAAAGACGCCGTCAAGGAAGCCAATATGGCCCTCAAACAGGCGAACATCAAGCTTGTAGTTGTCAAGGTGCAGAACGCCACTGAAGGAGACGCCGGGGACAACGGCGAATTCAACAAGGAAGAAAGAAAGGCGGTAAGGACTTTTGGAGGTATGGAACTCGACAAGCTCTCCAACAAGAAGGGCATTAAAATCTGCTTCGGGAAGACGCCAACCACGGAATCACCTAACAACCCCGGTATCAGCGTTCACAAGAATCCCACGATCATCGTCCAGAATCGCGCGACATCCTCGCAGACAGGCCAGACCATAGCTCATGAAGTCGGCCATGTGATGACACTGGGCCCCGGGCACACCGTTACGAATACGCAAAATGCCAATAACGGCGGCCACACGCCGAACGCCCCCGGCGAAACTGGCCGGGAAAACCTGATGGCGCCCAGCAACTACCGGTCCGGTACGAAGCTCACCGCCGACCAGATATCTGAGATTCAGACACGGAAATACTTCGTGGGCAAATGTTCCACGCAATTCAGCGACGCCTTCCCCGCCACAAAGGACAAGCAACAGTACGGGACCAAGACGGACGAGAACAACGACCAGGGCCTGCATCCGGAATATTTCGATCTGAACCAGCAATTTCTGGTGTCCCTGGATGGCGCCGCCTCCATTCAGTCGCAGCTGACCGTGGCTTCACCGTTGCCCGACGCCATATCGATCGACGCCAGATACACTCTGGGGATCGATTCCGATCAAAATGCAGCCACCGGCATCGTGTACACCTCGCTCGCCGGGGTGGACAGGATCGTGGAAATCGTCGCCACCGGCATATTCGGAAGCCCAGGATTCTCCCTCACCGGCTCCGTTCTCGATGCGACGAGCATGGCCTTTCTCGCTCCCCTTGACTCGCTCGAGGCGGTGACAAGCGACTCGCTCTTCGACTATGATCTGCCGGGGGAGCCGACGGAGACCAACTTTCTTTTCGACATTCCCAAAAGCGCATTGGCCATCCCGATGACCGCCACCGGCCTGCCCGTTGTGGCGACATCCGGGCAGGGCCTCTCCATCTACGACGAGAGCATCTTCAATATCGACCTGATCCGTTGGATGGAAGATCCCACCCTGGATACCTTCGGCAACGGCGCCCCGTCTCCCGGAGACCCCTACGCCTTCAGTGTCTCAGGCCTGTCCGCGTCGAGCCCCTTCAACCTGTTTCTGGATGACGCGATCGTTCTGAGCGGGGTTCTGGACGGGGCGGGCGGCTACACCGGCAGCTTCACATTCCCTCTTGGCGTTCCGACCGGCACGTTCCATTTCCTTACCTTGCAGGATGAAACGGGCGAGTTCGCCTACAGCATGACCTGTCCCACGCCCGAGCCCCTTTCCGTTCTTCTTCTGGGCGCTGGTTTCGGTCTCCTGGCGTTGGGAAGACTCCGCAAAAACGCGGGGATTGATCTACAGGCGGGTTGATCCGTCACCGCCTGGAAGAGCACACAAGGTAAAAGGCTGCCCCGGAAGTACTCCAGGGCAGCCTTGCTTGCGATGAATTCCAGCGAGTGCGTGTCGTTCAGCGCTGGGACGTGGACATCAGGTATATTTCGTGCGGGTCCAGGATCAGCACCACGGAACCGTCGCCCATGATGGTGGCCCCGGAGAGGCCGCGCATGTCGAACTCCGAGAGGTACGCGCCAAGCGGCTTGATCACCACTTCCTGGCGCTCCAGCAGCTTGTCCACGATGACGCCCAGGCGGCGGTCGTTGTCCTGGAGGATGACCATGGACACGATCTCCTTGTCCTCGTCTCCCGACGGAGGCAGCTCCAGGATTTCGCGCAGCTCGATGATGCCGAGCACTTCGCCGCGCAGGGTGACGGCCTTGCGCTTGTTGACCTCGGTCATGCGCTTGACCTCGATCTTGGTGGTCTCCGAGACGGCGTCCAGGGGAATTGCGTAGGTCTGCTCGCCCACCATCACCATGAGGGCGTCGATGATGGCCAGGGTGAGCGGCAGGGCCATGGTGAACTTGGTTCCCTTGCCCACCTCGCTGGTCACGTTCACGGTCCCCTTGAGGTTCTTGATGTTGGTGCGCACCACGTCCATGCCAACGCCCCGGCCGGAGATGTCGGTGATCTTCTCGGCGGAGGAGAAGCCGGGCATGAAGATGAGTTCCAGGGAGTCGCGGTCGTCCAGGTTCTTTGCCTCCTCGGGGGTGATGACCCCCTTGCGGATGGCCACCTCGCGCATCTTGGCGGGGTCGATGCCCTTTCCGTCGTCCTCCACCTCGATGGCCACGGAGTTGCCGCGATGGTAGGCCCTGAGCCACACCTTGCCCACGGCGGACTTGCCCGCCTCCACCCGCGCGTCCTCGGTTTCGAGACCATGGTCCACGCTGTTTCGGATGAGGTGAACCAGAGGGTCGCCTATGACCTCCACCACGGATTTGTCCAGCTCCGTCTCCTCGCCTTCCATGATAAGCTCCACTTCCTTCCCGGACTTGCGGGAGAGGTCGCGGACTAGGCGGGGAAACCGCGAGAAGACCGAGGACACCGGCACCATGCGCACTTTCATGATGGTGTCCTGGAGGTCGTCCGAGAGGCGGGCCATGGCGTAGGTGGTCTCGGTGAGCTGCTGCGCAATGGCCTGCACGTCCAGCTTGCCCTCCTCAAGGGAGCGGGCCAGCAGGGCGTAGCGGTTGCGGTTGATGATGAGCTCCCCGATGAGGTTCATCAGGTGATCGAGCTTTTCATGGTCCACGCGGATGGTGGAGGAGACCTTGGCCGCGCCCTGCGCCGGAGCGCCAGCGGGCGCCGCCGGGGGCGGCGCGGAAGGAGCCGGAGCGGCGGGCTTGGCCTTCGGGGCCGGCGCCGCCTTGGGTTCAGGCTTCGGCTGTCCGGGGGCTTTGACCGGTTCCGGAGCTGCCTCCGGCTGGGATTCGGGAGCTGGTTTGGGAGCGGCTTCCGTGGCGGGGGC
>JBMORI010000082.1:0-10390 GCA_049322415.1 Thermodesulfobacteriota bacterium | reverse complement strand
ATCCCGGCGGCCTTCAGGCGTCAATTGGCCCGCTTGTATTCCACGTAACCGGCCCTGGGGTTTGGTCCGCCGGGCGTCACGTAGTAGAAGGTGAAGGCGTCCGGGCCTTCAATCTTGCCGATCCTTATCCCATCCGTGTGCCCCGCCATGTAGAAGGTGACGTTGTCCTTGTCGATGACGCCGGAGAAGGTGTCCTTGCCGGGCGCCTTGCCGCCCCATTCCACGTGGCCGTGGAACACCCGGCCTTGCTGGTCGGCGACCACCAGCGTGGCCGCCTGGTCCCGGTTCTGGACGAAACCGTGTGTCTTGTGGTGCAGATGGAAAGGGCCAGCCTTCCAGGTCCCCTTCATCTGGGGGATGGCGCCTTGTCCCGCCGTTTGCTGGGCAAGGGCGGGAAGGGCCAGGAGCATCACGGCTGCGAGGGCGGTAAGGATTGCCTTCATTGAGTCCTCCTAGAGAGACGTTGCTGATTCTTGATGATCTGCCCCATTCGGGGCGTCGGGTCAATCTATCCTCACTGTCACCTTGCCCACGGCGTTGCCGCCGTCCAGATAATCGTGCGCGGCGGCGATCTCACCCAGCGCGAATGTCCTGTCCATGAGCGGCCTGAGCTTGCCCTGCGAGGCCAGCACCGAGGCCAGGGTGAGTATCTCCCCGTGGCGCTCCCGCCCCCGCCCGGTGATGAGCGGCAGCAGCATGAACACCACCGACAGGGTGAGTCCCTTGGCGTGCATGTTCGAGAGGTCGTGCGTGGAGCGGGTGTTGGTGGAAACCACCGCGCCTTTGATCACGCAGGCGGCGAAGGAATCGTCCAGGGTCTTGCCGCCCACCGTGTCGAACACGGCGTCGAAGCCCCGGACGCCGGTCAGGCGCTTCACGTAATCCTCCACGGGCTCCTCCCTGTAATTGATCACCTCGTCCGCGCCGAGGGAGAGGGCGATATCGGCCTTGGTCCGGGAGGACACCGTGGCGGCCACCTTGGCGCCGTGGGCCTTGGCCAGTTGCACGGCCACGTGCCCCACGCCCCCCGCGCCTGCGTGTATGAGGACGTGCTGGCCTGGCTGGATGCGGGCGCGGTCGAAGAGCGCCTCCCATGCGGTGATGGTCACCAGCGGCAGGGCGGCGGCCTGCTCCATGGTGAGCGCCGGGGGCTTGCGGGCGATAAGGCGCGCGTCGGCCATCATGTACTCGGCCAGCGCCCCGGGCATGTCCGCCAGCCCTCCCGCGCAGCCGAACACTTCGTCGCCCGGTATGAAGTCCGAGACTCCCAGGCCCGTTTCCTCGACCACGCCTGCCACGTCCATGCCGAGAATGGCGGGAAGGGCGGGCGCGAAGGCGGGCCTCAGCTTGCGGATCTTGATGTCGACGGGGTTGACGCTGGTTGCATGCACCCGGATGAGCACATGGCCGGGTTTCACCTCGGGCTTGGCGATTTCGGCCGGGCGGAAGTCCGGCTTGCCGCCGAATGATTCGAGGAGCATGGCTTTCATGGACTGCCTCCTTGTGGCAATTGCGATGCCGCTGCCCGCTCGCGGGTTTCCTCGCGCGGGGAAATGAAAGCTCCTGCTTGCAGCCATAACCGAAATTACTGGATTGGTCATGCTCCTTGGCGGACTCCGGAGATCATCCGGAACATTCGGGAGGAGAGCGTGATGGGCTGGCTCGCCCTTGGCGGGCAGCGGGGACGCACGGTGCCTCCGGAAAAACTGGCCGGAGCGCGGGACGGGGATCACGATGCCGCGGGCTGGCTTTGGCCGTGGCTCGTGGCGCTTGCATGCCCCGGCCTGTCCGGGGCCCTGTCGCGGACGGAGGTCGCCCTCTTCGGCGGCGGCAAGCCCTGTCCGGCCCGGCCGCCTTCATGAGAAAGGCCCCGGCCGCCGTTCCCGGCTGGCCAGGGCCTAGGGTCTTTCTATTGGAACTTCCCGGTTATGTTGTCCTTTATCCAGTGCGAGTCCCACCATTCGATGGGCTGCACCTCTATACCGTGCACGATCACCCCGAAGTGCAGGTGGTCACCCGCGGCAAGGCCCGTGGCGCCGGTGTTGCCGATGATGTCGCCCTTCTTCACCATGTCGCCTTCCTTGGCCGTAATCTGCGACAGGTGGGAGTAGATGGTCTGAAGCCCCCATCCATGGTCGATGATCACGGCGTTGCCGTAGATGCCGAAGAACCCGGCGAAGATGACCCTGCCGCTGTTGGAGGCGGGAACCTGGGCGTTCTCGAGCGAGGCAAGGTCCACGCCCAGGTGGGTCTGCTCGTCTATCTTCTGCCCCTTGTACATGTAGGTGCGGCCGTCGCCGAAGGCGGCGCGGGGGGCGGCGTTGGGCAGGCGCAGGAAGGCTCCCTCCCAGAGCATGTTCTGGTCGGTCTTCCTGGCGAACTCGTGCAGCTTGGCCACGTTCTCCTTGCGCAGGTCGCGGTTGACCTTGACGTAAATCTGCGCCGGGTCTTTCAGATCGGGATACATGGTCTCGAACTGCGGCATCTTGGACTGGAGGAACTCGTCGCCCACGCCGATGCTGTCATGTTTGAACTTGGTCGGCTTGGCCTGGTAGCGGAAGGTGATGGATCGCTGGTTCCCGGCGGAGTCCTCCGCGTACAGCCTGGGCTGGAAGGCCTTGGGGTCCATGTTCCAGGGGAACACGAACAGGCAGGCGTAGTTTCCGGACGGCAGCTTGTAGCCGGGAAAGAAGTAATCCCCCACCATCACGCCCGAGCGCTCCACGTCCTTGTTGATCTGGTAGACCACACCGCACGCGCCGCCCTGCTTGATGTTGTGGGCGAGCGACAGCACCGACAGCACCGGCGGCCGGTTGTCCAGGGTCATGGTCTTTGTGGCGCGGGTGGTGTTGCCCGCGCCGAAATTGAAGATGGATTTGTCCGTGACCACGGTGATCAGGTCGAACTGACCCTCGCGCAGCCCGGCCTGGTCGAGGTTGAAGACCTCCGTGACCTCGCGGGGGGCGGGCTCGTAGGTCTTCTGGAGGATGGTGGTCTCCTTCTGGGCCTGGAGCACCGACACCTTCACGGACTTGATGCCGCTGGCGGGGTCCTTGGCGGTGAGGGTGAAGTCGCGCTTGCTGCCGGTGGTGGCGCGGTCGGGGGTGACGGCCGCCTCGGGGGCAGCCATGTCCCGGGTGAAGAAATAGGCGCCGGCGCCGAGGCCGGCGAGGATCAGCAGCAGAAGAATCGAAAGGAATTTTCCCATCTTGAACCGTTCGGGTTTGAGGTGGCGCGCCAAAACGGAAGCGCTCGACGGCAGGTGGAATACCTTGGCCTCGCCCCGCGCGCAAGGGGCGGCGAGGAAAACTTCCCTCCGCCGCAGTGCCCGGGATCGTTCTTTCCCATGGCTTTCCCGCCGCGCCGTGATAGGATGGAGCAATCATTCCCAGCCGCCCCGGCCGGGGCGGCCGCTCACGGAGGCACCCATGCGAAGGATCGTGATCATCGGTTCAGGGGCTGGCGGCACCATCGTGGCGAATCAACTGAGAGGGCAGCTCCCGCGCGAGGATTTCGAGATCAAGGTCATCGACCGCGACGAGCAGCACCACTACCAGCCGGGCTACCTGTTCATACCGTTCGGCATCTACTCACGGCAGGACATCCTCCAGCCCAAGCGGCTCTTCATCCCGGACGGGGTGGAGTTCGTGCTGGACGAGGTCACGGGCGTGGACGCGGCGGGCCGCAAGGTGCTCACCCGGGGCGGGCCGCACGAGTACGACTGGCTCGTGATCGCCACCGGCGCGCGACTCAAGCCCGGCGAGGTGGAAGGACTGGCCGACGCCTGGGACTCGGAGGTCCACAACTTCTACACCCTGGGCGGTGCGGAGAGGCTGCGCAAGGCGCTCAAGTACTTCACCTGCGGCAAGATCGTGCTGAACATCGCGGAGCTGCCCTTCAAATGCCCCATCGCGCCGCTGGAGTTCCTCTTCATGTGCGACTGGTTCTTCACGGCTTCCGGAGCCAGAAAAAGCGTGGAGCTGGAGCTGGTCACGCCGCTCGGCAGCGTGTTCACCAAGCCCATAGCGGCGGAGGCCCTCGCGCACGTCGCCGAGAAAAAACGCATCGGGGTGGTCCCCAACTTTAACATCGCCCGGGTGAACACCGCTGAAAAGACCATCGAATCCCACGACGGGCGCAAGGTGGGCTACGACCTGCTGGTATCCATCCCGCCCAACTTCGGCGCGGCCTGCCTGGAGAATTCCGGGCTCACCGACCCCATGGGCTACGTGATGGTCAACAAGAACACCATGCAGGCAACGGGAGCGGAGCGCATCTTCGTCCTGGGGGACGCCTCCAACGTGCCCACGTCCAAGGCGGGCAGTTCCGCCCACTACCAGGCCTACACGCTGGTGGAGAACCTGCTGCGCTCCATCGACGGCCACGAGCCGCTGCCGAGCTACGACGGCCACGCCACCTGCTTCCTGGAGTCGGGCTGGGACAAGGCCATCCTGCTCGACTTCAACTACGAGGTGGAGCCCCTGCCGGGCAAGTTCCCGTTCCCTGGCGTGGGGCCGTTCTCGCTCCTCAAGGAGAGCCTGGCCAACCACTGGGGCAAGATGATGTTCCGCTGGGTCTACTGGGAGCTCATGATGCGCGGCAAGGACCTGCCCCTGGAGAACCAGATGAACCTCGCGGGCAAGCTGCGCATGGGCGCTTCCTGCGGCATGTGAGGGCGTGGCCATGACCAACGAGCAAAAGATACTGCAAGGCATCGAGGCGTTGCGGGCGGAGATCGCCCTCCTTTCGGGCGCGGCCCGGTCCATGGACAGCCTGCGTCGCGACCTGGCCCCCAGGGTGGAGGAGGCCGTGCGCACGCTCATAGTGGAACTCGCCGAGGTGGAGAGCGACTTCCAGCTGGAGGACCTGCTGGCCCTGGTGAAGAAGGCCATGCGCAACGTGAGGATGGCAAACCGCGCGCTCGACCAGCTCTCGGGGCTGCTGAACCTGGTGGACAACCTGGAGCCGCTGGTGCGCCAGAGCGTGCCCGTGTGGATCGCCACGATGGACGAACTGGAGCGCAAGGGCGTCTTCGCCCTGCTGAAGGGGCTCCTGGGCGCGGCGGAGAAGGCTGGCGCGGCCTACGGCCCCCAGGACGTCGAGCGCATGGGTGACGGTATGGTGGCGCTCATGGGGCTTGCGCGAGGGCTCGGGGAGCCGGGCGCGTCGGCGGTGCTGGAGCGCCTGGCGGCGGTTCCGGGCCGGGTGCGCCTGGGCGCTGTCCGGGAGGCGGGGGCCTGGGACGTGGTCTCGGCCATGCGCGATCCCGCCGTGAAGCGCGGCCTTGGGTTCATGCTGGAGCTGACGCGGGCGCTGGGGGAGGCCCCGGCCGAGCCCTGAGCGGGCGGGCGTTCCCGCACGCGCTTGCCTCCCGCGCCGGTCCCGGCTAGCACGGGGGCATGAAAATACTCGTTATGGGCATCGGCAACACGCTGCTGCGCGACGAAGGCGTTGGCGTGTACGCCGTGCGGGAGCTTGAGGCCATGTCCTGGCCTCGGGGCGTGGAGTTCGTTGACGGAGGCATCTTCAGCCAGGACCTGTTCCACATCTACCAGGACTTCGACCGCATGGTGGTGCTGGACTGCGTGAAGGCCGGGGGCGCACCGGGAGACTTGCACCGCCTGGAGGAGGCGGACCTGGCCCGGGCCAGCCGCAAGGCCGTGGGCGTCCACGACTTCGGCATGCTGGATTCGCTCCTCTTCGCCGAGGTGCTGGGCGGCAGGCGGCCCACGCTCGTGGTGCTGGGCGTGGAGCCCGGGGCGATAGAATACGGAGAGGGCCTCACCCCTCCCGTGGCCGAGGCCCTGCCGGAACTTGTGCGCGCGGCGGAGACCGAGCTCAGGGCCATCCTGGACGCCGGGGGACAAAGCGGGTAATCCTCGGGAAAACCCCTATCCTTCGAGGCTTTCCCGGTGAAGATCATCCTTGCCGTCCTCCTGGCCGCGTTCTTGCTGCCCGGATGCGAGAAGAAGCCAGAGGCCCCGCCGCTTCGTCCGGTCAACGTGAGCGCGGTGAAGTCCAGGCTCATGGACGCCCCGGTCACGGTCACGGGGGTTGGGCACGTGGTGGCGCTGCAAACCGTGGCCGTGCAGCCCCAGGTGACCGGGCGCCTCGCCTCCGTGCACTTCGAGGAGGGGACTCTCGTGCGCGAGGGCCAGCTCCTGGCCTTGATCGACCCCGCGCCGTTCCAGGCGGCCCTGGAGCAGGCGCGCGGCAACCTGAACCGCGACTGGGCCAAGGCCGCCCAGGCGGGGCGTGACTACCTGCGTTACAAGGACCTCGTCCGTCAGGCCGTGGTCAGCCAGGACGAGTACGAGCAGCGCCGCACGGAGTACGAATCCGGCTGGCAGCAGGTGAAGGCCGATCAGGCCGCCCTGGAGGCTGCCCGCATCAACCTGGATTACTGCCGCATCGTCTCGCCCGTCACCGGCGTGGCTGGATACCAGCTCGTCAAGCCCGGCAACACGGTCAACGCCTACTCCACCACCCTCGTCACCGTGAACAGGATACAGCCCGCGCTGGTGCGCTTCTCCGTCACCGAGAAGGACCTGGCGCTGGTGCGCCGCTACTACGGAACGGAGACCATCAGGACGTCGGCGCGCTTCCCCAAGGACGAGCAGGACCTCAAGGAAACGGGCGAGCTCACGGCCATCGACAACACCCTGGACGTGCAGACCGGCATGATCTCGCTCCAGGCCAGCTTCGCCAACGAGTCCCTGACGCTGTGGCCCGGCCAGTTCGTCACCGTGACGGCCACCGTGGCCATGGAGAAGGACCGCGTGGTCATCCCCTTCGACGCGGTCATGACCCGCCAGGACGGCTCCTACGTGTTCGTGGTCACGGACAATTCCACGGCTGAACTGAGGAAGATAGAGACCGGCCGGGGCGTTGGCCGCAAGGATGTGGTCGTCTTGAAGGGGCTCGCGCCAGGCGAGGCGGTGATCACCGAGGGGCTGGTGCGCGTGGCCCCCGGCGGACCGGTCAAGGTGCTCCAGGGCGATGGAGAGGCCGGGGCCGGGAAATGACCGGCATCTTCATAAAGCGGCCCATCGCCACGGCGCTCATCACCTTCGGGCTCATGTTCCTGGGGTTGACGGCGTACAACTCCCTGCCCGTCTCGGAGATGCCCGCCATCGACTTTCCCACCATCCAGGTGAGCGCCTCCCTGCCCGGGGCCGACCCGGAGACAATGGCCTCCTCGGTGGCCACGCCGCTGGAGAAGCAGTTCTCAACCATCGCCGGGCTCACCTCCATGAACTCGGTGAACACCCTGGGACAAAGCACGATCATTCTCCAGTTCGAGCTCGGCCGCAACATCGACGGCGCGGGATCGGACGTGCAGACCGCCATCTCCGCCGCCTCGGGATATCTGCCGCCGAACCTGCCCAACCCGCCCACATACCAGAAGGTGAACCCGGCGGACGTGCCCATCCTCTATATCGGCATGCGCTCCTCCACGCTGCAGCTCCACAAGCTCACCGACTTCGCCAAGACCTTCGTCTCGCAGCGCATCTCCATGGTCTCGGGCGTGGCCCAGGTCTCCATCTACGGCGACCAGACCTACTCCCCGCGCATCCGCGTCAATCCCGACAGGCTGGCCGCCTACAACCTCTCCATCAACCAGGTGGCGGACGCGGTGCAGGCCGAGAACGTCAACCTGCCAACGGGTTCGCTCTACGGCGAGGCGAAGCTCTTCACCATCAAGGCCAGGGGCATGCTCATGGACGCCCGGCAATACCTGGAGCAGGTGGTGGCCTGGAGAAACGGCAAGCCCATACGCGTGGACGACGTGGGAACCGTGGTGGACTCCACCATCAACAACCGCAACGCCTCCTTCCACAATCAGGACCCCTCGCTCACCATCGCGGTCAAACGCCAGCCGGGAACCAACACCATCAAGGTGGTGGAGGACATCAAGGCGCTTTTGCCCTCCATCAAGTCCACGCTGCCCCAGTCCATCGAGTTCGAGGTCATGTACGACCGCTCCCAGACCATCCGGGAGTCGGTGGAGGACGTGAAGCTCACCATGGCGCTGGCGATCTCGCTGGTGGTCGTGGTGGTGTTTCTGTTCCTGAAGAACCTGCGGGCCACGGTGATCGCGAGCCTGGCCCTGCCCGCCGCGCTCATCGGCACGTTCGCCGTGATGAAGCAGATGGGCTTCTCCCTGGACAACCTCTCGCTCATGGCCCTTACCCTGGCGGTGGGGTTCATCGTGGACGACGCCATCGTGATGCTCGAAAACATCGTGCGCCACATGGAGATGGGCAAGCCCCCCATGCAGGCGTCGCTGGAGGGCGCGCGCCAGATCGGCTTCACCATCGTGTCCATGACCCTCTCGCTGGCCGTGGTGTTCGTGCCGATCATGTTCATGGCGGGCATCCTGGGCCGCATCCTGAACGAGCTGGCCGTGACCATCACCATCGCCATCCTGGTGTCCGGCTTCGTGACGCTCTCGTTCACCCCCATGCTGTGCAGCCAGTTTTTGCGGCGCGGGGCCGTTGGCCACTCCGGGCGATTCTTCAACGGCATGGAGCGGCTCTACGAGAAAAGCCTGCGCTTCGTGCTTCGCCACCGCTTCGCCACGCTCATGGCCAGCTTCGGCATTCTCGGCGTCACCCTGTGGATGTTCACCCTGGTCCCCAAGGGGTTCATCCCCACGACGGACACGGGCTTCATCTACGGCTTCGCCGTGGCCGAGCAGAGCGCCTCCTTCGACGCCATGCGGTCGAGAATCCTGGAAGTGACCAGAATTGTGGCCGAGAACCCCAACGTGCGCAAGGTGGTGGGAATCGTGGGCGTGGGCGGCCCCAACACCTCCATGAACAACGCCGCCTTCTTCACGCTGGTCAAACCCGCCTCCGAGCGCAAGGACGACATCGACGCGGTGCTGAACCAGCTGCGCGCCCGGGTGTCCGGCGTCGGAGGCCTGCGCACCTTCATGTTCAACCCGCCCGCCATACAGATCGGCGGGCGCACCACCCGGGCCCTCTACCAGTTCACGCTGCTCTCCCCCGACGTGGACAAGCTCTACGAGGCCGCCCGGAACATGGAGGCCAGGATGCGCGCCCTGCCGGGACTCAGGGACGTGAACTCCGACATGCAGATCGACGGTCCCCAGGTTCATCTGAACATCGACCGCGACAAGGCCGCCAGCTACGGCATCTCCGCCAGGGCCATCGAGACGGCCCTGTGGTCCGCGTACGGGGCGCGCCAAATATCTAACATCTACGCCCCCACCGACACCTACCGGGTCATCATCGAGGTGGAGCAGCGCTACCAGCGCGACCCGGCGCTGCTTTCCAAACTCTACGTGCAGCCGGACCTGGAGAACAACAAGGACAAGAACAAGGACAAGCTCGTACCGCTCTCGAACCTCGTCTCCATCGAGGAGACCGCCGGGCCGATCACGGTCAACCACACCGGCCAGCTCACGTCGGCCACAATCTCCTTCAACGTGGCCCCCGGCTTCGCGCTCAGCCACGCCGTGGACTCCATCGAGAAGCTGGCCGCCAGGGAGCTTCCCGCCGAGGTGAGCCACACCTTCGAGGGCCAAGCCACGGCCTTCAAGGAGTCCATGGGCAGCGTGCCGTTCCTCATGCTCCTGGCGGTGGTGGTCATCTACATCATCCTGGGCGTGCTCTACGAGAGCTTCGTCCATCCTGTGACGATCCTCTCCGGGCTGCCCTCCGCCGCTCTGGGCGGGCTGCTTGCGCTCCTCATCTTCGGCCGGGAGCTGGACCTCTACGGGTTCGTGGGCATCATCATGCTCATCGGCATAGTGAAGAAGAACGCCATCATGGTCATCGACTTCGCCATCGAGGCCGAGAAGTCCGGCAAGACCGCCCACGACGCCGTGTTCGACGGCTGCATTACCCGCTTCCGGCCCATCATGATGACCACGGTGGCCGCCATCGCGGGCATCCTGCCCATCGCCATGGCATACGGCGCGGGCGGCGGCGCGCGCCAGCCGCTCGGTCTGGCCGTGGCCGGGGGGCTCGCCATCTCGCAGGTGGTGACGCTGTACCTCACGCCCGTGGTGTACACGTATCTCGACCAGCTGCAGGGGTGGCTGAAGAGTAGATACGGCAAGGGCGAAGAGTGACAGGGATGCCTCCGGCGGCCAGAGAGGGCGCTGCCCTCTCTGGACTCTCCCGCCAGGGGGATCATCCCCCTGGACCCTCGATTGCTCCGCGTGGCGCAACCGCACGCCGACGCGAAGCCGTTGAAAGTTTTCTCTCTGGCCGCCGGAGGCATTCATCATGATATTGACGTACGACGCGGCGCAAACCGCCCGCCTTCTGCCTTACGCGCCCCTCGCGGAGGAAATCGCCGCCACCCTGGCGCTGAAGGCCCGGGGCGGCGTGATCGCGCCGGAGCGCCTGTCCCTGCC
>JBMORI010000081.1:0-10470 GCA_049322415.1 Thermodesulfobacteriota bacterium | reverse complement strand
ATCCGTCGCCTGCCCCTGCCGGGCGCGCCCGGAAGCCCCAACCGGCTTTGACATGTCGCCATGACCCGCTAAGCAATTGGCGGGGCCAGAGAGGCCTCCCCCCTGGCGGGTGCAGGGCGGAGCCCTGACGAATCTGGGCATTGTCCCGACAGGAGTCCCATGGACGCGGCCGAGCGCCGTTCCCTCCTCGCCCAGGGCGCGGTGGGGCTGGCATCCTTTTTGACGCCGTTCACGTACGGCGCGCTTTCCGTGGCCATGCCCACCATCGGCCGCGAGTTCGGCTTTCCGGCTCGCGAGATGGCCATGGTGATGATGGTCCACATCCTGTTTTCCACGTCGCTCATGCTGCCCATCGGGCGCGCCTCCGACATCATCGGCCGCAGGGGGCTGTTCATGGGAGGAAGCCTGCTGTTCATGGCCAGTTCGCTGGCCGCCGGGCTCGCCCACGGTCCGTGGACGCTGCTTGCCGCAAGGGCGCTGCAGGGCGTGGGCGACGCGCTGACGTTCGGCGTGAGCGGCGCGATCCTCGTCTCCATCGTGCCTCCCGAACGCACGGGCCGTGCCATCGGCGTCAACCTCACGTTCATATTCGCCGGGCTGGCGCTCGGACCTTTGGTGGGCGGGGTGCTGACTTCCCTCGTTTCCTGGCGCGTGATCTTTTTCGTGTCCGCGCTGGCGGGCGTCGCTGCCTTCGAGCTCATCCGGCGCGGCTACCCGGAGGACCACGCGCGCCGGGGCCGCCTGCCGGTTCGCGACGCTTTGCTTTTCATTCCGGCCATGCTCGGGCTGATCCTGGGCGCGTCGGTGCAGCCATCGTTATGGGGCTTCGCGCTCGCGCTGGGCTCGGGCTTGATCCTCAGGCGGTTCATCGTGTTCCAGGAGCGCAGCGCCAAGCCGCTGGTCGACGTGCGCTACGTCAGGAGCAACCGGCCGTTCGCCCTCTCCAACCTGGCGGCGGTGCTGGGGTACGCGGCGGCCTTCTCCACCAGCTTCCTGCTCAGCCTGCTCATGCAGAGCGTGATGGGGCTCTCCCCCAAGGAGGCAGGGTATCTCCTGCTGGTGATGCCCGCCGTGCAGGCGTGCACGTCGCCTCTGGCCGGGATGCTCTCGGACGTCATGCACCCCGCCAAGGCCGGCGCCGCCGGTCTCGCGGTGCTGGGCTGCGGGCTCTGGGCCCTGGCCGTGAACGGCCACGGGGAGAGCGCGGCCTGGGTGGTCTGGGTGCAGGTGGTGCTGGGGTTCGGTTTCTCGCTCTTCGTTTCGCCCAACTTCAACGCCATCATGGCCAGCTCGGACCCGGCGCACAAGGGCATGGCTTCGGGCTTCATGTCCACCATGCGCGGGCTGGGCATGTGCCTGTCGCTCTCGGTAACGGGCCTTGTCCTCGCGCTGGCCATCGGGCAGGAGCGGGCCGCCCAGGCTGGTCCGGAGGCGCTAACGGGGCTCAGGATATGTTTCGGGCTGTTCGGAACTTCCGCGCTGGCCGCGGCGGCGGTTTCGTGGAGAGCGTCCCGCGCCCGGCCCTGACGACGGCTTCCAAGTACCATCCCCATCTGTTGATCCCGCCCAGGGCTGCCAGCGTTCAAGCGGTGGGCCAGACTCTCTCGGGGATGGACGCGGCCAGGCGGCGGCGATATCATGCGGTCAGCGTCAAGCCCTCTCACCGGAGGTTCGCCATGCCCCGCTTCCGCCTCTCAGCTATTCTCGCCGCGCCCCTTCTCGCAGCGGCCGTCCTGCTTTCATGCTCCCCCGCCGCGACCGCTGGCCCGGATTTCCCGATGGTCTACGCGGTGAAGGATTCCGTCATGCTCGCCGGACCTGGAGTGCCGCCGCGCGAACTCGGGACCGGGCGTCAGCCGTGCCTCTCTCCCGGCGGGGACAAGGCCGCCTGGGTGGAGCACGGGGATGACCCGGCCAAGGCCAGGATCGTCGTTCTAGACCTGAAATCGGGAGCGCTGACCGAACTTGCGGGGACCGGCGGTTACACGCTCTCCCCCCGGTGGTCGCCGGACGGCGGCGCGATTGCCTACGTGACGAGGTCCGAGGGCGGCCCGAGCGAGCTGTGGACGTTGAAGCCCGGCGGCAAGCCCTCACTCGTGGCCCGCTCCGGCGCGGCTTCGGGCGATGACATCTTCGAGCCTGTCTGGCCGCCGGACGGCGGGCACATCCTGTACCACGACATGCGCCATCTCTACAGGGTGAAGCCCGGCGGCCAACAGGCCGGTAGAACGGCGCTCTCGGAGATAACGGGGGGGAAGGAAACGTCCGTAACCAGCTCGGACAGGTTCGCGCCAAGGCCGGGCGGATCGGGCGAGATGCTGTACACCATCGCAGTCCCCGGCACGAAGCTGTTCCAGCGAAAGGTTCCCGACCTCAGCTCGGCCGTATTCCTCTTCGACCCCCGCACCGGAAAGTCCCGCCGCCTGACGCCGGAAAACGTCACGGCCTTCGCCCCTGCCTGGACCCCGGACGGCGGCGCGTTCGTCTTCACCGGCTACACGGATAAGCAGGCCGGGGAAGCCTATCCCTTCCGGGTGTGGACGGCGCGCCCGGGCCAGCCTCCCGAGGAACTCGGTCCAGGCGAGGACCCCATGCCGCCTTCAGGCGGGTGATCGCGGGAGAGGCCTCCCGCCACACCTGGCACCGTTTTTTTTTCCAGGCATGCACACGGGCGGCGCTTCCAGCGGAGGCGCCGCCCTTCCGGTTCTCAGGCAACTCTCGCTTCCGGCAGCCCCCTGATTACCGCCTCCTCAATCATGCATACCGTTTTTCATTGACACCCACACCCCATCCGTCTATTCGTACAATACGCTCACCCCCAGGCATGCCCACGCATCCATGGGGAATATACCTAGGTGATCATACTTGGGATGGGCAGCCGCGACCAAAGAAACACGCGACAAACATCAACAATTGCTGGCAATACATATAAACAAAATACCCATGCACACCACACTGAGCGGACCCAAGTCGATGTCATCCAATTTATCCACATGGTGCAATGATAACATGACGTTGAGGGGAAAAAGACACCAACACTGCTTAAACTCTTACAGCGAGGAGGACTTATGCACGCTTCCGGCTTGACTTTTAAACGTCTTCTCTGCGCGTTCCTTTTCCTGTTCATGGTAGCCTCCGCCCTTCCCGCGTCGGCCAAACTTGTCCGCAAGGTGGACAACTTCATTCTCTTCCTGGATACATCCAGCTCGATGAAATTTTTCTACAAGGGAGTGAGACACCTCGACCTGGCCGGACAGTCCAAGGTCGCACTGGGGCAGGCCGCCATGGTGGAGACCAACAACCTCGTGCCCGATCTCGGGTACAATAGCGGGGTCTACACCTTCGCTCCGTACAAACAGTATGCCGCCATGGCCCCCTACAACAGGGATGCAATGGACAAGGCCATCAACAACATCAACATCCACTATGAAACCTACGGCCGCATGACCCCCATGGGCGACGGCCTCTTCAGCCTGGACACTGTCCTCGGCGGCCTTTCCGGCAAGACTGCCGTCATCATCTACTCGGACGGCGGGTCCAATCTTGGCCGCGACGCCGTTGCCGAAGCCAAGCGCCTCCAGGCCAAATACGGCGACCGCCTTTGCTTCATGGTGGTGAGCTTCGCTGACGACAAGAAAGGCGAGGACGTGCTGAAGCAGATCGCCGCCCTCTCCTCCTGCAAGTGCTTCGTCAAGGGCGAGGACTTCCTGCGCAAGCAGGAGGCCCGCATCCAGTTCCTGATGTGCGGCCTCTATGAGGAGGTCAAGGCCGAGACCATCCTCTTCAGGTCCATCTACTTCGACTTCGACAAGTACAACATCAAGAAGGAATTCATCCCCGTCCTGGACGAGGGCGTGTCAATCATCAAGTCGCAGCCCGGAACGCAGGTGATCCTGGAAGGCCACACCGACTCCGTCGGCACCGAGCAGTACAACATGGGCCTCTCCAACCGCCGCGCCAACTCCGTGAAGGCCTACTTCGTGAAGAAGGGCATCGAGTCCGGCCGCATCAACGCCATCGGCTACGGCGAGTCCCAGCCGAGGGCCTCCAACGCCACTGCCGAGGGCCGCAAGCTCAACCGCCGGGTTGAGATCAAGTTCAAGCCCATGCAGTAACCCGGATCAACCAACAGCGAAGAGGACGGACTTTACGGGTCCGTCCTCTTCATTTAGCGCTGGATAATGATGAACGCACTCTCAGCTTGTCTCATGGTCCTGGCGCTGACATTGGGCGCGTCCGCGCCCTGCGAGGCCCAGAGCGCGGAGGTGAAGGCGCACCTGGACGCCGTGTGCGGCCGCCCGGACGCCTACGGTTGCTACGCCAACCACAAATACGGCTACATGATTGCCTGGCCGAAGCTGCTTCTTTCTCCCCAGGGGGAGTCTGACAGCGGCGACGGGCAGGCGTTCGCCTCCAGGGACGGACGCGCGGCCATGGCCTGCTGGGCCTGCTTCAGCGATGTGACCGGCCAGACCTTGAAGGAGGCCTTCGGTGAGGCAGCGGGGGACGGGCAAGCCCGGGTGACGTACAAACATCTGAGCAGGGATTTCTTCGTTGTGTCGGGGTTCAAGGAAGGAAGGATATTCTACCGCAAGACACTCGAAGCGCACGGAGTCCGGGCGAGCTTCGAATTGAGCTACGACCCCGCGCTGAAGCAGGCCTTCGACCCCGTCGTAAAGGATCTGGCCCGTTCCCTCTCCATCGACCCGGCCTTTGCCTGGCAATCCGGGAAATGACTTTCGCGCCCGCCAGCCCCATTTGGGCGCGCCTCGCGGACGCGCCGCTACCCCCTGGACTTCGGCTGCCTCGGTTTGGAATCCCGCGGCCTTGACGCTCGCGCCTTGCCCCCCCCAGGCTTCGCCTGACGCGGTTTGGCCGCATCGGGGTTGGCCGCGTCGGGCTTGCCCCCCCTGGAGCGGGGAGCCTTCGCCTCCCCGGCGCTTGCGGGGTCCAGCTTGGTGGAAGCCTGCCTGGACCTGGGCCCCTTGGAGGCGCCCTGCCGGTCCTTGGCGGGCTTTTGCCTTTCGACGATCTCCCCGGCCTCGTTCTTCTGCCTGCTGCCCCGGAACAGGAGCTTCACCGGCGCGTGCCGGATGCCGAAAAGCTTTCGCAGCTGGTTCTCCAGGAAACGGGCGTAGCTGGCCTTGATGCGCTCGGGGTCGTTGACGAAGAAGACGAACGTGGCCGGGACGGTGTCCGTCTGGGTGAGGTAGTAGAACTTGGGGCGCTTGCCCTTCACAAGGGGCGGCTGATGGCGCTCCACGGCCTCGCGCAGCAGGCGGTTGAGCTCGCCCGTGCCCACGCGGATGTGGCACTCGGCGCGGATGGCCTGGGCCGTGGGCAGGATGTCCCGCAGCCCCTTGCCCGTCATGGCCGAGACGAAGAGGACCGGCACGTGCGGGCAGATGCGCAGCTCCTCGCTGATCTGCTGCTTGAGGTCCGAGAGCCCCTTGGCGTCCACCAGGTCGATCTTGTTCACGGCGATGAGGAACGGCGCCTTCTCCTTGTCAAGGTAGGCGATGAGGCGCTTGTCCTGCATGGCCACGCCGCCGGGGCCGTCGATCACCAGCACGGTCACGTCGGCGCGTTTGCCGCTGCCCAGGGCGGTGAGGCTGGCGATGCGTTCCACCGCGTCATCGATCTTTGTCTTGCGCCGCACGCCCGCCGTGTCCACGAACACGTAGCGCTTGCCGTCCTTCTCGAAATTCACGTCCACGGCGTCGCGGGTAGTCCCGGCCTCCTCGCTCACGATGAGGCGGGCGTCGCCCACCAGGGCGTTGATGATGGAGCTCTTGCCCGCGTTTGGCCTGCCAAGCAGGGAGAACTTGAGGTCGGTGGAGAGCGTCTCCTCGGGTTCCTCGATCTCGGGAAGGCGCGCGAGGATATCGTCCACCAGGGTGCGGAAGCCGAAGCCGTGCTCGGCGGAGACCGGGGCCAAATCAAGGCCCAGTCCGTGGAAGTCGGCCATGTACAGGGCCTCCTTCTCGCCGCCGTCCACCTTGTTCACGGCAACCAGCACCGGCTTGCCCGACTGGCGAAGAAGCTGCGCCACGCGCTCGTCCTCGGCGGTGATGCCCTCGCGGCCGTCCACGACCAGAAGTACGAGGTGCGCGGCCTCTACGGCGCGGCGGGCCTGTTCCAGCACGTCCACCTCAAGGCCCTGGGGGTCGTCCAGGGTGAGGCCGCCGGTGTCGATGAGGTTCACGGGCACGCCCGCCAACACGGCGCGGCCTTCGAGGCGGTCCCGGGTGACGCCGGGGCGGTCGTGGGTGATGGCCTTGCGTCTGCGGAGCAGGCGGTTGAAGAGCGTGGACTTGCCCACGTTGGGGCGGCCGATGATGGCGAGAGTGGCTGGCATGATGAGTGGTTCCTGGCCCGGCCTGAGCGGGGGCTTTTCGATTTTCAGCCTCCGGCGGCCGAAGGGCTCTCGCCCTCTGGATTTTCTCTGGCGCAAGGCCCGGCCGGGGACGGGTTCTTTGCATCACCTGCGGGGGCGGCGTCAACCGGTTTCGCTTTGGCGAGTGAAAGGCAGAGGAGGCGAAGCTCGTCAACCTTTCTGAACCTGGCGGTAATGGCTTCGGACGACATATCAAGCGTCATTGCCGTTTTCCTCCAACGCAAGAATATCAGCCTTATCCTGCAGATTCCCCCTGATTCTCTTCAAACAAGCGAGTCCGTCCTTGCTCACCACCGCCAGGGGGACGCCATGAGGGCCTTGAGTTCCGAAGTCAGCTCCAAAACGTCCTCACCTCAACGACGCGGCCATGTCCTTCACGCCCGTGACCTCCGCGAACACCTGCCCGAGCGCTGCCAGGAACGCGGCGTGCACCTGCGGGGCCGGGACCTTCACGTGCCCGAATTCCAGGACGGTGGTGGCGCAGGCGTCGCCCAAAAGCACGCACTGGTAGCCCAGATCGAAGGCCGCGCGGACCGTGGCGTCCACGCACATGTGGGTCATCATGCCCGCGAAGCACGCCCGCTTCACGTCCAGCTCGTCCAGGCGGTCCTGAAGGGCCGTGCCCCTGAAGGCGTTGGGGAAATGCTTCCTGATGACCGCCTCGCCCTCCTTGGGCTCCACGAACGGGTGGAACTCCGCGCCAGGCGTGCCCGGCTCCAGAAACCCTGCCCCGGCCCTGGCGGACAGGTGCTGGACATGGATGACCGGCCACCCCTTCTCGCGGAACCAGCCGAGCGCCCGCCCGGCCTTGGCGGCCGCCGCCTCCGAGCCCGAGAGCTCCATGGCTCCGCCCGGAAAATAATCTTTCTGTATGTCGATGAGGATCAACGCCGTGTTCATGGGGTCACCGCCTGGTCTCGAGTCCTTTGAAGAACTTGAACGTGTTCTTCAAGGATGAACGTCATTATTGCAACGTGTTGCCCTTGAAATGACCCAGCGTTCATTTCAAGGTGAGCGCGTCAAAGCTCAGGGGCGTGGGAAGGCACCAGGCAGACCACCACGAGCGGGATGTTCCCCGTGTTCCGGGTCTGGTGCTCCTCGCCGGATTTCACGAAGACCACGCTGCCGGGCTTGACGGGCTGCCAGCTTCCGCCGCCGAACACCTCGCCCTCGCCTGAGTGGAAGAACATCTCGTGCTCCCATTCGTGCGAGTGCCTGGGGGTGTACCCGCCGGGCTCGATCTCGAAAAGGCGCATGCAGAAGTTGGGCGCGCCGTCGCCGATGCCGATGAGGACTCGCCCGCGCACGCCCCGGGCGGCTCCATCGTCAAAGGTGACGCCGTTGACATCCGCGTACTGTTTCAACTCCATGCGGCCTCCTCGCGTGGCGTCCACGAAGGCAGTGAAAACCTGCTTCGCGGGCAATGCACTGAAATAGCTTCTTATGTCCTCAATACATGTTCATGATATCAAGGACGCGACTCTCTAGGCTTTCATCAGGCCGGCGAGCGTCCGCGCCTTGGCCCGCACGTCCTTTGCGCCCACTATCTCCGTGACCAGGCAGGCCATCCTGGCCCCGCGCTCGCGCACCTGGGGCAGGTTGTGCTCCTTGATGCCGCCAATGGCCACGAAAGGCATGGGGATGTGCTCCACCACGTAGTCCAGGTATTCGAAGCCCACCGGGTCGCACACGTCCTTCTTGGTTTTCGTGGCGAATATGGGTCCGACGCCGATGTAGTCCACCACGCCCGAAGTCTGCGCGGCGCGCGCCTGGCCCGGCCCGTGGGTGGAGAGGCCGATGACCTTCCCAGGCCCCAGAAGCCTGCGCACCGCCGCCGGAGGCAGGTCCTCCTGGCCCACGTGCACGCCGTCCGCGTCCACCAGCAGGGCCAGGTCCACGTGGTCGTTGACGATGAAGGTCGCGCCCGCCTCCCGGGTCATGTCCCGCAGGGCCTGGCACTCGGCGTACATCTCGCCCGCCTTCTTTTCCTTCTCGCGGTACTGCACCACCCGGACGCCCGCGTCCAGGATGGCCCGGCACACGTCCAGGTTGGAGCGCCCCCGCGAGTGCTCCTCGGAGAGGATGGCGTAGATGCCGCCAGCCAGGATGTTCACCATGGATTTCTTCACGCCTTCCTCCCGATGGCCCACTCAAGGATCAGATCGGCCTGCTTGGCCGCCGCGATGGTCACGCACGGGGCGAGCGGAGGACAGTCCGGCCGGGCCTCCGACACCAGGTCGCCCACCATGTGGAAATTGTCCTTCACCTTTCGGGTGACGATGCGGTCCGCATCGCCGCATCCGGCCAGACCGGAGGCCGCCACCAGGAAGGTGTCCGTTCCCAGCAACGCCTCCACGATCATGCGCTTGCACGCGGCGGAGTCGAAGGCCTCCACGACGGCGCCGCAGTCCGCGAACAGCGCCCGGACGTTCTCCGGGGTGACGTCAGCCTGCACGGCGGCCACCTTCACGTCCGGATTTATGGCCCTGAGGTTGTCGCGCAGCGCCTCCACCTTGGGCATGCCCACCTGACGGGCGAAAAAGAACTGGCGGTTCAGGTTGCTGAAGTCCACCAGGTCGTGGTCGGCGATGACGAAGTCGTCGAAGCCGGAGCGCGCCAGCATCCAGGCGCAGTTGGAGCCGAGCCCCCCCGCGCCCGCGATGCCGATCCGCACCGAACGGATCTTGGCGAGTTCCTCCTCGCCCAGGTAGCGGCACACGCCTTTTTCAAAGGGGTTCATGACTCTAGACTACAGATATTGCCAGTCCTTGTACACCGGCTGGAAGCCTTTGGAGTAGAGCATGTCCGCCATCTCGGCCACGCTTCTTTCGTCGGATATCTCGAACTGGCCGGTGTCCTCCTGGCCGGTGGCCCTGCCGCCCACCTGGGTGCACACGCCCGCGCTCACCTTGGTGACGCCGAGCCCGATCAGGTTGTCCCTAAGCGACGGGCGCTCGCGCGTGGACAGCGTCACGCCCGCGCGCGGCATGAACAGCCTGAACGCCAGGATGTACTGCACCATCTCAGCGTCGCTCACCACCACCTTGGGCGGGAAGCCGCCCAGGTGCGGACGCATGCGCGGCGGCGATATGGACACCTCGGCGTCGGGGTAGGCGCGTTGCAGCCAGTCGGCGTGGAGGCCGCTGAAGAACGCCTCGGAACGCCATTCGTGCAGGCCGAGCAGCGCCCCCACGTTCATCTGCCTCATGCCCGCCATGCCCGCGCGGTCCGGAGCCTCCAGCCTGAAGCGGTAGTCGCGCTTTGGCCCCCTGGGGTGCAACTCGGCGTACACGGCCTGGTCGTAGGCCTCCTGGTAGATGGTCAGGCCGTCCACCCCCACGGCGATGAGCTCCGCGTACTCCTCCCGCGTGAGCGGGTAGACCTCGATGGAGATGGACGTGAAGTGCCGCTTCAGCACCTTGGCGCACTCAGCGATGTAGGAGACGGGCGACTTCTTGCGGTCCTCGCCCGTGAGGATGAGGATGTGCCTGAGACCGCTCCTGGCTATCTCCACGGCCTCGGCCTCCACCTCCTCAAGCGTGAGTTTGCGGCGCTCGAGCTTGTTGGTGGTGTTGAAGCCGCAGTAGACGCACTGGTTGGTGCAGTAGTTGGCCAGATAAAGCGGCGTGAACAGGAGCACCGCCCGGCCGAAATGGCGCAGGGTCAGCTCGCGGGCGCGCCGTGCCATGGCCTCCAGATGGTCCGCCGCGCGCGGCGACAGGAGCGTCAGGTAATCCGTGGGGGTCAGCCGCTCCTTGGCGATGACGCGCAAGACGTCCGCGTCCGTGACCGAGGCCAGGAAGGAGGCGAAGTCGAAGCCGTCGTAGCGGCGCATTTCGTCGTGGAAGGTAGTCATGGCTTATATTGAGGCCTCCGGCGGCCAGAGAGGGCGCTGCCCTCTCTGGACTCTCACGCCAGGAAACTTCGTTCCCTGGACCCGATGCAGCTTCGCGGGTTCACGCACCACTACGGCCAATATCGCCGGGTAGACCGCCTTGTCCGTGGTGTCCCGCCGCCCGCCCCTCCGCCAAGGGCTAGGATCGATTTGAAGACGATCCGTCGCCCTTGGCGGA
>JBMORI010000080.1:0-1343 GCA_049322415.1 Thermodesulfobacteriota bacterium | reverse complement strand
GCTTGCCGAAGGCTTCGACGCGCTGGCGGAGGCCCGCCAAGGCAAGCGCACCCTACGCACCGTCGAGGTGGTCGCCGCCCCCGTGGCCGATGTGACGGCGGAAGGCGAGCGCCCAAGCCTGCCGAGTACTGACGAACGTGTAGACGCCTGACACGACAAAGCCCGGAGGTGCTACCAACACCTGCCGGGCTTCTACCACCAACGCATGAAGAGGATGCGCCGATGGATGAGACCGATGATACCAGACCGGGCCAAGGGCGGCTGACCTTGGCCGAAGCCGCCGGGCGGCTTGGAGAAACCGAGGACGACGTGCTTCGGCGCATCGTGGAGGGAGAGCTGCGGGCGACTGTCCGCGTATGTGTGGAGTCACGCACGGTCGTGGGCAAGCTGGCCTCCGAAGTTGACCCGCCCCCGGAATACGTCGAAGCGCCGCTCTTACCCGTAGACGCCCACACGCTGCGAACACGCGACACGCTGGAAGGCCCGTGGTCCATCCCTTCGGATCAGGGAGACGGATGGTTCCGTAGTTCCCTGCCCGCGCGATGCGAGGATGTCCGCGTGCTGCTGGAAGAGCAAGCCGCCGGGGCCATCGACTGGCTGAGCATGGATGCGGACGCGCGAAAGCGGAAATGGGACAGCCTCACGCCAGAACGCCGCCGGACAGAGACTGTCCGGCTTGTTCACATGGCCGGGGGAAACAAGACGGAGGCGGGCCGCCTGGTCGGGCGTACGGGCAAGCGCATAGATCAACTCATGAAAGAGGCCCTTCCGCCAAAAACCGACAGCCCTTCCGTCGCCGTCGAGCTTCTGGCGCTAACCCCTTCGCCAGCCCGCGCCACGTCGGGCAGGTAGCGCCCCGCCCGCGCGTCACAGACCGGAAGGGTTGCCGGAAGCCCCCCTTCCGGCCCCGCAATTCGCCCTGTCGCCGCAATTAATGCGGCTCAACCTAGAGGGCGAACAGATGAATCAAGACTACCCCCTTTCAACCGCCGAGCTTGCCGCGCTCGCCAAGGTGAAGCCCGCAAGCATAAGGGTGCGCCTGTGCCAGACGGGTAGCTACTTCGGCCTGCGTCCGCAAAAGCTGCCGAACGGCAGACTGGTGTGGCCTTCGGATAGCCTGGAGCGCCTCGCGGCTTACCGCCCGGAGCGCGAGGAGGCCAAGTGATGTACATCAACCTGACACCTGCCGAGATGACAGCCGGGCTTGATCTGGCCACCACGCACCTGGGGATCGGGCGCTTCCAGCCAGACAATCTGGTGACTTCCGCCACGCACGGGCAGAGGGTTACTGGCATGGGGACCGACTTCGAAGCCCTACTGCAAGCCGCGTACAACGCCAAGAC
>JBMORI010000079.1:0-1345 GCA_049322415.1 Thermodesulfobacteriota bacterium | reverse complement strand
GAGATGGCCACGCCCAAGTGGATCGCCGCCTTCGAGGACGGCACCACCTTCGTTCCCGACGACCTGGACGTCTACAACGACCACCGGGCCGTGAAGCGCGACAAGGGCGTCAGCATCATCGTGCGCGAGGACAGGATCACGGTGAAGGGCGAGGACGGCAAGACCGCCTCCAAGAAGCGCCACGGCGACTCGGCCGTTGCCCACCTGCTGTGCCACCACGCCGCCCAGGAAGAGGTGATGAGCTACGGCTACACCCCGGCCGCCGCTTCCGCCCGGGACGGCCGCGACCACCCCCACGATTTCGACGACGACAACCCCTCCAATTGGGAAAGAGGAGCCTGGTGATGGTGAAGCTCTACGACGCCTACGGCCGCGAGGTGAACCTGGGCGCTCTCAAGGAAGAGGAGGCCGGCCCCACCGTCACCGGCGTGCGCCAGGTCGTCTCCGGGCATCCGGCCGTGGGGCTCACCCCGGCCAGGCTGGCCGTGATCCTGCGGGAGGCCGAGGAGGGCGACCCCACCGCCTACCTGGAGCTGGCCGAGGAGATGGAGGAGAAGGACCCGCACTACCGCTCCGTGCTGGCCACCCGCAAGAACCAGGTGGCCGGGCTGGACCTCCAGGTGGACGCCGCCTCGGACAGCGCGGAGCACGTGCGCCACGCCGACCTGGTGCGCGCCTGGCTGGACCGCGACGAGCTGCGCGACGAGCTCTCGGACATCCTGGACGCCGTGGGCAAGGGATACAGCCAGACGGAAATCGTCTGGGACACTTTCTCCAGCCAGTGGCTGCCCCAGCGCCTGGAATGGCGCGATCCGCGCTGGTTCGAGTTCTCCCGCGAGGACGGCCGCACGTCCATGCTGCGCACGGAGGCCGGCCCTCAGCCGCTCTCCCCCTTCAAGTACATCTCCCACGTACACCGCTCCAAGTCCGGCCTGCCCATTCGGGGCGGCCTGGCCCGGGTGTGCGTCTGGTACTGGCTGTTCAAGAACATGGACATCAAGGGGTGGGTCCAGCTGGCCGAGGTCTACGGCATGCCGATGCGAATCGGCAAATACGGGGCCGGGGCTTCGGAGAAGGACAAGGCCGCTCTGCTGCGGGCCGTGCGCAACATCGCCTCCGATGCGGCGGCCATCATCCCGCAGTCCATGATGCTCGACTTCGCCGAGGCCAAGATCTCCGGAAACATCACCCTGCACGAGGGCCTTGCCAGGTGGGTTGACCAGCAGTTCTCCAAGGCGGTCCTGGGCCAGACCGGAACCACCGACGCCGGACCGCGCGTGGGCACGGCCGACGCCCACGAGCACGTGCGCCAGGACATCGAGGAGGCCGACGCGCGCCAGTTGGC
>JBMORI010000078.1:0-10829 GCA_049322415.1 Thermodesulfobacteriota bacterium | reverse complement strand
TGAAGTAGGGACAGCGGCGAAGCGCCCGGTATTTACGTCCATGGAAGGCCGTTACACATGGCTCATGCAGAACCCGGACAAGTGGACGGACAAGGATAACGACTGGTTGCTCCAGTACGTGAACGGCACGGAGTACGCTGGAATGCACACCTACTATGAGGTGCGGTGCATCGCCTGGCCCGGCTACGTCCAGAAGACCAGCACACACAAGGGGGAATGATGCGCGACCATTTCGTGAGAACCGAGAACTACAGCCGTTTCACGGCTGGCATCCAGGCCGTGGAGCAGCGCGGCGCGAAAGAGGCGGGCATGATGCTGGTGCACGGCGCGCCCGGCTACGGCAAGAGCTGCATCGTGGACCGCTGGGCCACCGAGGTGGGGGCCGTGTTCCTCCGGGCCAACGTGGATTGGACCCCCCGGTATTTTCTCCTGGAGCTGGCCAAGAAGCTCAATGTGGACGGCAGCGGCAGCGCCCAGCAGCTCTTCGCGCGCCTGCTCGAACGGGTGGTGGAGGCGCAGACGCCCATCGTGATCGACGAGGCCGAGTTCACCCTTCACAACGGCGCGAAAGCCCTTGAGAAAATCCGGGACATCTCCGACCGGGCCGAGGTGACGGTGGTGCTCATCGGCATGGAGAAAATCCAGTCCTCCATCGCCAAGCACAAGCAGATTCACGGCCGCATCGCCCAGGTGGTGGAGTTCAAGCCCGCCACCCTGGCGGACGTGGCCTACGCCTGCGCCGAGCTGGCCGAGGTGGGCATGACCGACGCCCTCAAGGCCGAGGTGCACCGCATCTCTGGGGGCCGCATGCGTGAAGTGCTCAACTTGATCGCCTCCATCGAACGCATCGCCAAGATCAACGGAAACGATTCCATGGACGTGCAGGACCTGGACGGCGTGGACCTCGCCTTCGACTGGCAGAACCGCGCGCCCAAGCGCGTGCGCATGGCCGGGGGGCGTTAGATGGCCTGGAACGGACTCACCATCCTTAACGCCCTGGCGGGCGGGCCGAAGCTCACCCGGCAGATCGCGGCAGTGTTGAGCAGGCCGTCGCGCGACGTGAGCAGTTGCCTGGGCACGCTCAGCAAACGGGGACTCATCGTCTCCGCCGACGGCGTGCACGAGATCACCGAGGCGGGGCGCAAGGCCCTGGCCTCCGGTGTCGAACTCACCTCCGGCCCCTGCAACGGGGAGGCCACAAGCCGCCACTCCAAAACGCTCCGGGTCAGGGCGTGGCGCTTCATGCGCATGCGCGACGGGTTCAGCTTGGGCGACATGCTGCGCACCCTTTGCGACGGCACCGAGGCCCACGCCAGAGACAACCTGCGCGGATTTGTCCGGGCGCTGGAGATGGCCGGATACCTCCAGGCGCTGCCAAGGCGCGGCGCGGCCGGGGAACAGCGCTGGCGATTGAGGCGAGAGCATGACACCGGCCCCGAGGCTCCGGCTTGGCACAAAGCCGCCCGGACGTTGCGGGACCACAACACCGGCGAGGTGTTCACCATCCCCCTCAAGGAGGCCCGCCATGCGTGATTGGCTCTCCCTGCTCGAAGAGGAGGCCGGACGCACCTCCATCGCGGCCGTGGCCCGCAGGCTCGGCTACTCCCGCCCGTCCATCAGCCTGGCCCTGGCCGGGAAGTATCCCGGCAGCACGGACAAACTGGCCGCCGCCGTGCTTGCCGTGCTCGGCACGGTGGACTGCCCGCACCTTGGCTTCCAGGTGGCCCCAGCCAAGTGCGCGGCCAGTTCCGGGAAGATGCCAACAAGCAGCCCCGGCGACCTGCGGCTTTGGCGCGCCTGCCAGGGCTGCCCCCACAAACCCGAATCCAATGAGGTGACGCGATGACCACCATGCTTAGGCTCCGGGCCGTCCAGCTCGCGCTGGTGGCGCTCATGGTCATGACCCCCAAACCCTATCGCCGGGAGTTGGAAAGTTGCTTCAACCGCCTGGATGACGAAGCCAAGGCCATGGAGCGCGTCCCCGGCGTCGTTGAAACCGTCAACCCCGAAGAGGTGCCCCAATGACTCAGATACAGATTCCCGACGGCTACATGCAAGACGCCCAGGGCCGCCTGGTGCCCGTAGGCATGGTCAAGGACGTGGACAAGGCCCGTCACGAACTGGTGCTCGACCTGGTGGGCAAGGCCAAGGCCCTGCGCGAGTCCATGGCGGCCTTCCTGGCCGACGCCATGGGCGACGTGTCGGCCTTCGCCCAGCTCTCTGCCGAGCAGTACGGCGCGAAGATCGGCGGCGACAAGGGCAACATCACCCTCGTCAGCTACGACGGCCGCTTCAAGGTGCAGCGCCAGGTCAGCGAGCACCTGGTGTTCGACGAGCGCCTCCAGGCCGCCAAGGCGCTCATTGACGAGTGCATCTCCGAATGGACCGAGGGCAGCCGCGACGAGCTCAAGGTGCTCGTGGGCGACGCCTTCCAGGTGGACAAGGAGGGCCGGATCAACACCGGTCGCGTCCTGGGGCTCAGGAGGCTCGACATCGCGGACGACCGCTGGCGGCAGGCCATGCAGGCTGTGTCGGACAGCCTGCGCGTGGCCGGATCGAAAACGTACCTGCGCGTCTACGAGCGGGACGCCAACGGCAAATATCAGCCCATCGCCCTGGATTTGGCGGCGATGTGACGCGAAACCGCCCGAACGGGCGGTCGCCGGGGCGTGGCGGCCCCGGCCTGACGAGCAGCCACACGGAGAACGCCATGTTCGGGATAGCCTATCAGGTTTCGCCCGTCGCGCCGCCGGACAAGTACCCCTGCCTCAGCTGCCGGGTACACGGCCCCTATTGTTCCGACTTCTGCGCCCTGCTGGACGCCTGGCGCGAGGTGCAGCTCAAGCGGGGCAACCCCAAGCCTGACGGGAGCAAGCGCGATGGGCACTAAGCGCTTCCGGGCGGGCAAGGGCTACGGCGGCGCGCTGGCCGTTATCGACGGTAGCCGGGGAAACCGGGCCGTGCTCATCGTCCTGCCGGACCCGAAGGTACCCACGGCGCAGGGCCGCGTGCTGGACCTGGTCGTGGAGTGCCTGAACGCCGAACACGAGCGCATGCAGGCCAGGCAGGCCGGGAGGGTCGGGAAATGACTCAGCCGTACCTCAGCGCCGCGACCCCGGAGGAAGCGCTCACGCTTCTGGACCTGGAGCATCTGAAATCGGCCATTGACCGGGTGACTGTCGTGGACTGGCAGGACCCGGACGCACGGGCGCGATTCGCTGACGAGCTGCACCGCATCGCGACCGACATCGAGGAGCTGCCATGAAACGGGTTGAGAGCAAGGGGAGCCTTTTGGCCAAGGTCCACATCGCCAAAAAGGACATGGGGCTTGATGACGAAGCGTACCGGGGCCTTATGGAGCGCATCACCGGCCACCGGAGCGCCGGGGACTGCGCCGTGCACGAGCTGGTGCGCGCCGTGGCGGAGTTCCGCCGCCTGGGGTGGTCGCCCACCGGCAAGAAGAGCAAGAGCGGCAAGTCCGGCGGCAGGCCTGCCCAGGGCAAGGCCAAGCTCATGGCGAAGATCACGGCGCTCTTGGCGGAGGGCCAGCGCCCGGACGCCTACGCGGAAGCCATCGCCCGGCGCATGTACAAGCGGGACAAGCTGAATTTCTGCACCCCCAAGGAACTGCAAGGGGTCATCGCGGCCCTGAGCAAGGACGCTGTAAGGCACGGGAGGCGGGCGTAGCATGGCTGAGGCCAGCCGTTCCTCTTTCGCCACGGACGTGATCCCGCTGGTGGGCCAGGCCGTGGCTTCCGAGCTGGTGCGTCGTCTTGGCGGCACCACGTTCCCCGTGCCCAAGCGCGAAACCGCCCAGGGGGAAGTGCGCTACCGCATGCTGGCGGAAGTGGTTGGGGAGGAAGCGGCGAAGACCCTGGTCTACCACTACGGCGGCACGGAGCTGTATATCCCGCGAGGGGCTCGGAGCATCCAGGAGCAGCGGGACGCGGCCATCAACGCGGAGGCCACGGCGGCGATAAGGGCGGGCCGGTCCACCACCGTGATTGTCAACGAGCTGGCCAGAAAGTACGGGCTCACGGACAGGCGAGTCTGGGACATCCTTAAAACTCTTCCCAGGCCTGAGGAACAAAGACTCAGCCTATTTTGCCCGGCGGCCCGCGACTTGATTGATTGACCGGAATTGCCGCGCGTTGCATAAGCGTTTGCCATGGCAGACGACGTTGAACGCTTCATCACCGAGTGGCGGGCCTCCAGTGGCTCGGAAAGAGCCAACTCACAGCCTTTTCTCATAGACCTTTGCCGTCTGCTTGAACTGCCTCCACCCCAGAAAGCCAACCAGTTCCAGGAAACAACTTACGGGTTCGAGCGCAAAGTCATCTTCAAACACGGCGACGGCACGACCAGCCCAGGCTTTATCGACTTCTACAATCGCGGGGCTTTTGTGTTGGAATCCAAGCAGGCCCAGGAGGATGCCGCACAGCAGGCATCCTTTCCCGGCGTTGGTTCCAGGGCTGGTCTCAAACGCGGCACGGGAGCTTGGAAGACCGCCATGGTCCGGGCCAAGAACCAGGCAGAATCCTACGCCCGCGCACTGCCTGCCACCGAGGGGCGGCCTCCCTTTCTCATCGTTGTCGATGTCGGGCACTGTTTTGAGCTGTATTCCGAGTTCACCCTGTCCGGCGCTACCTACACCCCCTTCCCAGACCCCAAGAACCACCGCATTCCCATTGAGGCGCTTCGCGACCCGGCTGTTCGCGACTTGTTGAGGACCGTCTGGACCAAACCCATGAGCCTGGACCCCAGCAAACGCCAGGCGGAAGTGACGCTCAGCGTCGCCGCGAGCCTGGCGCGCCTGGCCAAGTCCCTGGAGATCGAGCACGCGCCCGAGGTGGTGTCGGCGTTTTTGATGCGCTGTCTTTTCACCATGTTCGCCGAGGACGTAGGCCTTTTGCCCAAAAACTGTTTCACAAGCCTGCTTGGCGTGCTCCTGGAGAAGCCGTCGGGCTTCGTCCCCACATGCGAGGAGCTGTGGGCGAAGATGAACTCTGGCGGATTCTGCGTGGCCCTTCAGGAAGAGGTGCTGCATTTCAATGGCGGGCTGTTCAAGGAGGCCAAGGCGCTCCCTCTCAACCGGAGCCAGCTCGTGATGCTGCAAGAGGCGTCAAGGGCCGACTGGCGCGACGTGGAGCCCGCTATCTTCGGCACGCTCCTGGAGCAGGCGCTCGACCCCAAAGTCCGCCACAAGCTCGGAGCGCACTACACGCCCCGGGCCTATGTCGAGCGTTTGGTGCTGCCGACCGTTATCGAGCCTCTGCGCGAGGAATGGAACGGCGTCCAGGCGGCCGCCACGCTGCTGTTTCACCAGGACAAAAAGCTGGAGGCCTGGGAGGCCGTCAAGGCTTTCCACAAGCGCCTCACGCAAATCAGAGTGCTTGACCCCGCCTGCGGCACCGGGAACTTCCTCTATGTGAGCCTTGAACACCTGAAACGGCTGGAAGCCGAGGTGCTTGATTTCGAGAGCGACCTGGGGCGCGAGGGACTTTCTCAAGCCTTCCTGGCGGAGATGAAGAACCTCACCGTGGACCCCCGGCAGCTCTTGGGGCTTGAGATCAACCCAAGGGCGGCGGCCATCGCGGAACTGGTGCTCTGGATTGGCTACCTGCAATGGCATTTCCGGACCAAGGGGGACGTCCAGCCGCCCGTCCCGGTTATTCAGAATTTCGGGAACATCCAGTGGCGCAATGCCCTCATTGACTTCGACGGGCTTGAACCTGTCCTGGGAAAAGATGGTGAGCCGCTGACTCGTTGGGATGGAATGAGCACACAGATTAGCCCTGTGTCAGGCAAGCCCGTGCCAGATGAGAGCCAACAGGTGCAGGTTATGCGCGTGGTCAATCCGCGCCCCGCTCAATGGCCTCAAGCCGACTTTATCCTGGGCAATCCCCCTTTCCTCGGCAACAAGATGCTTCGTCGCGTTATGGGTTCACATTATTTTGAAGCCATCAGAAAGGCCCACCCAACAGTGCCGGGTGCAGCCGATTTTGTCATGTATTGGTGGGACAAGGCGGCCCAGGAAGTTCGTGAAGGCAAAGCGCTTCGTTTCGGGTTCATCGCTACGAACAGCCTGACTCAAGAGTTCAACCGCCGAGTGCTCCGTAAGCACATGCTTGCCGATCCGCCGCTATCTATCATCTATGCTGTGCCTGATCATCCCTGGGTTGACACCAAAGATGGTGCTGCGGTGCGGATCGCAATGGCTGTGGGCCAAGCCGGAAGGGTTCAAGGTAAGCTGGAAAAGATTGAAAGTGGAAACGAAGGGGCACAGGACAAGGGGATTGTCCTTCTGTCAGAAACCGGGCTTATCAATCCAGACCTTACAATCGGCCAAGATTTTTCATCAGCCTCTGTTCTTAAGGCAAACATAGGCATGAGCTGCCAAGGGATGAAGCTTGTTGGGGACGGCTTTGTAATTGACTACGATACCGCAAAGAAGCTCGGGCTACATTCAGTTGAAGGCATTGAGCAGCACATACGTAAGTTGTCAAATGGGCGTGACGTTACAGAAAGATCTAGAGGCATGTACGCTATTGATATGTTTGGCTTATCTGAATACGACGTAAAAAAGTCTTTCCCTGCTGTTTACCAGTGGTTATCTGACACGGTCAAACCACAACGCGAAGGAAAGAAGTCTAACACCAAAGATGCTGCCGAATTCGCAAAGCGGTGGTGGCTGTTTGGAAAGCCACGAGAGACTTTCCGTCCCGCACTGTCAGACCTTCCACGTTATATCGTTACTTTAGAGACATCGAAGCATCGCTTGTTCGTTTTCCTGGACAAAGACATCATACCGGACGGTTCCCTCATAGCCATCGCTTCAGACGATGCCTACATCCTGGGGGTGTTATCCAGCCGGTTTCATGGATTGTGGGCGGTTGAGGCTGGTGGACGCCTGGGGGTAGGTCATACTCCTCGGTACAACAAAACCCGCTGTTTCGAGACGTTCCCTTTTCCACCCGACCCGTCTACCGGCCTCAAGGCCCGCATTCGTGACTTTGCGGAACGCATCGATGCCCACTGCAAAGAGCGTCTCCTTCAACATCCTGAATTGACTTTGACAAAGCTTTACAACGTCCTGGAGGCCCTCCGTGCGAAGCGTGAGCTTACGCCGCCAGAGCGGGGCATTTATGACAACGGCCTCGTGAGCCTACTTTACGAAATCCATATGGGTCTCGACGCCGCCGTTGCCGAAGCCTACGGATGGCCAGCCGACCTCGAAGACCAGGAAATCCTTTCACGCCTCCTGGCCCTAAACCAGGAGCGCCTCGCCGAGGAATCCCAAGGCCTTATTCGCTGGCTGCGTCCAGAATACCAGGCCCCGCACGCTCCTCGTACTGTGCAACTGCCGTCCGGCATCGTATCCATTCCGGCCAAGGTCAAAAAGGCCGTCATCCCTTGGCCGGGCACGCTGCCGGAGCAGGCAGCGGCAGTGGCAGCCGTTCTGGCCGCGCAATCCAAGCCCGTGAGCGCGGAACAGATCGCCAAGGCGTTCAAGCGGGCAAAGCGGGAACGCGTCGTCGAGTTGCTGGAGACTCTCGCCAGCTTAGGGCAGGTCCGCCGTCTGGAGGAAGGCCGGTACGCTGTTGCCTGAGGCAACGGGTTGATGCAATCGCCTGAGTGAATCCCTTCACCTATCGCCGCCCCCGTCAGCCGCCTATTCAGGCGGCGACGGGGGCGGATACGTTTCCGCCCCGACCCCAACACAGTGGAGGCGGAAATGGACCTGTTCACCTGGATCATGATTCTGGCCGCCCTGGCCGCCCTGGCCGGGCTCGTCTGGCGCTACCGCGCGGACATCACCACCTACTTCGACCGGCGCACCGGCGCGAGCCCCTTCCGCATGGTCATCTGCGGCCTGGCCGCCCTGGCCTGCCTTGCCGTGGTGGCCGTCGTCTCGCCGGTGCAGCTTCCCGTGGCCGTGTACAAGCTCGCCTTGGTGCTTCTGGCAGGCTACCTGGGCTACTGGCTGGACGTGTGGTTGTCGCCTTATTCGCGGCCGGACGGCTACCTAGTCAGCAACTGGAAGGTCGAGCCGGGCTTCAAGCGCAACCGTGCCGACCACATGATCGTGCCTGGCTACGAGACGGTCTTCGCGGCCGCGCTGATCCGCCGGGCCGTCATCGTGGGGTGCTGCATGCTGGCCGTGGGGCTGGGGCTGTAGCCGTGCGCGCCTGGTTGAAGTCCTTTGCGGCCGATTTCGGCCAGGCCTTGAGGACGGTTGTTGCCGTCCTCTGTCTGGCCTTCGTGGCCGGGATTGGCCTGGCTCTAGGCGCTGGGTTGGTCGTTGCGCTCCTGTCCTCCATCGCCCACGCCGAAACCATCCCCGCCCAGGCCGTCCGCTACCGGGCGGACCTCACCCGGTGCGCCCGCGTGCATTGGGGCCTGGATGCCCCCGTGGCCACCTTCGCCGCCCAGGTCCACCAGGAAAGCCGCTGGCGGCCGGATGCCCGCTCCCCCGTGGGAGCCCAGGGCCTGACGCAATTCATGCCCGCCACCGCCCGGTGGATGCCGAACATTGACCCGGAGCTTGCGAACGCCCAGCCGTACAATCCCGGCTGGGCGCTCCGGGCGCTCTCTGCCTACGACAAATGGCTCTGGGAGCGTGTGGACGCCCGCTCGCCCTGCGACCGCATGGCCATGACACTCTCCAGCTACAACGGCGGCCTGGGCTGGATCGGCCGCGACAAGGCCCTCGCCCGCAAACTCGGGGCGGACCCGTTAGCGTGGTTCGACTCCGTGGAGCGCTTTAACGCCGGGCGGAGCGCCAGCGCCTACCGCGAGAACCGGGGCTATCCGCGCCGCATTCTACTCACGCTCGAACCTCTCTATATGCAGGCCGGATGGGGCCGGGGGGTGTGCCATGCCGATGCTCGCTAATCCGCTGGTGTCCATCCTGCTGGCCCTGGCCCTCTTCGGCGGCGGGTGGTGGGCGGGGTTCTCCCGAGCCGACTCCGCCCGTGTCGCGGAAGTGGCCACCATCCGGGCGGAGCACGCGGCCGCCTACGCCGAAGCCGAGAGGCAGGCCCGCGAACGCCTGGAGGCGGAGACGGCCAAGGTCAACGACCTGGCCGCAAGGCTCCATGAGGAAAAAGGGCGAATCGTCGTCCAGACCAAGGTCATCACCAGGAGGATCAAGGATGCCGCGCGCTCTGCTGCTGGTTGTTCTTTCGGCCCTGATTTCGTGCGCCTGTTCAACGAAGCCCTCGGCTATCCCGGTGGAGGTGCTGTGTCCGAAAGCGCCGGTGCCGCCGGAGCTGACGGCGATACCGCCGCCGCCACCGCCTCTGGCCCCGGACTACTTCCAGGAAAGCCCGTAACGCCTGCCGACATCCTGGCCTTCGCCCGCGACTACGGGGCCTGGGCCAGGAGCCTGGAAGCGCAGACGCGGGCGCTGGCCGCGTTCGTCCAGGTGGGGCGGTAGATGGACACCGCCCCGCTTGTGGCCCTCATCATGAGCGGGCTTCTCACGGTGGTGGTCGCCGCCGGTGGCTTCATCATCCGCAGCCTCTACGAGTCGGTCAAGGCGCTCCATGAGCGATGCGCCGCACAAGAGAAGGCCATGGCGGAGCAAGCCCAGCGCACCGCCGAGAACTACCTGCGCCGTGAAGACTGCTTCCGGCAAAGTGACGCCGTGCTGGAGCGGCTCGGCAAGATCGAGTCGAAATTAGACCGCGCCCTTGAGCGCATGGGGAACAAGGCATGAGTGACGAACACGTCGAACCGGCCACTCCGGAAATGCAGGTCCTGGCCCGCATCGAAAAGAAGGTGGACTGCGTGGCCGAGTGCCTGGAGGGCATGGAACGCCGGGCCGCAGTGGCCGGAGCGGTGGCCGGAAGCGTGTCCGGCGGGTTGACCGGCGGCATCGTGGCCACGGCCGTTTTGTACATCAAGCTCAAGCTGGGGTTCTAGGACGTGGCCCACTCCCGCGAAACGCGCGAGGCGGTGCGGACCGCGTTCGTCCATGACCGCATGCCGCTGGACATCGCCGCCATGAAGGCGGGGGTGCCCGCCAGCACGGCCGCGCGCTGGAAGCGCCGGGCCAAGGAGCTGGGCGACGACTGGGACAAGATGCGCGCCGCCTGCCTGCTGTCCGGCGACGGCGTGGAGAGCGTGGCCCGGCAGATGCTGGCGGACTACGTGGTGGCGCACAAGTCCATCATGGACGCCATCAGCACGGACGACACCATCGAAGCCAAGGTCAAGGTGCAGATGCTGGCCAGCCTGGCCGACAGCTTCAACAAGACCGTTGCGGCAAGCAAGCGCGTGCTGCCTGAAACCAGCGAGCTGGCCACGGCGCTTTCCGTGTTGAACCGCCTGGGGGACTTCATCCGCGACAGGTTCCCGCAGCACGGCCCGGCCTTCGTGGAAGTCCTGGAGCCGTTCGGCGCGGAGATCGCGCGGGCGTTCGGGTAAGAGGCCGCGCCCGTGAAGCTCAAGCGTAAGGACTTCCTGGCCGAGCTGGCCCTGCTGGCCACCACCCTGCGCCGGACCATCGAAGCCGAGTGCGAGGGGTTCTCACCGGACCCGGCGGCCTCGGCCGCCCGGCGCAAGCGCGCCATGACCGATTTCGCTTTCTTCCGGCGCACCTACTTCCCGCATTACATCCGGCACGGCGACTCCGTCCTGCACACCTGGCTGGACGAAACCCTCCCGGCGCTGGTGGACCATCCCGACGGCCAGCGCCTGGCCGTTGCCGCCCCGCGCGGCGAGGCCAAGTCCACCGTGGTGTCCCTCATCTTCGTGGTGTGGTGCGTCGTCACCGGCCGCAAGCGTTACATCCCGCTCATCGCCGACGCATTCGAGCAGGCAGC
>JBMORI010000077.1:0-1399 GCA_049322415.1 Thermodesulfobacteriota bacterium | reverse complement strand
GGCGCCCCCACCTTTCCAGGAAAGCATCTACTATGGAAAATCTTCGTTTCAAGCGCGTCCTCCTCAAGCTCTCCGGCGAGGCCCTGGCTGGCCCCAAGGGCTTCGGCATCGACCCCGAGACCGTGGGCAACTTCTGCAGGGAGATCGTGGAAGCGGCCTCCCTGGGAGTTGAGCTCGCCATGGTCATCGGCGGCGGAAACATCTTCAGGGGCATGTCCGCCTCCGCGTCCGGCATGGAGCGCGCCTCCGCCGACTACATGGGCATGCTGGCCACCGTCATGAACGCCGTGGCCGTGCAGGACGCCCTGGAGAAGCTCGGCCTCTCCACGCGCGTGCTCTCGGCCATCACCATGCAGGAGGTCTGCGAGCCCTACATCCGCCGCAGGGCCGTCCGGCACCTGGAGAAGGGCCGCGTGGTGATCTGCGCCGCCGGGACGGGCAACCCCTACTTCACCACCGACACCGCCGCCGCCCTTCGCGCCATGGAACTCAAAAGCGAAGTGATCATCAAGGGCACCAAGGTGAACGGCGTCTACGACAAGGACCCCAAGAAGTTCGACGACGCCGTGATGTTCGACAGGCTTTCCTACATGGAAGTGCTGGAAAAGCAGCTCAAAGTCATGGACTCCACCGCCGTTTCGCTGGCAATGGACAACAACATGCCCATCGTGGTGTTCAACATGTTCGTTCCCGGCAACCTGAAGAAAGTGGTCACCGGCGACAGGGCCGGGACCATCGTGGAATAAGGAGACAGACGCATGGACAACGTTCTCAAGGACGCCAAGACCCGCATGGACAAGGCCGTGGCCGCCCTGGAAAAGGAATTCGCCCACCTGCGCACCGGCCGGGCCTCCGTGGCCCTGCTGGACGGCTTGAAGGTGGACTACTACGGGACCCCGACCCCCGTCGATCAGATCGCCTCGGTGTCCACTCCCGACAGCCGCACCATCACCATCCAACCCTGGGACCGCGCCGCGTTCGGGCTGGTGGAGAAGGCCATCCTCAAGTCCGACCTGGGGCTCACGCCGGTCAACGACGGCAAGATCATCCGCATCGCCCTGCCGCCCCTCACCGAGGACCGCCGCAAGGAGCTGGTCAAGGTGGCCAAGAAGTACACAGAGGAGGCCAAGGTGGCCGTGCGCAACATCCGCCGCGACGCCAACGACGCCCTCAAGAAGCTCCAGAAGGACAAGGCCATCTCCGAGGACGACCTGCGCAAGGGCGAGGCCGACATCCAGAAGACCACCGACTCCTACGTGGCCAAGCTCGACCAGTGCCTGGGCAAGAAGGAGAAGGAGATCATGGAAATCTAGCGATTTCCGCCCGTTTACGCGAAGCTGCCGCGGGTCCAGGGGGATCATCCCCCTGGCCGGTACAGGGCGGAGCCCTGGCGGGTCCG
>JBMORI010000076.1:0-11015 GCA_049322415.1 Thermodesulfobacteriota bacterium | reverse complement strand
GCCGGGCAGGACGAGAAGCAGGATCACGGCCAGGGCGAAAACGATCCAGCCGGTCGTGGAGACCGCGAACCCCATGTCCCGGTATCTTTCAGGCGTGAACTCCAGGGTGAGCCCGCCGGACGGGCTGGCGGGCAGCGGGTACGCGTTCATGAATCCGTAGGCCATGAGAGGCTTCGCCGCACCACCCTGGTGCGCGGCCACCCACGAGGGGTGGTAGGCCTCGCTGAACAGGAGCAACCCTCCGGGCGGCATCCCGCCGGAAACCGCATACCTGGCCGGTCCCAGCCGGTCCGCTTCAAGCGCCGGAGGCGTCGCGGGGGCTTCGGCCTCCGGAAGGCCCGTCAGTTCCAGCAGATCGCATGCGGCCTCTTTGTCCGATTGGATGCGAAACCGCGCGCGCCCGGAGGCGTCCGGCTCCGCCACGCCCAGGTCCTTCCACGAGGGGCCCTCCGCCGTGAGGATTCTCGCCCGCGCCCGCACCGGGCCGGGACCGGGCGCGGCAGGTTCAAAGGTTGCCGGAAGCATGACGGCCTGTCCCATGGACGGCGCGCCGGGGAAGGGGCTGTCCGGCGTGACGCTCACCCGCATGGGGCGGTTGGGGGCGTTGGTCAGGGAGGGGAGCTGCGCCTGGCGCATCTCGAAACGTATCCATGCTCTCGTGAGCCTCTCCCCCGCCTTGGTCTCCATGCGCCTGTCGTAGACGTGCTCCCACTTGCCGCCGGCGTCCCCGGCCACCTCGTAGAGTGGCAGGTACGTTTTCCCGTCGGCGGACCATGACGCCTTCACGTAGGCCTTGCCGTCCGGGTCCCCGAACAGGCGCGGATGGCTGGTCAAGGTGAAGCCCGAGACGGGTTGGGGGAACTCAAGCCTGAAGACCGCCTCGCCCGGCTGGTCTCCCTCGGCGGCCAGGGTCCCCGCGCCCGAGCCGTCCAGACCGTCCGTGCGAAGGGAACGGACAGTCATCTCCAATCCTGGCAGATTCGCCAGCAGCGCGATGTCCCTGGCGGGCTGGTAGACCCCCGCGCTCTCCACCACGCAGGCCTCGGCCTCGGCCACCGCCGTCCGCCTCGTGCCGGGGGCGGAGAGCATCCTGTCCAGGGAGCGCGAGGCCGCTCGGAATTCGTCCTCGGGAACTGCCAGCGCGCCGGACGCCACCGCTCCCCGGCCCCAAGCCCGGACGGTCAGCGGACCGGCCTGGGGATCGACCGCGCCCAGGTCCAGCCAGCGCCAGCCCCGGTCGAAGGGGTCGCCCGAAGCGGTGGAGGCCAGGACGTTTCCGCCCTGGAGGACGTCCAGGCCGTGCTGCCCCGGCAGGGCGCCAACCCGGACGAAGACGCGATGCGGTCCTGAGCCGCCGGGCGTGATTTCAAGAGTTGCTGCTTCGGCGGCGATCAGGGCCCCGGAGTTCAGGGGCGAGCCTTCGAACCAGAGGCCGTGGTGCCAGACCTCCTTGAGAGGCGTCCAGCCCCGCGGGGGGCTGTTGCTGCGCGTGGCCGGGTTCCACCTCCCGGCCGGGAGGAAGGGCAGCAGAAGCTCGGGCAGGGCGTCGTTATGGACTACGACGCCTTTCATTGTCCCGCCCAGGGCCTTGAGGCCGTCCACGTCCATATCGGTGGACATGAACAGCGCTTCCCGGGCGAAGGGGTTGTCTTCAAGCTGGGCCATGCTGGAAAGAAGGGGAAAACCTCCCGCGGCGAGACGCCCCGCGCTCACGGCGCGGACGCGGGGCAGGAAGTCGCTGTTGTCCAGCACGGCGAACGGCCCCCTGGACCAGTCCCGGTCCGGGACCAGGTCGCGCTGTGCCGCCAGGAACGGGGCCAGGATTCCTCGCGGGTCCGGCAGCGTCTCGGAGCCGCGCTTGGTGCGGGGCATCCAGCCGAAGTCGAGGTAGGAAAGGTAGGGTTCGTCCTTGTCCCATATGACCCTGCGCACCGCCCCGAGCCCGAGCAGCCTGCCGTATTCGTCCGTGGACGGGGAGCGGCGGTGCGCCACCGAGAGCAGGTAGCGTCCGTAGGGGTTGCCGATGAAGGCCGGTCCCACGAGGGAGTCCTTGCCGAGCATGCCGAAGTTGCGCGTGAGGCTCGACGAGGGCGGCGCGGGGATGTCGCCGGTGGGGCTCGATATGGTGGGGAACACCGTCACGCGGTACGTTCCGGGGTCGTCGGCCACGGCCAGGGCCAGTTCACGCTCCTCTGGACGCAGCGGTTGCGGGGTCAGGGACATGGTCTGGGTGGTCTCGTTCTTCGGGACCGTCAGCTGGCCGGACCACCAGGGCTGGAGGTAGGCGGCCAGGACGGCGAGGACCGCCGCCAGGGCCAGCCTGTCCGGCCAGACGTGGCCGGTCCAGAATTTCCTTCGCCGGATCGCCTCCAGGCCGAGCCCGGCCAGCAGGGCCAGGCCCGTGTAGTAGACCAGGAGCCACCGGGTGGGCCTTGCCATGAAGAAGAAGAGCATTTTGACCCGGGCCAGCGCCACCTCGTACAGGTAGGCGCCGGGAAGGGACTTGGCCCCCGTTAGCAGAACGAACCCGAACACAAGGCTCAATCCCGCGAACCATTTGACCGCCGGGTTCGGGGCGCGCCCGGCCAGTCCGAGCAGCGCCAGGGCCAGCAGGGCGTAGGCCGAGGGCTTCCACCATGCGTCCCTGGGCGGCTCCACGGGGTAGGCGTACTCAGTGCCCATGCCCAGGTTGTCCGTGTGGCCTATCATGGCTTGGCGGGGGGCGACGGAGTATTCCTTGTATTTATGGACGTAGTCGGCCTGGATGTCCTCGACGCTCTGGTTGTGCTTGAAGGCCTTGGCTCCGGCCGCCCCTGACACGGCGGGGAGTATCCAATGCATGTGCAGGGTCAGGGTGACGGCGCAGGCGATGGCGAACACGGAAGTTGCCCTGGCCGGGGACTTCGTCGCAGCCGCGGCGCAGTAGAGGAGCGTGAGAAAACCTGCGGAAGTGATGCCGAACGGGGACACGCAGGCCAGGGCGAGCGCCATTCCCGCAGCCAGGGCGAAAGCCGCGAAGCGGCGTTTTGCCGGGGCTTTGCAGGCCGCGTCCATCAGGGTGACGATCCAGGGAGCCAGCGCGTAGGCGAACCCCGCCTCGGTGTGGCCGGAAAGGGCCAGCGAGTAGGTGCGGGGGTTGAACTGGGAAACAACGCAAACCAGCAGCGTTGCCGGGGCGGACAGCATCAAGCGTCGCGAGAGCGCCCAGAATCCGGCGGTGCCCGCGAGCAGGTAGGCCAGGTTCAGCCAACGGGCGAGGCTTCCGCCTCCGAGCCATGAAAGCCAGTTTCGGACCAGGAGGTCGAAATAGAGGTTCATCCCGTTCATGGGCGCGGGGGAACCAAGTTCGAAGATGCTGCTCCATGCGGAGAAGGAGAAGCTGCCGTAAGTCCGCACCTGCTCCGGAAAAGGGGGGAAGGATTGGTCCCAGTTCTGCGAGATGTGCCCAGGCGTCCAGAGAACGTCGCCGTAACCGAGCAGGAACATGGCTGCGGCGATGGCCGCCGCCGCCGCAAGAACGGCCGGGGATGGGGGCCGCGAGGGGGCGTTAGGGTCTGGCGTGGGGTTCACTTGGCCAGCGAGAGGATGTCCGGGGTGTACTCGGCCGTCTCCCGTTTCATGATCCTGCGCCAGTCGAATTCGCGCTCCACCAGTTCGCGTCCGGCCGCGCCCAGGCTCGCCGCGAGGTCGCGGTCCTCGATGAGCCGCAGGAAGGCGGCCGCGTAGGCGTCCACGTCCTCGGAGGGGCAGACCAGCCCGTTCTCGCCGTCCCTGACGATGCGCCCGATGGCCTTGAGCCTGGTCACCACCACGGGCAGGCCGCATCCCCAGTACTCGAAGAGCTTGAAGGACAGGTAGTTGTCGTGGTTGAGGGTGGCGCGCAGGGTCATGGCCCCGATGTCGCAGGCGTTGATGTAGGCCGGGACCTCCTGGTGGGGTATCCAGCCGGGCATGATCACGTTGCCGCCAAGGCCCAGCGAGTCGATGAGCGGGCGGATGACGCTGTCGAAATACGGCCCTCCGCCGCCGAGGATGAGCAGCTTGGCGTCCGGACGGGTTTTCAGCACCTTGGCCAGGGCGTGCATGAGCACGTCCACGCCGTCGTCGTTCTTGATGTCGCCGTGGAAGATGAGCAGCGGCGTCTCGGGTGACACTCCCAGCCTGGCGCGCACGGCGGCCCCGTCCAGGCCCGGGCGGAAGACCTCGCTGTCCGTGCCGTCAGGCACCACCACCACCTTCTCGGGCGGCAGCTTCTTCATGCTGATGAGGTGTTCGCGCATCACGTCGCTGACCACGAAGACACGCTTGGCCTTGGCCAGGACCAGGTTCTCGAGCCACACCAGCGGCTTGGACAAGAGAGGCATGTCGGTGCGGGCGATGTCGGAATAGAAGTCGGTAAAATCGACGAACACCGGCCGCCTGATGAGCTTTCCGGCGATGACCGCCGCCATGCCGGCCAGCGGGTTCCATGCGTGCACCGCGCAGATGCCTCTGGCGCCATGCTTGCGGTAGATGATCTCAAGCAGGCAGATGGTTATGATGGAGGCCAGGAAGTGCCATACGCGCACCGGCAGGCGCAGCGCCCCGTACAGCTGCTTGCCGAAGCCCGGGAACTGGTTCATCCATATCCACTCGGTGTAGTAGGAGCGGCGGGACTTGAGATCCTGGCTGGGAGCCACCATGTTCACCATTGCCTTCTTCTCGGCGATGAGGGCCTTGGCCAGCCAGTACATGCGCAGATTGGCCCTGGACACCGGAGGGATGGTGGTCTCCACGATGATGGCCACCCTGGGGTGGCGTTCCAGGTCGAAGCCTTCGGGCTCTGTGGATATGAAGTTGCGCCGGAAAAAACCCATGTGGCATCCTTTACGCGCCGCAAAGGACGTGACGACTGCAGCTCGGGGAATGATGTCTCATTTGGGGCAATGCCTAGTCGTTGCGGGAAGATTGGTCAAGCTCGCGCCTTTGGTATGAACCGTCAACCCGCCGCCTTCTCGTAAAGGATCAGGTTGTCCTGCCGGAAGGTGATCTCGAAGCCGGGCAGGTCCAGTTCCTCGGGCTTGACGAAGTTGGTGCTCACCAGGAACGCGTTCAGATCGTACTTGGCGGCTATCTCGGCGAGGGGTTTGGTGATGAGCGGGAACCAGTCAACCAGTTCCCACACGCCCACGGAGTTGTCCGAGAGGAGCACCTTCCCGTTGTCCAGGAAGTAGGTCACGGCGTCGGCCAGGCCGTGGGGCAGGCAGGCAAGGCGCACCTCGCGGGGCCGGGAGTTCAGGTGGCCGATGAGCGCCCTGAGCGCCGGGGTGACGGACTTGTCCGGGTTCTTCACCACCAGCTTCAGCTGGAAGAACAGGATGATGGCCAGGCAGCCCAGGCCGATCACGCAGGGGATGTGGCGCACCACGCCCCAGACCTCGGGGTTGCCCTGGAACTTGAGGATCATGGCCCCGGCCACGGCGGCGGCGGCCGATGTGCCGAACTCCAGGTAGCGCTGGCCCTCGCCAAGGAAGCGCAACAGCGGCAGATTGAAGAGGATGCCCAGGAAGAAGAGGGTCACGCTCCAGAGGACGTAGGTCTTGAGCAGCGGATCGGCGGCCTGGGGCATCACGCTGAACACGGCGCAGAAGGAATAGAGTATCCAGGGGTTCACCGCCAGGAACGGGGCCACCGGGATGGTCCAGATCAGGTGCTCGATGCGGCGCACGAAGTCTGTGTGCTTACGCTCCCTGGTGGGGTTGCCGCGCACCTGGTGGGCAAGGCGGTTGTGGATGTTGTACATCCAGAAGCAGATCATGAGCATGTGCCCGCGCAGGTAGCGCAGGTAGAGCCCCCTGGTGCAGAACACCGCCGCCAGGATGCCCGCGGCGAACACGAGCAGGTGGTTCACGTCGCCCGTGACCATCGCCATCCAGAACAGGGTGAAGAAGAACACCTGCATGGCCATGCGGTGGGTCATGGAGAGAAGCGCCACTCCCGCGACGCCGATCAGGAAGGTCCACCACGAGGGATGCAGCACGTAGGACTGCACCATGAGCATGGCCCAGGTGAAGATGAGGCTGCCCAGGGTGCGCAGCGACAGGTTGGACGCCTCCAGCGGCACCACGGGCGTGAGCAGGTAGGCCATCTGTGCGAAGTGGCCGCCAGCGGCCTGTCCCGTGGCGTAATAGCCCATGAAATAGACCGTGAGACTGCCCAGCACGTCGAAGGCCGGGGAGATGAGGCCCTGGTTGCGGTCGAGCCAGTCCTTGGGCAGGAGCGAGCATATGAAGGGCAGAAGCGGCGGGTTGTCCACGGACCCAGGGACGATGTACTTGTGCGGGAGGCTCTCGGGGAGCTTCTTGTTGTCGCGGATGTATTGGGCCAGGAGGGTGAAGCGCCAGGTGTCTATGCCGAAGTAGCGGTTCAGGAGCCTGGGCCAGACCTGCAATGCGAAACCGGCGAGGCTTATGCCAAGCGCGATGAGGATGTCGAACATGGAGTCTCCGGGAAGGGAATATGACAGGGCAAGGGCTTAAGGCCGAAGAAGGGGGAAGTCAATGAGGACGCCGGATAGCAAAGCGAGGGAGGATTGGCGCGGGACTGGCCGGAGTCGCGGAGGGCCGTTCTGGAAGGCGTGCGCTGCCGTCGCGGTGGTCATGGCGGTGTTGCTCGCGCCGGATTGGAGCGGGGCCTGCCTCGCGGCGGACCTGGATGCGCTGGAGAAGTCTCTCACCCCGGGAAACGACGCCCTGGCCCGCGTCCTGCCTGAGCTGGACGCCCTGGCCGGGCCCATGAGCCGGGACGTGCTGGACGGCAAGGCGGACATCCACGTGTTCTACGGCATGGCCGTGGCCCGGATGCTGTACGAGCATTGCAGGGACACAATCTCGCTCCTGCGCTCGGCCGGGGCGCAGGAATGCCCGGCGCTGGAGGCTGCCCTGGTCAGGCAGCTCGGGGACGCGGCAGTGCGTCTGGAGGGCGCGGCGGACCTGATCGCCGGGAGCCTGCCCATGACAGCGAGCCCCCGCGTGGGGATACTGGGCAAGGCGGCCGTTGAGGCGCTCCGGATATACCTGGCCCCGCTCAAGGCGTTCACTGCTGTCGAGGGGAGGCGGGAGTTGTAGAACTACGGAGCCGCGCCCAGCAGTTTTCCGGCCAGGGCCTCGCCCTGCTCGCCGCCGCCGGCCATGCGCGATATCTCGTCCGCGAGGGCCGCGCCAGCGAGGGCCGTCACCGTGGTCTCGGTCTGGCCGCCGGACACGTGCTTGGCCACCAGGAAGTGTCGGCCCGCCAGCGCGGCCAGCTGCGGCCAGTGGGTGATGAGCAGCATCTGACGCCCGGCGGCAAGGGCCTTCAGGCGCTCGCCCACCCGCGTGAGGGTGATTCCGCCGATGCCCGCGTCCACCTCGTCGAAGATCAGCGTGGCCTCGTCGTTCTCGGAGCGAAGGCTGGTGAGCGCCAGCAGGAAGCGGGACAGTTCGCCGCCCGAGGCGATGCGGTCCAGGGGCCTGGGCGGCTGGCCCGGGTTGGGCGCGAAGAGCAGGCGCGCCGCATGCTCCACCAGGGCGGGCGAGGAGCCGTCCTCCCCGAAAAGCTCCACGGGAATGAACTCGAACAGCACCCGGGCGTGCTCGGAGAACCCCAGGCCGTGCAGCTCGCCCTCGATGCGCGCCGCGAGTCCGGCGGCCGCTTCGCGCCGCGCCTCGTCCAGGGTGGCCAGAGCCCCGGAAAGCCTGCCGCGCAGCTCCGCCCTGCCCCGCTCCAGGCGCTTGGAATCGAGCCCGGCGCTGTCCAGGAAGTTCAGGTTCTCCTCTATCTCGCGCCCGAGGGCCAGCACCTCCGGCATGGAGAGCTTGAGCTTGCGCTTGAGCTGGGCCAGCTCCCAGAGCCGCGACTCCACTGCCTCCGGGTCGTCCTCCAGGCCGGGCAGGCCGCCGCGCAGACGCCCGGCCATATCAGAGAGGGAGTGACGCGCCGCTCGCACGGTCTCCAGGTCCGCCCCGAAGGAGTCTGAAATCTGCGCAAGCGAGGCGATCTCACGCTCCAGCCTGCCGAGCGATGCCGTGAGACCAGCCTCGCCCAGCAGCATGTCCAGGGCGGAATCGGCGGCCTCGCGGGCCTTGCGGGCGTGGCGCAGGGCCTTCTGGCGCTCCAGGAGCTCCTCCTCCTCGCCCTCGCGCGGGGCCACCTTGTCGATCTCGGCCCGCTTCATCTCCAGGATCTCCCGCCGGTCCTCCAGGTGCGCCAGCCGCTCGCGCAGGGCTCTCGCCTCGCGCTCCAGGCCGGACAGATCCCTGACCAGCCCGGACCGGATATCGACAAGCGAACGGTCAGGCAGGAAGTGGTCCAGCAGCCTGGCCTGGAAGGCAGGGGCCAGGAGCTTCTGCTGGCCGTGCTGGCTCACGTGGAGCATGAGGCGGGGCTTGAGCTCCTTGACGGACTCCTGGGTCGCGAGCTGGTCGTTGACGTAGAGGCGGGCGCGTCCAGTTTGGGCGGAAAGTTCGCGGCGGATGATGACGTCCTGGCCGTCCAGCACGAAGAGCGCCTCCACCTGGGCCTTCTCCGCGCCGGGGCGGACCATGTCCGGCGTGAGGCGCTCGCCGGTTAGGAATTCCAGCGCCTTGAGGATGAAGGTCTTGCCCGCGCCGGTTTCGCCGGTGAGGACGTTGAGGCCCGGGCCGAACTCCAGCTCCACGTCGGAGATGAGGGCCAGGTTTCGTATGCGAAGGAGCTCGATCACGTCGTTACTGCCTGAGCCTGGGGTCCAGGAGGTCCCGCAGGGCCTCGCCGAGAAGGTTGTATCCGAGCACGGTCAGCAGGATGGCCACGCCCGGGAATATCGACAGCCAGGGCGCGATTTCAAGCACTTCCTTGCCCTCCAGAAGCATGTTGCCCCAGGAGGGGGTGGGCGGCTGCACCCCGAGCCCCAGAAACGACAGCGAGGACTCGGTGAGGATGGCCCCGGCCACGCCGAGCGTCGCGGAGACCAGCACGGGCGCTGCGGCGTTGGGCAGGATGTGGCGGCTTATGATGCGGGCGTTTCCCGCCCCGGCCAGGACGGCGGCGCGCACGAAGTCGCGCCGCTTGAGCGTCAGCGCCTCGGCGCGCACCAGCCGGGCCACGCCCATCCAGGAGGTCAGTCCGATTATTATCATGATGTTGGTCAGCGACGGCTCCAGGAAGGCGATCACGGCCAGGATCAGAAAGAAGGAAGGGAAGCACAGCATCACGTCCACGCCTCGCATGATGAGCTCGTCCAGCGCTCCGCCGAAGTATCCGGCCACCAGTCCGAAGAAAAGCCCCAGGGTGACGGAGAGGCCCACGGCCAAAAATCCCACCCAGAGCGACACCCGCCCGCCGTAGAGCATGCGCGCGAAGATGTCGCGGCCCAGCGCGTCGGTGCCGAAAGGATGTGCCGCGCTCGGAGCCTTGAGGATGTTGTCCACGTCCAGTGCCGTCGGGCCGTGGGCGGTCAGGAGCGGCGCGAAGACGGCGGCCAGTGAGATGGTCCCCACCAGGAAGAGCCCGGCCACGAACATGGGGTGGCGCATGGCGCGGCTCAGGAAGGACTCATGCATCGCGTCCTCCGGAGCGTATGCGCGGGTCGGCCAGGGAGTAGCCCGCGTCGGCGAGCAGGTTCCCGGCCAGCGTCAGGACCGCGCCGAGCACGAGGTTGGCCATGATGAGCGGGTAGTCGCGGCTCATGACGGCCTGGTAGAAGAGCTGCCCCAGTCCGGGCAGGGAGAATATCTGTTCGATGATCACCGAGCCGCCGATCAGGGAAGGCACCGAGAGCCCAAGCAGGGTGATGACCGGGAGCAGCGCGTTGCGCAGGGCGTGGCGGTAGATCACGGCCGATTCCGGCAGGCCCTTGGCGCGCGCGGTGAGGATGTAGTCCTGCCTGAGGACCTCCAGCATGGCCGAGCGCATGTAGCGGCTCATGCCCGCCAGTCCGCCGAAGACGTAGATGAACATGGGCATGGCCAGGTGTGCGCAGTAGTCCAGCCACTGGCGCCACCAGGGCATCTGGGCGTGGTCCAGGGAGGTGATGCCCGAGATGGGCAGCACCGGCCAGACGATGCCGAAAAGAAGCATCAACAAGAGCGCCAGCCAGAATCCCGGCATGGCGAAGCCCACGAACACGAACACTGTGGAACTTCGGTCGAAGAAGCCGTTCTGCCTTGCCGCCGCGCGAACGCCTATGGGGACGGCCAGGGAGAGGGTCAGTATGAGGGCGGCCACGTTCATGCCGAAGGTGAGCGGCAGGCGTTCCTTGATCTTGTCCCAGACGGGGCGGCGGTCGCCGGTGAGGGCGTTGCCGAAGTCGAGCTTCGAGAGGCGCTTAAGCCACAGCCAGTATTGCACGTGCACTGGCTGGTCCAGGCCGTAGAGCTTTTCGAGGCGTGCCACGGCCTCGGGTGTGATGAGCGGGTTCAGGTCGGTCTGGAGGTCGGTGGGTTTGCCCGGGGCAAGATGAATGACCCAGAAGCTCACCAGGGTGATCCCGAGGAACACCACGGCGAGCCAGGCGGTTTTGATGGTCAGTCGCTGCAAAAGGGCTATCACTGAAAGGGCCTCCGGACAGGCGGTTTGTAGCAGGGTGGGCGGCAGGCAGGGAAGGGGGAGAAGGAAATTTTCGCGGAGCGAAAAAAAACGATTGACGAGATGGCCTGTCTCGGGCAAAAGCTGTCTTCCCGAGCGGGGCTGTAGCTCAGTTGGGAGAGCGCTTGAATGGCATTCAAGAGGTCGTCGGTTCGATTCCGTCCAGCTCCACCACACATTTCAAGGGGTTATCCAGGAAACTGGGTAACCCCTTCGTTTTCGTTCTTAGCCAACATCCGCCAACAAAAGCTGTTGGCACCCCCTGGCTGAGCAGCACGATGTTTCGCACCATCAATCTAGCCTGAGTTCCTCCAGATGGGGTCGCTTGAAATTTTTCAAGACGTCACCCCCTGCCCTTTTTTTACTCCCGTCGACAAGAATTTTTGTCTAATCTTCCCAAGATGATGACCTAGAAACCAGCCCAATGCCCC
>JBMORI010000075.1:0-11161 GCA_049322415.1 Thermodesulfobacteriota bacterium | reverse complement strand
CAGGTCTTAAGCATCATACCGTTAATAAACTAAAAAAAATGGTACTTCACCTGCGAAGCAACATTGAAAACAACCCACTCTCACTATCAAAACACATGATGACATCTATCGAGCACATGTCAATCCTATCGTCAGCACGACAGGAGCATCTTGAAAACAGGTTAAAACAATTGTTTAGTGAACACTTAAAATAGGGCACCTAACGCGCGAAGCGAAAGGTGCCCCTCTTTTTGTTCAGTCCACCTTCTCGAAGAACTCCTTTTCCGCCCCGCACTTGGGGCAGACCCAGTCCTCCGGAACGTCTTCCCAGGCTGTTCCAGGCTGCACGCCGTGCTCAACGTCGCCTTCCGCGGGGTCGTAGACGTAGCCGCAGGGGCATTCCCATTTGTCCATGATCGTCTCCCTTTCGCTCGTGGTCCTTTTCCCGCTCTCAGCCGCGAAGCTGAACGGGATTCCAAAGGGACAGTGTCCCTTTGGCCGCCGGAGGCGTCATCTCCCCCCGGCTAGCCAACCGTGTAGAACGCCTTCGAGGCGGCCTGGCAGACCGGGCATTTGTCCGGGGCGTGGTCCTCGCAGGTGTAGCCGCAGACCGAGCAGATGTAGTATTCGGTCTCGGCCAGGCCCGCGGGGTCGGCCAGCGCCTTCTTGTAGAGATCGGCGTGGACCTTCTCCACCTCGTTGGCGAAGCGGAAGCTGCGCTCGGCCTGCTTGTTGCCCTCGGCCTGGGCCTCTTCGATCATCTTGGGGTACATGCTCTCGAACTCATGGGTCTCGCCTTCCACGGCGGCCTTCAGGTTGCCGGCGGTGGAGCCGACCCCCTTGAGAACATGCAGGTGGGTGTGGGCGTGCACGGTCTCGGCCTCGGCGGCGGCCCTGAAGAGCTTGGCCACCTGCTTGAAGCCTTCCTTCTCCGCCTGCTTGGCGAACGCCAGATACTTGCGGTTGGCCTGGGATTCCCCGGCGAAAGCTTCCCACAGATTGGCTTCGGACTTGGTCATGACTCCTCCATATTCTGATTGATTATGTTTTAAGAAAAATTCTGATTAAAATCGTAAACCAAAACCTGGGTTTTGGTCAAGAGGAATTGAAAAAGGGCTGCTAACTATCGCTAAGGCAGGTCTGGCACACGCCCCTGACCACCACGCGCCTGTCGTCCACCCGGCCCAGCGATTCGGAATCCGATGGCAGCACGAGGCGGTCAAAGTCGTTCCACATGAAGTCGTAGATGGACTTGCAGCGGGAACAGACGAAGTGGTGGTGCGGGCTGGTGTCGGCGTCGAAACGGCCCTGGTCCCCCGTGACGGGCACTCGCATGATGATGCCAAGCTCGTCGAAGGTCGAAAGCGTGCGGTAGACCGTATCCAGCGAGATGGTCGGCAGGCGGCGGCGAACCCGCCCGAAGACGGTCTCGGCGCTGGGATGATCCTTGGCGCCAACCAGCTCCCGCAAGATCTCAAGACGCTGATGGGTAAGACGCAGTCCCTTGTCCTGGGAGATGGCCTTGAATTTTTCGAGCGCTGAGTCGAAATCCATGGCCATGGCTTGAGATTGCAGCATGAGGACCCCTGTTCAGGATGTGTTGTTGTTCAGATAGCCCTCTTGTTGTCGAAGTCAAGAACAATTGAGAATTTTTTGCATTAAGGAATTCCCCCTAGACTGCTCCAGATATGTTTGATTTCGCGCCGCACTTGGGATACCCCACGCATCAACGAAACCAAGGAGCTTACATGAACGTCCTTCTGGTCGGCTCGGGCGGCCGGGAACACGCCCTGGCCTGGAAGCTTACCCAAAGCCCCCTCGTGGACAGACTCTTCGCCGCCCCCGGAAACGGCGGCACGGCCCTGGTGGCCGAAAACGTGGCCATCAAGGATACCGACGTGGCCGCGCTCACCGATTTCGCCAGGCGGAACGCCATAGGCCTCGTGGTTGCGGGTCCCGAGGCTCCCCTGGTAGCGGGACTCGCCGACGCCATGGCGGACGCGGGCATCCCCTGCTTCGGCCCGGACGCCTACTCCGCCAGGCTGGAGGGCTCCAAGGCCTTCGCCAAGGACATCATGCGCGCCTCCGGCGTCCCCACGTCCGATTACCAGGTCTTCACGGAATACCAGGCCGCCAAGGCCCACGTGGAATCGCGCCCCCTGCCCATGGTGGTCAAGGCCGACGGCCTGGCCGCCGGGAAGGGAGTGGTCGTGGCCAAGTCCCGCCAGGAGGCCCTGGAGGCCCTGGAGGACATGATGGTCAGGCGGGTCTTCGGCGAGGCCGGGGACACCGTGGTGGTGGAGGACTGCGTCGTGGGCGAGGAGGCCTCCTTCCTGGCCTTCTGCGACGGCGTGAACGTTGTGCCCATGCCCTCCTGCCAGGATCACAAGGCCGTGGGCGAAGGCGACACAGGTCCCAACACCGGCGGCATGGGCGCGTACAGCCCCGCCCCGGTCCTGCCGGACAGCGAGTGGGACCGCATGGCCGCGCTGGTCATCACACCCATCGCGCGCACCCTGGCCGCCAAGGGCCACCCCTTCAAGGGCGTGCTCTACGCCGGGCTCATGATGACCGAAGCGGGGCCTTCAGTGCTCGAATACAACGTCCGCTTCGGCGACCCCGAATGCCAGCCGCTGCTCATGCGCCTGGATTCGGACATCGCCGCCGTGATGCTCGCCTGCGCCACGGGAAAGCTCGACGCCTCGCTGGTCTCCTGGAGCCCTAAAACAGCCCTGTGCGTGGTCATGGCCGCCGGGGGCTACCCTGGTTCCTACCCCAAGGGCATGGAGATAACCGGCCTGGACAAGGCCGATGCCATGGACGGGGTCAAGGTGTTCGTGGCCGGGGCGGAACTCGCGGGCAAGACCCTCAAGACCACCGGCGGGAGAGTGCTCGGCGTCACCGCGCTCGGCGACGATCTGGCCAAGGCCCAGGCCAGCGCATACAAGGCCGTGACTGCCGTCGGGTTTGAAAACTCCTATTTCCGCCGGGACATCGGCGCGAAGGGCATCAAGAGGACAGGAAAATGACAAAGGTCGCCATTTTCATCGGCTCCATCTCGGACAAGGACGTGCTTCAGCCCTGCTCGGACATCCTCGCCGAGCTTGGAATCGACCACGTCTACACCGTCACCAGCGCCCACCGCACCCCGGAGCGCACCGAGAAGCTCATCCGGGACCTGGAGGCGGACGGCTGCCAGGTGTTCATCTGCGCCGCCGGAATGGCCGCGCACCTGGCCGGGGCAGTGGCCGCCCGCACCACCAGGCCGGTGCTCGGCGTGCCCGTGAACGCCTCCCCCCTCGGCGGCATGGACGCACTGCTGGCCACCGTGCAGATGCCCCCCGGGTTCCCCGTGGGCACCCTGGCCATCGACAAGGCCGGAGCCCGCAACGCCGCGTGGCTGGCCGCCCAGATCCTGGCCCTCTCCGACAAGAGCCTGGAGGAGAAGATCGTCAAGGCCAGGGAGGGCTTCGCCGCCGGGGTCGAGAAGGCCGCCATGGAGCTGGAAGGCAAGAAATAGAAGCCCGGCTCCGCCTGGGGCGTCTCTCCGCCCCCCGGCCCGCTTCGCCGGGTGATCAACGCCGGACCAAGGCCGGTGTCCCTTTGTGTACCGTTGGCCAGCTGCAAGGCCCACGGGACACAAAGGGACACCGGCCCGTTTCGTCTTCTTGCCGCCCCCGGCGCGAAGGAAATGTCCGTTCTACACGGGTTGACAGGCCGCCCGGACCGGAAACCGCCGCCTTGCCCAACCCGCCGTTTTCACCTACGACTCCCGTGGAACGGCCCCACGTCTCAACCTGTTGCCCAGGCGGGCCACATAACAGCACAGGCGGCGAATGAACGTCCTCTTGCGGTCAGTCGATTGGAAGGAAGCCATCCTGGGCCTGGCCCTCATGGCCGGACTGGTGGCGACCTCCTTCCATAACTATCTTCTGTTCCACACATTCGCGGAACTCTTCAGCATCATCATCGCCTACGGCGTGTTCATGCTGGCCTGGAACACCAGGCGCTACATGCACAACGGCTACCTGCTGTTCGTGGGCATCTCCTACTTCTTCGTCGCGCTCCTGGACCTGCTGCACACCCTGGCCTACAAGGGAATGCCCATATTCCCGGAATTCAACGGGAACAACCTGCCGCCCCAGATATGGATGGTGGCCCGATACATGGAGAGCCTGTCCCTCCTGGCAGCGCCGCTGTTCTTCAGGCGAACGCCGGCGGTGGTCCCGGTGTTCCTGGGCTACGCCGCCGTCACGGGCCTCGCCCTGCTTTCGATTTTTTACTGGCGCACCTTTCCCGACTGTTTCGTGGACGGCCAGGGACTGACGCCGTTCAAGATAGTCAGCGAGTACGTCATCTGCGCCATCCTGGCGGGCGCGGCCTGGCTGCTCTGGGTCAACCGGGGCAGGTTCTCGCCCCTGGTCCTCAGGTTCCTCATCCTGTCGCTCGCGGCCACCATCGCCACGGAGCTGTGCTTCACGGCCTACGAGAACCTGTACGCCACCATCAACATGGTGGGGCATCTGTTCAAGATTCTCTCCTTCTACTTCATGTACCGGGCCATCATCGAAACGGGCCTGACCTCCCCCTTCGAGCTCATGTTCCGCGACCTCCAACTGGAGATCGAGGAGCGCCGCAAGGCCGAGCAGGCCCTCCTGCAAAGCCGGGAGCTCCTGGACAGGACCCAGAAGGCCGGGGGCATAGGAGGCTTCGAACTGGACTTCCAGACCGGGCTCATGGCCCTCACCGGCCAGGGCAGGCTGATCATCCCGGTCCCGGAGGATGTCGCCCCCTCTATTGACGTCCTGGTGCAATTGCTCGATCCGCGTGACCGGATCGTCCTCATGGAGGCATTCGATCATACACGCGAAACCGGAGCGCCCCTGGACGCCGAAGTCAGGCTGGCGGCGGCCCCGGGAGACGAGAAGTGGCTCCGCTTCTCCGGAGGGCTGGAAGAAAGCGGGGGGAGGACGGCCCTCTCGGGCGTCATACAGGACGTCAGCGACAAGAAGCGCCTCGAAATCCTGCGGGAGGACATCGAGCGCATGTCCCGCCACGACCTCAAGAGTCCGCTCAACGCCATCATCGGCCTGCCGGGGCTGATCCTCTCAGACCGGGACATGCCCCGCCAGGAAATGGACGAATACCTGCGCCTAATCCGCCAGACCGGCTACAAGATGCTGAACCTCATCAACATCTCCCTGGACATGTTCAAGATGGAGCAGGGAACCTATGTGTTCGAGGCCAAGCCCGTGGACATGACCGGGTTGGCCGGGAAGCTGGCCATGGAGGCGGCCGGCAAGCTCCGGGCCAGGAAGCTGAGGCTGGAGGTTTCGGTGGAGGGTTCGGTGCTGGAAGATGCGCCGCCGTTCATGGTCCTTGGCGAAGAGCTGCCCCTTTGGTCCATGCTTGGAAACCTGCTGGACAACGCCATCGAGGCCTCGCCGGGGGAAGGCGTGGTGAGGCTCGTTCTGGAAAGGACCGGCGGCGCCGCGCGCATCCTCATCAGCAACAAGGGCGCGGTCCCGGAGGACATCCGGCCCCGTTTCTTCGAAAAATACGCCACCTCCGGCAAGGAGGGAGGGACGGGCCTTGGCACCTACTCCGCCAGCCTGATCGCGCGGACACTGGGGGGCTCCATCGCCCTCGACGTTTCGGACCCGGAGGGGACCACCGTGGCGGTGACGCTCCCCCTGGCCGCCTGATCTTCCTGCTGGTACCCGGTCGCGGCTTACACCGCCGCCGGTTCGCCGCCTGTCCAGTCCTTCACGCGCAGCTCGACGCTGGCGAGGCCGTTGTAGGTGTCGAGCTTGGGCGTGAAAGCAAGCCTGAGCTTCCCCCCCGCCACCTCCGGACCGATCTGGTCCGCCATGCGCCAGGCCTTGGCGCGCAGCGTCACTCCGGCATCAGGGTCGCGCACCTCCAGGATGAGATGGTTTGCCCCGAACACCCGGCGGCCCTTCACCTCCAGCGCGCGGGACTGGAACACGGGTTCCGGGTTGCCGCAGCCGAAGGGACCGAGCAGGGCGAGCTCCTTGAGAAGCTCCTGATGGATGTCCGTGAACGGCAGCTCACCATCCAGCTTGAGGGTGGGAACGGGGTCGGCCTCCCCGAGCTGCGCCCTGACCGCCAGGCCGAAGGCGCGGCGCAGCTCCTCCAGGTTCTCCGGAGCGAGGCTGAGCCCCGCCGCCTGGCGGTGGCCGCCGAAACCGAGCAGCAGGTCCTTGCAGGTGGCGAGGGCCGCGTGCAGATCGATCTCGGGGATGGAGCGCCCCGACCCTTTGAGCTTTCCGTTGTCCTGGGTGATGACCAGGGCCGGGCGGTAATGCTTCTCCACCACGCGCGAGGCCACGATGCCGATGACGCCCTGATGCCAATGGGGCGCGTGCAGGACCAGGGCGTCCTCCCCGGCCTGAGCCTGGGCCTGCTCCAGCGCCTCGGAGGAGATGGCGTCCTCCTCCTGCCTGCGCTTGACGTTGAGCTCGTCCAGGGCCCGGGCAAGGGGGCGCGCCGAGACGATGTCCGGCGCGAGCAGCAGGGAGAGGGCCTCGTCCGCCCGGTCCAGGCGTCCGGCGGCGTTGATGCGCGGGGCAAGGCCGAACGTGACCTGGGTGGCCTCCAGCGGGGCCTTGGCGTAATACCCGGCCGCCTCCTTGAGGGCGAAGATTCCGGGCCGTCTGGCCTCGGCCAGGAGCAGCAGGCCGTTCTTCACGATGACGCGGTTCTGGCCGGTGAGGCTGACCACGTCGGCCAGGGTGCCCATGGCGGCCAGGTCCAGGAACTGGCGGATATCGACCGGCTCGCCCGGGAGCATCCTGTTGAGCGCCGCCGCCAGGAAGAAGGCCACGCCCACCCCGGCCAGGTCCCGTCCGGGATTGTCGGCCAGCTTGGGGTTGGCCACGGCCGCCGCCCGGGGCAGCTCGGGTCCCGGCAGGTGGTGGTCGGTGATGACGAGGGAGAGCCCCAGTTCACGGGCGCGCTCGGCCTCCTCCAAGGCGGTGATGCCGCAGTCCACGGTGAGCACCATGTCCGTGCCGGACCGGGCCAGCTTCTCGATTCCCGCGCGGGAGAGGCCGTAGCCCTCCTCAAGGCGCGCGGGGATGTAGTGCCCGGCGCGGTAGCCGCGCTGGGCCAGGAAATCGACCAGCAGGGCCGTGGAGGTGACGCCGTCCACGTCGTAGTCGCCCCAGACCGTCACGCTGCCCCCGGAAGTCAGAGCGGAGGCCACGGCCTCGGCGGCCTGGGCGAGGCCGGGAATGCGGTCCGGCGGCATCAGGTGGCGCAGGCCCGGACACAGGAAGGTGTCCATGTCCTCCAGGGTGGTTAGCCCCCTGCTCCAGAGAAGTCCGGCCATCCTGGGGCTGACTGAGAGCTTCCCCGCCCAGTCCGGGAGGAAGGCGGGCAAAGGCTCCAGGGCGCGCGAGCGCCAGATTTTTCGCACGGAAAGCTCCTTGAGGCTGATGAGGGCCGGGGGCTGGGGATGCGGTCGCGAACTGACGGCTCAGGCGGCCAGTCCGGAAGCGAAGATGCCAGGATCGTGCTTCTGGAGCAAGGCCTTGATTTGCTCCAGCACGCCTTCCGCGGAAAGGTGGAACTTGCCGAGCACTTCACGCCATGGGCAGTGGACGGCGGCCAGCGGGTCGGCCGCGACGTGGGCCATGGCGTCGGCCACGCAGAGCACGAGGGCCTCCCGGCGGTGGCCTGGCGAGTGCATGGGGGCGTGGTGCCAGTTGACCGGCTCGGTGAGGTCTTCCGGCAGGTTCCAGGAGCCCATCACCATGGAGCCGAGCACGCCGTGCTCGATCCCCCAGTATTCCTCCTCGGCCTCGGAATAGGAGAGGGTCTTCTCGCGGGTGAGGGCGTCGATGGCCCTCCAGTCGTCCGGCCGGTGCAGGGCGGTGAGCAGCTTGCCCAGGTCGTGCAGCACTCCCGCGGTGAAGAGGTTGTCGCCGTCCACGCCGCCCATGAGCGGGGCCAGATGCCGGGCTATGAGCGCCACGGTCAGCTGGTGCTCCCAATAGTGCCCCACCCCGAACTCCCTGGGAAAGTTCTTGCCCTTGGTGAGGGCCTTCACGCCAAGCGCCAGCACCAGCGAGCGGACCTCGTTGAGCCCGAGCACCGCGATGGCCCTCGACACGGTGGTCACTTCCTGCTGGAGGCCGTAGAAGGCCGAGTTGGCCATGGTGAGCACCTTGATGGTGAGGCCCTGGTCCTGGCTCAGGGTCTGGGCAATCTCGTCCAGGGGCGCGGAGGAGTTCTGCCCGGTCTGGCTGTAGAGCTGGGTGAGAAGCGAGGGGGAATAGGGCAGGTCGTGCCTGAGCCCAGGCAGGTCAAGGAGGAATTGCTGTCCGCGCTCGTGATTCATGGACTTGTCAGATCCCCACGTTGATGGGCGCTCCGGAGGGGGCCTTGGCGGGTCCGGAGTCGGAGGGCATGAGGTCCTTGACGCCGGGCAGGTCCGCCGAGATGAGATTCTGGTCCACGAGATACTTCACGAACCGCCGGGCTTCGTTGAGCTCGGGGTTTATCTGGAGCGCCCGCTTCAGGTATTCGAGGCATTCCGTGACGTTTTCCTTGTCGAAATAAGCCCTGGCGATGTTGTAGAAGAGGTTCTCGTCGGTCTCGGCCACGAGGCTTTCGGCCTTGCGGTAGTAGTCGAGGGCCTGGTCCAGCATCTTGTTCTTGCGCAGGCTGATGCCGAAATCGTTGAAAAGGTGCTTGTGCTCCTGCTCGAAAGCGGCGTCCAGGCGGACCAGGCGCTCGAAGATGTCGTTGGCCTTGTGGGCCTCGCCCCTGTCCAGGTAGGTGAGCCCGAGCCCGAAGTTGGCCCGGACGTTCTCCTCGTCCACCCTGAGGGCCTGGCTGAATTCCAGCTCGGCGCTGAAGATTTCGCCCTTTCCCCTGTGGCGCTCGCCCTTCTGGATGGTGCGGGAGAGTTCCTGGAGCTTCGGATAGACCGTGGAGACATAGAACTCCGGCTCCGGAGCGAACTTGGCGACCAGGTCCTCGATGGTGATCTTGCGCTTGGGTCCGGAGGGAATGTAGTTCTTGTTGAGCGGCTGTATCTCGAGAAGCCCTTCCTCGCGCTCCTCCACGAACCAGTAGGTCTTCTGAATGGTCTTTCGCGTGGTCGTGCCGGTGCCGACCTTCTGGATGGACTGGGTGGAAAAGATGCCCTTGATCTTCTCTCTGGTTTTGGAGGAAGGTTTTTGCGAGGGGTCCGGTCCTTCCATCAAATCTGATTCGCTCATCGTTCCACTCCGGTACGAATGATGATCCATTCTTCAAACGCAACCATAGTCCGGATATACGGAATGTGAAGCAAGCGCAAGAGAGGGGGCCGGGCGGACTCAGTCCGCCCAGCTTGAAAGGATAGATTCCACCAGCCCGGGGAGCAGCGCGGGGCGGGCGCTCTCGGCAAGATACACCGCCCGCAGGCTGTCGTAGGCCTTGTCCAGGTCGTCGTTGACCAGAATATGGTCGAACCACCCGGCCTGGGAGATCTCGCTTTTGGCGTTGTCCATGCGCCTGGCGATGGTATCGGGGCTGTCCGAACCGCGCCCCTTGAGCCTTCTCTCCAGCTCAGCCCGCGACGGAGGCAGGATGAACAGCGTGCGGCCAAGCTCCAGGTTGGCCTTGAGGTTTCTGGCCCCCTGCACGTCGATGTCGAAGATGACGTCCCTGCCCCGGGCGAGCATGCCGAGCACGGCCTTCTTCTGGGTGCCGTAGTAGTTGCCGTGCACCTCGGCCCACTCCGCGAAGTGCCCTTTGGCGATGCGGTCCCTGAACTCCTCAACCGGGAGGAAGTCGTAATCCACCCCGTCCCTCTCGCCCGGCCTGGGCGCGCGGGTGGTGCACGAGACCGAAAACCCCGCGCGCGGGAACTCGGCCAGAAGGCGCTTGATCAGCGTGCTTTTCCCGGCCCCGGAGGGGGCGGTGATGATGAGGGCCAGGCCCAGGCGCTCACTTGGCTTCATCTTCCTCGTCCTGGCTGAAGCGTTGGGAGATGGTCTCCGCCTGGATGGCCGAGAGGACCACGTGGCCCGAATCCATGACGATGATGGAGCGGGTCTTTCTGCCCTGGGTGGCGTCCACCAGGCGCTGCGTCTCCTTGGCGTCCTCGCGCAGGCGGCGCATGGGCGAGGACGCCGGGTTCACGATGGCGATGACCCTGGAGTTCACCACGTAGTTGCCGAAGCCGATGTTCAAAAGTCCCGATTTCTGCACGGCGGCCCCTATTCGATGTTCTGGACCTGTTCGCGGCACTTCTCCAGTTCCGCCTTGAATTCCACCACGATCCTGCTCACGTCGATGGACTGGGCCTTGTTGCCGCAGGTGTTGATCTCGCGGAAGGTCTCCTGAAGCAGGAAATCCAGGCGTTTGCCCACGTCGCCCTCCTGGCCGAGCAGCTCGCGTATCTGCTCCAGGTGGCAGCCCAGGCGGGTGAGCTCCTCGGTGACGTCGAGCTTGTCGCTCATGACCGCTACCTCCTGGAGGATGCGCTCCTCCGAGGGTTCCACGCCGAGCTTTTCCAGCACGGCGTTCAGGCGGGTCCGCAGGGCCTGGAACTTCTCCTCCTTGATCCTGGGCGCGAGGACTTTGATATCACCGTGCCAGCCGGAGAGCTTCTCCAGGCGGCCCAGGATGTCCCCTGCCAGCAGGCCGCCCTCGCGGACACGGGAGGCGTTCAGGTCGGCCAGGGCCACTTCGAGCCCTCCGGTCAGGGTCCGCATGAGCTCTTCAGGGGCCTCCTTCATGCCCTCCTGCCACAGGTGCGAGATGGTCATGAGACGGGTGAAGTCCGGAGCGAACGCGTGCCCCATCTCCGAGGCCAGTTCGCCCACCGAGGCCAGCATGGCCTTGGCCAGCGGCTTGTTGAGGGAGACATCCAGCACCTCGGGGCGGCGCGGCTGGAAGTTGCAGGTGATTTCCAGGCGGCCGCGCTCCACGAAGCGGCGCACCGTCTTTTCCAGCTCGGACTCGCTGGCCCGCAAAAACAGGGGGAGCCGCCACTTGAGGTCCAGGTAGCGGCTGTTGACCGAACGGGCCTCCCAGACCACGCTGGCGAAGGCATCTTCCGACATTGAGCGGCCGAAGCCGGTCATGCTTTTGGGCATCTTATCTCTCTGCGTCCCCCGGCATCGCCGGGGATTGTGTAAGGGGTTTCGGGATGCGGCTTGTC
>JBMORI010000074.1:0-11269 GCA_049322415.1 Thermodesulfobacteriota bacterium | reverse complement strand
TGGAAGCGCGGCTTTGCGCGCTTCCAGCCCTTTACAATGATCGCGGTGACCGACGCGAAGCCATTGAGGGTCCAGGGGGATCATCCCCCTGGCCGCCGGAGGCTCTTGTTCTTACTCCTGTCCCCCTCTGCCCGCCGGAGGCTCCTACTCCTCTTCTTTCCTCAACGGGTCCATGCCGCTCTGCCTGAGTCCGGCCATTCCGCCGTGCACGTTGAGCACTCCCCTGAATCCGGCCTGCTCCAGGGTGATCTGGGCCTCGTAGGAGCGTATGCCGGTGTTGCAGATCATGACCACCTGCCGGTCGCGGGGAATCTCGTCCAGGCGCCTCCTGATCTGGCCCTGGGGGATGTTGTGCCACTTGTCCGGGAAGGCTTCCAGGTAGGGCCCGGCGTTGTCGGGCTCGCGGCAGTCCAGGAAGAAGCAGGCCTTGTCCCCCTTGTCGAAGAGAGCGGTGAATTCCTCGGGGGTGACGCCCTGATTCATGCCCGCCAGCATGTTGCCGGCCACGGTTCCCACGGTGTTGACGATGTCCATGGCCGAGGAGAAGGGGGGCGAATAGGGGTATTCCAGCACGCAGAGGTCGTCCACCGTGCAGCCCTTCTGCATGAGCGCGGCCACGGCTCCCACGCGCCCCACCAGGGCGTCGCCGGAAGGGCCGAAGCCCTGGATGCCGAGCACGCGCCGCGTGCTCTTCTCCACAGTGAGCTCCAGGGTCATGAGCTCCTTTCCGGGGAAGAAGTGGGCGCGGTCGAACTGGATGACCAGGCAGCTCACCGCGTCGAATCCGGCCTGGGCGGCCTGCTCCGGCGTGAGGCCAGCGCCCGCGATGGTGCGCTCGAAGAGCTTGACCGCGAAGGAGCCCACCGCGCCGGGAAATGTCGCGTTGCCGCCGGCAAGGTTGGTTCCGATGACGCGGCCCTGGCGGTTGGCCATGGACCCCAGCGGCAAGTGCATGGTCCCGCCGGTGATGATGTTCTTGATCTGGGCGCAGTCCCCCCCTGAAAAGATGTCCGGGTCGGAGGTTCGCATGGTCCCGTCCACCAGGACGCCGCCGTTTGGCGACACGTCGAGCCCGGCCGCGCTGGCGAGCTGCCCGTTCGGGACCACCCCCGCGGCCAGGATGACGAGGTCGGCCTCCAGGACGCGCTTGTCCGTGACCACCCGTTCCACGCGCCCGTCTCCCTCCACGGCGAGCACCTTCTCCCCGAAGTACAGCTCGACGCCCTTTTCCTGAAGGTGGGCCTCTGCCATGCGGGCCAGCAGCGGGCTGATGTTCCGGGGCAGCACGTGGCCCATGAGTTCAACCACGGCCACCTCCAGGCCCCACATGTCCGCCAGCGCCTCGGCCACTTCAAGGCCGATGAAGCCCGATCCCACCACCACGGCGCGCCCTGCCTTGCCGGAGCTTATGAGGCCGCGAATGCCCATGGCGTCGTGGAGGTTGGCCACGGCGTGGACTCCGGGCAGGTCCTCTCCCGGGATGTTCAGGCGGCGCGGGGAAGCTCCGGTGGCGATCACCAGCTTGCCGTAGGGAATCGACGACTCTTCGCCCGTGTCCAGGTTGCGGACGGCCACCGTTTTGGCCGCCCGGTCGATGGCGAGGGCCTCGGTGCGCGTGAGCACGCATACGTCCTTGCAATCGCTGAAGAAGGCCTCGTCGCGCACCAGCTTGAAGCTGGTGGTGCGGAGTTCCTTCAGATCGGAAACGTCGCCGGAGATGAAATAGGGAATGCCGCACCCGCCGTAGGACACGATGGCGTCGCGGTCGATCATGGTGACCCGCGCGCCGGGGACGAGGCGCTTGTAGCGGCAGGCGGCCTTGGGGCCGAGCGCCACCGCGCCGATGATGACGACATGATCGGACATGAACTGGTCTCCTGGATTGTTTCCGGAGACTGTACGGCACTTGGGCGGCCAAGCCAAGGCGCGCGGCATGGAGGACGCCAATAAAAAGGCCCCGCCGGGACGGGGCCTTTTGGTGAGCATGATTGGAAGCTATGCCTTCGCGCCTTTGCGCCTGCGCATGAAGGTCACTCCGGCGGCGCCGATGCCCATGAGCAGCATGGTGCCGGGCTCGGGGATGCTGGGAGGAGGCGTTATCTCACGCTGCAGCTTGCTGAACACCGCGCCCTGGAAGTCGGCGAAGGAATCGGCGGGGACGGTGAATCCGCCAGCGGTTATCACGTTATTGGTGTAGAAGGCGTTGATGCTGGCTCCACCGATAGGCAGCCCGTTGATGGTGATGCCGGCGGCCGCGGCGGCATCTCGCGCCGCGGTGGTGCTGCCGCCGTCGTTGGTCTCGCCGTCGCCTGAGATGTCCAGGACGAGCCTGGTGCCCTCGAAGCCGTTCCCGTTGAAGAGGCCCGCGCCGTAGCTGATGGCCGATCCCACGGCGGTGAGCCCGCTGAAGGCCCTGGACGTGCCGCCAATCAGGGCGGCGAAAGCCGAGGCTTCAGCGGTGTTGGTGACAAGCGTCCAGGCGACCAGTTGCGACTGCTCTGAAGCGCCGGACCATTCATAATAGGTAACTGCGAAAGGCGAGAAAGGACCGAATGCCGCGATATTGTTGAAAGCGTTGATGTAACCGTTCTTTTGCAGGGTGTATTCGGATGCATCGACGCTGCCGGAGACGTCAATGCCCAGTGCCAGCTCGAGAGCGACCGGTACGGCTCCCGCCGGCACTGCCGCGGCCAGGGCCAAGACAAGAATCAGACCTGTGATTTTGGCTCTCAACATGTCTTCCCTCCTTTAACCGGAAACAATTTGAATTTGGAATTTGTTATGGATTTGCAAGTCATGTGCCGTGCCCTCTGGCGTACAACATCCTGAAATGATGGACATCCTGCCTTTGAGGTAATGATGGAGCTGTAAATCCAACCGGCGTATGTCATCATTTCTTACAACCCTCCGGCCCGGCCCCCGGCGCCGCATGGACGCAAAAAAGCCCCGCGCGGGCGGGGCTTGCGGAACCGGGGAACCGGAGGCCTGTCAGTTCAGGGTGAAGCCCTCGAGAACCTGCTGGAGAAGGGTTATGTCCAGGGGCTTGTTGATGAAGGCCAGAGGCTTGGTGGCGTCCGCCCTCTCGCGGGTTTTCTCGTCCGAGAAGGCCGACACGTAGATGACCGGGACATCCCGGCTCTTCTTGATCAACTCCGTGGTCTGTATGCCGTCGAGCTCTCCGTCCAGGCGTATGTCCATGATCAGGATGTCGGGGCAATCCTCGTCAAACCGTTCCAGCGCGTCCTCGCCTGAGGTCACGTTGCCGCAGACCTCGAAACCGAGCTTGGTGAGCATTTTTTCAGTTGCCATGGCGGCGATCACTTCATCTTCGACGATCATCACTTTTGTAAGTCCCATTACTTCACGGACTCCTTGACTGGAAATACCATGGTGAAGGAAGCGCCAGTGCCTGTTTCGATCTCTATCTCACCCCGCAGCTGCTTTGTCAGCTGCAGGATGAGCTGCATGCCAAGCGTCGGCGTGGCCGCGGCGTCGAAACCGGCTGGCAGCCCATTTCCGTTATCGGATACCTTGAGACACATAACCCCGTCAACCATTCCCGCCTCGACAGTTATGACCCCGCAGTCCCTGCCGCCGAAAGCGTGCTTGACGGCGTTGGTCACCAACTCGTTGACGATGAGCCCGAAGGGTATGGCCTGGTCGATGACCAGTTCCGCGTCCCTTGCCTCAACCCGGTATTCCAGCCCCCTGCCCGCGCCGAAGGCGGCCCCGAGCCTGGGGACCAGCTTGTTTACGTACTCGCGGATGTTCACCCCCGAGAGGTCGCTTGAACGATAGAGTTCCTCATGGACCAGGGCCATGGTGGTGATGCGGGAGCGGCTCTCCCTGAACATCTCCAGCGCCTCCGGGTTCGTGACGTTCTCCGACTGGAGGTAGAGGAGGCTCGAAATGACCTGGAGGTTGTTCTTCACCCGGTGATGGATTTCCCGAAGCAGGACCTCCTTTTCGGCGAGAGACGACTTCAGGGCCTCCTCGGCCGCCTTGCGCGCGGTGATGTCCTCCACCACGCCGATGAAATAGTCCACTTCCCCGGAGTTGGCCCGCACGGCGGAGATGGTGGCGCGGACCCAGATCACCTCGCCATCCTTTCGGACGTAGCGCTTGTCCAGGGTGAAGGATTGCAACTCCCCGTCACGCAGGGCGCGCACGTTATCCTGGCTTTCCTGGATATCGCCGGGATGGGTTATGTCCTGGAAGCTGAAGGAGCCGAGTTCCTCCAAGGAATAGCCGCAGATTTCCTGGAACCGCTTGTTGGCGCTCAGATACCGCCCGTCGGGAGCGTACTGCACCAACCCCACGGCGGCCTGCTCGAATATGGCCCTGAGACGGCGCTCGCTCTCCCGGAGCTTCTCCTGGCCGCCGCGGACCCTCAGGGTCATGTCCTCGATGGCCGTCTCGAAGCTGGCCAGTTCGTCGAAAGGAGGGTTCGTCCTCTTTTGGAAAACCTCGCCCTCCTCAAGTCCGGCAAGCCTGGAGGCGGTCTCGGCCAGGGGACGGGCGATGCGCCTGTTCATTGCCCGCCGCACGAGAAGCACCAGAAGCATGAGCACCGCTCCCATGACGGCGGCCACGCCCGCGGAGGGAGCCAGGGCGGGCGCGAACGCGGAGACGGCCCTGGTGCGGATGAGAACGAGCCAGCCCAGTTCCGGCACGACGTGCCCGGCCCCCAGGTACAGCCCGCCGTCCACCAGGTAGACGAGGCTTTGCCCGCCCTTGCGGATGGCCTTGAACAGGGGCGATCCGCCCACGTTGGCCTGGGTGGACACCATGTTCCTGTCCGGATGCGATATGACGTTGCCGTACCCGTCGCAGACGATGATCTCCCCGGGCCACGCCGTGGAGAAATGGGCCATGTGCCCGGCCAGGTCCTTGAGGTTGACCTCGCCGGCCAGAATGCCGCCGCCATGCCTCGCGCCTATGAACACCGTCATGTCGCCGGACGCCTGGGAAAAGAGTGGGCGAGAGAGCAGAAGCCGCCCTCCGCCCGTGTCGGTGAAGCGCAAGGGGAAGTCCAGGCCCCGCTCGTCCAGGGGGGCGGCCGAGAGGATCGTGTTGTCCGGCCCGATGCGGACGAGCCTGTCCAGGGAGGGCGTGGCCGCCGCCATCTCTTGCAGCCCGGCGTTCGAGCTTGGCGCATCGGCCTGTTTTTTTGCGAAGTATTCAAGGGACTTCCAGGAGCGGCCCATGTAGTCCAGGACGTAATGCGAGATGATCTGCGCCAGTTGCGAGTTGCCCGTCTCCACCCTGCCCTTCTGCTCCCAGCAGAGGAAGGCGGCCAGCAGCACCAGGCAGGCCACGGCCGGAAGCAGCGTGCGCCGCACAAGATACCTGGAAATGAGCGAGGCTATGGTCTTTGGCGAGGCGTCACTCACCGCGAGCCTCCAATGTGCGGAACCGGCCGTCCGAGATGGTCACGATGAAGTTGCGCCTCTTCACGTCGCCCGATGCGTCCAGGCTGTACTCCCCGATGACGCCGGGCTGCGTGCCGGTGGAGACGAGGGCCTCCTCCAGCCCCTTCCTGCCGCCTCCGGTCTTGCGAAGGGCCGCCGCCAGGAGCTGGACTGCCTCGTAGGAATAGGCCGCCGCGAAGTTGGGAGGCCAGCCGAAGCGGTCCTCGAAGCGCCTCCTGAAATCCTGGTAGGCGTGCGAGGGGTTCTCTTCGGTGTAGCTGGTGGAGAAGACGATCCCCTCAACGCTCTCGCCCCCGGCCAGGAGGATCTCGCGCGTGTAGGGCCAGGCGGGGCAGAGTATCCGCGGCCGGCCGCCAAGCGCCGAAGCGGCCCGCGCGAATGAGGCCACGTCCCTGGCGGACGCCGCCAGCACCACCGCCTCCGCCCCCGAGTCGCGGACCTCCCTGGCCAGCGCGGCCCAGTCCGGCCTGGCCTTGGAGGAGAATATCCGCCGTCCTTTCACCATGCCGCCCCCCGCGGCGTAGGCCTCCTCGAAGGCGGACAGGAACGTGTCCACGTAGGCGGAGTTGTCCAGGTCGCCCATGATGAACACGCTCGAGGCCTCCTTGCCCTCCAGGGCGAATTTGGCCAGCGACGCGGCCCAGGAGCGGCTGTCCGGGATCAGCCTGAAGAAGTTGTCCTTTCTGCCGGTGAGCGCGGGAGTGGCCGTGGTGGGCGAGATCAGGACGGCCCCGCGCGAGTCCATGAACTCGAGCGCGGCCATGGTCTGGGAGCTGGTCATGTGGCCGATGACCGCCACAGCGCCCTGGTCCAGGAGGCTTCCGTCGGCGGCCACGGCGCTCTCGGGGTTCGAGCCGTCGTCGGCGGCTATCAGCTTCAGGGGGCGGCCACCCACGCCGCCGGAGGCGTTCAGTTCCTCCACGGCCAGCATCGCGCCGTTGCGGCCCTGCACGCCGATGTCCGAGTAGGGCCCGGTCAGCGGCCCCGAGAAGCCCACGACCAGGTCGCCGCCGGGGCCGCAGGCGATGACCAGCAACACAGCCGCCAACGCCAAGTGACCAAGTATGCGCATCATGTCCTACCACCCGGCCGCGACGCGGCAGCGCCTGCAACGGCCCCGCCGTCACGCATTGAAACTGAACGGTCGTTCAACGCTCTGACTATATAAGAAACACGGCGGCAGCCGCAACAGAAATAGTGAGCGGGAAAGAACTCAGGCTGCTGCGTCCGGGATGCCCTCGGCCGACAGGAGCGCCAGGGCGGCGTCCTCGGAGAGCGGGCGGGCGTGGAAGAACCCCTGCTGCATGCCGCAGCCGATGTCCCGGAGCATGTCGCGCTGATGGGCGGTCTCGACCCCCTCGGCCACCACGGAGAGGCCCAGGGTCCTGGCCATGGTGACAATGGCCCTGACCACGGCCTGATTGGCAGGCTTGTGGTCCATGGCCATGACGATGGAGAGGTCTATCTTCAGGTCGGACACGGGCAGCCGGGTCATGAGGGCGAGGTTGGAGTAGCCCGTGCCGAAGTCGTCGATGGAGAGGTGCACGCCAAGCCTGGCCAGGTCGTTGAGCCGCTCGATGTTCTGGGCCGAGGAATCCATGATGGCGGTCTCCGTTATCTCCAGGTGGAGCTGGCGGGGATCGATGCCGTACCAGTCCAGGACGTCGCGCACCTTGCCAGGGAAGCCCGCGTCGTCGAGCTGCCTGGGGGAGACGTTGACCGAGATGAACGCATTGGAGGCGGCGGGCGCGGTCCGCTTCCAGCGGGCCAGGGTGCGGCAAGCCGTGTCCAGCACCCACTCGCCGAGCCGGGAGATGAACCCGGTCTCCTCGGCCATGCGGATGAAGCGCATGGGGGAGATGGGGCCGTGCTCCGGATGGTACCACCTGCACAGTACCTCGAACCCCGCGGGAGGCCCGCACAGCTCCACGTTCACGATGGGCTGGAAAACCAGCTGGAGCTGGCCGTTCTCCATGGCCGAGGGCAGCTCCTGCTCCATGAGCCGGATTGATTTGACGTCTTCGAGCAGCCTTTGCGTGTACACCTTGGGCTTGCCCCTGCGCGACTGCTTGGCGTGGTGCATGGCCAGGTTGGCGTTCCGGATGAGCTCGTCCGGAGTGGCCCCGGCGGGGGGGTTAAGCTCGATGCCGATGGACGCGCTGACGCTTACCGTGCTGCCCTCGACGTCCAGGGGCTCCGCCAGGGCGGCTGTCAGCCTGCGGGCCAGCCTGACGGCCTCCCGGGCCATGTGGATGCCCCTGGCCAGCGCCACGAACTCGTCTCCGCCGTAACGGGCCAGGGTGTCGCCTTCTCGCAGGGCGGACTGCAAGCGTCTCCCCACTTCCTTCAGGATGGCGTCGCCAGCGCCGTGGCCCAGGCTGTCGTTGATCACCTTGAAGCGGTCCAGGTCTATGAAAAGCAAGGCGTAGCTCCACTGCGGCTCCCGGTGGGACCAGGCGATGGCCTGCTCGATGCGGTCGCGCAGGAGCGCCCGGTTGGCCAGCCCGGTGAGCGGGTCGTGCAGGGCCATGTGGCGCAAAAGCGACTCCATCTCGTGCCGCTCCGTGATGTCGCGCCCCTCCGCGATGAAGAGGAGCACCTCGCCGTCATCGCCTTTCACCGGCTGGAGGGAGAAATCCACATGAATGAGCCCGCCGTCCGGCCCCAGATGGAAGGTTTCGAAGCGCACGAGGCCTTCCCGGGCCTCCTCAAGGGCCTGCCTGAGCTGGAGCTGTTTCTTGGGGTCGTCGTTCCACCAGGGAGTCTCCCAGAAAGGCTTGCCGGCCACGTCCTCCATGGAGGCGCCCACGGCGGACAGGGCCGCCGGATTGGCCTTGAGCAGCAGGCCTTCCGCCGAGAGCAGCCCGAAGAGCTCCCGGGTGTGCTCGAAAATGGTGCGGAACTTCCTCTCGCTCTCCGCGCGGGCCGACTCGGCGGCCTGGCGCTGCTCCTCCCTGGCGAGGAGGTTGCCGGCCATCTCGTTGAAGGTGGCGGCCAGAATGCCCAGTTCGCCCCCCTGGGAGTCCTGGTCCGCCCGCGCGCGCATGTCCCCGGCTCCCAGCTTCCTGGCCGCGCTCACCAGCCGAGCGGCCGGTTCGACCAGGGCCCTCCTGCCCAGAAAGCGGGCCAGTCCCAACGCGGCGAACGCCGCCGCCAGAAGGTAGAAAAGATTTCGGGCCAGAAGCCCCCCGGCCTTGGACTCAACCGCCTGGGCCGGAATGGTCAGGAAGAGGACGGCGTACGGTTCGGACTGCCCGTGAAGCGACAGCCGCCTGTAGCTGTAGAAACGGGGCAGCCCGTCGGACCCGGTGGTCTTGAAGAAGCCCGAAGGCCCGCCCGAATCGGCGATCTCCATGATCCCCCGGGCGATGGGCTCCCCCTCGGGGAACAGGTGCGACCTGGGGTGGCGGTGCAGCCTCACGCCCTTGGTGTCGGTAAGCAGAACCGCGGCGTCCTGAGGCAGATGCAATCCGGCCAGGTATTTCTCGGGGAAGGTGAGCCTCACCGTTGCGATGAGCATGCCGTTGAAACCGCCCCGCGCGTCCGTCCGGGGGAGCGCGAAGTGGAACGCGGGCTCCTGCGCGGTGTGGCTTATGGCGAATTCGCCAGCCGAGAAGCTCATGGTCCTCGCCCCTTCGAGCCAATAGCGGCGGGACGTCACGTAGATCCCTGGCGGCACGGGCTTGGCTCCGGCCACGAGCAGGCCTTCGCGGTCGGCCAGGGCGAAGGTGAGGTAGGAGGGGTTGGCTGCCAGGAAGTCCCGCAGGATGCGTTCCTGGGCAGCGATGTCCCCGGGGGGGACCGATTGCAGCAGATGCTCCAGGGTGAAGAGCAGCTGACGGGTCTCGTCCGCGAACTGCCGCTGCAGGATGTAGACGGCCTCGGCTATGTTGCCGGAGTCGCGCTTGAATTCCTCGATGAAATGTCTGTTCTGTTCGATGGAGAGGTAGAAGACCAACGCCAGGGCTGGCGCGAGCGCGGCCAGTGTGACGACCACGAGCGTCCGGCGGATGCGTCCGGCGAGGAGCGGGCGTTTCCCAGGTTGTGAGCGGTCTTCCTTGTGCAAGCACAGCCCCTTGCGATGCGGCGTCGAAGGTCCGGAATGCGAATGAGGCAGACTTCCATACGCATAAGGGAGGGTATCCCTCCATTTTGCGTGGGGTCTCCCTACATCATTGCGGCCATGAAGGCTAGGGGGCATGCGGGCCTGATTCACCTTGACGCCGGAGGCGGCGGGATTACTTTCCTTTGCATTCCGGAGGCGATCCGCCGCGCCGGACACCCCCGAACCCAATTCAGGGTGAGCAAGAAGGAGACGGTGACACGCCTGAGCGATTCGACATACGCGACCCTTGATTTCACGCTCTCCTGGGAGAGCCGCGAGGCATCCCACTTCGAGCGCTTCCTGGCCCGCAAGGCCAACCTCTGGCGCGACATCTTCCCGCCGGGCTTCAAGGAAGCCCTGACGGGACTGGAACCCGGCCAGCGGATCCGGATGGAATACGAACCCGGCCAGGCCATGCCCAGGCGGGACGAGTCCCTGCTCCGTTCCGTCCCCGCCACGGCCGCCGCCCCCATGCGCGCGGCGGGACGAACCGTCCTGCCCCGTGCGGGCCGCTTCTTCCCGCGCGGCCTGCTCGGCAACCTGCCCGGAACGTACCCCCAGGATGTCCGCCCGGCCCGTATCCTGGACCAATCGGACGGACGCTTCCTCGTGGACCTGAACCATCCCATGGCGGGCAGACCCCTCGCCCTTGAGGCGCTGGTGCTGGACGCCGCCCCCAAGCGTTCCGACACCGGAGGCAGGCTCACCTCCTGGATGGAGGAGATCTGCGACTTCGGCCCCGGCATGCAGGCCCGCGCCCCAGGCGGGCGGGCGACCGATTTCGGAGGCCCCGGGGCGTGGTCCCGGCTGGACGAGGAGGACGACGCGGTCTTTTACCGGGAACCGCGCCTGGTGGGGCACGTCGACGCCCAGGCGTCGGACATCCTGCGGGGGATGTACGCCTCCCGGCTGACGCCCGGCGCCAGGGTGCTGGACCTCATGTCCAGCGTCCAGTCCCATCTGCCCGGGGGGTTGGGCCTGGACGTGACCGGCCTGGGCATGAACATGCGCGAGCTTGAAGCCAATCCGGCCCTCTCCCGCCGGATCGTCCACGACCTCAACGCCTCCCCGGCGCTGCCCTTCGAGGACGCGGCCTTCGACGCGGCCGCCATCAGCCTCTCGCTGGAGTATCTGCTCCGTCCCCGCGAGGTGGTCCGGGAATGCGCCCGCGTGCTCGCGCCCGGAGGGCAAATCCTCATCGGCTTTTCCAACCGCTGGTTCCCGTCCAAGGCCACCGCCGTCTGGATGGACCTGCACGAGTTCGAGCGCATGGGCCTGGCGCTGGACCTGCTTATGGAGGACGGGGGCTTCGAGGGGCTCTGGACGGGGAGCGCGCGCAACTGGTGGAGGCCCTCCGGCGACCCGCACATACGCGAGACCTGGACCAGCGACCCCGTCTACGTGGCGGGCGGGACGAGGAGGCGCTAGGGTCGCGGCCTCGAAAACCGTGGACGTGCTTTCCGAGGAAACACCCTTATTTCAGCTTATTATCCACGGGGCAATCATCCACTTTCCTCGTGGACGCCACATCAGAGGGCTCCCCGCCGGGGGAAGGGCCGAAGCCCGGCCCCCTCGCCCCGGATCGGGGGCAACGGGCGGCCAGACATGAGAAACGCCCGCCCCGCTTGCGCGGAGCGGGCGTTTGCCGGTGCGGGGCAGGCAAGACTGGACGCCCCGCTTCATGGCATCGAAAAACGATGCTCGCCTTTCAACGACGCGGACGGGGACGTCG
>JBMORI010000073.1:0-11388 GCA_049322415.1 Thermodesulfobacteriota bacterium | reverse complement strand
GTCCATTTCGTCTCTCCTCTCGGTTTGGGTTTGGGTGGCACCAATCCAATACCGGGAGGAGGGGCGGAAATAAAGAGAAACGGCATGGAAATCACGCCTCCCACAACCACCCCTGGCGGCAGTGCGGCTGCCCGTCAACGTGGGCCCAAATGAAGGCCAGTATGCCCTCCATACTCTCTTCCAGACAACCGTCCATCGGGAATGTCCTGTACTCGGGAGGCTTACCCGGCTCCTTGAATCGCACCAGTGCGGACGGTCCATACGGCCCCGCCGGAAACGTTACGCTGATGTCCATGGAGGCCCCATGCGGACGCTGAAAGACTGGCTGATGGGCAAGTGCGCTAGGCCCGAGGACGCGCCGTCAGGGGCGGATATGGATGATGGCAGGGCCACGGAGAGCTTTTCCATGCGCCCGGTGCGCATGACGGAGCCGGTGACGCTGGTCACGACGTCGGCGCAGCACATGGACCTGCTCAAGGCGGAAGGCCTCACGGATCGCGACAAGTCCAAGATCATCCGCGCGGCCATCGCCTTGGCGCTGCCCACTCTGGTTGCGAACCCCCACATGATCGATCTTCTACAGCCCGGAGCCGTCGTAGACCACGAGATATTGGCCGAAGCGCTTTCGTCCAGGCGGCCCGGTTCGGCTGAGCCGGATAATATGGGGGCGAAATGAACACCATCTCCACCGTTGCAAACCCGGAACGCGCCAAGCGAGAGCGCGAGCAGTGGGACCGGAGGATGGGCACGGGCGATTACTTCCAGTCCATGCCGCCAAGCCGGGCCAACATCCCTGATCCCTACGCGGCGGTGTACGACTGATGGAATTCTCCCAGCACACCCACCGTACCGACTGCCCGGCAATCGGGAAAGACGGCAAAAGCGAGTAGGGGGTTTCACCATGCTCAGAGAGTCCGAGGAGCACCGCAGGCGCGAGAGGGACAGCGCCGACAGGAATTTCAACGTGTGGACCGAATACGAGCGCCGCAAGCGCGAACTGCCAGCCCTGGACGCCTACGAGTATGAGCAAGCCTGCCAAGACATCGCCGCCGCCCTTGGAATCTAGGGCCGAGCAGGCGTCAAGCGCGGTCCTGCGCCGGGTCCCGCCAAACAGCGCGGATGCCGAGCAGGCCGCCTTGGGCGCGGTGTTCGTGCGCCCGGCCATGCTGGACGACATCGCGGCCATCGTGCGCCCGGAGGACTTCTACTCCGTGGCCCACCAGGCAATCTTTCGGGCCATGGTGGACCTGGGAGAGGCCGGGAAGCGCGTGGATCTTGTGACCGTGGCCGACGCCCTGACGGCCGCCGGGAAGCTCGACGCGGCCGGCGGGCACGTCTACCTGGCCGAAGTCGCCTCGGGCACCGTGGCCGCGTCTAACGGGGTTCACCACGCCCGCATCGTCCGGGACATGGCCGCCCGCCGCAAGCTCATCGAACTCGGGTGCTCGATCGTCGAAGAGGGCTTTGACCTCACCTCCGACGTGGAAGCCTGCGGTCGGTTCACGCAGGAGATCGACGCCGCGATCCACGGCACGCTCCCCGAGGGGGCCACAGTCACGCCCTCCGACTACCTGCCCGGGTACATGGAGGAACTCGCACGCCTGCAGGAGGCCGGTGGCCTGGCCGGCATTCCCTCGCCATGGGAGAATTTGAACCGGTTCACGGCCGGCTTTGTGCCCGGGGAGATTACCATCCTGGCCGGCCGCTCGGGCACCGGCAAGACGGCTGCGGCTCTGAACATCGCGGAGTACGCGGCCCGTCTCGGGCATACCGTTGGCGTCCTCTCACTGGAGATGACCCGCCACGCGCTCACCAACCGATTCATGGCGGCCGGAGCTGAGGTGGACGCCCAGCGCTTCCGCAACGCCTCCCTGTCTCGCGATGATTGGCAGAAGCTCTACGACTACGCCGGCACCTTCCACCATCTCCCGATCCTCATCTGCGACAAGCGCGAGATCCGCCCCTCCGAGCTCAGGTCCATGTGCCGGAAGTGGAAGCGGGAGCGCGGCCTGGCCATGCTCATCGTGGACTACCTCCAGCTCATGAAGCCCGAGGCGCGGGACAAGAACCGCGAGCGCGAGGTGTCCGAGATCAGCCGGGCCTTGAAGCTCCTGGCCGTGGACCTGGAGATCCCCATCTTGGTCCTGGCGCAGCTCAACCGCGAGGCCGAGAAAGAGAAGCGCCCGCGCCTGGGGCATCTCCGCGAGTCCGGGGCCATCGAGCAGGACGCGGACATCATCTTGTTCATCGTCCCCTGGAAGAACTCCGAGAACACGGCCGAAACCGTGGACATCACCATCGACGTGGCCAAGGGCCGCAACAACGCCGTGGGGGACGCCCACCTTATCTACCGCCGTAGGTTTTTGCGGTTCGAGAACAGGGCAACAGAGTACACAATCAGGCAAGCCCAGGAGCATGAAGGGCACTGGCAGGAGAGGCAATGAGAGCGAGGAATATCAAGCCTGGATTCTACGAGAACGAGGACCTTGGAGAATGCTCCATCGCCGCCCGGCTCATCTTCCCTGGTCTGTGGATGATGTGCGACCGCGCCGGACGCCTTGAGTGCCGCCCCAAGCGCATCAAGGCTAAGCTCTTACCCTACGATTCCATAGAGGTCGAACCCCTACTTGAGGAGCTGGAAAGCCGTGGGCTCATCCGCACCTACGAGGTGGATGGGCAGCACTTCATATGGGTCCCAGGGTTTACCAAACACCAGATTCCACACCACCGCGAGAAGGCCAGCGAGCTACCACCTCACCCGTTGGATGATGGTGAAGCCCAGGGCAAGCCCAGGGCTAGCCTAGGGCAAGACGAGGACAAGCCTGAAAATGGTAAGTGCCAGCCTCCTCTGAATCCTGAATCCTGTATCCTGAATCCTGAATCCCCCCCTTCGGGGGACGCGCGGGAGGGTGTCCAGGAAAACCCGGACGGAATCGAAACCCAGCCACACGGAGTTTCGCTCGAAATCCAGCAAATCGGCGAAGGCTACCCGGTTCATCGCTACGACCCAGGAGCAGCCGAGGTCGCCATGAAAGCTCTTGCCAAGGCCAGGCAGTGGCCCGGCCTGACCCGTGTGCTTGCTGATCTGGCCAAGCGACTCGAAAGCGACGCCTGGACCAAAGACGGCGGGAAGTGCGTGCCCAAGCTCTCCCGGTACATCCGGGACCGCATGTGGCTCGACCCCGTGCCAGAAGCGCCCCAGGAGGTCCACGGCCCGCCCCTGCCCACGGGCATGACCGATGCCGAGTACCTGCGCCGCAAGGCGGAAGCCGAACGGCAGCAAGCGGCACAGCCACCTCCCCAGCCTCGCCCCAAGTACCCGCGCTGGAAGCCGGGCGTGAGCCTGGAGCAGGCCCAAGCCAAGATGGAGGAGGCCGCCCATGGCTAGGCTCGCCTCCCACGTCCGCGCAGACTCCAGGCTCAAGCTCGCCTGCACCGTGTGCGTCAGCGGCAACGTGGACTGTACCCGAGTCAACGAGATCTGCGGCTACCCCAGCGGGATATGCCGGGTGGATGCGAGCGAGGGCAAGCTCGAAGAGTTCGTGGCCGAAGGGAACAGAAGGGCGGCAGGACGATGACTGACAGCAGCGGAGGAGCAGAGATGCAAACAACGACCGGACATGCTCACGCACGCGCGGGAAAGGCCAAGCAGGGGCTTAAGATCGTGCCCCTGGAGCACGATGAGCAAGTATCGCTCATGCGCCAGGTGAAGCTCTACCAGGGCCGCTGGCCGGAGCTGAAACTGCTCTACGCCGTGCCCAACGGCGGGCACCGGAGCAAGCCAGTAGCCAAGCGCCTTGCCGCCGAGGGCGTGAAACCGGGCGTGCCCGACCTGTGCCTTCCTGTCGCTCGCGGCGGCTTCCACGGGCTCTACGTCGAGATGAAGCGCAAGGCGCGCAGTACGACCACGCCCGAACAGAAAGCTTGGCACGTGGCGCTCAGGGAGCAGGGCTACCGGGTCGAGGTGTGCAAGGGCGCGGACGCGGCTATGGCGGCCATCGTGGCGTACATGAGGCTGGCCTAGAAAAATGCAGATCAAATGCGAGGTGGGCATGAGCAGCCACGTTGAGACCGTGCGAATTTTCGACAGAACAGGCCCCTCCCTGCATCCTAGCGCCAAATCCGGGCATGGGCTCGCGCACGACCGTATCGACGTCCTAGAGGCCCGTGTAGCGAAATTGGAGCGGGCGCTTTCCGGACACCTCGACACACACGACGGGAGCGGCAAATGACCTTCGAGCAGTGCGTGATGATCGAGCGGGCCGTGGCGAGGGCCAAGGCGAAGCATGCCAGCCTAGGGCCTGACCCCATGGCCGTGCTCATGGAGGAGGTCGGCGAGGTGGCCCGCGCTCGCCTGGAGGGCGACGCCGACGCGGAGGCGGAGGAACTGCTGGACGTGATCGCCGTGTGCGTGCGGCGGATGGAGGAACTTGGAAGATGAGGCTTGTCGAGCCATCCGAACTCGTGGCCACGTTTGGCGAGGACCTGGCCGTCAAAATCATGCAGGCGCTTGGCGGGCAGCGCCTGACTATCCCCAGGCCGGACAAGTACGTTCGCGACGCGGCCATCTATGCGGCGTACAAGCGCGTCGGCATGCCCGGAGGCTACACCAGCGCCAGCGCGTTCTACGTGGGCACGGCCAGGGACTACCGGCTGACGCAGTTGACCGTCAGGCGCATTGTGGAAAACATGCGCGAGGCTGAGAAATTATCACGTTCTGCCTGAAAATGTACCTGATTTCTGCCACCGGGAGGGCATGAAACTCCCGGCCAGCCTTATTCCCCTCATCGAGTCCGCCGCCAAGGCCAACGGCCTTCCCGCCAACATCGTTTCAGCCATCGTCCAAACCGAGTCCAGCGGCAACACCTGGGCCACTCGCTACGAGCCGGGATTCTACGAGCGCTACGTCCGGACCAACGATGTCCGCGTGTTCGGGCCGGTGTCCATCGTCACCGAAAAGAACGCCCGTGCCACCTCATGGGGCCTCATGCAGATCATGGGCGAGACTGCCCGCTGCCTGGGTTTTAACGCCCCGTTCCTTGCCGCGCTCTGCGATCCGATGGTGGGCCTGGAATGGGGCTGCAAGTACCTCATGCGCCTCAAGGCCCGCTACTTCGACACCTACGGCTGGCCCGGAGTTGTGGCCGCTTACAACGCCGGTTCGCCCCGCACGGCTGGCGGCAAGTTCGTCAACCAGGCCTACGTGGACAAGATCCTCGAAGCCGCTGGCGGCGAGTGGCCGCCGAAGGAGTAGCCCATGCGCCGCATTCACCTCCCCCTCTTGCTCGCCGCCTCTCTGACCCTGGCCGGGTGCGGAGGAATGACCGCCCAGCAGAAGCAGGCCGTCCGCCAGGACGTGCTTTTGGGGCTTGAAATCGTGGCCGCTGGTGTCGCCGGAATGCCCAGCGCTGACCCGGTGGCCGCCTATTGGGGCCGGTATGCCGCTGGCGTGCTGGAACAGGTGCGCCGCTGATGGCTTGGCCTGTCGTAACATACCCTGTCGCAAGGGAAGGATTCCTGACAGGCGATGTGGTCACATTCGATGGTGACCACCTCCTGGGGCGTGCCATCCGCCTCTTCGCCGGGCCGGGCACGCACACGGCCATGGTGGTGCGACTGCAGGACGCTCCGGGACGCCTGTTCTTGCTGGAGGCCCTGGAGCACGGCCTAGCCCTCACCCGCATGTCCAGCCGCATCAGCAACTACCAGGGGCGCGTGTACGTGAGCGCGGCCCCCGCCACGGATGTGCAGCGGGGCAAGATGGCCGAACTTGCGCTTTGCCTCCTGGGCTCTCGCGTCCGGTACGACTACCTTTCGCTCTTTCGCAACGCCGTGCGCCGCGTGCCCCTCTCCATGGGGCGCGGCTACTGCACTGAGTCCGTCCAGTACATCCATCAGGCCGCCGGAGTGCTCACGCCGCAGACCACGGCCATGGTGCCCAACGACTACCTACGCCAGCCCTGGGAAACGGTCCAGTTGGCCGCGTACACGCAGGAGGGAGAATAGCCGTGACCGAATCCTCCGACGCCAAGCTGGCCCGGGTGGAGGCCAAGGTGGATGCCATCCTGGACAAGATGGACGCCCGCGACGAGCGCATGGACGAGCGCTGCTCGGTGCGGGCCGACCGCATGGACGGCATGGACAAACGCATGGACGGCTTCGACGGGCGGCTGAAAGCCGTTGAGCACCGCGCCTGGTGGTTCTCCGGTGCCGCCGCCGCCCTCAGCTTCGTGGCAAGCAAGCTCCCGTTTCTGGGGGCCGGGAAGTAGCCATGGCCCCGCGCGGCAAGCCGTTTGAGAAGGGCCACACGCTCAGCAAGGGAAAGGGCAGGCCCAAGGGGTCCAAGAACAAAATCCCCCGCAACGTGAAGCAGCGAGTCATGGAGGCGTGGGACCACCTGGAGAAGAAGAATATGAGCCTGTCCAAGGAAGCCGAGAAGGACCCCAAGTGGTTCTACCGGACCTTTGGCCGGGCCATGATTCCCAAGGACGTTGAGGTTGAGCACTCGGGAACCATCAAGCACGAGCACGGTCTCACCCCCGAGGCCGCCGAAGTCCTCAAGGAGCTGGTGGGATGACCAGGCTTGAGCGTGAGGCCAAGTACGCCGCTCTCTTTCAGGCCGCCGGTGAAGCTGGAACCATGCAGGCCATGCGTGAACTGGCTCTCAGGGACCTCTACTTCCTGCTGGGATGGGCTCTCGGCCGCAAGGACATTCGCCGGGACTGGCTCTACGAACGGTGCATGGACGTCCAGGTCAACCCTGACGGCCATCTCGACCTCTGGGCCCGCGACCACTACAAATCCACGGTCATCACCTTCGGCAAGACGATCCAGGACGTGCTCGCCGACCCGGAAGAGACGGTCGGCTTCTTTTCCCACACCCGCCCGGTGGCCAAAGCATTTTTGCGCCAGATCATGCGCGAGTTCGAGCGCAACACTTTACTTAAGCAGTTGTTCCCGGACGTGCTTTGGGCGGACCCGCGCAAGCAGGCCCCGAAGTGGTCCGAGGACGACGGGATCATCCTGCGCCGGAAGTCCAACCCCAAGGAGGCCACCATCGAAGCCTGGGGCCTCGTGGACGGCCAGCCCACCGGGAAGCATTTCCGCCTGAGGGTCTACGACGACCCGGTCACGCGCGAGAGCGTGACCACTCCCGACCAGATCAGGAAGACCACCGAAGCCTGGGAGCTCTCATTGAACCTGGGCTCCAACAACGGCGGCCGGGTCCGTTACGTCGGCACACGCTACCACTTCGCCGACACCTGGCGGACCATCATGGAGCGCGGCGCGGCTAAGCCCCGCATCCACCCCGCGACCAAGGATGGGAAGGTGGATGGAGAGCCCGTGCTGCTATCCTCTGAGCAGATCGCCCAGAAGCGCCGCGAGATGGGCCCGTACACGTTCGGCTGCCAGATGCTTCAGGACCCGAAGGCGGACGAAACCCAGGGATTCAAGGACGGCTGGCTGCGCTTCTGGAAGGCCGAGAAGACCGAGGGGCTCAATCTCTACATGATCTTCGACCCGGCCAGCGGGAAGAAGAAGGTGAACGACTATACCTGCGCGAAGATCATCGGCCTTGGCAGCGACGGGAACTACTACGTGGTGGCTATGGCCCGTGACCGCCTCAACCTGACGGAGCGCGGCAGGCTGGCCATGAAGTGGCATCGCATCTTCAAGCCCAAGGCCGTGGGCTATGAGGAATACGGCCTCCAAGCCGACATCGAGTTCATCCAGTACCTCCAGGAGCAGGAGAACTACCGGTTCCCCATCATCCCACTGGGCGGGAAGCTCTCCAAGGAAGACCGCATCCGCAAGCTGATCCCCATCTACGAGCAAGGCAAGATGTACCTCCCCGGGGCCTACACCTACGTGGACCACGAGGGGACCTACCGGGACATGACCCGCGAGTTCGTGGAGCAGGAGTACAAGGCGTTCCCCGTGGCCATCCACGACGACATGCTGGACTGCCAGGCCCGCATCCTCGATCCGGCCCTCGGGGCTGTTTTCCCCGATGAGTACGCAGGCCGGCGTGTTTCAAGCGCCCAGCCCAACGTCAACTACAATCCGTTGGATGGCTTGCAACAGCAGGCCACCCACTATGACCCGTTCGGGGGGATGCGATGAGCGGCGGCGGCGAACCTACGGTCGATATCGACAAGGTCAACGAAACCCTGTCCAGGGTCAAGCCGCCCAAGAGCGTCTATGACCCCGAGTTGCCTTCGTTCATGCAGGGCGGAATCAACTCGGAGGAGGAGAGCAGGGCGCTCAACACGCACTATCGCAACGAGACCCTCAAGGCCGCCCAGAAGCTGCAAGGACCGACTCCCCAGGAGCAGATGCAGGAGGCCATGCGCCTCATCGTGCGCGAGGGCGCTACGGGCCGCATTCCGGACCCTGACTACGACATCATGCCCAGGTCCGCCGACGCCTACTCCAAGATCGACATCAACGCCCTCGCCATCCAGAGGGCGCGCGACTACGCGGACGACCTCGAGCAGGAACTCAAGGCCAAGGGCCAGGACGCGTACTCCAAGGCCGAGCGCGAGCGGATCATCGCCAACAGGCAAGAGGAAGAACTCAAGCGCCTGTCCGAGATCAAGGTCACGGATGAAGAGCGGGCCAAGGCGCGCGACGAGCGCCGCATGCGGCTGCTGCTCGGCAAGGACAAACTCAGGGCAGGTTCCAGCCTCCTCAGCGACGAAAAAACCGGCAGCGGATCCACGCTGCTCACGGGGTAGCCATGGCCGGAGGCGGCGGCGGAGACAACAGCGCCAGCATCCAGGCGCAGCAGATGCAGATGATGTTCATGGCCGTCCAGGCCGTGCAGCAACAACAGGCGCAGGAGCAGGCTGCCAAGCAGGCTGCCTCAGAACAGGCGCAGCGCGAGGCCAGCTACCGTGACCAGCAGGCGGCCTGGGAGCAACAGCTTTCGAGCCAGAAGGCGGCCATGGACCAGCTGGTTGCCGACTCCAACTCCCGCGTCGAGGAGATGCGCAGGGCGCAGGAAGAGGCCGACCGGATAGCCCGGGAAGAGGCCGAAAAGCAGCGCCTCGCAGCTGAATCCGCCGGGCGCGTCTCGGACATGAAAGAGGGCATGGCCGCCGACCTGACCGCCGAAGAGGACGAACGCCTGCGCACCCGCAAGCGCCGGTCCACGCTGCCAGGGTTCACCACCCTGCTCACCGGCGGACAGGGCCTGACAACGACTCCGGACCTCGGCGTCAAAACCCTCCTGGGGCAGTAGATGAGCGAAAACAGGACCACCGAATTCCTTGCCCGCTTCAACGCCCTCAAGTCGGAGCGGGAGTCAACCTGGGACTCGCACTGGAAGGAAATCGCCCAGTATCTGCTGCCCGGGCGTGGGCGTTTCGTCACGTCCGGCGACAAGCCCAACCGGGGCGAGAAGCGCAACGACAAGATCATCGACTCCCAAGGCACGCAGTCCCTGCGCATGATCGCTGCCGGGATGCATGGCGGCCTGACGCCGCTGTCCCGCCCCTGGTTCCGCCTTGGCACATCGGACCCGGACCTGCAGAACGCGCCCGGCGTGCGCGACTGGCTGGCATGGTGGGAGCGGAAGATACTGCACGCCAAGGCCCGGTCCAACTTCTATGAGTGCGCGGCCACGTTCTTCCTGGAGCTCCCCGGATTCGGAACCGGCCTGCTCCTGGCCCTGGACGATGCGCCCCTGGGCGTCCGCTACCACTGCGCGACCATCGGGGAATACTACCTCGGCACCAACTACAAGGGGCAGGTGGACACGCTGTACCGCCTCTTCTGGATGACGCCCAGGCAGATGGAGCAGCAGTTTGGCAGGGCCAAGATGTCGCAGGCCGCGCAGAACCTCTTGGAGAAGTCGCCATTCGAGCCCATCAAGGTCATTCACGGCATCGAGCCCAACAAGGGCCGCGATCCGGGCAAGGCTGACGGGCGCAACAAGCCCTACGCCTCCTACTACCTCGAAGAAGGCGGGGACGATTTCCTGTCCGTTGGCGGGTTCGAGGAACAGCCCTTCATGGCCGCCAGGTGGGACGTGGTGGGCAACGACGCCTACGGGCGCGGTCCTGGCATGGATGTCCTGGGCGACGTCAAGATGCTCCAGAGCATGTCCGAGGCGGCGATCTACGGCATCCAGCTCCAGGTCAGGCCCCCCCATATTATCCCCTCGACCATCAAGGGCGTGTTGAACGACCTCCCTGGCGGACGGACCTACTACGACGGCACCCCGGAGAACATCCGCCCACTGTTCCAGGTCAACCCCGACCTGAACGGCGTCCGGCAGTATCTCCTGGAGGTGGTCAAGCCGAACATCCGCGCCGGGTTCTTCAACGACCTGTTTCTGACGGTCCAGAACCATCCGGACATGACGGCCACGGAGGTGGCCGAACGGCACGCCGAGAAACTGCTTCTGCTCGGGCCGGTCATCGAGCGCACGCAATCCGAGGTATTGGACCCGGACATCCAGCGAACTTTCTCCATCCTGTTCCGCCAGATACCGCCCGACCAGGCCCCGCCGATCCCGAAAGAGCTGGTCGGCCAGGACATCAAGGTCGAGTACATCAGCCTGTTGGCCCAGGCGCAGAAGGCCGTGGGCACGGCGAGCATCAGCCAGTTCGCCGCGTTCGTGGGCAGCCTTGCCCAGCTCAAGCCGGATGTCCTGGACAAGGCCAACTTCGACGCCGCCGTGGACGAATACGCCGAAGCGCAGGGCGTGCCACCGAAACTCCTGGTCACCGACGACCAAGTGGCCCAGGTGCGACAGGGCCGCGCCCAGGCTCAGGCAGCGGCGATGCAGGCCGAAGAACAGCGGGCCGACGCGCTGTCCATGACCCAGCAGGCCAAGGACCTGGGGAGCATCCCCAGCGAGGGCAACGTGATGGCCGACATGGCCGGGGCGGTGGCGCAATGAACGATCAGACCATCTGGGACGGTCGCCAACTGGGCAACATTGACCAGGATCGCAAGCAGGAGGCGGACCTCCTGATGAAGGCGGACGCTGACCTTCGGCGCTGCTTCCGCCAATCGTTTCTGGACAGCGAGGACGGGCGCAAGGTGCTCATGACCCTGTCCGCCTACACGCGTCTACTGGCTACGACGTTCACCGGCAACAGCGTCTCCTACCTCAACGAGGGCAAGCGGGACGTGATGCTTTTCATCCTGGAAATGTGCGGCGTGCGCGACATGTCCGCCGTCGCTCTCATCATGCAAGCGGCCTGCGAGGCCGAGGAGGAATTGAAACATGGCTGACCCCACGGCTCCTGACGCCACCCAGCAGGGTAACACCGGGACGGGCGCGGACAACGGAAGCCAAGGCGCGCCCCAGGGCGGGAATCCCCCGGCCCAGGGCGATAACCCGAACCCCAGTCCCCAGGCCGACGCGGCCAAGCC
>JBMORI010000072.1:0-11556 GCA_049322415.1 Thermodesulfobacteriota bacterium | reverse complement strand
GCCGCCAGCGGCAGCTTCACCCAGAACACTGTCCCCTCGCCCTCCGCCGAGTTGAACCCGGCTTCGCCTTTCAGGTAGTTCTCCGTGAACAGCTTGATGGAATACGTTCCAAGGCCTCTGTCCTTTCCCTTGGTGGAGAAGGAGCGCTTGAAAATCTGGAGCTTCACGGATTCGGGCATGACCTTGTCGTTGGCCACCCAGAACACCGCCTTGCCCGTCTCGGCCAGGACGCCCGCGCGCACCGCGCCGCCGGCAGCTGTGGCCTCCAGGGCGTTCACGATCATGTTGCCGAGCACGCGCCTGAGCAGGGCGTGGTCGGTCAGCACGGACAACGAGGGCGATCCGGGATCGAAAAGGATTTTCCTGCCCCACGCGGAGGGATGCGCCCCGTACTCCGCCACGACCGCCGCCAGGACCTCGTGCGCCCTCAGGGTGATGAGCGAGAGGGCATAACGTCCGTTCTCCAGGTCGAGAAGTTCCCTGTGCCTCTGTATCTCCTCCACCAGGGAAAACAGGGCTGAGCGGATGATCCCGGTTTGTTCCCGGGTTTCCTCCGGCCCTTCCTCATGGAGCAGTTCCGCCAGCCCCCTGGCGCCCCCGGCGATATTCAGGATGTCGTGGAAAAAGACGCGCTCGAGAACGCGGCGGCGCTTCTCGTCCCCCACGTCCATGATGCTCACCACGTAGTACGCCTCTTTGGCGGGTTGCCACGGCGCGGCGAAAACGCGCAGGTCCCTGGCCGCCGTCTCACCGTTTTTCTTCAAAAGCAACTGGCAGTCATGCGTGGATTTCAGATTGCCGGCGATGGTCTCCAGAACCGCGCGCAACGCGCCGCACTCCCGGCAATACTTCGACGTGCCGCAGCCGCTCTCCCCCTCGGAGGCGTAGACGCACCCCATGGCCTCGCCCGGCCTCAAGGAGAGGAAAGAGTCCAGTTCGTCCGTCCCCAGTGACTCGTAGAAGGCCTGGTTGCTGTACACGATCTGCCGCTGGGCGTTCAGCACCACCAGGGGCAGCGGGAAGAAGTCGAAGTAGGACGAGCAGACGTGTCCCGCCAGGCGGGCGTGCTCCCCCACCACGCCGGACCTGCTCTTGCGCCCGCCCGGGGCGAAATTGGTGGGAGCCTTGTCAGTCATGAGTCCATCCTATCCTTTGCTTATTACTCTTATTTCCATACGGCCCTTGTCAAGCGGCATCGCCGCGCGCGCCCGCTTCTTCATCTCCTTGGCATGAGACGATATTTCACTTGCCTAATCCGCTTGGTCCAATCTACCAACTCCGGACGGCCAAGGCCGCATTACGCAACATCCGGGAAAGAGAAAGCCATGTCATCCGATCTTCTCATCGTGGGCGGCGGCCCCGCAGGGTACGACGCGGCCCTGGCTGCCGCGAAGCGCGGCATCAAGACCACCCTCGTGGAAAAGGAACATCTCGGCGGCTCCTGCCTGAACTGGGGCTGCATCCCCACGAAGTTCCTGCTGGCGGCGGCCGCGCCCAGGGCCGAGCTGGAAGGCCAGGAAAAGATGAAGACCGGCTCCGGAAGCGTCCTCATCGACCTGCCCGCCCTTGTGGACCGCAAGAAGCGCCACCTTGAGGCCACCCGCAAGGCCATGGCCGCAGAGCTCCAGAAAATGGGCGTGGAGTTCATCCACGGCGAGCTCAAGATGGTGGGCGCGGTGAAGTCCGTGCTGGAAGTGGACGGCGAGCCGGTCACGGCCGAATACAAGAAGTGCATCCTGGCCACGGGCAGCCGCCCGGCACACCACCCAGGCCTCAAGGCCGACCACGCCGCCATCCTCAACTCCGGCGACATCCTTTCCCTGCGCGAGGTCCCGACGCACCTTCTGGTGGTGGGCGCGGGTTTCATCGGCCTGGAGCTGGCCCAGTTCTTCTCGCGGGCCGGATCGAAAATCACCCTGGTGGAAGTCGCCCCGCGCATCGCCCCCTCCGAGGACGAGGAGATCAGCAAGGCCCTGCACCAGACCTTCAAGCGCATGGGCTGGGACATCCACGTGGGTGTGAAGATCGCCGGGCTCGAAACCGTGAACGGCGCGGCCAGGCTGGTCCTGGAGGACGGCCGCGAGTTCGGCGCGGACAAGTGCCTGCTGGCCGTGGGTCGCCTGCCCAACTCGCGAAACCTCATGCTGGAAATCCTCGGCGCGGAGGTGAAGGGCGCGGGCTGGATACACACTGGCGAGAATCTCATGGCCACGCCCACCATCTACGCCGTGGGAGACGTGAACGGCCGCACCCTGCTGGCCCACGCCGCCGCCCACCAGGGCGAGTGGGCCGTGCGCCACTTCGCGGGCGAGGTGAAATCCGCCTACGACCCCGGCCCCATCCCGGGCTGCATGTACGGCGCTCCGGAGACCATGCGCGTGGGCGTCATGGAGGCCGAGGCGCGAGCCAAGGGCATGGACGTGACCGTGAGCCGCGCCCAGCTGGTGGCCAACCCCATCGCCCAGGCCCACGGGGCCACGGGCGGGCTGGTCAAGTGCGTGTGGAGCGAGGGCAGGCTCGCTGGCGTCACCGCGGTGGGCCACGGCGTTGCCTCCCTGGCGACGCTCGCCACGGTGATGGTGGGCCAGGGCTGGACCAGAAAGCAGTGCGGGGAGCTCATCTTCCCCCACCCAACCCTGGACGAGGCGTTCAGGGCGGCGTTGATCGCCCCGGCCAGGTAGTCCCTCCGCCCGGAGCCACGCTTGAGCGCCCCCGTCCTCACCGCCTGCACCCGCCACTGCGGGGACGGGTGTTCGCTTCTCGTCCAACGCCGCCCGGACGGCTCCCTGTCCGTGCGAGGCAATCCGGACCATCCGTTCACCAAGGGCTTCCTCTGCGCCAAGACAGCCCGCTTCGGCGAGCGTCTGGACAGCCCCCGCCGCATCGTCACGCCGCTCATCCGGCAGGGCGGCGGCTTTAGCGAGGCCTCCTGGGACGAGGCCCTGGGCCTGATCGCCGCCGAGATTTCACGCCTGCGCCCCACTCCGGAGCGCATGCTCCACATATTCTACTACGCCTCCTTCGGCCTGCTGCACCAGGCGAGCAGGCTCCTGTTCGGCTCGCTCGGCGCGTCCGGCTTCAAGGGGTCGCCCTGCCTCTCGGCGGGCATCGCCGCCCAGATCAAGGATTTCGGCCAGATGCGCCAGGGGCCGCTGGCCCAGGTGGAGAGCGCCCGGCGCATCGTGAACTGGGGCCGCAATGCCGGGGCGCAGTCCGTGCATCTTTCCGCCATCATCGCGAAGGCCCGGAAGAAAGGCGCGCGCGTCCTCTCCATCCACCCCGGCGACCCCGGCTACGGCGGCCTCTCGGACGAGACCATCGTCATCCGCCCCGGCACGGACCGCTTCCTGGCCGCCGCCGCGCTCAAGCTGCTCGTCCGGCGCGGGCACGCCTCCATGGAGGCCCTGGCGCGCTGCAAGGACGCAGAGATGTTCCTGGAGTTCCTGGACGGGCTGCCCATGGACGCCCTGCTCGCGGCCTGCGGCGCGGACATGGGCCAGGTCCGGCTGCTGGAGGGCCATTACGGAGGAGCCGGACCCGCGGCCACCCTCATCGGGCGCGGCCTGCAACGCTACGCGTCCGGGGGCGAAAACGTACGCTACATCGACGCCCTGGCCATGCTCTCCGGCAACGTGGGACGCGATGGCGGCGGCGTGTACTTCTGCCGCCCGGACCAGGGCCAAGCCGCCTGGAACTGGGCCGCCGCCAGGCCCGGCTGCTCGCGCTCCTTCCCCATCGCGGACATCGCCGCGTCGGTCGAGGCGGCGGACCCGCCCGTGGAGTTCGTCTGGGTGGAGGGCATGAACCTCGTCACGCAATGCCCGGACAGCGAGGGCATCGCCCGCATGCTCGAAAGCCGCTTCACCGTCGCGGTGGAGCCCTTCATGACCGACACCGCCAGGTGCGCCACGGTCATCCTGCCTCCGGCGCTCATGTTCGAGTGCGAGGACATGGTCAGAAACGACGCCCACCAGTGCGTGAACCACTCGGCCAAGGCGATGGAGCCGCGCGGGACGGCCCTGCCCAACTTCGAGATCGCCGCCCGGCTGGGAGCGATGCTCTCCCCGCCCGTGGCCTACCCCTCGCCGGAGGCGGTCATGGACAGGGCGTTGCGCGAGGGCAAACTGAGTGCGTCGCTTGAACAATTGCGGCGCGAAGGATTTCTTGAGCTTGCCGTGCCCGCCACGCCCTGGGCGGACGGCGTGTTCGCCCACCCGGACGGGCTCTACCGCCTGCCTGAGGGGCTCGCTTCCGAGGCGGAGCCGGACGCCGCCCACCCTCTACGCCTTTTGAGCCCCGTGCGCCGGGATCACCTGCTCTCGCAGATCCCCGAGGAGGAGCAGCTTTCCCCGCCGCGCGTGTACCTTTCTCCGGAGAGCGCGGCGCTGGCTGAACTGCTCGCCGCCTCGCCCGGCGCGGACGCAGCCGCCCTCTCCGGCCCGGATTCTCCCGAACCCGGATGCTTCCTCCCGGCCCGCCTGGAGACGGCGCTCGGCTCCATGGAGGTGCGCGTGGGCGTCCTGACCGGCCTGCACCCGGAGGCCGTGCTCTACCCGCGCGGCGACTGGCTTTCGCGCGGCGGCTGCGTCAACCGCCTCATCCGCCCCCGCGAGGCCGACCTGGGCGGGCAGATCGCCTATTACGAGGAGCGGGCGAGGCTTGCCGCCCCGCCCGCCGTCTGATCGTCTCTACTCCAGCCCCGGCACGGGGAACCGCACGCACATGGCCGCCACCTTCTCGCGCACGGCCTTGCGCAACGCCTGGTCGTCCGGCTTGCGCAGCACCTCCGCGATCCACCCGGCCAGCCGCACCATCTCCGGCTCCTTCATGCCGCGCGTGGTGGCCGCCGGGGTCCCGATGCGGATGCCGCTTGGCTTAAGCGGCGGGTTGGGGTCGTCCGGCACGATCTGCTTGTTGGTGGTGATGCCCACCTCGTCCAGCAGCTCCTCCGCCGCCTTGCCGTCCAGCCCGTAGCTCTCCTGGGTGTTCATAACCAGCATGTGGTTGTCCGTGCCGCCCGTCACCAGCCTGCCACCCCGCTCCATGAGCGCGGCCGCGAACGCCTTCGCGTTGGTCAGCACCTGCAGCGCGTATTCCCGGAACGCGGGCTTCAGCGCCTTGCCCATGGTTATGGCGATGCCCGCGATCACGTTCATGTGCGGCCCGCCCTGCAAGCCCGGAAACACCGACTTGTCGATCTTCGCGGCAAGCTCCTTGCGGCACAGGATCATGCCCCCGCGCGGGCCGCGAAGCGACTTGTGCGAGGTGGTGGTCACCACGTCGAAGCCGAAGTCGAAGGGATTCCGCATCACGCCGCCCGCCACCAGCCCCGCATAGTGCGAAGCGTCGCACATGGTCAGCGCGCCCGCCTCGTCCGCCACGGCCTTGAAGGCCGCGTAATCCAGATCGCGCGGGTAGGAGGTGTAGCCGCACAGCACAAGCCTCGGCTTGTGCTCGCGGGCCAGGGCGCGCACGGCGTCGAAGTCGATTGCGCCGTCGGCCGGGTCAGTCTTGTAGCGAACGAAGTTGAAGAGCCTGCCCATGTGCGACACGGGCGCGCCGTGGGTCAGGTGGCCGCCGTGGGAGAGGTCCATTGCCAGGATCGTGTCGTCCGGTTCCAGCAGCCCCAGGTAGACGGCCTGGTTCATGGGCGAGCCCGAGAGCGGCTGCACGTTGGCGTGCTCGCAGCGGAACACCCGGCAGGCCCTCTCGCGGGCCATGTTCTCCACCCTGTCCGTGAACTCCTGGCCGCCGTAGTAGCGTCTTCCCGGGTAGCCCTCGGAATACTTGTTGGTGAACACGCTGCCCAGCACGGCCAGCACTTCGGGATACGCGTAGTTCTCGGACGGGATCAGCTCCACGCCGAGGCGCTGGCGGGTTTCCTCGCCGGACAGAGTCTCGAAGACTTCGGGATCGTTGACTGAGAGAAGGTCTCGCGGGGCGCGCATGGGCTCCTCCTTGGAAGGAAGGTTGGCGCCGGTGACGGCGCGGCCCAGGCGAGCGGCTCGGACAGGTTTCGCGCTCCCTCGTGGTTGCCCACTTCTCGCCAGTCACGCGAAACGGATGTTGAAGGCGACCGCTGTGTATGCCCAAAGGAGCGGCGGCGTCAAGGGAGAGGTCCCTTCACGCAATCCGCCCCGGCGCCTCCCGAGGGCTTCACCTTCGCCAAGGCCGATGCCCCCTGGAGAGGACCATCAGAATCTCTGCCCGGCCTTGTACTCCATGACCACGGTGTCAATCCCGGCGGGGTTGAGCCCCCCAGGCTCCGTCTCGACAAATCCGTTGCTCTCGTAAAGATTCCTGGCAGGCGCAGCCTCCCCGGTCCTGCCGGCGAATGTCGTCACGCGGATGGCGCGCTCCGGATCGAGGCTCCGGATCGCATGCCTGAGCAGCATGGCGCCCAGCCCCTTCCCCCGATGCTTTCTGGATACGGCAAGCCAGGCGATGCAGTTCGCGCAACGGTCGATGACCACCGCGCCCCGGAGAGGGGCAGAGGCGTCCCCGCCAGCGGCCACGAATACCGCGCCGCCAGCCAGGGCCTCTTTGAGAGCCTCCTGGAAACCGGATTCATCGGCCATGGGGCCGAACAGCGGCTCCACCTCGCGCGCCAGTTCAAGGAAGCCCTGGTAGTTTTCCCTTGCAGCGGCCTTCACGCGAATCATGTCTGCTCCCTGATTTCCATGGCGGATTTCTTCCTCGATAAACACGGCGGGTTCACTAGTTTGCCCGGGAACCTGGCGTCAAGGGGAAGCGCGATTGACCGCAGGGATAAGAAAAGACAGGATGCCGCGCTGATGAGACGGCAAGGCACCAAAAGACAGTAAGAGCCGGGCTCCGCCCGTACCCGGCAGGGCGCTGCCCTGCACCCGCCAGTGGGATGATCCCCCTGGACCCGCAATTGCTTCGCGGGTTGAACAGCAACCATGCAGTGCAGAGGTGTTTCAGTGGAAAAAGGGGCTTTCAGGGAAAAGGCCGACATCGTCCTGGCGTCGGGATCGCCCAGGAGAAAGGAGCTTTTGGGCTCCACGGGCGTGGAATTCAGGGTCATACCCTCCATCGTGGATGAGCCCCCGGCGGACCCCGGCGAGACGCCCGGCGGCTACGCCATGCGCATGGCCCGCCTCAAGGCGCGCGACGTGGCCTGGGGGCACCCCGGCTCCTACGTGCTGGGCGCGGACACCGTGGTGGCCGTGGGCGGGCACATCCTGGGCAAGCCCGTTGACGCGGCGGACGCCAGGAGGATGCTCGCCATGCTCTCGGGTCGCGAGCACTCCGTGGTCACGGGCTGCTGCCTGGTGGGACCGTCCGGGGAAGTCGTCTGGGAGGATGCGCCCGTATCGAAGGTCACCTTCGCGGACGTGTCCGAGGAAGCCATCGCGGCCTACGTGGCCACGGGCGAACCCATGGACAAGGCCGGAGGCTACGCCATCCAGGGCCTGGGCGCGTTCATGATCGAGAAGGTGGAGGGGTCCTACACCAACGTGGTCGGACTGCCGCTCTCCCACCTGCTGCAAACCCTGTCGTCCCTCGGGGCGCTCGCCCCGCGCGAAGCGGACTGAATCACCCGCGCAAGACGTCACCCCGGCTGGCCGATGCTTCCGGGGAAGGGCTTGCCGCCGGTCCAGCGGGAGAGCGTGCCCTCGGCGTCCTGGAAGAGGGCGTCCAGGGCCGTGAACAGAGACACGAGCCCGCCGTCCACGCCGGCCAGTCCGCACAAGGCGGCATGCGAGGCGTAGACCACGTCCTTCAGGTGCATGACGATAGCGGTCTGGGGCACGGTGATGGTGTTCTTCGAATCGTAGCTGCGCCTGCAGGCCTCCACCGACCGCGAGAACCAGTTGCGGCAGGCGATGGGCCTGAACGCGTAGATGGAGCACCTGCCGTTTTTCAGGAACGGGCACGGCGCGAAATACGACCCTATCACCTCCCGGGCCTTGCCCGCGTTCCAGGCGGACGCCACCCGCGCGCAATGCTCGCGCACCCTGGCGGCGGCAGCCGCGTCCAGGGTCCCCGGCAGGTTCTGGAAGATGTTCACCGCCTCGTGCGGCATGGCCACCAGGTGCGAGTGGCAGCACCAGGAGCACCCTTCCGCGCACGCGTAGGAGAAGCCGGAGTCCAGGGACTTGATGCGCTCGTGGACCACCTGCTGGTTGCGCTCAAGCGAGGCGGCGGCCATGGCCACCATGTCCGCCGCGCCGATGTCCCGGCCTGAATATCTCTCCACCAGCTCCTTGAGGGAGGCCATGGCCAGCGAGGAGACCCACTCCTTCAGTCCCGGGTCCAGGCCCGTGCTGTCCATGGCCGGAGCGAGATACCGCCTGATCACCTCCGCGCTTTTCTCGTCCTCCGGGGAAGCCATCGTGTTTCTCCTCGCCGCGCGCCGGGGCGCGAAGCCCTTGACTACGCCTGTCATGTGATTGATGCTCCTGACGCGTCAGGGCTATCATCATCACGGGATGGGAAACAACCCCCGGCGCGGCGGCCGGAACACGGAAGATGGATACATGGACAAACAGACAGACGTCTTGATCAACGTTTGCGGCAAGCCCTACCAGACCGCTCTGGCCCTCTTGACGCTCGAGCGCCAGAGCGGACACCGCATCGGCAAGATCTATTTCGTCGAGGAAAACACCCAGCATCACAACGTGGACATCCATACCGGGCTCCACGGTTTCGTGCTGGAGAGGCTCAAGGACAAGATCGTCTATCTGCGCCCGGGCATCTGGAACTATTGCTTCTCCATCGACATGGAGAGGATGGGCGACCGGGAATACCGCCACTCCGTCCGCTACCAGTACGGCTGGGAGATGACGGACAAGGACCATGTCCTCGTCATCCACAACGACGCCACCTTCCACGGCGACGTGGTGGGGGCCATGCTGGAGGGCATGGGCGACCACATAGCCATCGGGCATGTCGGCCAGTGCTGGTACTGTCCGGCGTCCTTCACCGGGAAGTGCGGCCCGGACCGCTACATGGAGTACCGCCCGTCCTTCCGCGAGTTGCGCGACCTCTACACCAAGACCCGCGCGCCGGAGGGTTCGCTCATGCGCGCCTATCATCTGCCGCGCATGCACCCCATGTTCGAGAAGCAGCCCTGGCCGCTGCCGGAGTGCCGCGTGAACGAGTGGTGCGCCATGATCGACATGAAAAAGGCCCGGCCCATCACCGTGCCCAACGGGCGGGTCACGCCCTTCGGGGCCATCCTCTCCGTGGGCAAGCAGATACTGGACGTGGGCTGCCAGTGGTTCCGGGACGTGCACGCCCGGGGCTTCACCTGCGGCAACTTCGACATCTACAAATACATGCACCACGACGTCCCCCCCACCGGCCAGCCCACCCTGCTGGACAAGGAGCGCTACCATCAGCGTGAGGTCGAGGCGCTTGAGCGGCTGCGAAAGGAATTCGGCCATCCTTGAGGAGGCTGGCGGCCTCCCGTGGGCATCGTTGACCTGAAGCGCCCGCAACGTCTAGTGTTGCGTCCACGAAAGACGAGCATCCGAGCTCCAGAGCACTCAACTGAAACAGTTATTCACCTTCAGGCGGGCGCGTTCCGTGCAACGTCGCGGCACGGACGCGCCCGAGCCCGGCAACTCCAACATCATAACGGCAGTTCCATGAATCTCATCGACCGCATCGCAACCAGTTTCGCCTCCGTCGGCCCCTTCGGCAAGCTCCCGGTCTCCGGGACGTGGGGATCGGCCGCGGCCGCCGTGGCCGCGCCCTTCGTCTTCATGCCCGCGCCCTTCACGGCGCGCCTCTTGATCCTGGCCCTGGTCTTCATCGGGGGCGGCCTGGCCTGCGACATCGTGGAGCGCAACCTCGCCCGCAAGGACCCCGGCCTGTGCGTCATCGACGAGGTGCTCGGCCAGTGGATCACCTACCTGCCCTTCGCCGCGCTCACTCCCTGGCAACTGTTCTGGGGATTCGTTCTCTTCCGGGTGTTCGACATCCTTAAGCCCCCGCCGGTGCGCGCCTCGGAGTGCTGGATGCCCGGCGGCTTCGGCGTGATGCTGGACGACGCCCTGGCCGGAGCCTATTCGGCCATCGCGCTGGGCCTGTTCATCGCCGTGGCCTGGTAAGTCCCTGGCGGGAGCATGGTGATTTTGAAGGCCCGGGCACGGCCCCTTTTTCATTCCCAGGGAAGGCCCCGCGCCCCTTCCGCGGCAGGCAACGCGGCGTAACCTCCCCGGCGCTTGGCCTGCCCCCGCGAAGATGCTACCAGCCGGGAAGGCAGGCCTTTCGACGCCTGGCATGCACGCGTCCTTCAGGGGGATTTCATGCCACTTGATTCCGGCGCCACCGCTCTGCTCCACGCAGACCCCGCCAATGCGGTCACGGCGCGCCGCCACGCCCACGACGCCGTGGTGCGCGACTTCGCCACGCGGCGCGGAGGCCATTTCCTGGTCGTCTCACGCAGCCAGCACTTTTACCTGAACCTGCGCAACGCGGCCGTGCGCTTCCTCTCGCTGCCGGAAGCCTGCGTGCGTCCGGTCTGGCCGCCCGAAACGATCCATCAGGAACTTGCCGCTTTCAAGCAGGCGGGCATCCCATCGGTCTGCTTCATTGATTGCGATGCGACCGAAGGCCTTTGCGCGGAGCTTCTCGCAGCCATTCGCAAGGAGCACCCGGAAGCCCGCATCATCATCCTTGCGTTCGAGATGACCCGCGACCGCCTCGTATACCTGCACGAGGAAGGCGCGGACAACGTGCTCGTCCTGCCCGCCTCCGCGGACGCGCTCATCGAGCGGGTGGCCTTCACCATACACCCTCCGGGCCCCGAGGCGGACCTCTTCCAGTCCGGCCACGAGGCCGTCAGGAACAAGGCCTACTCCGAGGCCGCGGCCATCGCCAGCCGCATCCTGGCCGCCAAGCCCGGCAGTCCGGGGGGACTCATCCTGCTCGGCGACGCGCTCAGGGGAATGGGGCATTCGCAGGAGGCGCTGGAGGCTTACGGGAAGGCCGCGCGCGGCGAGACCCTCTTCCTGGCCCCTCTGGCCAGAATGGCGCAGGTGCACCACGAGGAGGGCCACCTGGGCCGGGAGATAGAGTTCCTGGAGAAGCTTTCGGAGCTTTCGCCGCTTAACGCCGGGCACAAGGTGGCCATCGGGGCGAACCATCTTCGCCTGGGCGACCGCGAAAACGCCCACAAGGCATTCGAGGAGGCATACCGGACCGCCTCGGGGAGGGAACTGAACACCCCGTCCATGGTTAGCAGGGCCATCGCCGAGCAGTGCCTCGAATTCGCGCCCGACTATTCCGAGCGGTATTTCCGCCGGGCGCTCGGCGAGCAGGCGGGCCGCCCGGCCAAGGCCGGAGTGGACATCATGAACAGGCTGGGCCTGGCGCTCAGACGCCAGGGCAAGTGGGAGGAGGCGGTCACCGAGTATTCAAAGGCCTTGAAGATGGCGCCGGACAACGCCACTTTGCTCTTCAATATCGCCATGGCCTATTCCGAGGGCGGCAAACCCGGGGACGCGGCGAGGATCCTGGACAGGGTGCTGGATAGCGAACCGGATTTCTGCGAACGCAATCCGAAAGCCTGCGTCAACGCAG
>JBMORI010000071.1:0-86536 GCA_049322415.1 Thermodesulfobacteriota bacterium | reverse complement strand
TCCATGATGACCACCTTGAGCGAGGGGTCGATCTTGGCGGCCTCGACCGCCGAGAAGCATCCGGCGTTTCCGCCGCCGATGATGAGGATGTCGCAGTCCACCCGTACGGTCTCGACTGCGTCCAGGGATACGGGATTCTTGGCCATGCGGGGCATGTCAGGTTCCTCCTAGTAGGGCCAGGGGGCGTTGGGGTTCCAGACGGGAAGGCCCAGGAAGGCGTACCACGGGGCCATGACGCACACGGCGTAGGCCACGGCGATGAGGATGCACACCCACCCGGCCTTGGCGTAGTCGGCGGTTGAGAAGGTTCCGGTGCCGTAGGCGATGACGGCGGCGGTGATCTGCGTGGGCAGGATGTAGGCGTAAGTGTCCGTGTCGCAGACCAGCAGGGTGAAGGCCACCGGGTGCAGACCCACCTTGGGGGCCATGGCGAACACGATGGGCGCGAACATGGCCACGGCCGCCACGTTGGAGAGCATGCCGATGCGCATGACGTGCGTGCCGAACATCAGCACAAGGAGCGTCTGCCACCAGTTCATGCCCACAACCATGTGGTGGATGTGCTCGGCGAGCCAGTTGGCAAGGCCCGACGAGGTCATGGCGCTGGTCATGGTGATGGCGCCGCCCAGGAGCAGGAAGGTGCCCCAGATGGTGCGGTCCTGCACGGCCTTCCACTTGAAGGGGAAGAGACCGGGGATGAACAGGATCATGATGCCCACCAGCCCGATGATGCCAAGCTGGTACTGGTGCAGCACAAGGAAGCTGCCCTTGCCCGTCATGAACAGGAAGGCCACCAGGCCGAACACGGTCAGCATGGTCCACTCGGAGCGGCTCATGGGTCCGAGTTCCTTGTGCTGGCGGCGGATCTGCTCGTGGCCGCCGGAGATGGTCACCTTGGCGGTCTTGAAGTGCAGGCGCACCCACCACTGGGTGAGGGCGAACATGCCCAGATAGGGGAACTGCAGCACCATCCATTGGAAGTAGCCCAGGTTGCGGAAGCCGTTCTTCTCGAAGAGCCCGGTCATGATGAGGTTGGGCATGTGGGCCGTGAGGATGAACACGCCGCAGATCATGCAGCCGTAGACCATGGACTGGATGACGATGGCCTTCTTGGCCTCGCGCTCCTCGGGGGTGTCGCCCAGCAGGTTGGTGATGCCCTGGATGACGGGCATGAGCGTGGCCGCGCGGGCGTTGGCCGCCGGGATCAGGAAGGCCAGCACGATGTTCACGCCGAACATGCCCCAGATGATGCGGCCCACGTCGTTGGCCTTTATCCTGTCCAGGATGGCCAGGGCGATGCGCTTGTCCATGTTCAAAAGCTGGATGATGGCCCCCGCGAAGAAGGCGAAAAGGCACAGCCACACCTCGTGGGTGGTGAAGCCCGAGAACACCTGGCCCAGCGGCGGACGGCCATTGGTCCAGGGGATGGCCTTGGTGAGGATGAGAAGAGTCGGGACCGAGATGCCCGTGATGCCCACGGGCATGGCCTCGGAAACCCACATCACCGAGGCCCAGACGAGAATGGCCAGCACGGCCATGCCTTCGGGCTTGAGGCCCTCCGGCAGGGGCAGAACCTTGTAGATGAGGAAGAAAAGACCCCAGGCGGCCACGTACCCGGCCCAGGTCGCGGCCGGGCTCTTGCCGCACAGGGTGAGGTTCTCGGAGACGTAGGTCCCGAAGCCCCCTTTGCATGAGTTGACGGCTTGCGCCGTGCCGTTGGCCATGCGCCACCTCCTTCGATGTCCGCCTCGCGGCGGGAAATGATGATGGCGGTCTATCCCGGAGATGAAAAGCGGACTATCGCGCGGGCGATAGAACGGGAAAAATGTGGCCGGGTAAGGAAAAAATCGGCGAGGGATAAGGGCGTGAAGGGGGGATGCCTCCGGGGCAAGTGGCCGGAATCCGGATGCTTGCTGATGATGGCGCGGCGTGGGCTAGGGAGAAGCCTCCGGCGGCCAAAGGGACAAGTCCCTTTGGAATCCCGTCGAGGGGTTTGGAAACAACGCGATGCCGTGGCGTCAGAAACCCCGGGCCGCCAGGCGCTCCATGAAGTCGAGTTCCAGGTCGATCATCTCGTCGTCGCGGCGGCGCAGCCACTCGGAGAGCCAGCCGAAGCGAGTGGCCAGGATCATGGAGGGCAGGAGTGACTCCTGATCGCCGGGCAAAAGCCCTGCGGCGCGGATGGTGGAAAGGAAGGACCGGGCGAAAGGAGTGTCCGGAGAGCCGCCCTCGATGAGCAGGCAACCCAGGCAGTTGGCCATGTCGTAGAGGGCGGGGCGGACGCCCGCGAACTCCCAGTCGATGACGGCCAGGAGGGCGGGCTCGGAATCACCGCCCCAGATGACGTTCATCGGGTGCACGTCGCCGTGGCACAGGGCGCGGGGGAGATGCGGCCAGGCCTCGAACAGGGGGGCAAGGGCCGGGAGAAGCGCCGAGGCGCGGGCGTGGACACAGCGGAGGCCGGTGCCATCGCGCCGGACATTTCCCGTGTCCTCCGGTTTACCCGGCCGCGCGCCAGGAGCGCGTGAGGTCCCGGATGGTCCGGACTCTCCGGCCAATCCGATGCGTTCCACCAATCCGGCCGCGTATGCGGGCAGGTCCAGCGCGAAAAGGCCGGGCGGAACAGGGAGACCGGCGGACGTCCGTCGCAGGGCGGCCAGCCATCCGCCGAGCGCCGCGCCCTTGGCCGCGTAGTCCAGAAAATCCGGCTGGACGAGCGGCACGCCCTGGATGAAATGGGAGAGCTGCCAGAAATGGCCCCAGTCGCGGCAGACGAAGGAGCCGGAGGCTGTCCGCCGGTAGGGCGCGAGGCCGTGCAGGCCGCGAGAGGCCAGCCCGTCCAGGAGCTGTCCGATGGCTTCGCGCCGGGCCGCCTGCCCCGGCGCGAGCTGCTCGAGCAGCCACAGCCCGCCGGATGCGTCCTCGACCACGTGGCGAAACAGGCACCGCTCCGGACTGCCGGGGACGGCGAGGTCCGGGCGCTTGCGCGCGAAGGCGACGGACCAGTTGGAGAGGAGGTCGGGTAGGAGGGGCATTGGGTGGGTTACCGGAGAGAGGGGCGTTGGTAAGGCCTTCGGCGGCCATAGGGCTTCGCCCTCCGGACTCCCGCGCGGTGATGGGATCTCGCGGCCGTTCGGGCGCGACCGTCCCCTACTCCTCTTCCAGCGTCGACAAATCCCCGGGCGCGCCGCCGGTCTCCTCGGCCTTCAAAAGCCGCCGCAGTATCTTGCCGCTCTTGGTGTGTGGCAGGTGGTCGCGGAAGGCCACGGCCTTGATGGCCACGAACGGCCCCAGCTCGCGCTTCACGTGCGTGGTCAGGGCCTTTATCAGCGCGTCCTCGCTGTCGAAGTCCTTCTCCCAGCCTTCGGCCCGCACCACGAAGCACTTGGCCGACTCGCCCTTGATGGGGTCGGGCACGCCGATCACGGCCGCCTCCACCACGGACTTGTGCGCGGTGAGCGCCGCCTCCACCTCGGCCGGCCCGATGCGGTGTCCGCCGATGTTCAAGACGTCGTCCGCGCGGCCCTGGAACCAGAAGTAGCCGTCCTCGTCCTTGCGGGCCACGTCGCCCGCGAAGTACAGGCCGGGGATTTTCTCCCAGTAGGCCTTGCTGTAGCCCTCGTCGTCGTTCCAGAGGGTCCTGGCCATGGCGGGCCAGGGCTTGCGGACCACCACGAAACCGCCCTTCTCCGGTCCGGCGGGGTTGCCGTGGCGGTCCACCACGTCCACGTCCACGCCGGGCAGGGGGCGTCCGGCCGAGCCGGGCTTCAAAAGCGAGATGGGCAGAGGCGACACCATGAACATGCCGGTCTCGGTCTGCCACCAGGTGTCCAGCAGCGGGCATTCGCTGCGGCCGATGTACTTGTGGAACCACACCCACGGTTCGGGTCCGATGGGCTCGCCCACGCTGCCCAGGAGCCTGAGCGTGGAGAGGTCGTGCTTCTTGGGGTACTGGCCGCCGTAGCGCATGAGCATGCGGATGAGCGTGGGCGTGGTGTAGAGGATGGTCACGCCGTAGCGGGCAACGATGGCCCAGAGGCGGTCGGCCTGCGGATAGAGCGGGTGGCCCTCGTAGAGCACCACGGTGGTGCCCGCCATGAGCGGGCCGAACACCACGTAGCTGTGGCCGGTGATCCAGCCGGGGTCGGCGGTGCAGAGGTAGAGGTCGGTGGGCTTCACGTCCATGACCCACCGGTACGTGGAGTGCACCCCCACCATGTAGCCGCCGTGGGTGTGCAAGAGGCCCTTGGGCTTGCCCGTGGCCCCCGAGGTGTAGAGCAGAAAGAGCGGATCCTCGGCGTCCATGACCTCGGTGGGGGCCTGGGTGTGCTCCTGGCGCACCAGGTCCTCGTAGCGCAGGTCGCGCGGCTCCACCATGTCCAGCTCGACGCCCGCGCGGTGGACCACAATGACCGATTCCACGCAGTCGCATCCTTCGCCGAAGAGAGCCTCGTCGGCCACGGACTTGAGGTTGATGACGCGTCCGTTGCGATAGAAGCCGTCGGCGGTGACGATGATCTTGGGCTGGCAGCTCTCGATGCGCTCGCGAAGGCTGCGGGCGGAGTAGCCCGCGAAGACCAGGGTCTGCACCGCGCCGATCTTGGCGGCGGCCAGCATGGTGATGACCGTCTCGGGCAGCGGGGGCAGATAGATCAGTATCCGGTCGCCCTTGCCCACGCCCAGGGAGCGCAGGGCGTTGGCGAAGCGGCACACTTCGCGAAAAAGTTCGTAATAGGTGTACTTCCTGCACTCGCCGGACTCGCCTTCCCAGATGATGGCCAGCTTGTTCTTGTTGGCGGTGAGGATGTGCCGGTCCAGGGCGTTGTGGACGAGGTTGCACTTGCCGCCCTGGAACCATTTGAAGAAGGGTGGGTTGGAGTCGTCCAGGACCTGGTTCCATTTCTCGAACCAGTCCAGGTCGGAGGCCTGTTCCTCCCAGAAGAGGCGGTGGTCGGCGTCGGCGAGATTCTGGGCGGCCTTGAGTTCGGCCTGGCCCATGTTGGCCTCGCGCACCACCTGGGGCAGGGGGCGGAAAACGCGCTCCTCCCTGAGCAAGCTATCGACGAGACCGGTTTCCATGCATAACTCCTCGATTATTTCCTTGCCATCACGCCGCGTCCGGCGCGAGGGCCCACGACAAAACCCCTATCGAGGGGTCCAGGGGAAATCATTTCCCCTGGCGGGTCCAGGGCGGAGCCCTGGTGGGGGCGGGGGGGCGAAGCCCCCTGAGATCATAATCCCAATACCTGCTTGAGCTCTCCGATCCTCCTCCTGCTGATGGGCAGCTCGATGCGGGTCTTGCCCTGGGTGCGCAGCATGAACTGGCCTCCGGGCAGGCTCGCGATCTCGGTCACGGCCTCCAGGTTCACCAGGAACTTGCGGTGCACGCGGAAGAATCCGTGCGGGCCCAGGCGCTCCTCCAGGTTCTTGAGCCTGTAGGAGGTGAGGTACTTCTGCTGGGCGGTGTGCACGAAGGAGTAGTCCTCGTAGGCCTCCACGAAGAGGATGTGCGGATAGGGCAGCAGGAGCGTGCGGCCGTCGAGCGTGATGGGCAGCTTCTCGATGTCCACGGGCTTCTTCTTCTGGGTGAGGTCCCAGGCCTGCTTGAGGGCGGAGAAGAACTGGCCTTCCTCTTCCTCCTCGATGGGCAGCGACAGGGTCTGCTGCTCCTCCTGTGCCGAGGCGGAGCGCTCCTCGGGCCAGGCCCCGGCGGGCTGGGCCTGCCTGAAGCCGGGCGAGAGGCCCTTGAGGCGGGCCAGGGTCATCTCCAGGCGTTCGGGGGCCACGGGCCAGATGAGGTAGTCGGCCGCGCCCAGCTCGAAGGCCTTGTAGGCCTGGGATTCGTCCGGGGCCACGAAGACCAGGGCCGGGCGTTCGCGGCGGCTCGCGAGCATCTGGGCCAACTCGATTCCGGAGGTGGGGCCGGGGAGGTCGGGGCTTACGAAGAACACGCCGTAGGGGATGGCCTCGAGCATCTCCAGGGCCTCGAAGGCCGAGGCCGCCTCGCCCAGCACGCGCAGGCCCTCCGCCGCGGAGAGCAGCTGGCGAAGCCCGGCCCGAACGGCCGGGTCGGCATGGACGATGAGTGTTTTCACCTGCGGCATGGGCTGAGGCTCCAGTATTCCTCCCAGAATAGCGGGAAAAGGCCCCAGGGGCAAGGGCGGCGCGGAAATGTCCGCCGCGTCAGGCTTTTCCCGGCGTTCCGCGCGGTCCCGGCGAGGGGAAGCTCAGGGTGAACGAGGTGCCTCCCGGGCCCGTGCCGTAGGCCATGCTCCCCCCGAGCTGTCCGGAGAGGGCCTCGATGAGCTCCATGCCGAGGGTGGGGGGCTTCCCGGGGTCCCTGTCCACGGGCATGCCCACGCCGTCATCGCTCACTGTGAGCGTGGTCATGCCGTCCGCCTGCCTCACGGTGACCGCCAGCGTGCCGGCGTCCCGCCCGGCGAAGGCGTGCTTGACGGCGTTCGTGGCCAGCTCGTTGACCAAAAGCCCGAAGGGCACGGCCTGCTCGAGCGCGAGGGAAGCCCCGGCGGCGTCGATGGTCAGGTGCACGCGGCAGCGGTGGCGGCAGCCCTCCGCCAGGGGGGGCAGGATGGTGCCCAGATAGTGTTGCAGGTTTATCTCGCGGAAATTGCCGGAGCGGTAGAGCTCCTCGTGGATGAGGGCCATGGAGGCGATGCGGCCCCGGCTCTCGGCGAGGGAATCCCTTGACGCTGCGTCACCGGCGCGAATCTCCTGGAGGTGGAGAAGGCTGGACACGATCTGGAGGTTGTTCTTCACCCGGTGGTGGATTTCCCTGAGCAGGATCTCCTTCTCGGCGAGCGACGCGGCCATGTCCCGCTGGGCTCGAACCTTGTCCGTGATGTCGTGGATGATGGAGAACAGAAGCTCGCGTCTTCCCAGGGCGACTGGCGAGGAATAGACTTCCACGGTGCGCTCCTCGCCGTTCTTGATGCGGTGGGTGAAGATGAAATGCCTCTTTCGCCGCTTGAAGGCGTCGCGCCTGAGCCTGGCTGTCTCCCGGGGAGGCAGGGTGTTGATCATGGAGATGTCCATGGAGCGAAGCTCGCCGGGGCTGTAGCCGTAGAAGTTCGCGGCGGCCTCGTTGGCGTCCTCGATGCGGCCCGTGTCCGGATCCAGGAGGATGAAGGGGGCGTCGTGGGAGTGGAACAGCGAGCGGAAGCGGTTCTCGCTTTGGGCCAGTTCCTCCCTGACGCGTTCGAAATAGACCAGGATGATGCCGAGCGCCGACAAAAGCCCGAGCGCCGCCCCGATGAGAAAGCCCCACGGCGCGAACCAGGCTACCGGGCGCAGGAAGGGGTAGTCCAGGTGGTGCAGGCCCCAGAGGATCAGCGCCCATCCGGCCATGCGGCCGCCGGCGCCGGACCTGGGGGATTTGCGCAGCAGGACCGTTCCGTTGGCGATCTGGGAGGCGGCGAAGTAGAAATAGGTCGGGATGTAGAACCACGGGGCGGGGACGGCCAGGAACACCGCCGCCGGAACCCAGGCCGCCGCCAGACCCAACGGGGCCAGGAACTTCCTTCCGGCCGTCCAGCCCGAGTATTCCATGCTTCCCCACAGAAGGAAGGAGGACGTGCCCAGGACAAGAAGCTGCTCCACCAGGAGCAGCCACTGGAAGGGACCGTACGTGATGTTGACGAGGATGGCCACGTTGCGGGACGCGTGGCATAGCCACGCGGCCGCCCACAACAAAAGAAACCGCGTCCTGTATTTCGAGTACAGGAAGGCGTAAGTCAGCACGATGATAGAGAAGCAGACCGCGCCAGAGACCAGCGCGACTGTCAGCCAGCTATTCATACTGCTCCGGTCTGACATTGTTGCCGTTCTGAGAACGGCTGTCTGGCCGTCTCAGAGGAGAAGACGGGTAACACCGTACATCGATACAGAATGAAAAGACAAGGCCTCCATGTATTTGTGACGATCGCTCCGGACACGCGCGGCGTTCTTCGCCGCCAGGGGGCGCATCGGCCCGTGCTGGCGTGTCTCACGCCGGTGAGGCGGGGGCTGGAGGCAATGCGCCGGGGAGCACGCGTCAGGCCATGCGGCTGAGAAGCCTCGCGATGAAAGGCCCGGTCAGGACCACGGCGAAGAGCCTGAAGGTCTGCAGGGCCAGCACGAAGGGGATGTCCGCTCCGCCGCCCACGGCGATGACCGCGATGGAGTCCAGCCCGCCGGGGCTGGTGGCCAGGTAGGCCGTGAGCGCGTCCGAGCCGTGCAGGGCGGAAAGCATCCAGGCGGACAGGGCGCACAGCCCCATGAGCAGCCCCGTGGCCAGAACGAGCTGCGGGATGGCCCTGAAGGCGTGGCGCACCACGTCCGGGGTGAAGCGAAGGCCGATGTGCCAGCCCAGGAAGGCGTAGGCAGCGTCCAGGAGCCACGGCGGCAGGGTCAGGGCCACGGTCCCGGTGGAGTTGAGCGCGGCCCCGGCCACCAGGGGCAGGAGCATGGCCCCGGCCGGAATGCGCAGCGCCCGGCCGATCACCATCCCGGCCATGGCTATGGAGAGGGTCTGGACTAGGGGAACCAGCGGCGCGGAAAGCCCCAGGTCGAAGGTGGCGGCGGGGGACTGGGCCGCCTGCGCGCCCAGCAGGAACCGCGACACTCCCGAGGCGGTCAGCACCACGATGAAGACACGCAGGTATTGCATGAAGGCCACCAGCCGCACGTCCGCGCCGAACTCCTCGGCCATGGCGGTCATGGCGGCGGCCCCGCCCGGCGAGCACCCCCAGGCGGCGGTGTTGCCGGGCAGGCTCCCCCGGCGCGTCAGGACGTAGCCCACGGCCGCTCCGGCCGCGATGGTGGCCGACACCACCAGGACCATGACGGGCCAGTCCCTGGCTATGGTCAATAGGATGGACGGGGTGACGGCCCGGGCCACCAGCAGGCCGATCACGGCCTGGGCGGCGGAGAAGGTCCACCCGGGGGCGCGGATGGAGGCCCCGGCCAGGCCGAAGCACACGGCCGCCACCATGGGCCCGAGCAGCAGGGCCGCCGGGAAAGCCGTGGCCACGAAACCCCAGGCCAGGGCGCAGGAGAGGAGGATGAGCCCGGCCCACTGCCGGATGTTACGTGCGGAGGTCATGGCGTCCAGGGTGCGGCGGGTTGGCCCCGCGCCGCCTTCCCCGCGTTACACCCGCCCGGGCGGCGGTGGCAAGGCTGGCTTCAGGCCCGGCGAGAGGTCAGGGCGGTGGCGGGCATCATTGGCCAGACAGGGGACGGACTGCCGGAGTCACCCGGCGACCGCCGTTCGCCGCCGATAAACGGCCCTCTCGCGCCGGTGAACGGCGAACCTCGCCTCCGCTCACCGTTCGCCCGCCTAACCGTTCACCGGTAATTGCCCACTCTCCAACCACTCGCCGAAACACCCCTTTTTTTTCTTGCGGCCTCTTGTACGTAGAGATCGCGGGTGCCCGGAAAGCGCGCCGGAGCGGCCGCGAAACGTGAAACAGGAGGTCCAAGATGAGCCACCACAACATCAACGAGCACGAGTTCCAGGGGCTGGTCCGCAAGAGATGGTCCGTCTCCCTGTCGCTGACCGCCCTCATGCTGGTCATCTATTTCGGCTTCATTCTTCTTCTCGCCTTCAACAAGTCCATCCTGGCCCAGAAGGTGGGCGAGCACATGACCATGGGCATCCCCATCGGCCTGGGCGTGATCCTTTCGGCCTGCGTCCTCACCGGCCTGTACGTGAGCTGGGCCAACACCAGCTACGACAAGACCGTGAAAGACATCCTCGAACACATGAAGAGGTAAGCCATGAACGAGTTCATCTCCAAGATCGGCCAGCCCGACCCAATCTCCATCGGGCTTTTCTTCCTGTTCGTGGCCGCCACCCTGGGCATCACCTACTGGGCGGCCAAGAAATCCAAGACCGCCTCGGACTTCTACGCCGCCGGGCGCTCGGTCACGGGCTTCCAGAACGGGCTGGCCCTGGCGGGCGACTACATGTCCGCCGCGTCCTTCCTGGGCATCGCGGGCCTGGTGGCCCTCAAGGGCTATGACGGCCTTATCTACTCCATCGGCTTCCTGGTGGGCTGGCCCATCATCATGTTCCTGATCGCGGAGCCCCTGCGCAACCTGGGCAAGTACACCTTCGCGGACGTGGTGGCCTACCGGCTGCGCCAGAAGCCCATCCGCATCGCGGCCTCGTGCGGCTCGCTCATGACGGTGGCCTTCTACCTGATCGCCCAGATGGTGGGCTCGGGAGCCCTGGTGAACCTGATGTTCGGCATGCCCTACGAGCTTGCCGTGATCATCGTGGGCGCGGTGATGATCGCCTACGTGCTCTTCGGCGGCATGCTGGCCACCACCTGGGTGCAGATCATCAAGGCGGTGCTGCTCATCGGCGGAGCCACGGTCATGGTGTTCATGGTTCTCGCTAAGTTCGGCTTCGATCCCGCCGCGCTGTTCTCGGCCGCGGCCACCAAGTACGGCCAGAAGGTGCTGGAGCCGGGCGGCCTGGTGTCCAATCCCTGGGACGCGCTGTCGCTTGGCATGGCGCTCATGTTCGGCACGGCCGGGCTGCCCCACATCCTCATGCGCTTCTACACCGTGCCCGACGCCGAACAGGCCCGCAAGAGCGTGTTCTACGCCACAGGCTTCATCTCCTACTTCTACATCCTCACCTTCATCATCGGCTTCGGCGCCATGGTGCTGGTTGGGCAGGACATCATCACCAAGTTCGACAAGGGCGGCAACATGAGCGCCCTGCTGCTGGCCGAAGTGACCGGCGGAACCGCCTTCCTGGGCTTCATCGCGGCGGTGGCCTTCGCCACCATCCTGGCCGTGGTGGCGGGCCTGACCCTGGCTGGAGCGGCCACCTTCTCGCATGACCTTTACGTGAACGTGTTCAAGTCCGGCAAAGCCACCGAGGAGCAGGAAGTGCGCATGGCCAAGCGGGCCACCCTGGCCCTTGGCGTGGTTGCCGTGGCCCTGGGCATCGCCTTCAAGGGCCAGAACGTGGCCTTCATGGTGGGCCTGGCCTTCGCCATCGCCGCCAGCGGCAACTTCCCGGCGCTTCTGATGTCCATCCTTTGGCGGGGCATGTCCACCACCGGGGCCACCGCCGCCATCGCGACCGGCTCCGTGCTGGCCGTGGGACTCATCATCATCTCCCCCACCGTGTGGGTGGACGTGCTGGGCTTCAAGACCGCCATCTTCCCCTGGAAGAACCCCGCGCTCATCTCCATGCCCGCCAGCTTCCTGGCCGGATGGCTGGGTTCGGTCCTGGCGCCAGACCCCGAGGCGCAGGCCCGCTACGAGGAGCAGAAGATCCGCAACTACCTCGGCGTGGGCGTGGAATGATCGGCGAGGAAGGGTTTCTGGGCCTCACGGCCGGCAGCCTGAGCCTCAGGGAGCCCGTGTTCGTGGATGCCGGAACCTCAGTGGCCGGTGCGGCGCGCGCCATGCGCGCCGCCCGCGCCACCGCCTGCCTGGCGGGGACGCCCGAAGCCCCGGCCGGCATCGTCACCGAGCGGGACATCGTGCGGGCCGTGGCCGAGGGCATGGACCTGAAGGCCCCCATCAGCGCCATCATGACCCCGGGGGTGGTCAGCGTCTCCAGCGGCGAGCTGGTGGCGGAAGCCTTCCTGGCCATGATCCGGCACAACATACGAAGGCTCGCGGTGACGAACGGCGACGGCAGGGTGACGGCCATGCTGGAGGAGCGCGACCTCATGGCCGCGCGCCTGGAGAGCCCGGTGGCCATCGCGGCGGCCATCTCCCGCGCCGCTGACGGCGAGGAGCTGGCCAGGGCCTATTCGGGGCTGGCCGAAGTGCTGCCCCGCTGGCTGGACCAGGGGGCGGACGTCTCCCAGGCCGGCGCCCTGGCCGCGGCGGTGCGGGACCAGCTCTTCGCCCGGGCGGCGGAACTGGCCCTGGGGCAAGGGCCGGACCCCGGCCCCGTGGCGCTGGTGGCCCTGGGAAGCGAGGGCCGCCGGGAGCAGTTCCTGGCCACGGACCAGGACAACGCCCTGGTGCTCGGCCAGGACGCAGACCCCGTCAGGGCCGAGGCGTTCGCGGTGCGTCTTATGTCCGTCCTGTCGCAGGCGGGGCTGCCGCCATGCGCCCACGGCGTCACGGCGGACCGGCCGGCCTGGCGGATGACCCTGCCCGCCTGGCGGGAGAGACTCTCCGAACTGGCCCGCGACCTGGGACCGGACGCGGTGCTCGCACTGTCGCTTTTGGCCGACGCCCGCCACGTCTCGGGAAGCCCCGCGCTCTCGGAGGGGCTCGGACGGGCGCTGGCGGACGCAATCCGGGAGAATCCCAGGGCCCTGCGCTACATGGCCCGCGAGGCCGTGCGCTTCGAGCCGCCGGTTTCCGTGTTCGGAGCGCTGGTGACCGAGAAGGCCGGTCCGCGCCGGGGGGGGCTGGACATCAAGCGCGGCGGCGTCTTCCCCCTGACCCAGGGGGCGAGGGTGCTGGCCCTGCAGTACGGCGTGCCCCGGACGGACACCGCTTCGCGCCTTGACGGCGCGGCGAGGGCGGGGGTGCTTACGGCCGATACGGCCGGGGACCTGACCCAGGCGATGGAGTTCATGCAGGAGCTGAGGCTGCGCTTCCAGGCCGAGGCCGTGGCGCTTGGACGCGAACCGGACAGCTACGTCTACCCGGAGCGCATTTCCAGGCTGGAGCGCTCGCGCCTGAAAGAGTGCTTCAAGGCGGTGGCCGCGTTCCAGTCGATTCTTTCAAACAAATACCAACTGCACCTGCTCACATGATCGTAGAAGACGTGGTCGAATTCTTCCGGGAGGCCCCGCCCCTGTCCTTCCTGGAACCCTCCAGGCTCTCGTCGCTCGCGCGGCGCGCGGCGCTCGATTTCTTCCCCTTCGGCACGCCCGTTCTCGGGCCGGGCGGCGCAGCGGAGGGCAACGTGGTCGTGGTTAAAAAGGGCGCCGTCCGGTCCGGGGACGAGCTGTACGGCGAGGGTTCGGTGCTGGGATGGACTCCCGCGGAGGCCTCCGCCGGGGAGGACACGGTCTGCTACCTCCTGCCCCCCGCCGCGGTGTCCGAGTGCCTGCGGGACCGGCCCGAGCTGTTCGATTTCCTGGAGGACCGGCTGAGCCCGGACGTGCTGGAGCTGGGACTGGCGGGCATCGTGCGCGAGATACCGGCCTGGCTCGCCCGCCGCCCCCTGGCCACGGTCACGGCCGGGGAGGCCGCGCGGCTTGGCGAACCGCTGCCCGCCGGAACCACGCTCAGGCAGGCGGCGGAGATCATGACCGCCACCGGGAGGGACGCGGCGGTGGTGGCCGGCCCGGGAGGGCGTCCCGCTGGCGTGGTCACGGACCGGGACTTTCGCGTGAAGGCCGTTGGCGCCGGTCTTCCGCCGGACACGCCGGTGGAGGCCATCATGACATCGCCGGTGGTGTCCCTGGACGCCTCGGCCTCCTGTTTCGATGCGCTCATGGCCATGACCCGGCACCACATCCGGCACGTGGTGGTCATGGCGGGGCGCATCTGCGCCGGGGTGTTGTCGTCGCAGGAGCTTCTCCTGCGGCAGGTCGGGTCACCTCCCGCCCTTGCGGCCCGCGTGGCAGGGGCCAGGACCGTGGAGGATCTGGCCGAAGTGGCCGCCCTGCTGGACCAGCTCGCGTTGGGGCTCCTGAGGGAGGGTGCGCGAGCCTCCGGCCTTGGGCGGATAGTGGGAGGCCTGCGCGAGGCCCTGGCCGCGCGGGCCTGCCAGCTCGCGGAAGAGGTGCTGGGGCCGCCCCCGGCCGGGTACGCGCTCATGCTGCTCGGCCGGGCGGCCCGGCGGGAGGGCCCGGCGCTTTGCCCCATGTGGAACGCGGTGGTCCATGAGGACGCGCCGGGGGCGGACGTCTGGTTCGACCGCCTGGGCAGCTTCCTCTCCGAGGCGCTTGAGATCATGCACCTGGCCGGGGCTCCGGGCGCGCCGTCGTCGCAGAGCCGCGAGTGGCGCGGCACTCTCGCCGCGTGGCGGGACAGGCTAGGCTCCTGGGTCGAGCAGGGGCCGGGCGACCCGGGCTGGCTGGATTTCCGGCCGGTGCATGGGCAGCTCTGGCTGGCGGAGGCCCTGCGGGCGCACCTCGCCGGGCTGGCCGTAAGCAGGCTGTGCATGATGGACCCGGAGCCAGGGCAGGACCTGGGCTCGTTCATGGTGGACAGCGTCAGGTCCTGGACGTTGTGCCGGGGGCTCACCAGGATATCGAGCGTGGAGAGGGCGCGCGCGTTGTGCGAGCTGCGCCCCGTGGGCCGGGAGCTGGCCTGCGCGCTCGAATACCTCACGGCCTGGCAGTGGGTGGGCGAGGAGCTTCGCCGCGGCCCGCTGGCCAGGGCGCTGGAACGGATGTGCCGCAAGGCGGCGGGGAGGGCTCGCGATGAAATGGTGGCCTTGGCCTGACCGTGGCGCGGACGTGCCCGCCGGGAGGGCGGATTTCGTGGTGTTCGACCTGGAGACGGGCGGTCTCGATCCTTCGCGCCACGACATCCTCTCCTTCGGGGCCGTGCGCATGCGCGGGGGCCGCATCGACCTGGGCAGCGCCTACGAGACCCTGGTGCGCCCCCACGGCGGGATTCCCTCCGCGGAAAGCGTGCGCGTGCATCAGCTGACTCCGGGCGAGCTCAAGGGCAAGCCGCCCATAGAGGAGGCCATGGAGGAGTTTTTGGACTACATCGGGCAGTCGGTGCTGGTGGGCTGGCACGTGGAGCTGGACATGGCCTTCGTGCGGACCTGGGCCAAGCGCCTGGGGTTCCCTCCGGTCAAGAACAGGTCGCTGGACGTGCTGGGCCTGTATCTGTCCATCCGGGGGGGGCGCGGGTCGCAGCTTCTCGAGGAGCTGCCCCTCAAGGACGCCACCCTCTACAGCGTGGCCCGGGCGCTCGGCGTCTCCCCCAAGGGCGCGCACGACGCCGTCGGGGACGCCTTCCTCACGGCCCAGGTGTTCCAGCGCTTCCTCTCCATCCTGCGCATCTCCCGGCAGGGTGAGGACCCCTCGCTGGACACGGTGCTCAGGCTGGCCAATCCCGGCTGCCGCACGCGGGCGGCCCCCCAGCAGTCATTCTGACGACCGCTCACCGGCCACGCCCTGCCGCTTGCCAAAAAAAAGTGGGCTTTTTCGCAGCGTATGCTACGCAACCAACATACAATTTATTCTCCAAGGAGCCGTTCATGACCGACAACATCGAATCCCTGCTCCACGAAGACCGCCTCTTCGAGCCGCCCACCGGCCCGCACCGCGACAGGGCCCATATCAAGAGCCTCGAAGAATACCGCGCGGTATACAAACGCTCCGTGGAGGACCCCGAGGGCTACTGGGGCGACCGCTCCCGCGAACTGCTCACCTGGATGAGCCCCTTCGGCAAGGTGATGGACTGCGACTTCGGCAAGGCCTCCTTCAAGTGGTTCCAGGGCGGCACTCTCAACGTGTCCCACAACTGCCTGGACCGCCACCTCGACGGTCCCCGCCGCAACAAGGCCGCCATCATCTGGCAGGGCGACCGCGAGGAGGACGTCAAGGTCCTCACCTACCAGATGCTGCACGACGAGGTCGTGAAGTTCGCCAACGTCCTCAAGGCCCAGGGCGTGAAGAAGGGCGACCGCGTTGCCATCTACCTGGGCATGGTGCCGGAACTGGCCGTGGCGCTTCTGGCCTGCGCCCGCATCGGCGCGCCCCACTCGGTGGTCTTCGCCGGGTTCTCGGCCCACTCGCTTCGCGACCGCATCAACGACTGCCAGGCGAAGGTGGTCATCTGCGGCGACGCCGTGCGCCGCGCGGGCAAGGCCATCGCGCTCAAGAACAACGTGGACGAGGCCCTCAAGGAATGCCCCACGGTGGAGAAGGTCATCATGCACGACTCCGCCGGGACCAAGGTCAACTTCGTCGAGGGCCGCGACCTCTGGTGGCACGAGGAGATGGCCAAGCCCGGGATGAAGGCCCCCTGCCCGCCGGAGCCCATGGACTCCGAGGACGTGCTCTTCATCCTCTACACCTCCGGCTCCACCGGCAAGCCCAAGGGCGTCTACCACACCACCGGCGGCTACCTGACCTACGTCGCCCACACCACCCAGCTGGTTTTCGACCTGCACGACGAGGACGTGCACTGGTGCACGGCCGACATCGGCTGGATCACGGGCCACAGTTACATCGTCTACGGCCCGCTGGCGCTCGGGGCCACGTCGGTCATGTTCGAGGGCGTGCCCACCTGGCCCGGCCCGGACCGCTTCTGGTCCACGGTGGAGAAGTTCAAGGTGAACATCTTCTACACCGCGCCCACGGCCATCCGCGCCCTGATGCGCGAGGGGGTCAAGTGGACCCAGAACCACGACCTCTCCAGCCTGCGCATCCTGGGCAGCGTGGGCGAGCCGATCAACCCCGAGGCCTGGATGTGGTATCATGAGAACATCGGCAAGGGGAAACTGCCCATCGTGGACACCTGGTGGCAGACCGAGACCGGCGGCCTCATGATCTCGCCCCTGCCCTACGCCACGCCCCTCAAGCCCGGCTCGGCCACCTTCCCGCTGCCCGGCATCGTGCCCAAGGTGGTGGACAAGGACGGCAAGGAGGTGGGCGCGGGCGAGGGCGGCTTCCTGGTGCAGACCCAGGCCTGGCCCGGCATGCTGCGCGGCGTCTGGGGCGACCCGGAACGCTACAAGAAACAGTACTTCGACGCCTTCCCGGGAACCTACGAGACCGGCGACGGCGCGCGCATGGACAAGGACGGCTACGTCTGGATCATGGGCCGCGTGGACGACGTGGTGAACGTCTCGGGCCACCGCATGGGCACGGCCGAGATCGAGTCCGCCCTGGTGGCGCACCCGGACGTGGCCGAGGCCGCCGTGGTGGGCATGCCCCACGACATCAAGGGCCAGGCCATCTACGCCTACGTCACGGTCAAGGAGGGAGTGGACGCCACCGACGAGCTGCTGGCGGCGCTGAAAAAGCACGTCCGCGCGGAGATCGGGCCCATCGCCACCCCCGAGGTCATCCAGTTCGCCCAGGGGCTGCCCAAGACCCGCTCCGGAAAGATCATGCGCCGCATCCTGCGCAAGATCGCCGAGGGCGAGACCGGATCGCTCGGCGACACCTCCACCCTGGCCGATCCGAGCGTGGTCACGGACCTTATCGAAGGCAAGGAGAAGCTGTTCGGATAATGTGACGGCAATGTAAATCCAGAAGAGCGGTTCCGCATGACGGGACCGCTCTTTACTTTGTCATGCGAAGGATACATAATTTCAACAAGACGAACGCGTTTGTTGCCGGCTGCCGGGAGGGACGGCGCGTTGGTTTGACGTGAGGGGAGACGCCCTTCCTTGGCGCTTCCCGAATGTGACGCCCGACATGCGGCGGACAGCCTTGGGATTATGTCAGCGAGGGTAAAGAAATGGCATCCGGACTTTTCGCGAAAGTTGCAGAGACGCGTCTCACCGTCAAATTTCTCATCATCTCCCTCATCAGCCTCGGCATGTTCGCGGCGTCATTGTTCGGAGTCATGCTCCCGAAGATGGAAAGGGATCTGCTTCAGGTTCACAAGGACTCCCTGAACGCCGTGGTTGGAACCATCAACTCGCTGCTCAAGGAGTACGACGCACAGGTGCGCAGGGGGGACCTCACGCTTCAAGAGGCCCAGAAGCGCGCCCTGCACCGCATCAAGCAGGCCCGCTACGGAAAGGGCGACTATTTCTGGATCAACGACCTCTCCCTTCCCTATCCCAAAATGATCATGCACCCCACCGTGCCCTCTCTGGACGGCAAGGTGCTGGACGACCCCAAGTTCGCATGCGCCACCTTCTCGCAGAAGGGCATGGCCGGTGAGCTCGAGCCCATCCCCGGCGGCAAGGGCAACCTCTTCGCCGAGCTGGTCAAGGCCAGCCAGGGCAGCGGCGAGGGCTTCATCATCTACCAGTGGCCCAAGCCCGTCGAGGGCGGGGGCGTCACCAAGGAGCTGTTTCCCAAGCTGTCCTATGGAATCGTGTTCGCCCCGTGGGGCTGGGTCATTGGCAGCGGCGTCTACATCGACGGCATCGACGCCAAGATCGCGGACCTGCGCCTGTGGAGTCTTGCCGCGCTCGCAGCGGTGTTCGCGGTGAGTCTTGCCGTGACCGTCTGGCTGACGCGGGCCTTCGTGGGGCGGCAGGTGGACGCCCTGGCCGCGTACTCCGGGCAGGTGGCCGGGGGCGACCTCTCCGCCGTGGTCCCGCCCGTCTCCTTCAGGGCGGAACTTGGCGCGCTCAAGGATTCGCTCGTTACCATGGTGGGCCGCCTCAAGGAGTCCATCGCCCTGGCCGAGGAGAAGACCCGCGAGGCGGGAGCCCAGGCCGGGCAGGCAAAGGAGCAGACACGCCTGGCCGAGGAGGCCTGCCGCATGGCCGAGCAGGCCAAGGCTGAAGGTATGCTCCAGGCGGCTGGCCGCCTTGAGGAAATGGCCGCCGTCATCTCGTCCGCATCCGAGGAGCTCGCCGCCCAGGTGGAGCAGTCCAGCCGGGGCGCCGAGTTCCAGGCCGGGCGCGTGGGCGAAACGGCCACCGCCATGGAGCAGATGAACGCCACGGTGCTGGAAGTGGCCCGCAGCGCCTCCGAGGCGGCCGCCACCTCCGACCAGGCCAGGGGCAAGGCCCAGGAAGGGGCGGACGTGGTGAGCCGGGTGGTCCAGGGGATGGGCCAGGTGGAGCGCCAGGCCGTCGAACTCAAGACGGACATGGACAGCCTTGGCGCGCAGGCCGAATCCATCGGGCGCATCCTGAACGTCATCTCCGACATCGCCGACCAGACCAACCTCCTGGCCCTCAACGCGGCCATCGAGGCAGCCCGCGCCGGAGAGGCCGGACGCGGCTTCGCCGTGGTGGCCGACGAGGTGCGCAAGCTCGCCGAAAAGACCATGACCGCCACCAAGGAGGTGGGCGACGCCATCCGCGGCATCCAGGACGGCGCGCGCAGGAACGTGGCCGCCGTGGACCGCACCGCCGGCCTCATCGAGGAGGCCACCGTCCTGGCCGGCAAGTCCGGCGAGGCGCTGGCCGCCATCGTGGGCCTGGTGGACCTAGCCAGCGACCAGGTCCGCTCCATCGCCACGGCCTCCGAGGAGCAGTCCGCCACCAGCGAGGAGATCAACCGCGCCGTGGAGGACATCAGCCGCATCTCGCAGGACACCTCCTCCGCCATGGAGCACTCCTCCAGGGCGGTCGCGGACCTGGCCCGTCAGGCCCAGGCCCTGAGCCGCCTCATTGATGAACTCAAGAACGAAGGCGGCCCGGGGCAGGGGATCAAGGCGCTGGGGGCGTAGAGAAGGGGAAGAAAGAAGAGCCGGGCTCAGCCCGGACCCGGCAGGGTTCCGACCCGCGCCCGCCAGGGATTTCCATTCCCTGGCCCCTTTGCGGCTTCGCGGGTTTCATCGGGAGTACGGTCGATGGCCAAAGACGTAAGGATTTGGAAGCCCGAGGGGCTTGAAGGCGTCGAATGCCTGCGGGCCGCCTGGGGGGACGTGCGCTTCGAACGGCATTTCCACCAGGGCTACGCGGTCGGTGTGATCGAATCGGGCGCGCTGGGGTTCAGGTATCTGGGGCGCGACGAGGTCGCCTGGGCCGGTTGCGTCAACATGGCCGTCCCCGGCGAGGTCCACGACGGCCACGCCGCCTCGCCGGACGGATGGCGCTACCGCATGTTCTACCTGGACGCGGACGTGGTGGAGCGAACCGTCCGCGACATGGGAGCCCCAGGTGAAAGACCCCCGGCCTTCCCGGGCGGCGTCATCGAGGATCCCAGGCTGGCGCGGGCGATCCGGTCCCTTCACTGCGCTCTCGACGCCGGGGGGACCACCCTCCTGGAACGGCAGGGGCGCATGGCGGGCATCCTGGCTGCATGGATATCAAGGCACTCCGAAACCCGCCCCGCCGCCCCCGCTGCCGGGACGGAGCCGGCCGCCGTGCGCCGGGCGCGCGAATACCTGCGCGAGAACGCGGTCCACGCCGTCCCCCTCTCCGACCTAGCGGAGGCCTCCGGCCTTTCTGGATACCGCCTCAACCGGGTCTTCAGCCGCGCCGTCGGCCTGCCTCCGCATGCGTACCAGATCCGCCTGCGCGTGGAGCGCGCCCGCGAGCTCCTGGCGGCCGGGAGCGCCCCGGCCGCGGCCGCCATCGAATCCGGCTTTTCCGACCAGAGCCACCTCACCCGCCATTTCAAGCGCATCACCGGGTTCACTCCCGCCGCATACGGCAAGATCGTCCAAGACGCCTGACCCCTTCCCGTGACAACCGGCCTTCTCGCACATCGCGCGGAGGTCCATTTCCATGAACGACACCATTGCCGGGGTCCGGGGGGAGGCTCTCCCCCCGGCGGGTGCAGGGCGGAGCCCTGCCGGGTCCGGGCGGAGCGCGGCAAGAATCTCCTTTCCTCCTCTTCTCGACATGTCCCTGGCCATGCTCCTGGTGGGTGCGACCGCGCCCCTGGGCGAGCTGGCTCTTTCCGGCATGCCCCTGTTCCCTGCGCTAGCGGCGCGACTGGCCCTGGCGGGCGCGGCGCTCACCCTCGTCCGCTCCCGCTCCGCCGGGCCCGTGCGGCTCTCGCGCCGCCATTGGGCCGTGCTGGCGCTCCAGGCGCTGTGCGGCGTGGTGGTGTTCAACGCGGGGATGTGGCTCGGCATGCGCGAGGGAGGCGCGGCGGCGGCCGGGATATTCACCAGCGCCACCCCGGCGGTGATGGCCGTGATCGGCATGATCGCCTTCAGGGAGCGCCTGTCGCGCGGGGTGGTCTGGGGCGTCTGCCTGACCACGGCCGGGGTCATGGCCGCGCGCGGGGCGTGGTCCGGAGGCTGGGACCCGGGGTGGGGCGATCTGCTTCTGACTGCGGCGGTGCTCGGCGAGTCGGTGTTCCTGCTGGCGCTCAAGTGGCTGCCGGGGTGGCTTTCCCCCATGGATGCCGCGCGGCGCATCACCTGGCTCGGCATGGCCATGGTTTTGCCCCTGGCTGTTTGGCAGGGAGCGGGCTTCGACTGGACGCGCGCGGGGTTTGCGTCCTGGGCAGCCGTGGCGGTGCTGGGAGTGCTGGTGACGGCTGGCGGCTACGTACTCTGGTTCAGGGGCGTGTCCAGGGCGAGCGCCGGGCAGGCGGCTGTGATTACCGGTCTCTTGCCGGTAAGCGCCGTCGCCTCCAGCTGGCTCCTGCTGGGCGATGCGCCCACCATGGGCCAGGGCATGGGCTGCCTGGCCGTGGGGGCGGGGATATGGCTCGCGTCCAGGCGGGGCTAGTATCCGTCGTCCTCCTCGTTCTCCCTGAACATGGCGTTCTTCACCGGGATCAGCTCCTCCCAGTTCAGCTCGGCCAGCCCGATGCGGGAAAGGCGGCACGGGGTTACGGTCAGGGTGAAAGTCTCGCCGCCGCGCGTCACCTCCACGCCCACCTCCACGCCCACCTCCACGCCCGAGGCCGCGGCCTTGGGGGAGTATGACGCCAGAAGCGCCGCCGCATCCTCAAGCGCCTCCCGGCTCCAGTCCGCGCCGGGCAGGGGGCGGACGAGCGCCAGCGGGCTGGGGAACCCGGCCACGTCCATGAGGAAGTCCGAAGATTCGGCCAGCCGGGCGATGGCCTCGTTGCCGGCCTTGTCCTTGCCCATGGCCAGCCAGCGCGGCCCGGCCCAGAACTGGCGGCCCACGTTGGCCAGGTGGAAGTCCTCCGCGCGCGGCGGCCTGGCGTGCTGGAAGATCGAGACATAGCGCTTGGCTGACTCGTACTCTGTGAGCTTGCAGCCCCCGGCGGGCTGAGGAATCTTTTTAAGGCCCATGCTCCGGGCCAGGGCCATCTGCGGCTTGCGGGTGCGCCCGCCGAAGTTGTGCAGCCTCTCGCGGTCCACGAGGCCCGACTCCTCCATGGGGGTGGGCTTCATGTTCTTCGCGCACAGCGGGCGCAGCAGCACCTCGCGCACGCCCGCGTCGCGGCTGATCACGTCCAGGGCGTCGCGGCGCTGTGACATGGGCCGCTGGCCCTTCACCTCGCCGGTCACGATGAATTTCGCGCCGTACGCGTCCAGAAGTTCCCGGCAGCGCCTGAGCATCAGTATCTTGCACTCGATGCAGGGGTTCAGGCCCTTGCCCACTCCGTGCGCGGGGCCTTCGAGCATCATGGACACGTACTCGGACCCCACGTCCACGGGTTCGATGTCCAGTTCGTAGAGTCCGGACCAACCGGCAATCTTGTCCGGGTGTCCGAAGAAGGGGCTGACGAAATGCAGGCCGAGCACGGAGAGCCCCTGCCCCGCGACGGTTTTGGCGGCCAGGATGGAGTCCAGGCCGCCGGAGAACATGGCGAGCGCGTCGTATTTCTTCATGATGTGGGTTTCATGGCTCCTTGATCGGGCGGCCCGCGGGCCGCCCGGCAGTCTCTATCAACGAAGGGCGCGAAAGGCGAGACTAGCCTTCCCTGGCCTTCAGGATGTCGCGTATCTCGGCGAGGAGGGCCACCTCCGGCGGGGGAGGCGGCGGGGCCTCCGCTTCGGCGGGCTTCTCCCCGCCGCGCTTGAGCAGATTGATGCCCTTGATCATCAGGAAGATGGCCAAGGCCACGATGGTGAAGTCCACCAGGGTCTGGATGAAGTTGCCGTAGTTGAGGGTCGCGCCCTTCATGCCCTCCATGGGCGGAGAAAGCGTGAGCTTGAGGCTTGTGAAGTCCACCCCTCCGATGAGCATGCCGATGGGCGGCATGATCACGTCAGCCACAAGGGAGGAGACGATCTTCCCGAACGCCGCTCCGATGATGATGCCCACGGCGAGGTCCACCACGTTGCCGCGCATGGCGAATTCCTTGAATTCCTTGAGAAAGCTCATAACGGCCTCCTGGAAAGGATTTTGCCCGTGAGCCTACCCCCGTCCAGACTCCATGACAAGCTCGCGCCGGAAAATCCGATATCCGCGGGCCGGGAAATGGCCGTTGCCCAGCGCGAACGCATTTGCTATGGCCCTTGGGCATTTCCCACATTTGACAAAGGACGCGACCATGGCCAAGAAATCCGCCGTTTCCCCCCAGGACGCCCGCCTGGAAGCCCTCACCACCGCCCTGACCACCATCGAACGCAAGTACGGGCAGGGCTCGGTCATGCGCCTGGACGAGGATTCCCACGCGGCCATCCCCGCCATCCACACCGGCTCCATCGGCGTGGACCTGGCGCTCGGCATCGGGGGCATCCCCAAGGGCCGCGTCACCGAAATATTCGGCCCTGAGTCCTCGGGCAAGACCACGCTGGCCCTGCACATCATAGCCGAGGCCCAGAAGGCTGGGGGCACCGCCGCCTTCATCGACGCCGAGCACGCGCTGGACGTCAACTACGCCAAGCGCCTGGGCGTGAAGACCGACGAGCTGCTCATCTCCCAGCCCGACTACGGCGAGCAGGCCCTGGACATCGCGGACATGCTGGTGCGCTCCGGCGCGGTGGACGTGGTGGTGGTGGACTCCGTGGCCGCGCTCATCCCCCAGGCCGAACTGGAGGGCGAGATGGGCGAGACCCAGGTGGGCGGGCAGGCCCGGCTCATGAGCCACGCCATGCGCAAGCTCACCGGCACCATCCACAAGTCCAACACGTCGGTCATCTTCATCAACCAGATCCGCATGAAGATCGGCCAGACCGGATACGGCAACCCCGAGACCACCACCGGCGGCCACGCGCTGAAGTTCTACGCCTCCGTGCGCATGGACATCCGCAAGATCCAGACGCTCAAGGACAAGGAAGAGGTCTACGGCTCGCGCTGCCGGGTGAAGGTGGTGAAGAACAAGGTGGCCCCGCCCTTCCGCGAGGCTCAGTTCGACATATTGTATGGAACGGGCATCTCCCGCGAGGGCGAGCTGATCGACATGGGCGTGGACATGAACATCGTGGACAAGTCCGGCGCGTGGTTCGCCTTCGGCTCCGAGCGCCTTGGCCAGGGCAAGGAGAACGTGCGGGAGTTCCTGCGCGAGCACCCGGACATCCGCCAGCAGATCGAGGACCGCATCCACGAGCACCTGGGCTTCAAGGAGCCAGCTCCCGCCGCCGGGGCTGAATAGGGTCGTTTTTTCCGGTCCTGCCGGTGTTTGGGCCGTTGCCTGCTGGTCGGGCCTGAGCGTCCGGGCGGCGAAGCTAGGACCGGTTTGAAGACGATCCGTCGCCTCGCCGCCCGGACGCTCAGGCCCGACCAACAGGCAACGGCCTGGATATGTCGCGTGGAGGAAAGGCGCCCGGCATTTCGTTTTTCTTTTTTTGGGCGCAACTGTTTCGGTTGCCCGGACAAAGAAAGACAGTTGCATTTTTATATATTTTGTAGGTTTAACCCTGCAAAAACGTCGCCAAACGACGCGAAGCTGTTGAAAGTTTTTGAAGGAGAGTTTGAGAGGAAACTTTATTCAAAAAGTTTCCTCTCTATTCTTCCTCTTCCCCAAGGAGATATACGTGATAACCGCCACTGAAATCCGTCGCAAATTCCTGGATTACTTCGTCGCCAACGGCCACGCCGAGGTGAAGAGCTCATCCCTTGTTCCCCGCGAGGACCCCTCGCTCCTCTTCACCAACGCGGGCATGGTGCAGTTCAAGAAGGTGTTCCTGGGCCAGGAGAAGCGCGACTACTCCCGCGCGGCCACCTCGCAGAAGTGCCTGCGCGTGGGCGGCAAGCACAACGACCTCGAGAACGTGGGCCGCACCGCGCGCCACCACACCTTCTTCGAGATGCTCGGCAACTTCTCCTTCGGCGACTACTTCAAGGAGGAGGCCATCCGCCTGGCCTGGGGCTTCCTCACCGAGGAGCTGAAGCTCCCCAAGGACAAGCTCTACGCCACTGTCTTCCGCGACGACGACGAGGCCATCGAGCTGTGGAAGAAGGTCGCGGGCCTTCCGGCCGAGCGCATCTTCCGTCTGGGCGAGAAGGACAACTTCTGGTCCATGGGCGACACAGGCCCCTGCGGCCCCTGCTCCGAGATCCTCATCGACCAGGGCGAGCACATGTCCTGCGGCCCGAATTGCGGCATCGGCCAGTGCGACTGCGACAGGTTCCTGGAGATATGGAACCTCGTTTTCATGCAGTACGACCAGATCGAGCCCGGCAACCGCGTGCCCCTGCCGCGCCCGTCCATCGACACGGGCATGGGCCTGGAGCGCGTGACCGGCGTGTGCCAGGGCGTGTACTCCAACTTCGACTCCGACCTCTTCACCCCCATCATCCAGGCCACCGCCAGGCTGGCGGGCGTGGAGTACAAGAAGGACGAGGACACCGACACCGCGCTTCGCGTCATCGCGGACCACTCGCGCTCCATGGTGTTCCTCATCGCCGACTCCATCCTGCCCTCCAACGAGGGGCGCGGCTACGTGCTGCGCCGCCTGATCCGCCGCGCCTTCCGCTTCGGCCGCCTCATGGGGCTCAAGGACCCGTTCCTGCACAAGGTCTGCCCGGTTGTGGTGGACGTCATGGGCGTGCAGTACCCCGAGATCGTGGAGGGCATGGACTTCATGACCCGCGTGGTGCGCGAGGAGGAGGAACGCTTCTCCGCCACGCTCGACAAGGGCCTGGAGATTCTTGAAGAGGAAATGGCCGCCGCCGCGAAGGCCGGGAAGAAGCTCATCTCCGGCGAGGCCGCGTTCAAGCTCTACGACACCTACGGCTTCCCCCTGGACATCATCACCGACGTGGCCGGCAAGCAGGGCTTCGAGGTGGACGAGGCCGGATACAAGGTCTGCATGGACGAGCAGAAGGCCAGGGCCAAGAAGGCCTGGAAGGGCTCGGGCGAGTCCGACATCGCGGGCCAGTTCGCCAGGCTCCTGGAGACCGGCGTGAAGTCGCGCTTCGTGGGCTACGGCCAGACCGAGGGCGAGTCCCGCGTCATCGCCCTTCTCGGCGACGACGGCCTGCCGCGCGAGCGCATCGTGCAGGGAGAGGGCGGCTACGCGGTGTTCGCGGTCACGCCTTTCTACGGCGAGTCCGGCGGACAGGCGGGCGACCGCGGCTCCGTGGAGACCATGACCGGCTCCGCCGACGTGCTGGATACGCTGAGGCCCAGCCCCGAGCTGACCACCCACAAGGTCTTCGTGAACGAGGGCGAACTCTTGCTGGACCAGGAGGCGAAACTCATCGTCGATGAGGAGCTGCGCCTCGCCTCCGCCCGCAACCACACGGCCACGCACCTGCTGCACGCCGCGCTGCGCAAGGTGCTTGGCGAGCACGTGAAGCAGGCCGGGTCGCTGGTCGCCCCGGACCGCCTGCGCTTCGACTTCACCCACATCTCCCAGCTCACTGACGGGGAGATCGCCGCCATCGAGGAGGAGGTCAACCGGGCCATCCTTGCGGACATCGCCGTCACGAGCGAGGTCATGGGCTACCAGGAGGCCCAGGCCAAGGGGGCCATGGCGCTCTTCGGCGAGAAGTACGGCGACGAGGTGCGCGTGGTGGGCGTGCCCGGGGTGTCCACCGAGCTGTGCGGCGGCACGCACCTCTTGGCCACCGGGCAGGCGGGTGGCTTCACCATCCTCTCCGAGACCGGCGTTGCCGCCGGAGTCAGGCGCATCGAGGCCGCCACCGGCTGGAACCTGCTGGCCAGCTACCGCGAGGCCAGGAAAGAGCTGGACGAGGTGGCCTCGGCGCTGCGCGCCAAGCCCGGCGAGCTGGCCGAGCGCCTGAAGGCCCTGCAGGCCCAGGTGAAGGCCCTCGCCAAGGACAAGGAGCAGCTCCAGGCCAAGCTGGCCTCCGGCCAGGGCCGCGACCTGATGGACGGGGTGGAGGACGTGGCCGGGGTGAAGGTTCTCGCGGCCAAGGTGGAGGGGGCGACCATGAAGTCGCTTCGCGACACCATGGACGACGTGCGCTCCAAGCTGCCTTCCGGCGTGGCCTGCCTGACCGGCGTGGGCGAGGACGGCAAGGTGGCGCTGATCCTTTACGTGAGCAAGGACCTGCACGGGAAGTTCTCCGCCCAGACCCTTATCAAGGACGTGGCCGCCCTGGTGGGCGGCTCGGGCGGCGGCCGCCCGGACCTGGCCCAGGCGGGCGGCACCGACGCTTCCGGCATGGACGCGGCGCTTGAGAAGGTCAAGGAACTGGTGGGGAAGGCGTAGTTCCGCCCCGGCCCGAGAAATGCTATCCACCGGACCGGAGGACGCGCAGACCGCTCCTCCGGTCATTTTTCATCCCCGACGCAGGAGGTCCGCCATGTCCGTGAAATCCCTCGTACCCAACCTCATGGTGGAGGACGTGCGCCGCTCGGCTGAATTCTGGTGCGGCAAGCTCGGTTTCGAGGCCCGCTTCAGCGTTGACGCGCAGAGAGGCTTCCACGACGGCCTGCCCGAAGAGGGCGAGATCGTCTACGCCCAGTTCGTGTCCGGCGGCGTGGAGGTCATGGCGCAGCGCCGCGACTCCATCAGCGAGGAGTTGCCCGGCTTCGCCCAGCGCCCCACCGGCGGCGGCTTCACCCTCTACGTCCAGGTGGACGACCTGGACGCCCTGTTCGAGCGCCTGGGCGACTCCGTGCCCACAGTGAAGGAGCTGCACACCACCTTCTACGGCATGCGCGAGTGGTACGTGTCCGACCCGGACGGCGTGGTGGTCTGCCTGGCGCAGCAGGCCGGGGGCAGCTGACCGGGAGTGCCGGGACAAACGTGACGGACTCGCCCGAAACATGAACGCCACCGAATCCCGCGGCAAGCAGCCCCTCGCCCTCTCCTGGCGCGTGGCCCTGGCCGCCATCCTCCTGGTCGGCGGCTGGCTGCGCTTCTACCGCCTGGACGTGCCCTCCCTGTGGCCGGACGAGATGCTGGTGGCCCTCATGGCCTCCTTCCCGCCGCCGTACATCGCCAAGTGGGCCCTGGCCCTGGAGGTCCACCCGCCCACGTATCACTACTTCTACTCCTTGATTGAGCAGTTCGGCCTGTCCGACTTCGCCCTGCGCCTGCCCTCGGCCCTGGCGGGCACGGCCTCGGTCTGGCTTGCGTGGCGTGCCGGGAGGCTCCTTTTCGGGGAGGGGGCGGGCCTGTTCGCGGCGGCGCTCCTGGCGGGCAACCCGCTGCACGTGTGGCTGTCGCGGCAGGTGCGGCCCTACGCCCTCATGGTCTTCTTCTTCCTGCTGGCCTTCATCCACCTGGCCCTTTACATCCGCACGGGCGACCGGCGCAGGCTGTGGACGGCCATGCTGGCCAACCTGCCGCTTCTGCTCACGCATTACATCTCCATCCTGATCGTGGGCGCGGAGGGGGCGCTTCTGGCGGCTGCCGCGCTGCCCCGGCTCTCGGTAAGCCGGGCGAAGGACCTGCTCCTTTTCGCGGCCGTTTCCCTGGCCTCGTTCGCGCCGGTGCTGCCCTTCTTCCTGACCATGATGGCCAGGCGCCAGGACATGAATGCCCGCGTCCCCTTCGATGTGGTGCTGGACCGCACCCTCGAATACGCCCAGGGGCTCTTCAACCTGTTCTCGCACCCGGCCCTCACCTGGGCGCTGATCGCCCTGTGGGCCGCGGGGATCGTTCTGGTCGCGGCCAGGGCGAGGGAAAGGCTCGGCTGGCTGGCCTACTGCCTGGGCTTCATGGCCCTGCCGTTCGCGGTCATCCTCTACCAGCGCTACAACACCTTCTATTTCTCCTCGCACATAAGCTTCATGCTGCCCGCCGTGGTGCTGCCCGCGGGTTGCGCCCTGGCGATGATCACGCCGCGGGCCCGCCTGATCCCCCCCGCGGCGGCCCTGACGGCGGCGGCGCTGGCGGCGCTAATCCTCACGCATGACCACGCCAGGCTCTACCGCGAGGACTCCACGATCATCACCTGGTGGCAGTTCGGCACGTTCAAGGCAATGGCCCGCGAGCTTCCGGCGCATGTCCGGCCCACGGATCAGCTCGTGTTCTCGGACATGACCCTGCCCAACTCCATCAACTGGTACCTGCGCCGCTTCTCCGCCGTGAACCCCGTCGAGTCGCCCAGGCTGGGTCCGGACGGTCCGGCGGTGGTCCATTTCCTCTCCAACGGGGAGAGCGTGGGCAACCTGTTCGACTCAAGCGCGGACGTCGAGAAGACGGGCCGGGTCCTGGGGCGCTGGAAGCTGGACGCCCTCAACGCGACCACCGTGGACATACCCCGCCAAGCCGTGCCGGTGGTGGGCGCCCTGCCCTTCGAGTTCACCGTGACAGGCCATCCTGGCGACTTCTTTTCCAAGGTCCGCTCCATGGAGGGTCTGGCCGTGAAGCCGGACTGGGGCGGCTCGCTGCATCCCTCCCGCTACCGCACGCCGGGCTGGGCGGACTTCGAGTTCGTGAACGGCCTGGGAGAGGCCGCCATGTCCGTGACGGCGGGCCTTTCCTTCGAGAACATCGGCGAGGGGGACGCCATCGCCCTGGAATATTCCGTGGACGGCGGTCCGGCCGCCCGCGCGGACATTAGCGCCGGGCCGGACCGCAACCGGTTCGTCTCCGTCCCCCTGGCCGTCGCGCCGGGGTGGAAACGCCTATCCGTGCGCGTCTTCATCACCTGCGCCGGGCGCACCCCCTACGGCTACGGCGGCAGCCTCCAGACCGTCCAGCTAAAGTCCCTGAGCCTGTGGGCCTGCCCGCCCGGAGAGACCGGCCCCTGCGACCAGCGGGTCTTCGAGGCCCAGGTGCGCATGGCCCAGCAGGGCTACCTGGGCATCGGCTTCGCCAAGGGGTCCTCCGCCCTCGAACAGTCCTTGATCCTGCCAGAAAGCGGCGTGGCGGTGCATGAGGAGGGGCCTCCCGGCTGGAAGGTTCTCTCCCCGGATGCGCCGGACAAGCAGGCGACCGTCACGGTCAAAGCGTCCGCCCTCAAGGGAGGGACCGTGTTCTACCCGCGGACGGGCGGCGGCTCCTTCGTGAGCGTCCGGCTTGGCGGTCCCGCCGGGACCGAGCTTTTCCGGCTCACGGGCCTGCACGGGTCCTGGACGCCCATGGCGGCCATGTACCCTCTGGCGCTGCCGGAAGGCCAGGACGCCGAGGTGAGCGTCACCCTGTCCGGCCAGTGGGCCCAGCTGTGGGTCTACGGCGGGTCCGCCCTTTTCAGGCAGCCGCGTTAGCTCCGACCCGGTTTGGCGTCCGCGATGTGAGCGCATGCCGTATCGCGGGCAAGAGACCTGCGGGCGCGGCCAGGACGGCGGCCGTTTCCCGTTCCCCCTCGGCGCGCTTGCCCGCGCCCGCCGCTCCGGGTATGGACGTGGCTTCCAATCACCTTGAAGGAGCCTCGCCCATGTCCATGTCCTCGACTCTCTACGCCAAGGCCCAGAACCTGATCCCCGGCGGGGTCAACTCGCCCATCCGCGCCTGCCGCGCGGTGGAGTCCGAGCCGCTCTTCATCTCGCGGGCCATGGGCTCGAAGATCTACGACGTGGACGGCAACCAGTACGTGGACTACGTCATGAGCTGGGGCCCCATGCTCCTGGGCCACGCCAACCCCCGCGTGCACGAGGCCGCCAAGGCCGCTCTCGACGCCGGGGCCAGCTTCGGCGCGCCCTGCCCGGCAGAGGTGGAGCTGGCCGAAAAGATCACGAAGCTCATGCCCTCGGTGGAGATGGTGCGCATGGTCAACTCCGGCACCGAGGCCACCATGAGCGCGCTCAGGCTGGCGCGCGGTTTCACCGGCCGGGACTTCGTCGTCAAGTTCGACGGCTGCTACCACGGCCACGCCGACCCCTTCCTTGCCGCCGCCGGTTCGGGCGTGGCGCTCATGCCCACCTCCTTCTCCAAGGGCGTGCCCGAGGCCACCGTGGCCCACACCATCGTGCTGCCATACAACGACCTGGACGCCGTCAGGGAGGCCTTCAAGGCCAGGGGCAAGGAGATCGCGGCCATCATCGTGGAGCCCGCTCCGGGCAACATGGGCCTTGTGCTGCCCAGGCCGGGCTACCTGGAGGGGCTGCGCAAGGTCTGCGACGAGCACGGAAGCGTGCTCATCTTCGACGAGGTCATCACGGGCTTCCGCTGGAGCCTGGGCGGCGCGCAGGAGCGATACGGCGTGCGCCCGGACCTGACCACCCTGGGCAAGATCATCGGCGCGGGCTTTCCCGTGGGGGCTTACGGCGGCCGCCGGGACATCATGGAGCAGCTTTCGCCCTGCGGCCCCGTGTTCCAGGCCGGGACACTCTCGGGCAACCCCGTGGCCATGGCCGCAGGGCTGGCCAACATACGGGAGCTGGAGAAGAAGGACTACGCGGCGCTTGAAAAGCGCACTGGCGAGCTGGCGGACGAGCTGGCCGCCATCGTGCGCTCCAAGGGCGTGCCCGTGACCCTCAACAAGGTGGCGTCCGCCTTCACCATGTACTTCACGGACAGGCCCGTGGAGGACATGGCCGCCGCCCGCACCTCGGACGCCAAGGTCTACACCGCCATCTACAAGCAGATGCGCGACAACGGCATCTACCTGGCGTCACTGGGTTACGAGTGCACCTTCACCTCCTTCGCGCACACCGAAGCCGATTACGAGCTGACCATCGAGGCGGCCAAGAAGCTGGTGTTCTGATGCAGGGCAGTGTGGAGGCCGCGTGAAGGCGGACCTGGCCGTACACGCCCTGACCCCCCAGGGAGCCCGCCTGGCGCGGGCCCTGTCCGGGGAGCTATGCGCCGACCTTTTTCTGCCGCGCAAGCTGGCCGGGAAGGGCGAGCGGGCCTTCGATTCGCTCCCGGCAAACGTGGCCGGGGTATTCCACGAGTACGGCGGCCACGTGTTCGTGGCCGCCTGCGGCATCGTGGTGCGCGCTTTGGCCCCGCTCCTTCGGGGCAAGGCATCGGACCCGGCGGTGGTGGTCATGGACCAGGAAGGCCGCCACGCCGTGAGCCTGCTTTCCGGCCATCTGGGCGGGGCCAACGATCTGGCCCGCCGGGCGGCCGCGTTCACCGGCGGCGAGGCGGTCATCACCACGGCCACGGACACGGCCGGGCTTCCTTCGCTGGACCTGCTGGCCCGCGACTGCGGCCTTCGCATCGAGAACATGGAGGCGGTCAAGGGCGTGAACGCCGGACTGCTGGAAGGCAGGACAGTGCAGGTGTTCGACCCTGAGTCGCGCCTGGCGGTCCCGGCTCGGCACTGCGAGCTGTTCGAGTGGGTGGCCGCCCCGCATCACCTGGAGCCGGGCCGCCCGCGCGTGGCCGTCACCTGGAGGGCGCCCCCCCTGCCGGAGGGATGCCTTGTGCTGCGTCCGCGCGTGGTGGTGGCCGGGGTGGGGTGCCGGAAGGGCGCGCCAGCGACGGACATCCTGGAGGCGGTCCTGGAGGCATGCCGGATGAAGGGCGCGGCCCCGGCAAGCCTGGCCGCCCTGGCCAGCATCGAGGCCAAGCGCGGCGAGCCCGGCCTTGCTGAGGCCGCCCGGGCGCTCGGTGTGGAGACGGTCTTTTTCCCGGCCGAAAGGCTCGGGGCCGTGAGCGTGCCGAACCCTTCGGCCAACGCCCTCAAACACATGGGAGTCGAAAGCGTATGCGAGGCAGCCGCCATGCTTGCCGGGGGAACGGACAAGCTCCTTCTGCCCAAGATGAAGACATCGAACGTGACGGTGGCGCTGGCCCTGGCGGACTGACCGTGGTGGGCATCGGCCCAGGCGACCCCTGCCTCACCGCGCCCCTGGCGGCGGAAGCGATCAGCCGGGCCTCGGTCGTGGCCGGGTATTCCACCTATCTGGACCTTGTCCCCGGGGAGGCGCTTGAAGGCAAGGAGATAATCTCCACGGGGATGATGGGCGAGGTGGAGCGCTGCTCGCGGGCCATCGACGCGGCCCTTTCCGGCAGGGACACGGTGGTGGTCTCAGGCGGCGACGCGGGCGTCTACGGCATGGCCGGACTGGTGCTGGAGCTTCTCGAGTCGCACGGGCTCATGGACGAGGTGGACTTCCGCGTCGTGCCGGGCATCCCGGCACTGGCCGGGGCGGCGGCGCTTCTGGGCGCTCCGCTCACCCACGACTTCGCCTGCGTGAGCCTCTCGGACCTGCTCACGCCATGGGAAATCATCGAGAAGCGCCTGGACGCGGCGGCGGCGGCCGATTTCGTCATCGTGCTCTACAATCCCCGTTCGCGCAGGCGCTCGGGGCTGCTGGCCGAAGCCCTTGCCGTCGTCTCGCGCCACCGCGCGCCCGGAACGCCCGTGGGCATAGTCCGGCAGGCCTGGCGCGCCGGGCAGGCCGTTCGCGTGGACACGCTTGAAACCGTCGATCCGGAGAGCGTGGACATGCTCACCATCGCCGTCATCGGGAATTCCCAGACGCGAAAGGCGGGAAACATGATGCTCACCCCCCGGGGATACGCGAAAAAGTACGCATTGGGCTTGTAGGACACGATTTGTTTCCTCCGCGCCTTGACACGCCACGGTTTCTGAACGTAGATGCTATGTGAATTTTTTCATTCAACATTTTTGGTGAGGAGGTGGATGGGAATGAAGAAACCGTTTTTTGTCATGGTGATGTGTGCCCTGCTGGTCGGCGCGTTCTGCCTGCCGGCGATCTTCGCTGCTGACGCCCCCAAGGGCGACATGGAGCTGAAGGTTCCCGCCGGAGCGACCGCGACCAAGGCCCCTGTGAAGTTCTCTCACGAGAAGCACAAGGCCGTGGACTGCAAAGGCTGCCATCACAAGGAGAGCAAGGACATGAAGTGCTCCGGCGCCGGTTGTCACGACAACCTGGACCCCGCCGACAAGACGAGCGACAAGTCCTTCTACATGGCTTTCCACAAGGGCGACTCCAAGAAGAGCTGCGTGGGTTGCCACAAGGAAGCCAAGGCCGGCGGCAAGAACGCCCCGATCGCCTGCAACGCCTGTCATCCCCAGGCAAAGTAAGCATCTGACGTCAGCGCGGGAGGGCCTGTCCCTCCCGCGCCCTTTCCCCTTATCGCGGAGGGCGACATGGCCAACACTCCCGAAGACATCATCGAGCTGACCGACATCATCGAACACGGTCCCGGGGCCAAGCAAGCCGAGGCGGCCGAAGGCGGAGTCGATCTGAGCTTCGAGCGGGAGCTGGAAGACTTGTTCGCCGATTCGCCGGATGACAAGCCGGCTTCCGGCGCGGATGACCTCCCAGGCCTGGACTCCCTCCATCTTCCGGAGGAGGACTCCAAGGCCGAAGGCGAAGGCATTGACCTGGACGGTCTGGACGCCCTCCTGGCCGACGCCGGAAAATCCGAGCCCGATGGCATGGACCTGCCCGAACTGACTGACGATTTCTTCGAGCAGGCCCAGGCGGCCGGGGCCGCTCCCGAGCCCGCCGGGCACGATGACATTTCCTTCGACGCCGCCATGGCGGCGACATCGGCGGCAGCGGCGGGAGTCGCGGCCGCCGCCGTTCTGGCCCCTGTCCAGGAGGAGGTCTCCGGCCACGCCCTGGAGGCGCTCACGGCCCGGCTGGATCTGCTGGAGGAGAAACTCACCGGCATGGGCGACACCCTCTCGTCGGCTTTCAAGTCCATGCTGGACGAGGCCCTGGCCTCGTTCAAGGCCGAGTTGCCCGCCGCCGACGCGCAGGCCCCTTCGCCGGCAATCGACGAACTCAGGCAGAGCCTTGAAGAGAAGATCGAGTCCCTGAGGGCCGGGTTGCCGGGGGCCGTGGACGAGTCCGCGCTTGCCGCCTCGGTCAAGGAGATGGTCCTGTCTGAGCTTCCGGCTCCCCCCGCCGGTTTCGACTCCGAGGCTGTGGAGGCGCTTGTGGACGGCAAGCTCGAGGCCTTCAGGGCCGGGCTGCCCGAGCCCGCCGGAGCGGCCGCCCCCGTGGACGAGTCCGCGCTTGCCGCCTCGGTCAAGGAGATGGTCCTGTCTGAGCTTCCGGCTCCCTCCGCCGGTCTCGACTCCGAGGCTGTGGAGGCGCTTGTGGACGGCAAGCTCGAGGCCTTCAAGGCCGCACTGCCCGGACCCGCCGCGCCCGACCTGTCCGGCCTGGCCAGCATCGGAGCCTTGGACGCCCTGCGTGCCGAAATCCTGGGCGAGATCCAGAAGGCCGTTCCTGCCGCCGCCGCCAGGATCATCCGCGAGGAAATCCAGGCCCTGGTCCAGGAAATGGATTAGCCCCGGCGGGATATTGCCCGGCGGCGCTCCCTCATGCGCTCAGATTTACCGGAAGCCGTTGGCATCTGCCTGGGCGCTTCTTCCATCGGGCTTGTCCTGGTGGCGGCTCAAGCCCACGGCCCCGCCATCCTTTCCGCCCAGAGCCGGCCCCACGGCGGAGACCCCTCGCGAGCTCTTGGAGAGATGCTCGAAACCGTGCCCGGCTGGCGCGGCATGCACCCATGCGTGACCGGGCGCAAGCTCCGCGCGTTGATCAACCTCCCTTCCATATCCGAACCCGAGGCGGTGGAGCTTGCCGCCGCCCACGAACTGCGCGGCGAAGCGGCCCACGCGGCCGTCATCAGCGCCGGTGGCGAGACCTTCATGGTCTACGGTCTGGACGGGCGCGGGCTGGTCGGGGAGATCCGCTCCGGCAACAAGTGCGCCTCCGGGACAGGCGAGTTCCTGGCGCAGCAGCTGGGGCGAATGGGCCTTGGCGTGGGCGATCTGATTGGAATGGACCATGAGGTCCAGCCGCACCCCGTGTCCGGCCGCTGCTCGGTATTCTGCAAGTCGGACTGCACTCACGCCCTGAACAAGGGCGCGTCCAGGCAATCGGTGGTGGCAGGGCTCGGGCGCATGATGGCCGGGAAGTGCCTGGAGCTTCTGCACGGCATCCCCGCCCGGCGCGTGCTTCTCACCGGCGGATGCGCGGCAAACCCATACCTTGCGCGTTTCCTCCGCGAGAAAGCGGGCGATGTCCTCATCCCGGAGTCGGCCCCCTGGTTCGAAGCCCTCGGCGCGGCACTGCACGCGCTGGCCGCCCGCCCTGAACCGCTTGGGGATGGGCAGCTCTTCACGCGGAGGACGCCGGTGTTCTCCATGCTGCCCCCTCTTTCTGAGAGCATGGACCTGGTGGATTTCAAGGAACACGCCAGGGGGCGCGCCGAACCCGGCGACCAGGTGATCGTGGGCCTGGACGTGGGCTCCACCACCACCAAGGGCGTGGTGCTGCGTTGCCGCGACAAGGCAGTGCTGGCCGGGGAATACCTGCGCACCGAGGGTGACCCCGTGGGGGCGTCGCGCCGCGTGTACGAGAGTCTGGCCAGGCAGCTGGGCGCGCCGGTCGCGGTGTCGGGTCTCGGGGTGACGGGCTCGGGCCGGGCCATCGCGGCGCTGCACGCCGGGGCCACGGCCGCCATCAACGAGATCGTGGCACACGCCGCGGCGGCCGCGCATTACGACCCCAAGGTGGACACAATCTTCGAGATCGGCGGGCAGGACGCCAAGTACACCTTCCTCTCGGGCGGCCATCCCTGCGACTCGGCCATGAACGAGGCGTGCAGCGCGGGGACGGGTTCCTTCCTGGAGGAGTCGGCCCGCGAATCCCTGGGGGTGGACACCCTGGACATCGCGGAGCGGGCCTTGTCAGCCAGGGCCACGCCAAACTTCAACGACCAGTGCGCCGCGTTCATCGGCTCGGACATCAAGCTGGCCTCCCAGGAGAACCTGCCTCCGGATGCAATCCTGGCTGGCCTTGTCCACTCGGTCTGCCTCAACTACGTCAGCCGGGTGAAGGGAAGCCGCCCGGTGGGCGAGCGGGTCTTCATGCAGGGGGGCGTTTGCTACAACCGGGCCGTTCCGGCGGCCATGGCCATGCTCACCGGAAAGCGCATCGTCGTGCCGCCCGAGCCCGGGCTCATGGGGGCGCTTGGCGTGGCGCTGGAGGTGGATTCGCGCATGCGCCGGGGGCTTCTCCAGGAAGGCCGCTTCGACCTCGCGGAACTGGCCGCCAGGGAGGCCAGACGCCGCGAGCCCTTCACCTGCAGGGGCGGCAAGGGCGGGCTGCCCGGATGCGACCGGGGATGCGCCATCGCCCGCATCGAGGTGGGCGGGCGGGTGCACCCCTTCGGCGGGGTGTGCAACCGCTTCGAGAACCTGCGCCAGGGAAAGGCTCCGGACACCGGCGCGCTGGACTATGTCCAGGCCAGGCAGCGGCGTATCTACCGGGATTACGCCCTGCCTTCGGGCGTCAGGCCGTTGGTGGGCCTGTCGCGGTCCTACCTTGTGAACACCTACTTCCCCCTGTTCGCGGGATTCTTCACCGCCCTCGGCTTCGACGTGCTCCTGCCGGACAGGCCGGACCCGGAGGGTGTGAACCGCCTGGGGGCCAGCCTGTGCTATCCGGCGGAGCTGGCCCACTGCTTCATGAGTGCGCTTGCCGGCAAGCGTCCGGACGCCGTATTCTTGCCGCACCTGCGCGGCGTGCCATCCGCCGGGGGGCAGGAGACCTCCTGCACCTGCGTGCTCCTCCAGGGCGAGCCATTCTATCTTGCGGCGGCGTTTCCCGAACTCCGCGCCCTGGGCGACAGGTTCCTGACCCCTTCGCTTGACTTCAGCCGCGGATTCGGCGGAGCGGAGAAAGCCTTCATCGCCATGGCCAGGAGCCTTGGGGCGGACTCGCGCACGGCGCGAAAGGCCTTCAGGTCGGCGGCGGCTTCGCAGGAGCAGTGCCTGCGCGACATCTCCCGCATGGGGATGGAGGCCATGGAGCGCCTGGGCGACGGCGAGGCGGGCCTGTGCGTGGCCCTGTTCGGCCGCTCCTACAACGCCTTCGCCGCCGAGGCCAACAAGGCCGTTCCCGAGAAGCTGGCCACGCGCGGGGCGATGGCGGTCCCCTGCGACATGCTCCCCCTGGAACGCCAAGGGAAGGACGATTTCGGCATGTACTGGGGCCAGGGGAGGACAATCATCGCCGCCGCCCGGTACGCGGCCCCCCGTCCGGGGCTGTACGGGGCGTATGTGACCAACTTCTCCTGCGGCCCGGATTCGTTCCTTCTGGGGTATTTCCGCGACGAGATGGGGGCCAAGCCGTCCCTCACCCTGGAGATGGACAGCCACACCGCCGACGCGGGCCTGGAGACGCGCCTGGAGGCCTTCCTGGACATCGCGGACAACCACCGCCGCGCAGCGCGAAAATCCCGCGATGCAGCGCCCTCCCGCGTCAGAACCAGCCCGGGCCCGGCCCGCATGGAGGAGCGATCCGGCAAGTCCGGCGTGGTCACGTCCGCCGGGGAGTGGCTGCCGCTTGAGCATCCCCGCGTCCGGCTGGCCATCCCGAGCATGAACCCCCACGGCGCGGTGCTGGCCGCCGCCGCGCTCACCGGGGCCGGGGTCAACGCCCTGGCTCTCCCCCCGGCGGACGAGGCGGCCATGAAGCTCGGGCGCGGCAACTCAAGCTGCAAGGAGTGCCTGCCCCTCCAGCTGACAGTGGGCACCCTGCTGGGGCATCTTGAGAGCCGCCCGCCGGACGAGGTCACGGCCTATTTCATGCCCGGCGCGGACGGCCCCTGCCGCTTCGGGCAGTACGCGGAGTATTCAGGCAGGCTCATCCGCAGGCTCGCAATCCCGGACGCGGCCGTGCTCTCGCCCAACGCGGCCAACGGCTACACCGGGCTTTCCGCTTCCAGGACCCTGGCCGTGTGGCGGGGCATCGTGGCGGGCGACCTGTTCGAGGAGATGCGCTCGGCGCTCCTGGCCTGCGCGGCGGACCCGGAAGACGCCCTGGCCGCGCTCCGGAGCTGTCTCGTCCGTGCCGAGGCAGCCCTGCGCCTGCCCTGGAAGGCGGCGCTTGGCGAAATGCGGATCATGGCGGAGGAGCTTTCCAGGCTTCCCCTCAGGCGCAATCCGGAAGGCATGCCCGTGGTGTCGCTGGCTGGTGAGATATACGTCCGGCACGACCCCATATCGCGCCAGCGCCTGGTGCGCGGGCTGGCGGCCAGGGGCTTCGTCGTGCGCACCGCCCCGGTGGCTGAGTGGGTGTACTACACGGACTGGCTCCAGAACAAAGGCATCACCAGAAGCGGCGGCTTGAGGGGGCGTTTGCGGCAGTGGTTCAAGAGGCTCTCCCACCATCAGGCGCGCCGGGCCTTCATGCCTTCCGGCCTGCTGGGCGGCCACGCGCCGGACGTGGGGGAGGTCATGCGCCTGGGGTCGCGCCACATATCGCCGCTGCTCACGGGAGAGGCCGTCCTGACCGTCGGGTCGGCCTTCCGCGAGATTCTCGACCCTTCCTGCGGCATCGTGTGCATCGGACCCTTCGGGTGCATGCCCACGAGGCTCGCCGAGGCGGTGCTTTCAAAAACCTTCGACGCCAAGACCCTTGAGGCTCACGCACCCGGCAAGGCGGGCAGGCTCGGCGGCGCGGTCGAGGGCAGGCTGCCCCTTCTGTGCGTGGAGACGGACGGCAACCCCTTCCCGCAGCTCATCGAGGCGCGCATCGACGCCTTCTGCCTCCAGGCGGCGCGCCTGCACGAGGCCCTGAAAGGCCGGGCCTGATTCAAGGCGGCGCTGATGGGGCGCTCCAGTACCCTGGCGCGGGGGGGGACTGCCGCCGCAGCCGGAACGCCGCGAGCGAAGCTGGCGTCCCTCAGGGCTTCGGGACGCGCGGCATGTTACATCCGTCTCATCCCGCCCGGCGTAACAATCCCCGCCAGGCCGCTCTTGCTCTTTGCCGCCGGAAATGTCACCAAATCGTCATATTGTCACCATGGCCCCGTCACCTGGCCGTGATTTCTGGCTCCACCCGGAGGAGATGGCCATGACCAAGGAAAACGTGCTGATAGTGGAGGACGACGAGGACATCCTCCATCTTCTCGAATACACGTTCCAGAGCGCGGGATTCGAAGTGTCCGTCTGCGGCGACGGGCTGGACGCCCTGAACAGGATCAGGCGGCAGCGGCCCGGCCTCGTGCTTCTGGACATCATGCTGCCCGGCGCGGACGGCTTCGAGGTGTGCAAGGCTATCAAGCGCGACCCCAATACCGCCCAGACGCCGGTGATCATGCTCACGGCACGCGGCGAGGAGGTGGACCGCATAGTGGGCCTGGAACTCGGCGCGGACGACTATGTGGTGAAGCCTTTCAGCCCGCGCGAACTGGTCCTCAGGGCGCGCGCGGTGCTCAAGCGGCTCGCCCCCGAGGCCCAGCCCGGCCAGGTGATGCGCAAGGATGGCCTCACCGTGGACCTGGAAGCCCACCGCGCGGAGGCCCAGGGCGAGGAGCTCCAGCTCACCGCCACCGAGTTCAAGCTCCTTGCCGAGCTCTTCAAGGCCCAGGGCCGGGTGCGAACCCGCGACCAGCTGCTCAACACGGTGTGGGGCTACGAGTTCGAGGGCTACGCCCGCACCGTGGACACCCACGTGCGCCGGTTGCGCCAGAAGCTCGGCCCTTGCGCGGACCTCATCGAGACCGTGCGCGGCGTGGGCTACCGGTTCAAGGAATAGGGGACGCTTTCCCATGGCCGGATACGGCTTCCGCCTTTTCGTCTCGCACGCCCTGGCCGCATTTCTGGGGCTGTTCACGCTGTCGCGCGTCCCCGCGGACGGCTACGGCTACGCGGCAGCCGGGGCAGTGGCGCTGGCCGGGGCGTGGCTGTTCAGCTACCTGCTGGCACGGCGTCACGCCCGGTTCGTACGCCAATGCGCGGAGGTGCTGGGCGCGGTGGCCGGAGGGGATTTCGGGCGCAGGCTATGGCCCGAGCCCGGCATGGCCATGGAGGAGCTGGCCCAGAGCGTCAACGCCATGGCCAGCGGCATCGAGGCCCAGATCACGTCCCTGGAGGCGGAGAAGCTCCGCATCGAGACCGTGCTGGGCGGCATGCGCGAGGGGCTCATGGTCCTGGACGAGGGGGGGCGGGTGCTCTTGACCAACAAGGCCCTGGCCGGACATTTCCCCAAGGCGGAATCCGCCGTGGGTTGCCTGCCCATCGAGGTGGTGCCCTCCCCGGAACTCCAGAACGCGGCCGACACCATGCTCAACTGGCGCGACCCGGTTCGTCCGGCCGTGGTGTCCGTGCAGATCGAGCCCGGCGGCGAGAGATATTTCGACGTGAGCCTCGTGCGGCCAAGCCCGGGAAAAACCGGGCTCGGCGCGGTCCTGGTCTTCCACGACCTCACGGAGTTCAGGAGGCTGGACAAAGTGCGCCGCGACTTCGTGGCCAACGTGTCCCACGAGCTGCGCACGCCGCTCACGTCCATAAAGGGCTACTCCGAGACCCTCCTGGCCGAGAAGCAGTTCCGCCAGGGCAACGGCAAGCGTTTCCTGGACGTGATCCTCAAGAACGCCAACCACATGTCCCGGATGGTGGAGGAACTCCTGAGCCTTGCCCGCATTGAGAACGACAGGCAGCCGGTGGTGAAGTCCCTTGTGAGGGCGGCGGACAGCCTCGCGGCCGCGCTGCGTGAGTGCGACGCCCTGGCCGCCGGGCGCGGGGTGTCCGTGTCGAGCGGGCTGCCCCAGGATGGACCGCCCGTGATGGCCGACGCCGGGCAGCTGACCCAGGTCTTCCGCAACCTGCTGGAGAACGCCATCAAGTACGGGCCCGAGGGGGCCGGGGTCTCGGTCACGCACCACGCGGGCGGCGAGGGCGTAACCTTCCGCGTGGAGGACATGGGGCCAGGCGTCCCCGAGGCTGAGCGGCAGAGGGTGTTCGAGCGTTTCTACCGCGTGGACAGGCCGCGCGTCAAAGGAGAGGGCGGCACCGGGCTGGGCCTGGCCATCGCCAAGCACATTGTCGAGCGCCACGGAGGGCGCATCTGGGTGGAGCAGGCCAGGGCGCCCATGACCGGGGCCGCTTTCTGCTTCAGCCTCCCGGAGGCCCCGGGCGGCAAGAACAACGTCAAGGACAGCAAATGACCACGCCAATCAAAATGTCAGCCAGGAATCTGGACTTCTTCTACGGCGGCTTCAAGGCGCTGCACTCCGTGACCATGGACATCGCCGCCAGCCAGGTGACGGCCCTCATCGGACCGTCCGGCTGCGGCAAGTCCACCTACCTGCGCTGCCTCAACCGCATGAACGACCTCATCGACATCGCGCGCGTGGAGGGGGAGCTCACCCTGGACGGCCAGGACATCCACGCGCCGGGCATCGACGTGGTGGAGCTGCGCCGAAGGGTGGGGATGGTCTTCCAGAAGCCCAATCCCTTCCCCAAGACCATCTTCGAGAACGTGGCCTACGGCCTCCGCGTGAACGGCCTGAAGGACAACGCCTTTATCGCCAGGCAGGTGGAGAAGAGCCTCAAGCAGGCCGCCCTGTGGAACGAGGTGAAGGACAGGCTGCACACCAACGCCCTGGGCCTATCCGGCGGCCAGCAGCAGCGCCTGTGCATCGCCCGCGCCCTGGCCGTGGAACCCGAGGTGCTGCTCATGGACGAGCCCGCCTCGGCGCTTGACCCCATCGCCACCCAGAAGATCGAGGAACTCATCCACGAGCTGAAGAAGACCCTGACCATCATCATCGTCACCCACTCCATGCAGCAGGCCGCGCGCGTCTCGGACGTCACCGCCTTCTTCTACATGGGCAAGCTCATCGAGATGGACCAGACGGAGACCATTTTCACCAGGCCTTCCAACAAGCAGACGGAAGACTACATCACGGGCCGCTTCGGCTGATGCCGCGAGGCCGGGTAGTCCGGCCTCGCGTCCGTCAAGGTCCCGCTTTCCATCCGTGGCCGGCAACCCGGATGCACGCTTCCATCCTTGAAAGGCCGGGCCTTGCCATTCAAGGAGGCGGCGTCAAGGCCGCTCTCGCGCCCAAGGGCGCGGATTCAGGAGATAACATGGACACCCGTTTTCAGAAGGAGCTTGAACAGCTCAAAGTGAAGGTGCTGCAGATGGCGGCCTACACCGGAAGGGCTCTTGAGCAGGCATTGGCCGCCCTGGCTTCCCGCGACCCCGGGCTGGCCCGGAAGGTGATCGAGGCCGACAGGGAGATAAACGCCATGGAGTGCGAGGTGGACAACCTCTCGCTCAGGCTTCTGGCACTGGACCAGCCGGTGGCCCAGGACCTGCGGTTCGTGGTGGCGTGCATGCGCATGGTGATGGACCTGGAGCGCATCGGCGACGAGGCGGTGAACATTGCCGAGCAGGCGCTGTTGCTGTCCCAGGGCCAAGCCATACCGGCCAGCGCGGACCTGGAATCGCTCGGGGCGCGGGTCACGGAGATGTTCGCCATGTCCATCCGTGCCTTCCAGGACCAGGACGCGGACGCCGCCATGGAGGTCTGCGCGGCGGACCAGGAGGCTGACGACCTCAACATGAGGGTCCTCAAGGAGTGCATGGACGCCAGCGATGTTTTGTGCGGCGCCGGGGGCGTGGACCGGGCCATCCGGGCGGTCATGGTTTCGCGCTCGCTTGAGCGCGTGGGCGACCTGGCCACCAACATCGCGGAGGGGACGATCTTCGTGGTCAAGGGCGTGTCGGTCAAGCATCACTGCCAGCCGATCTAGCGCCGCGTCCGGCGGCGCCCGGAAAGCAAGTCAACCCCGGCAGGGCTCGCCGCCCTGCCGTTTTTTTCGAGGGGGGCCTACCAGGCCAGGCGCACGGCTTCCTGGTAGCCCCTCGCCTTCATGCACGCCCGGGTGGACTTGTTCACGCTGGCCCTGGACTCGGGGGTGAAGTGGTCCAGGCATCCCTTGGAGTAGCAGTCCTGGTAGTCGGCCATGGCGGCGGCCCGGTCCGCCCCCTGGCGGGAGTAAGGCGGGCTGGCGCAGGCGGCGAGCATGGATGCCAGGGCGACGAGCGCGGCGGCGCGAACGTATTTCATGACGCTCTCCTTGGTGGCGAAGGGGCTGCTGGCCGGGATACATGCATTGCGCCACGGTCATTTCGCCATCCGAAGTTTGGAAAGCGTCCGTGATTCCCGGCGGAGGCCTATTGTATCGAGAAAGACAGTAGTCAAACCGTCCGCGAGCGTCAACGACATGTCAGGACAGATACATTGACCGATTTTCCCGGGGAGCCTACAGAGGATACAACTCAACATCCGGAGACAGCCATGAAAATACTGAGAGCCCCGCGCATAGAGCGGTGCATCGGCTGCCAGTCGTGCTCCCTGGCCTGTGCGCGGCTGGTGCACCAGAGGATTTCCTGGTCCACGGCCGGGATCAGGATCGTGTCGTCGGGAGGCATCTCCACCGGCTTCGAGCCGAAGCTCTGTCTGGCCTGCGATCCCGCGCCCTGCGCCAAGGCCTGCCCCACGGGCTCCTACACCCAGCGCAGGTCCGGCGGGGTCAAGGTGGACAAGTCCAAGTGCATCCGCTGCGGCGAGTGCGCCAAGGCCTGCCCGGTGGACGCCATCTACATCGAACCCGAGTCCAACCTGCCCTATGTCTGCATCCACTGCGGCCGGTGCGTCCCCTTCTGCCCGCACGATTGCTTGGCGCTGGTGGATTCGCCCCACGAAGTGCGCGCGGCCGGTCCCGCGACGGAGGAAGCCCATGCAGACTGATTACTCCTTCCGCATCCTGCTGGCCGATCTCACGTCGGGCCGGGGCGAATACCGCCGCTTCGGCGACAAGCGCGAGATCCTGGGCGGGTCGGGCCTCGCGGCCGCCCTGTACGCCGAGTTCGGCAGGCCGGACCTTCCGGCGCTGGCCCCGGAACAGCCCCTCGTCTTCGCCATAGGGCCGCTCACGGGCTGCTTCCCCATGATGAGCAAGGTGGTGTGCGGCTTCAAGTCGCCCTACAACGAGAATTTCGCGGAGTCTCACGCGGGCGGGCGGCTGGCGCTCTCCATGCGCTTCGCCCACATCGACGCCCTGGTCATCACCGGGCGCGCCCCGCTGCTCTCCAGCCTGGCGGTGGGCATAAGGCAGTTCGAGATCAAGGACGTCCACTACATCAAGGGAATGGACGTCTTCACCACGGGCAAGATGCTCAGGAAGATGCACAAGAGCGGCGCTGGCCACCGCAGCATCATCCGCATCGGGCCCGCTGGCGAGAACCTCTCGTCCTTCGCCTGCATCAACGTGGACTCCTACCGCCACTTCGGCCGCCTCGGGGCCGGCGCGGTCATGGGCTCCAAGAACCTGAAAGCCGTCCTGGTGGAAGGCGCGTCGGCCATGCCCGCGCCCGAGGGCAAGGAGTACGCCGCCCTCTACAAGGACGTGCACATGAAGCTCACCACCACGGAGATGATGACCAAGTACCATGACCTGGGAACCGCCCAGAACATGGCCGTGATGAACAAGCTGCGCGCCCTGCCCTGGCGCAACATGCAGACCACCCACGACGACGCCAACATCGACCGCATCTCCGGCGAGACCTTCGCCCGCGAACTGTTGCTCCGAAAGACCGCCTGCACCGCCTGTCCCGTGGGCTGCATCCACGTGGGCCTTCTGCGGGAGCAGTTCGCCAAGCACAACGACGTGCTCTACCGCCAGGTGGCCTACGACCACGAGCCAGTCTTCGCCACGGGATCCATGCTCGGCATGACCACCGCCTCCGACGTGCTGGCCGTGCTGGACGAGATCGAACGCCAGGGCCTGGACGCCATCTCCGGCGGCGTCGCCCTGGCCTGGGCCACGGAGGCCCTGGAGAAGGGAGCCGTCAGCGAGGAGGAGACCCTCGTCCCCCTGAAGTTCGGGGACGCGGCCACCTACCGTCAGGCCCTGATCCATCTGGGCACCCCTCCCAACGAGTTCTACCGCCTGCTGGCCAGGGGGACCATGGCGGCGGCCGAACGCCACGGCGGCCAGGATTACGCCTGCGTGCTGGGCCAGGAGATGGCCGGGTACGCCACCGGCGAGGTGTTCTTCGTTTCGCAGGCCATGGGGCTCCGCCACTCCCACCTGGACAGCGCGGGCTACTCCTACGATCAGAAGGCCCAGGACAAGGACGTGGCCAAGGCGGTGAAGTTCATGGTGGACGACGAGCGCCAGCGCTGCGCCCTCACCAGCATGGTCTCCTGCCTGTTCGCCCGCTCCGCCTACGACGAGGAGGCCCTGGCCAGGGGGCTCGAGGTGATGGGCTATCCCGAGGTGGCCGCCAACCTGGACAAGGCCGCCGGCAACGTCCAGAAGCTCAGGTGGAAGACCAAGTTCGCCACCGGCTTCGATCCCGCCCAGGTGAAGATTCCAAAGCGCTACCGGGAGGTGGTCACCTGGAAGGGGCCCATCGATTCAAAGTACCTGGCCGATCTCCAGGAAGCGTACGCCGCGGAGATACGCAAGATGGCCGGATAGGAGGAGCGGCCAGGAGCGCGTCGGAGAGACGTGGTCCGGCCCTCCGGTCAAGGGATTGGATTATCGGGAATCCGCCGTCATCCGTCAGGATGGCGGCGGATTTCCCAAATGCGGCTCCGGTTTCCACCGGGCGACTCCCAGGCAGGAACGGGCCTTCGGGCCCATCGCGCCGGATTTCCAACACATTCAAGGGCATGAAGCGCTCCCGGCGCGCTAGTATTCGCCTAATGTCCTGAAATGACTGGTCAGGCATGCCAGTTGCATTGACTTGCCCGCGTTCCAACCTCAAGGACGAGGGTACGATCATGACAGTACGGCTCATTCCGCTTCTGTGTCTCATCCTCCTGGCCGGATGCGCCGGGCCTTCCCACGAAGCCCGCGCCCCAAGGCCTCTGGCCAACCTTGAGCCGGAAATCACCGAGCTCGAAGCCCTCAAGAACAGCCGGGGCCGCCCCCTCACCCCGGCGGAGCGTCAGGCCCTGGATTCCAAGGCGGGAATCGCCTTCAAGCTCACCGAGGAGGAGGCCAGGGAAGTCACCCTGTTCTTCCAGTACTTCACCCGCGACAGGCGCGACACCGTTCAGCGCTGGATGCTGCGCAGCGAGCCGCACCTGGAATACGTGCGCGCCGTGCTGGCCAGCCACCGCCTGCCGCAGGACCTCCTGGCACTGCCCTACATCGAATCAGGCTACAACACCCATGCCGTCTCCCGTTCCGGGGCGGTGGGCATGTGGCAGTTCATGCCCGCCACGGCCCAGCGCTTCGGCCTGACCGTGGACTGGTGGCTGGACGAGCGCCGCGACCCCTATCTCTCCACCGTGGCCGCCGCCCGCTACCTCAAGGTGCTGCACAAGCAGTTCGGAGACTGGCAGCTGGCCCTGGCCGCCTACAACGCGGGCGAGGGAACCATCTCCCGCGCCATGAACTCCACCGGCAAGCAGTCCTTCGATTCGCTCATGAGTTCGTCGCCCTCCATCAAGGAGGAGACCAGGCACTACGTGCCCAAGTTCCTGGCCATGCTCAAGGTGACCAGAAACGCCAAGCGCCTTGGCTTCGACGCCCCGGACATGCGCGCCTCCAAGGATCTGGCCGGGGTGGCCATCCCCGGCGGGACCGACCTGGCCGGACTGGCCGGACACCTGGGCCTCTCATGGGAGCAGTTCCACGCGCTCAATCCAGCCTTCCGCCGTCAGGTGAGCCCTCCGGACCGTTCGACATCGGCCTGGGTGCCCAAGAAGATGGCCCACGTCGCCGCCGCCTACGTGAAGAATCCCGGCCAGGGAGGAAGCGGGGCCGTGAGGCTGGCGCGCGGCGGCGAGACGTGGTGGGGCCTCTCGCGTGAGACCGGCGTCCCGGCCAATGCCCTGCGCGAGGCCAACAGGGGCGCGGAGAGGCCTCTGCCGGGAAGGCCCGTGCTCATCCCCCTGGCCGCCTCATCCCTGGACGGCGGCGGCTCCTATGAGCCGGCCAAAACCGGAAAGGGTTCCTCGGGTTTCGCCCTAGCCAAGTCTTCGCCCCCGCGCAACACGACGGCGGCCGCCCAGCCCGCGCTCTACATCGTGCGCAAGGGCGACACGCTTGAGAAGGTGGCCAACAAGACTGGCGTGGGCGTGCAGGAGCTCATAAGCTTCAACCAGGCCAACCCGCGCGACGCCCTCGTGCCGGGCACGCCGCTGCTCATCCCGGCCTCGGGCCAGCCCGCGCGCCAGGCCAGGGCCGAGGCGGCTCCGCAGCCCGAACCGGAACAGACCGTGCAGAAGACCGAGCTCAACCCCGCGCCCCGCTACAAGATCATAAGAAGGGCCGGGATATAGTATTCAAGGATGTTCTTGAGGGAGAGAGGAGAAGGCCCCGGGCGGAAACGTCCGGGGCCTTTGATGTGCAATTGATCGATATCAGATGCCCAGCGCCTGTCTCAGCAGCGCCCTGGCCTCGTCCATGGGCAGGTCCAGGCCGGTCCAGAGCTTGAACTGGGCCGCGCCCTGGCCAGCGAACATCTCCAGGCCGTCGACGGTCCTGGCCCCGGCGGCGCTGGCGTCCTTCAGGAAAGCTGTTTCGAGAGGATTGTACACCAGGTCATAGGCGATGTGGCCAGGCACCCAGTAGCCCGCCGGGATGGGGGACTCCCCCTCGGCCTTGCCTTTCATGCCCATGGGCGTGGAGTTCACCACCAGCCGCGCGTCCACGGTGTCGCGCCGGTCCCAGGCCACGGCGTTCACTCCGAACCGCCCCGCCAGCGCCTTGGCGCGCTCGAAGTCGCGGTTGCAGACGGTCACGTCCGCGACGCCGATCTCCGCCAGGCCCGCCAGCACGGCCTTGGCCGCGCCGCCCGCCCCAAGCAGCAGCGCCGACTCCGGCGGCTCCCCCATGGCCTTGAGCGGGGCGAGGAAGCCGGTCACGTCGGTGTTGTGGCCGATGAGCCTGCCGCCCTCCCATGCCAGGGTGTTCACCGCGCCCGTGCGCCCGGCCAGCGGCGAGAGGCCGTCCAGGAGCGGCATCACCGCCTCCTTGTGGGGGATGGTCACGGAGAGCCCGGACACGGGCAGGGCGCGCACGGCCCGGATGACTTCATCCAGCCTCTCCGGCGGCGTGGGGAAGGCCGCGAAGGCGGCGGGCACGCCGAGGCGCTCGTAGCCCCAGTTGTGCAAAAGGGGGGACAATGTCTGGGAGAGGGGATGGCCTATGATTCCGAAGATCTTCCCGGGTATTCGCGGTGGGTTCATTCTCATGCTCAAAGGCCCGGCTGGCGGGCAGGCGTCGGGATTGTCGATAGCATGGCCGTCTCGAATGAGCGCATCAATACTTCACGCTCGTCGCGGCATCAACGCAAAAGGGGCCTCCCGGCCCCGTTCGCGTTTCGTCCTGTGCGTCAGCCTCGCGGGGTATTCCAAAGGGGCTCGCCCCTTTGGAATCCGGAGGCTTCCGATACTCACTAACCCCCGACCGCCTCGTACCCGGCCTGGAGGGCCTCGGCGTTCTTGGGGATCAGGTGGCTGTAATGGCCAGGAATCACGTGGTCCAGGGCCTTCTTGATCCTCTCCAGGGGCACGGCTCCGGTGGCCTTGGCGTACGCGCCCAAAGCCACCATGTTCACCATGCGGGCGTTGCCGACCTTCTCGGCGATCTCGTTGCAGGGCACGGCGAAGCACCTGACCCGCGCCGTGTCCAGCATGGAGGCGTCGCACAGGGAACTGTTGAGCACCATCGCCCCGCCGTCCTGGAGTCTGGGCTGGAACTTCTCCAGCGACGGCCTGTTCAGGGCGATCACCCCCACGGGGCGGGGGATGATGGGCGAACCGATGTCGTCGTCGGAGATGACAACGGTGCAGTTGGCCGTGCCGCCGCGCATCTCGGGGCCGTACACGGGCATGAAGGTGACGTGCAGGCCGTGCTCCATGGCGGCCTGGGCCAGCAGGGTTCCGGCCAGCACCACGCCCTGTCCGCCGAACCCGGCGATGATGACGTCCGCGTACATCAGCAGGCTCCGGATTTTTTGAGGTCCTTGAAAACGCCCAGGGGGAAGTAGGGGATGAGCTCGCTTTCGACGCGCTCGTTGGCTTCCAGGGGCGTCATTTTCCAGTTGGTGGGGCAGGTGGCCAGGATTTCCACGAAGCCCATGCCCCGGTCGGCGAGCGGGGTCTCGAAGGCGTTGCGCACGGCTTTCCTCGCCTGGGCTATGTGCTTCACATTGTTCAGGGCCACGCGGGCGCTGTAGGCCACGCCGGGCAGCCCGGCCATGATCTCGGCCATGCGGAAGGGCATGCCCTCGGTGGAGGCGCAGCGCCCGGCGGGGCTGGTGGTGGTCTTCTGGCCCACCAGGGTGGTGGGGGCCATCTGGCCGCCTGTCATGCCGTAGACGGTGTTGTTGACGAACACGATGGTGATGCGTTCGCCCCTGTTGGCCGCGTGCATGATCTCGGCCATGCCGATGGAGGCCAGGTCGCCGTCGCCCTGGTAGGTGAAGACCACCTTGTCCGGGTTCGTCCGCTTGAGCCCCGTCGCGGTGGCCGGGGCCCGTCCGTGGGGGGCCTCCACGGCGTCGTAGAGCAGGTAGTTGTAGAGAAGCACCGAGCAGCCGATGGAGGTGACCATGACGGTCTTTTCCGAGAGCCCGGCGCCGTCCAGGTATTCCGCCACCAGGCGGTGGGCCACGCCGTGCTGGCAGCCGGGGCAGTAGTGGGTGGGGACGGCCGCCACGGAGGGCGTGCGTTCGAAGACTATGGACTCGCTCATGAGGCTCCTCCGGCATGGGCGCGCTCGATGGCGGCCTCGAACTCGTCGGGGGTGGGCAGGTTGCCGGGCATGGCGCCGAAGAAGCTGGAGTCGGCCAGGCCGCGCACGGCCAGGCGGACGTCGTCCACCATCTGGCCCATGTTGTGCTCCACGGTGAGGAAGCGTTTGCCCGAGTAGGCCAGGTCGCGCAGGGCCTGCTCCGGGAAGGGGAACAGGGTGACGGGCCTGAAGAGACCCGCCTTGATCCCCCTGGCGCGCAGCTTGCGCACGGCGGATTTGACGATGCGGCCGGTGGAGCCGAAGGCCACCACGACCAGTTCGGCGTCCTCGGTCTGGAACTGCTCGGCGCGGGCCATGGCCTGCATGTCGCGGTATTTGTCCTGGAGGCGCTGGTTCACTTCGGCCAGCCTGCCCTCGGCCAGGTGCAGGGACCGGATGATCCGCCTGCAAGGGCCGCTCGTGCCGCCGAGCTTCCAGTCCGCCGCTTCGCCGGAGTCGGCGGGGCGGGGCTCGCCCCGGGTCAGGGGCTCCTTCATCTGGCCCAGGATGGCGTCGCCCAGCACCAGCACCGGGGTGCGGTACCTGAAGGCCCAGTCGAAGGCCTCGCGGGTGATGTCGTAGGCCTCCTGGCAGGAGGCCGGGGCCAGGCAGGGGGTGCGGTAGTCGCCGTGGCCGCCGCCGCGCGTGGCCTGGAAGTAGTCGCCCTGGGCGGTGTTGATGTCGCCCACGCCCGGCCCGCCGCGCATCATGTTCACGATGACGCAGGGGGTCTCGCTGCCGGCCATGTTGGAGATGGTCTCCTGCATGAGCGAGATGCCGGGGCCGGAGGAGCTGGTCATGGCCCTGGCGCCGGAGGCGGCCGCGCCCATGACCATGTTGATGGCCGCGAGCTCGCTCTCGGCCTGGACGAAAGCGCCGCCCGCCTCGGGCAGGTGCTTGCTCATGAACTCCGGGATCTCGTTCTGGGGGGTGATCGGGTAGCCGAAGTATCCCCTGAGCCCGGCGTCCATGGCCCCCATGGCCACGGCCTCGGTCCCTTTGACGAAGATTCGCTCGCCAGCCATCACTCGGCCTCCTTCTTCACCTTGCGGGTGCGCCAGACAGTGATGGCCACGTCCGGGCACATCTGGGCGCAGGCGGTGCAGCCGGTGCACTTCGCAAGAAGCTCCGGCGCGGCCTCGACGACCTTGTACCCCTGCGGGTTCATTCTGTTTGATTGCCGGAGGATGTTCTCCGGGCAGACCGCGGTGCAGAGAAGGCACCCTTTGCAAAGCGCCTCGTCTATGACTGTTCGCGACATAACAGGATGGTCTCCTTTGATGCGTATCCGGCTTCTGGTCAGCGGATGAGCATGGCGTCGCCGTACGAGAAGAACCGGAACCGCTCCCTTACCGCGTGAGCGTAGGCGTCCAGGATGACGCTTTTCCCGGCCAGGGCGGCAACCATAATCACCAGGCTTGATCCGGGCAAATGAAAATTGGTGAGCATGCCGTCCACCACGGCGAATGGCCTGCCGGGGCGGATGAAGATGTCGGTCCAGCCGGTGAACGGCAGGATGCTTCCGGCGGCGGCGCGGGCCCCCTCCAGGGCGCGCGCCGATGTGGTGCCCACGGCGAAAACCGGGCGGCCTTCGCCCTTGGCCTCGAGGACGGCCCGCGCCGTGGACTCGGGGACCTCCACGTACTCGGCGTGCATGCGGTGGTCGCGGATGTCGGCGGCGCGCACCGGGCTGAATGTGCCGTAGCCCACGTGCAGGCTCACCTCGGCCCAGCCGATGCCCCTGGCCTCCAGCGCCTGGCGGACCTCAGGGGTGAAGTGCAGGCCTGCCGTGGGCGCGGCCACGGAGCCCTGCTTGTCCTCGCGGGAATGGAGGGTCTGGTAGCGGGCGCGGTCGGCTGCGGTGTCCGGGCGGCGGATGTAGGGCGGCAGGGGCATGTGGCCGATGCGCTCGAAGATGGACTTGAGGCATCCCTTCCATCGCAGGCGAACGCGGCTTCTGCCGAAATCGCCGCGCGCAAGGACGGTGAGGGCGAGGTCCTCGGCGATCTCGACCAGGTCGCCGGGCCTGGCCTTCTTGGAGGAGCGCAAAAGGCCCTCGGCCTCGGCCTCTTGCCACCGGTCCTCCCCGGACGCGGGCTGGCCGGCGGACGCGGGGGCGGTGGCCCCTGGCGGGGTCGCCTGAATGAGCGGAAGCGGCGTGAGCATCAGAAACTCCACCGCGCCGCCCGTGGGCTTTCTGGCCAGGAGCCTGGCCGGGAGCACGCGGGAGTTGTTGGCCACCAGGAGCGCGCCCCGGGGCAGCAGGTCCGGCAGCTCCGAAAAGCGGGCCTCGCCCGCCACGCCCTTGTGGCGCTCCACGACCAGAAGCCGCGAGGCGTCGCGCCGCCCGGCCGGGGCCTGGGCGATGAGTTCCTCGGGCAGGTCGAAGGAGTAGGATTCGAGGGAGTTGTCGTCGATCAAGGTTTCGTGGCGTTAGGCGCTACAGCCGCAGGCCGAATCGCAGAATCCAGTATATGGCGGCCACGCCGTCCTTCCAGCCGATCTTCTTTCCTTCGTCGTAGGTGCGCCCGTAGTAGGACACGGGCACCTCGTACACCCGGGCCTTCATGCGCGCAACCTTGGCGGTAAGCTCCGGCTCGATGCCGAAGCGGTCGCAGACAAGGTCCATCCTCTGGAGATGGTCGCGCCGGAACACCTTGTAGCAGACCTCCATATCTGTGAGGTTGAGCCCCGTGAACACGTTGGAGAGCAGCGTCAGGAAGCGGTTGGCCAGGTAGTGCCAGAAGTAGAGCACCCGGTGCGTGCCGCCCAAAAAGCGCGACCCGAACACCGCGTCGGCCCGGCCCTTGTAGATGGGGTCCAGCAGGTGCGGGTAGTCGGCGGGGTCGTATTCCATGTCTGCGTCCTGGATGAGGACGAATTCCATGGAAGCTGCCGCGAAAGCGGTGCGAAGCGCCGCGCCCTTGCCCCTGTTTTCCGGGTGGTAGAGCACCCGGACCTTGTCCCGTCCCTCGATGGTCCGCAGGATGTCGCGGGTGCCGTCCGTGGAATGGTCGTCCACCAGGACCACCTCGTCCACTTCGGGCTGCTCCAGCACGCGGCCGATGATTTCCAGGATGGTGGCCTTCTCGTTGTAGACCGGGATGACCACGGAGAGGGTGGGGCGGGGTGCGTTCATGGCCCCGGGTTATGAGGCAATGCGGAGGGGGCGTCAAGACCCGGCGGACGGTTCAGCGCAGCTCACGGCGGTGCGGATGTCATGCGTTGCCCGCGCGGGGCGCTGGACTGCCTGCGCGTGCTCCGGGCGGAGGCGAGGGCCTGCTCATTCCTCTCCGGGTTCTTTCTGGTCTTCATCCCGGCTGGCGGCTTTCTTCTCCAGCTTGCGTTGCTTTTTTTCTTCCTTCTTTTTGTCCCTGGCAGCCTCTTTGGCGCGTTTTTCAAAGGAATAATTCGGTTTCCTGGCCATGTGGCATCCTCGCGTAAGGTGTTGCGCTCGAACGGTCGTCCTGGCTGGGCGGCAGAGCGCCGCCAAAGTCTTCAAAAGGCCCGGTGCGTGGAGCGAGAGTCCGGCCCGCGCCCTTTCCGCCCTCTCCGTGAGGGGTCAGCCGTTGGGCCGGGAGCGGTGGGAGCGGGCAATGCTGATTGTATGCAAGTTGAAAAGATACCATGCGCCGCACGGGGAGTCCACCCATGCGGGCCAGCCAAATGAGGGGCCGGAGGCCCGCGCCCCTCCAGGGCCTTGATGCCCGTTCCCGCCGCCGCGCCCGCCGCGAAAGAACGCTCCCTCCGACCTGCGTCCCGGGGGGTCAGCTGGAGCCGCGTCCGGACAACGTGCGCTCGATCAGCTCGACCAGCTCCTTTTTATCGACGGGCTTGGAGATGTAGCCGTTCATGCCCGCCGCCAGGAAGCGCTCCCTGTCGCCGGGCATGGCGAAGGCCGTCATGGCGATGATGGGGATGTCCCGCATGTCCTGGAACCTGTCCTTGAAGCGTATGGCCCGCGTGGCTTCGACGCCGTCCATCTCCGGCATCTGGATATCCATGAGGATCAGGTCGAAATTCCCGGTCTGGAGCCTCTCCAGCGCCTCCCGGCCGTCTGCGGCCAGCGTGACCTCATAGCCTTCCTTTTCAAGGATCTTTTTCGTCACGATCCTGGTCACGGCGTCGTCCTCGGCGAAGAGGAGGCGGGCCGCACTCGAGGGGCCGTTTGCCGCGGCCACGGTTTCCTGTATCCGCTTGAGCGTGTCGTGGTAGGTGTTCCGCAGGGGTATGCTGACGTAGAACGTGGAGCCGCGCCCCTCCTCGGTGTCCACGCAGATGCCGCCGCCGAGCAGGCCTGCCAGGCGCCGCGCGATGGAGAGGCCAAGCCCCGCGCCCTGGTGTTTTCTCACGTAGGACACCTCCCCCTGCGTGAAGGGCTCGAAAATGGCGTCGATTTTGTTGTCGGGGATGCCCGGACCGTTGTCCTGGACAATGAACAGGACGCGGATGGTCTCCTCGGAGGGTTGGGACAGGGGGAGCGCCTCCACGCGCACGAGTCCGCGGCTGAACTTGAGCGCGTTCCCGATCAAGTTGAAAAGGATCTGCCCGATCTTGGGCTCGTCCCCGATGAGCACCTGGGGCAGGGCGGGGGACATGTCGAACCGGAAGTCGAGGCCCTTGTGCGTGATTTCGGCCTGGAACAGGTCCAGGGCAGTTTCCTTGAGCTTCCCCAGCTCGAACCTTTCCTCGATGACGGGCATCCGCCCGGCCTCCACGCGGGACAGGTCGAGTATGTCCGAAAGCAGGCGAGCCAGCCGCTTGGAAGACTTGATGCCGACGTCTATGTACTCCGCGTGCTCCTCGTCCTTGATCTCCCCCTGGAGCAGCTGGAGCATGCCGACGATCCCGTTCAGGGGCGTCCTGATCTCGTGGCTCATGTTGGCCAGGAACACGGATTTGGACTGGCTGGCCGATTCGGCCTGGAGCTTGGCCTGGATGAGGTCCTCCCTCTCCTGGAACCGGGCGATGGCCAGGGCGAAGAGGTGGGCCAGGGCCTCGACCGCCTTCAGGTCCTCGCCGGTGTAGTCCCGGCCCGGGTTGGCCAGGGCGATCTCGCCCATGGGCTCGCCTCCGTAGAGCGCCGGGACCGCGAGGAACTGGGTGATGGGAACGTGTCCCCCTGGCAATCCCTGGGACGAGGGGTGGGCCGAAGGCGCGTTGGTGAAGAAGGCCTGGCGCGTATTCAGGGCGTGGCCCCACAACCCCGGGTAGCCATTCTCGCCGCGCGGGAAGACAACGGCCTGGTCCTTCACGGCGCACTGATCCCCGCCCATCATTCTTGAGAGGGTGTGGCCAATGTTGCCGCCGGTGGCCGGGTCGATGGAGGAGGTGAAACCGTGTTGGCTGCCGGTGATCCTGAGCGCCCAGTCGTGGACGATGTTGGCGATGCCTTCAATGCTGGCCTCCGCTTCGATGATCGCCCCGGCGACCTGGGCCTGCGCCAGGTTGAGGCTGGACTCGCGCCGCAGGCGTTCGGCGTCGCGTCTGCGCTCCGAGATGTCGGAGAAGACGCAGGCGAACTGTCCGGGGGCCGGCCGGAACGCCGTGACGTCGAAGCATTTGCCGACCTCGGCGGAGACGTTCTCGAAATGGACCGCCTCGCCCGTGAGGGCCACCCTGCCGTAGGCCTCTATCCAGTGGCGCTCCGTGCCGGGCAGCACCTCAAGCACCGTTCTGCCGAGGATGTCCTCCCGCCTGAGGCCCGTCATCCTCTCGAAGGCTGGGTTGACGTCCAGGAATCGGTAGTCGGCCGGTTTCCCCCGCTCGTCCAGGATGATCTCGTGCAGGGCGCACCCCTCCAGCATCTCCCAGAACAGGGTGTGGTAATCCCGCTCGGCCTTGCGCTGGGCCGTCACGTCCCGGCTGAGCGAAACGGCGGACATGACCCGGCCGTGCTCATCCTTTTCCGGCACCAGCCGCCAGTTGAATATCCGCTGCCCGGAGACGCCGTTGAATTGGAACTCTGTCTCGAAGGCCATTCCGGTCTCAAAAACCCTCTTGATGCAATCATCCCAGAAGCGGCACTGTTCATCGGGAAAACCCAGGTCACTGTGCCTCTTCCCGATGAACCGCTCCGGTTCCATGCCGGTCACGTCGCGCACGTTCTCGGATACGAAAAGATGCCTTCCCTCGCTGTCGAATCGCATGATCACGTCCGGCAGGGCCTCCACCAGCGTGCGGTGCAGCGACTCGCTCCTGAGGAGCGCCTCCTCGGCCTGCAAGCGGCTGACGGCCTCGGCCTCGAGCGTCCTGGTCCTGGCGGCCACCGTGCGGCGCAGGGAGACGATCCAGGCGATCGACAAGAGCGCCAGCGCCGCGACGGCCAGCGAGGAGTATGCGAGGACGGCTCGAAAATTCCGGGTGCTTTTCCGCTCTTCCAGCTCAGGGTTGAAGATGAAGCTGTCCGGGTCGAAATCCCCCCTGACCAGGCCGCTTTTCTTCAACTGCTCATGCATGTGCGCCCAGCGCCCCGGATTGACGTGCCCCAGCTCGACAACGGGATGAAGGGTCAGCTCCTTGATTCCCTTGACCTGGAACATGTTGAACGCAGCGACGTCCTTGATCGGGTCGGACCGGGAAAGCTCGGCGGAGATGCGGCTGGCGTAGCGCTCGGGGTCTTCCAGGGCGTCCCGCCAGCCCTTGAGGCTGGCGCGCGTGAAACGTTCGGCCAGCCCGGGATCGTCCCTTGTGATGGCGAGCGTGGTGAAGAGCGAGTCGCCGTAGAAATCGACCCCGTAAGCGGAGGGATTGAGTACCCTGAAACCCGAGCCGTGCTCCTTGAAGGCGTAGGGCAAGGTCAGGCTGTATCCGGGAATGACATCCGCCTCGCCCTCGAATAGCCGGGAAACGCCGGGCCCGTGAGGCGCCGAGGGCACGGTGTCCGGGTCGATGCCCTCCCCCCGCAGCATGGCCTGGAGTTCCACGTCGATGAGGTCGTTGACCTTGCGCGCCACGCGCAGCCTTACGAGGTCGGCCGGGCCGTCCATGGGCGCGGACGGGAGCGCGTAGAGCCTCGCCGCGCTTCGCTGGAAGAAGCAGGCAAGCACGGCGAGGGGTTTGCCCCGGTCGCTGGCAAGAAGGATGTCCGCCGCGCCGACGCCGAACTGCGCCCGGCCCGCCTGGACCTCTTCCACCGCCGAGAGGAGGGTCCCGTCCGGCAAAACGGCCGGGCGTATGTCCACGTCCAGGCCTTCGGCGGCGTAGTGGCCGTTCCACTTGGCCGCATAATATCCGGAGAATTGAAATTGATTGTCCCACCTGAGTTGCAGGACGACCTTCTTGCTTGCCGCGAGAGAGTCGCCGCAAAGAAAAAATTGCAGCGCCATCGCGAAGATGATGCCAAGAGGCGTAAGCAAGCGCGTGGATTCTTCCTGTCTGCGTGCTGATGACATACCGCGCTTTCATTCCCTGGAAGGAAAAACAGAGTTGTAAAGTCCGAATGGCGACTCGTTCCCTTAGAGACAATAATCAACATAAATTCGGGAAAATGACAAGCAAGAGCCATCAAGAGGGCAAAGGCCGCAAATGCCGGCGGGCTCGGCTTGCGCGAGGCCGTGCGCCTGGAGTAGTGTAGGCCCGTGGAATGATGCCATGGGCGGGCGCCGGGCAGGGGATCGGGAAGGTTCCTTCGCCTGCATTCGCGCCGCCAGGGGGTGAGGCATGGATACGATACTGGTCCGCGAGGCCATGACCACGCTTGAGAACTTGACCGCCGTGGAAGCCGGCGTCACGCTCATGGAGGCGGCGACCGCTCTCAAGGCGTGCAATCTGAAGAACCCTGGCCCGGCCCTGCTCAGGGTGCGAGACGGCTCGGGCGGGACGGCGGGCGTGGTGGGCATGGTGGACGTCATCCGGGGGCTTGAGCCCAAATACCAGGGCAGCGGCCTCTTCGACGGCATGCGCGAGAAGGGCTTCCCCGAGAAGCTTCTGGAGATGTTCGTGGCGAACCATGGGGCGGAGCACACATCGATAGCCACCCTGGTGAGGAGGGCCAGCTCGTGCACCATCGGGGAAGTGCTGCGCCCTCCCTTCGGGGACGAGACTATCGAGGGCGGCGCCTCCATCGGCGTTGCCCTGGACACGCTGGTGCTCAGGAGGCGGGAATACCTGCTGGTCATGGACGGCGAACGCGTGGCGGGGGTGGTGGACGCCTTCCTCATCATGGACGCGGCCTTGAAGAGGGACGGCCGGCCCGGTTCGGATTGAGAGCCGTCAAACGAGGTTGAAGTCCTCCACGATGATGTCCCGGGGATGCACGCCCCGCTTGAGAAGCTCCGCCGAAAGCCCTTCGGTCATGGGAGTCGGCCCGCACAGGAAGAACAGGCGGGACAGGAAACCGGTCCCCACCGCCGCCCCGGCCTGTTCAAGGCTGAAACGGCCATGGGCCTCGCTCTCGTGCAGACGGTAGGCGTAGCCCGCCCGCCTGGCGTTCTCCAGGGTGCGGTAAGGGCTCGAAGCGACCTGGGCCAGGATGTCGTCATCGAAGCTCGCCTCCCGGCGGTTCCTGCAGACGTAGAACAGCGCTATCTTGGGCGCGCTCCAGCCGCCGGCCAGTTCCGGGTGTCTTGCCCTCAGCATGCCGTCCATGCTGTCCGTCCCGAGCCTCTCCTCGGTGTGCAGGGCCACGTGCCACATGCCGATGAAGGGCGTGATGCCGATCCCCCCGCCGATGAAGACGCAGTCCCTGCCGAGCGTGAAAAACGGCTCGCTGAACCTGCCGTAGGGGCCGTAGACGTCCGCCCTGTCGCCCGGCGCGAGGAGCGCGAGCGACCTGGTGTGGTCCCCGGCGGCCTTGATGCCGAGCTTGAAGCGCCCGCCGGGCCAGTAGCCGCATGCGATGGAGTATGGGTGCGGCTCGGGCGTGATGGGCGGCTTGCGGACGACAAGGTAGACGAACTGGCTGGCCTTGAAGTCCATGGGCTTTGCGAGGGGCCGGAAGGTGATCTCGCGGATGTCGCCCACGGGCTCGATGGACTCCACCGCGTAAGGGTGGCGCGGGCCGAAGCGGCCGTAAAGGAACCGGATGTAGACCCACGACGCGGCCGAGGCGGCGAGCATGGCCCAGAACACGGCGCGCAGTGGGGCGTAGCGGGCAACGTCGGCGTTCACCAGGTACACGTGGGCCATCACCAGGAGGAACACGGGCCCCAGCCATTCGTGCAGCCGTTTCCAGACGTGGTAGCGCAGGAATGGGCCGAGCGACAGGCCCACGAGGGCCAGCATCGGGACGATGGCAATAAGGCCCAGGTCCTTGCCCAGGGAGTAGGAGCCAGGGGCGTCCAGCTCCGGCGCGAAGTAGGAGGCGTACGCCGCGAGGTCCGGCAGCCGGTGGGCCGCCAGGAAGAGCGGGTGCGCCAGGATCACGGCGCACAGGTATTTTCCCAGGCGTTTGTGCACCTGGTAGACCTTGTCCAGCCCGCCGAAGCGGTCCTCCAGGAACCTGAACCTGGCCGAGAGGACGACGCACCAGCACATGAGGGTGGTCGCGCCGAGCGAGGCGGCCTTGGCCGGGTACTTGTAGCCGTCCTCGAACCAGTCCTGGTAATGCCACTTGCAGCCGATCCAGAGGGCGAGCACCGCCAGGACCGAGAGCCAGACCGGCAGGACCTTCTGGTGGAAGCTCGAAGTGGTCAGCATGGATGCAGACTTCCCGCTCAGGACTTCCGGGCGGTTTGCAGCTTCTTTTCGAGTTCGACCACGAGGAAGGCGAACACTCCCACGACGGTGGCCTTCACCCAGCTTGAGAGCCCCACCGGCGCGGAGTGGAACAGGGTGTTCATCGCCGGGAGGTAGGTGAACAGGACCTGCAGGCCGATCATGAAGACGAAGCCGCCCAGAAGCCAGGGGTTCCCGGTCCAGCCCAGCTCCATGGGGGAGCGGGTGAACGAGCGGCTGTTGAAGAGGTAGAACGCCTCCACGAGGACGAAGACGTTCACGGCCACGGTCCTGGCCTGGGCGGTGTCGCCGGTGGCGGCAAGCTCCCACTTGTATAGGCCGAAGGCGGCCAGCAGCAGGATGGCGCCGACCAGAAGAATGCGCTGGACGAGCATCCTGTCCAGGATGGGATGGTCCGTGCGCCTCGGCTGCCGGTTCATCAGCCCGGGCTCCTTGGGCTCGAAGGCCAGCGTGAGGCCGAGGCTGGCCGCCGTGGTCATGTTGATCCACAGTATCTGTACGGGCAGGATGGGCAGGGCCACGCCGAGAATGACGGCGACCAGTATCACCAGACCCTCGCCGACGTTGGTGGGCAGGGTCCAGACGATGAACTTGAGCAGGTTGTCGTAGACGCCGCGCCCCTCCTCCACGGCGGCTTCGATGGTGGCGAAGTTGTCGTCGGTCAGCACCATGTCCGAAGCCTCCTTGGCGGCCTCGGTGCCTCCGCGTCCCATGGCCACGCCAATGTCGGCCTGCCTGAGCGCGGGAGCGTCGTTGACGCCGTCACCCGTCATGGCCGCCACCTCGCCCTTGCTCTGCAGGGCCATGACCAGCCTGAGCTTCTGGGCGGGGTCCACCCGGGCGAAGATGTCCGTCCTGGCGGCATGCTCCACCAGCTCCGCGTCGGACATCCCGGCCATGCGCGAGCCGGTGAGCACCACGCAATCCCCGGGGATTTCGCAGGAAGGCCCGCCAAGGCCCATCATGCCGCCGATGGCGGCGGCGGTGAGGGCGTGGTCGCCGGTTATCATCTTCACCTTCACCCCAGCCCGGTGGAACGCGGCCACGGCGGCCACGGCCTCGGGCCTGGGGGGGTCGATCATCCCTTGCAGGCCGAGGAACTCAAGGCCGGCGGCCACGGACCCGTGGTCCAGGGACTTGGTTCCGGGCGGGAGACGCTTGCGGGCCATGGCCAGGACCCGAAGCCCCATGGACGCCATGCGCCCGGCCTCGGCCTGGATGGCGGCGGCGTCGATGGGGGACAACGTCCCGTCCGGCTCAAGGCTGGTATCCGACCTGGCCAGCACGGCTTCCACCGAGCCCTTCACGTAGGCCGTGGGGGGGGCGTCCGCGCCGCCGTGCAGGGTGGCCATGTACTGGTGCTGCGATTCGAAGGGCAGGGTGTCCAGCCGCGGAGCACGGGCCGACTCCCCCGCGCGGTCCAGCCCCGCCTTGGCCGCCGCCGCCAGGAGGGCCGCCTCCGTGGGGTCGCCAGAGACCGTGGGGCCGTCCTGGCCCTGCTCTATGCTGGAATCGTTGCACAAGAGTCCGGCCAGCAGGGTTCCGGCCAGTGCCTCGTCGCGGGGGTCCGCGTCCTCAACCCGGCCCTGCGCCGCGTATCCGGAGCCGGTCACGGCGTGGGAGCGCCCTCCGGCGACGATTTCCTTCACCGTCATCTGGTTCTGGGTGAGGGTGCCGGTCTTGTCGGAGCAGATGACGGTGGCCCCGCCCAGGGTCTCCACGGCTGGCAGCTTGCGGATGATGGCCCCGCGAGCGGCCATGCGCGAGACGCCCATGGCCAGGATGACGGTCACGGCGGCGGGCAGGCCCTCCGGGATGGCCCCCACGGCCAGGGCCACGGCGGCCATGAACATCTCGGAGGGGGCTTCCCCCCGGAGGACTCCGGCGGCGAAGGTCAGCGCCGCCAGGCCCAGGATGGCCCAGAGCAGGACGCGGCTGAACGACTCGATCTTGCGGGTCAGCGGGGTGGCCAGCTCCTCCGCCTGGGACACCAGGCCGGAGATGCGCCCGATCTCAGTGGCGTCGCCGATGGAGACCACCATCCCGGATGCCTGGCCGTACGTGACCAGCGTGGAGGCGTAGGCCATGCTCCGGCGCTCAGCCAGGACGGCCGCCTGGGGTTGCGGCCCGGAGTCCTTCTCCACGGGCACGGACTCGCCCGTGAGCGAGGACTCGTCCACCATGAGGTTCTTGACCGCGAGAAGGCGCAGGTCCGCCGGGACCTTGTCCCCGGAGCGCAACACCACCACGTCCCCGGGGACCAGATCCACGGCGGGTATGCGCCGGGCAGTCCCGGCCCGCACCACCGTGGCCTCCGTCACCATGGACTTGGCCAGCGCTTCCAGAGCCCCCGCGGCCTTGGCCTCCTGCACGTAGCCGATCACCGCGTTGACCAACACCACGGCGAGGATCACCAGGGAGTCCACCGGCTCGCCCAGCGCGGCGGTGACCACTCCGGCGGCTATGAGTATGTAGATGAGCGGCTGGTGGAACTGGAGCAGGAACCGCTGCAGGGGGGTCTTGCCCTTGCGGGGCGTGATGGCGTTGGGGCCGAACTCCTGGGACCGCCGCTGGACCTCGAAGGCGTCCAGGCCTTTTTCGGGGTCGGTGCCGAGAATCTCAATTGCCTGGGAGGCGGGGATGTGGTGCCATATCCTGCCGGTAAGGGAATCCATGCGCTCTCCTGGTGCGATCATTTGACAATCACGGCGCAGGGTACACGCATCCCGATGCTTTGTCATGCACGGCGGAAAGATTGGCGGCAACCTGGCGCCGCGTCCTTGAAAAACAAGAGTAACTGTACTTGGATGAATACCGCCATTTCATCCGGCTATCCATGGAAAAGAAGCACGCACGCTCTTCACGGGCGCGCCACTAGGCCGTCTCGAAGAACCTCCTGTCCTCCACCTGGATGTGTGTGACGAGCCAGCCGAGCAGGTATTCGAGCATCTCCCGCGAGGCGCGCGCGAAGTCCTCCCTGACCTGGGCCTCGAAGTCCCCGGCCTTCCACAGGAACTCCGCGTGCATGCCCTCGTGCGCGTCCAACCCGTCCCAGCCCGCCTCCTCCATGAGCTCCTCTTCCTCCTCGAAGTGCGTGGCGGCATAGGCCAGCATGCCCTGCAACGCGTCCAGCACGCCCTGGCGGTGTTCGCCCGCCTCCATCCGGCCGTGAAGTTCGCGGATCATGCGGACGAGTTCCCTGTGCTGTTCATCGATGCCGGGATTCCCTGTCGCCAGGGAGGGGGACCAGTCGGGGATGGGCGTCATGCGAGGCTCCTTTCGAGTCGATTCGGGCGGGCGCGCCATGTTCCGGCGGGAAATGCCGCTACAATTTCACCTTCACGCCGGACGCGGCCCGGATGGCCTTGTCCTTGGCGTCATCCACGTCCCTGCCCAGGGCCAGGGCCACGCCCATGCGGCGCATGCCCTTCACCTCGGGCTTGCCGAACAGGCGGATGGAGGTGTCCGGCCCGGCCAGGGCCTCCGGGGCGATCTCATAGGACGGGGACCGGCTCTCGCCCTCGGCCAGGATGACCCGCGACGCGGCCGGGCCGTATAGGCGTATGGCCGGGACCGGAAGGCCAAGGATGGCCCGCGCGTGCAGCGCGAACTCGGACAGGTCCTGGGAGATGAGGGTGACCATGCCCGTGTCGTGCGGGCGGGGCGACACCTCCGAGAAGAGCACCGCGTCGCCCTTGACGAACAGCTCCACGCCGAAGATGCCCCTGCCGCCCAGCGCGGCGGTGACGGTTTCGGCTATGCGCCGGGCCTCGGCCAGGGCCTTGTCGCTCATGGGGTGGGGCTGCCAGGACTCGCGGTAGTCGCCCTGCTCCTGCCTGTGCCCGATGGGCGGGCAGAAGCTCACGCCCGAGGCGTGGCGGACGGTGAGAAGGGTGATCTCGTAGTCGAAGTCCACGAAGCCCTCCACGATGACCCGCCCCGCCCCGGCGCGCCCGGCTGTCTGGGCGTACTCCCAGGACTTCTCCGCCCCGGCCTCGTCGCGGGCCACGCTCTGGCCCTTGCCGGACGAGGACATCACCGGCTTGACCACGCAGGGGAAGCCGATCTCGCGGCAGGCGTCCATGAACTCCTCGCGGGTGTCCGCGAAGCGGTAGGGGGAGGTGGGGAGCTTCAGCTCCTCGGCGGCCAGGCGGCGGATGCCCTCGCGGTCCATGGTCAGGCGGGCGGCCCTGGCCGTGGGGACCACGGTGAAGCCTTCCTTCTCCAGGGCCAGCAGTTCTTCCGTGGCGATGGCCTCGATCTCTGGGACCACGTAGTCCGGCTTCTCCTCTTCGATCACGCGGCGCAGGGCGGCCGCGTCCAGCATGTTTATCACGTGGGAGCGGTGGGCCACCTGCATGGCCGGGGCGTTGGGGTAGCGGTCCACGGCGATGACCTCCACGCCCAGACGCTGGGCTTCGATGGCCACCTCCTTCCCGAGCTCGCCGGAGCCGAGCAGCATTATCCTGGTGGCGGACGGGGCGCCGGGCGTTCCGATGGTCGCCATGAAAGCCTCCTTGCAAGCGTTTCGAGGATCGCCGGGAGGCTGCTCCCGGAACGGAAGCTACATAAGGGACGGCAGGCCGGGCGTCCAGTTCCGGAAGGCGCGGGCCAGGAGAGAGGTCTATTTCACCGCGTCGAGGAGCCCGTCCAGCGTGGCCGCCAGCTCCTCCGGCGTGCGCCGGAGCGGCGGCAGGAAGGCCCGGGCGCGCCTCAGGGCGAGCGGCACGCCGAGTTCCCCGGCGGCGGCGTCCATGGCCCGCTCGATCTTCCCGGCCACATCGCCGGAGGCGTCCTCCCCGGACGATTCCATGAGGACGGCGAACCTGTCCGCGGTGAGTCTCGCCGCCTCGGCGCACTGAACGCACTCGGCCAGGGCGTCGGCCACGCTCATGAGCAGGGCGTCGGCCTTGTCGTGGCCGTGTTCCGCGTTCACCTGCCTGAGCCTGGCCACGTTCCACACCAGCATGGCCGCTCCGAGCCTCTTGCGGGCGTATTCCCCCAGGGTCTCCTCGGCTCGCGCGAGGAAACCGTACCGGTTGCGAAGGCCGGTCAGGTGGTCCCTGCCCGCCAGGTCGCGCTCGTCGTCGTAGAGCTTCAGGAGCTGAGTGACGAGGAACAAAAAGGACAGGTAGGAAAGGCCGTGCGAGATGAAGCTGTAGAGGTGGTAGATGGAGAAGTCGTACTTCCTGCCCGCGAGGACGTCGGTGAACTCCACCGAGAAGGCGCACGCGAAGGCCATGAGCACCCCGGCGCGCCAGCCTCCGGCCACGGTGAACATGATGAGCGGGGTCAGGTAGACCACGGTCAGGTTGATCTCGTAGCCGGTTACGTAGTCCAGCCAGCCGATGGCCAGCAGATAGAGGGCGCCGGTGAAAAGCGTGCGGCGCTTGTCGCGGCGCATTGCGATGATGCGGCCGGACCACCAGGTGCTCGCTTTGGGCAGTTTGGGCATGCCTGCAGTGTAGCTCCGATTGTCGAATGAAATCCAGGGGATTTTTTCTCCTGATGTTGCCATCGGACCGTTTTCGGGGCATCCATGTCCAAACGAGGAGGAAGGCCGCACCATGCGCTTACGACCCAAGCTGCCGGACAAGCTCTATCAGCGCTCGCTCTTCTCCTGGGTGCTCACCAGCAACCTCAAGCTCCAGCTGATCCTTCTCGCGGTCATCGTGGTCACGGTGGCCATCCGGGTGCTTCCCCTGGAGATGCAGAAGAAGATCATCAACGAGGCCATCGGAGGCCAGAAGGTGCAGCTGCTGTTCATGTACTGCGCCTATTACCTGGCGGCCGTGGTGTCTGCCTCGGCGCTCAAGTTCGCCATCAACGCCCTCCAGACCTACATCGGCCAGGAAGCCCTGGCCGACATGCGCAAGAAGCTCTACGCGCACATACTCACCCTCCCCATCGGCTTCTTCCGCAAAGCCAGCCCCGGCATGATCGTCTCCTCGCTCATGACCGAGGTGGCCAACGCGGGCGACTTCATCGGGCAGGCCATCGCCGTGCCCGTCACCAACATCCTCACGCTCCTGGCCTTCGCGGGGTATCTATTCTACCTCAACCCCCTGCTGGCAGGGCTGTCCATGGTGCTCTACCCGCTGGCGCTCATCTTCGTGCCCATGATGCAGAAGCGCTCCAACGCCGCCAACCGCGAACGGGTGGACATCGGCCGCAAGATGTCCACCATGATCGGCGAGACCGTCTCCGGCATCCACGAGATCCACGGCAACGCGGCCTTCCGTCACGAGAACAACCGCTTCGGGGCCATCACGGACAAGCAGTTCAAGGTCCGGCTGCGCTGGAACCTGTGGAAGTTCGGCATCAAGAACTCCAACAACTTCTTTCAGTCGCTCGGGCCTTTCGTGCTCTTCCTGGTGGGCGGCTGGCTCGCCATCAACGGCCGCTTCGACCTTGGCGCGCTTGTGGCCTTCCTTTCGGCCAACGAGAAGCTCTACGACCCCTGGAAGGAGCTCATGGACTTCTACCAGACCTGGCAGGACGCCAAGGTCAGCTACAACCGGGTCATGGAGTACTTCGCCGAGGACTGCGAGTTCGCCCTGGAACCGGCCGAGGAGCGGGCCCCCCTGGTCCTGCCCGGCAGGATCGACGTGAAGGATCTGGTCATGGAGGCCCAGGGCGGCATCAAGCTCCTGAAGGGAGTGTCCGTGTCCATCGAACCGGGCGAGCACCTGGCCCTGGTGGGATTCTCGGGGTCGGGCAAGTCCACCCTGGCCCTGTGCATCGCCCAGATATACAAGTACTCGTCCGGCCAGTGCCAGCTGGCGGGGCACGAGATAGCCGGGATGGCCAAGTCCGACCTGGCCGAGAACATGGGCTTCGTGCCGCAGCACCCCTTCATATTCGAGGGCTCCATCAAGGAGAACCTGCTCTACTCGGTGAACGCCAGGCTCGTGGCCAAGGGGCTCGACCCGGCCCAGAACGAGCCGAGCCTGGACAGGCTCATCGAGGTGACGCAGCAGGTGGGGCTGTTCCTGGACGTGTTGCGCTTCGGCCTGAACACGGTGTTCCGCAAGGGCAGGAAGGAGCACCTGGTGCAGAAGGTCATCGCCATCCGCGAGGCCTACTATGAGGAGCAGGGGGAGGAGCTGGGCAGATACGTGGAGTTCTTCGACGAGGGGCGCTACCTCCAGTTCTCCTCGGTGGCCGCCAATCTGCTCTTCGGCAACCCCAACGACGAGGCCTGGCTGCCGGAGAATCTCCACGAGAACCCGGATTTCCGCGAGTTCCTGCGCGAGGCCGGGCTCAACCTGATGCTTCTCGAACTGGGACGCGAGCTGGCGCTGCGCACGGTGGACATATTGAAGAACGTGCCCGGCGCGGACGATTCCTTTTTCGAGCAGACCCCCATGCTCCCCGGGGAGTTCGAAGCCTTCTCGCAGCTGGCCGAACACCTGGAGCGCTCCGGAGTGGGGGACCTCTCTGGCGAGGAGCGGTCCATGCTCTTCAAGCTGGCCCTGCGATTCACCCCGGGCCGCCACACCATTTTCGCCCTGCACGGCGTGAGCGAGCGCATGCTCCTCTCCGGCCGGGCCATGTTCATGGAGCGCGTGGCCCTGAAGCATCCGGACAAGGTCACCTTCTACCGCCGCGACAATTACATCCACACCCAGACCATCCTGGACAACATCCTCTTCGGCAAGCTCAAGACCGAGAGCGCCAAGGTGATGGACAAGGTCAACAAGACCATCATCATGCTGCTCATCCAGCAGGACATGCTGGAGCGCATCGTGGAGCTGGGTCTCGACTTCCAGGTGGGAACCCACGGCGACCGCCTCTCCGGCGGCCAGCGCCAGAAGGTGGCCCTGGCCAGGGCCTTCCTCAAGGAGCCGCCGCTTCTGCTGCTGGACGAGGCCACCGCCGCACTGGACAACGCCTCCCAGACGCGCATCCAGAACCTGCTGGACTCCAAGTGGAAGGGCAAGTCCACGGTCATCGCCGTGGTGCACAGGCTGGACACCATCAAGGGGTACGACAAGATAGCGGTCATGAAGGCCGGACGGATTGTGGAGACCGGCTCGTACGTCGAACTCATGGCCAAGGGAGGGATGCTCTATGAGCTCGTCCATGGAACCAAATCACGCGCCTAGCGCCTGCGGATACGACGACTTCCTGGACATCATGCGCGGGCTGCCCCTGTTCGCCCGGGTGCCGCTTGATGTGTGCAAGGTGCTCGCCTACCTGAGCACCAGCGAGACCTTCCAGCCCGGCGACCATCTGGTGCGCCAGGGGGACCACGCCGAGGCCTTCTACTACGTCACCTGCGGCAAGGCCGCGGTGGTGCGCGACTGCAACGGGGCTGAGGTCATCGTGAAGGAGCTGGGGCCCGGCGACTCCCTGGGCGGGCTGGCCCTCATCCTGGGGGGCAAGAGCCTCTATGGCGTGCGCGCCGTAGAGGAGACCACGGCCCTGACGCTCACCCGGGAGAAATTCCTGAAGACCGTGCAGCGCTTCCCGCAGGTGGAACCCGCTCTTCTGCAGTCGCTGGCCGAGCATGTTCTGGCCTGGGAGGACCGCTTTCTGTCGCGGCATCCCGAGGAGTTCGCGGCCATGGGCAAGGACTTCGGGCTGACGCTGTTCTAGTCATTATTATCCACGGAGAAAGGATCCACTTTCTTCGTGGACCCCTCATTAGGGAGGGAGCCGAGGGCGAGGACGGCGGGGGAGAAGCCTCCGGCGGCCATGGGGGCGAGCCCCGTTGGAATCCCGAACGGGGTTATGGCGTTTCCTGCCGCTACGGAGTGGAGTTCGTTTACGAGTGTGAATGCCGGCGGCTGGTTTTCCGGAAGGCTGGCCACCCCTTCATGAAGCCCTCGCTCAAGTCCAATTACAGTCAGAGCAATGCACCGGCCCGGACAATGTCCGGGCCGGTATTCATTTCAGCTTGTTGAAGCGGCGCGGTTGACGCAAAGCGTCCGGTCAGCGCCCGTAGGTGGCGGTCAGCGTGGCCTTGGCCAGGGCGTGGGCGTTCAGGTTGAAGCCCACCATGGCCCCCGAGGCGTCCGGGCCTGGCCCAAGGCGCTCCACGTCCAGGGCGTACACGGTGATGACGTAGCGGTGGGGCTTGTCCCCGGCAGGCGGGCAGGCCCCGCCGAAACCGGGCTTGCCGAAGTCCGTGCGGGACTGCACGCTGCCCCTGGGCAGGCCGGAGCCTTTGGCGTCCCCGGCACCCGCGGGCAGGCTCGCGGCCGCGGCCGGGATGTCGAACACCACCCAGTGCCACCAGCCGCTGCCGGTGGGCGCGTCGGGATCGTAGACAGTCACGGCGAAGCTCCTTGTCCCGGCGGGCGCGCCGGACCATTGCAGGGCCGGGGAGATGTTCGGCCCCGAGCAGCCGAAGCCGTTCAGGATCTGTTCGGACGGCAGCGAGCCCCCATCGCTGATCGAGGGGCTTTCGAGGGTGAAGCCCGCGGCGTGGGCGGATGCGGCCCAGACAAGGGCGGCCAGCGCGAAAGCGGTCAGTCTCATGGCATTCCTCCGAGAAGTGATGCCGGAAGCTAACCCGCCGCCCCCATGCCGGTCCGTTCCAATCCGGCCAGATGTTGTCCGTTTCCGGCCATGAAGCGGCCGATGTCGCTGGGCCTGACCCCGAAGCGTTCCCTGAAGAGGACGGCGAACCGCGAAGGGGAGCCGTAGCCGCAGCCGAGGGCCACCTCGGCCACGTTGGAGCGTCCGGCCTGCAGTTGCGCGAGCGCGGCACCCAGCCTCACGTCCCTGAGCACCTCCCTGAACGCCGTCCGCTCGGCGTGCAGGTTGCGGCGCAGGGTGCGCTCGCTCACGCCCAGGCGCGCGGCCATCCCGGCGACGGACCAATCCCGGGAAGGATCCGCCAGTACCAGCCGTGCCAGCCTGGTCCTCCAGGACGCCTCGGCCCTTGAGAGCGCCGGCATGCACGAGGTCCTCGCGGCAGCCAGGGTGAGGAACGCCTCCAGGCTCAGTCCGAGAAGGCGTTCCTCCCCGGGGCAGAACGCGGCCATGTCCAGCAGGTGGCCCAGGGAGGCGAGAAGGGGGACGTCGAACACCACTCGCAGGGAGTCCAGGGAGAAACCGCCCAGGGGCTCGCCCGTGTCGAGTCCGGCGGCCACCCTGGCCACCATGTCCGCGCCGAACGACAGGCACAGGGCCAGATAGCGGCCTTCGGCCGGATCGGGGACGTTCTCGATGCTCACTTCGCACTGGGCGGGCAGCAGGAACATGTCGCCCTCGCGGGCCACCATGCTCTCGGAGCCGAGGAAGACGGTCTTGCGGCCGCGCAGCACGAGCACGCAGGCAGAGCAGGGCAGGCTCACCGCGCGCAGGCGGTGGCCCATGACGCAGGCGACAGTGCCCAGAAACGGCAGGGATGCGCTCCCGCCGCGCGGAGTGCCCGCCATGATGCTGGCAACGCGTTTCTCAATCTCGTGATGGCGCACGGGGCCGTTTCCTCCATGCCGCCGCTCGCGGCGCAACCGCCGCAATAGCCGCCCGGGCCCTCGCGCGCAAGCGTCCCGGGTGTTTGACACGGGACGCCGTCGCGGGCTACGAGCCTACAAATGCATAGGAAAGACGCCATGCAAGACCCCCACGTCATATTCGCCGACTACGCGGCCAGGGAACAGCTCAAGATGACGCCCCAAAGGCGTCACATTCTGGACGTCTTCCTTGAGCAGAAGGGGCACGTCACCTCCGAGGAACTCTACGAGAAGGTGAAGTCCAGCTACAAGACCATCGGCCAAGCCACGGTCTACCGCACGCTCAAGCTGCTCTCGGGCTCGGGCATCGCCAAGGAAGTGGACTTCGGCGACGGCGTCACCCGCTACGAGCGCCAGCACGGCGACGACCACCACGATCACCTCATCTGCGAGCGTTGCGGCCGCAACGAGGAAGTGCTGGACGAGACCATCGAGAAGCTCCAGGAAGAGGTGGCCGCCCGCCACGGCTACCGTCTCACCCGCCACAAGATGTACCTCTACGGAGTCTGCCCGGACTGCCGCTCCAAGGAAGGCTGACCGTCCTCCCTCCGGGCCCTCTCGCGCTTTCGACCGTCCAGCCGGCAACCGTCTCGACGCAAATCGCGCGGCGTTCGCGTCCGTCCGCGTGCTTGAGGAGCGGCCAAGCCTGGAGGGCAGGCTCCTTGCGCCCGGAAACAAGCCCCTTAACGGCGGAAGCCGCCGGGCCGAGGGCCCGGCGGCTTCGTCAGGTGGGGTGGGACTTCTGCGTATGCGTTCTTCAGGACAGTTTGGAGCCGATCTGGTAGGCGGCCACGGCCAGCACGAAGGCCAGGGCGGTGTTGAAGGTCATGGCGAACACCGACCACTTCCAGGATCCGGTCTCCTTGCCGATGGCCACCACCGTGGGGAAGCAGGGCGAATACAGCAGGATGAACACCATGAGCGCCACGCCCGCGGCCAGGGTCATTCCCTCGGCGGAGAGCTTTTCCGCCAAGGGCGCGGCCTCCTCGGCCTCCACTGCCCCGAGGGAGTAGGCGGTGCCCAGGGTGGAGACGATGACCTCCTTGGCGGCGAATCCGCCCACCAGGGCTATGTTGGTGCGCCAATCGAATCCGGCCCACTTGGACAGGGGTTCAAGCGACGTTCCGATGCGTCCGGCCAGGGATGCGGCCAGGGCCTCGGCGGCCTCGGCCTTCTCGATCTCCTCCAGCTGGGCCTTGAGGGCATCCACGTCCGGGGCTTCAGCGGCGTCACTGGCGGATTCGGCTGTCACGGCGGCAGTCCCGGGGCTGGCTTGGGCCTTTCCGGCGGCTTCGATCTTTTCGCTGATGGCGGCCTTCCTGGTCTCGAAGGCGGTTGCCTTGTCCTCGGGCAGGCCGGGGAAGGTCATGGCGGCCCAGACCACTATGGACACGGCCAGGATCATGGAGCCTGCCTTCTTGATGTACTGCCAGGTACGCTCCCAGGTGTGGATGGCAAGACCCCGCCAGGTCGGCAGGCGGTAGGGGGGCAGCTCCATGACGAAGGGGGTGGACTCGCCGCGCACCAGGGTGGCCCGCAGGAGCCAGGACACCAACAGGGCCATGGCCCAGCCGAGCAGCGTCATGGCGAAAAGCGCCTGGGCCTGGCTGTGGGGGAAGAACACCCCCACCAGCAGGATGAACACCGGCAGCTTGGCCCCGCAGGTCATGAAGGGGGCGGTGATGATGGTGGCCAGGCGCTCCTTGGGGCTTCTTAGCGTACGCGACGCCATGACGCCGGGCACGGCGCAGCCGCCCGCGATGCCGCCGGAGATGATGAAGGGCATCACCGAGCAGCCGTGCAGGCCGAAGATGCGGAACACGCGGTCCAGCATGTAGGCGATGCGGGCCATGTAGCCCGAGTCCTCCAGGAAGGCGATGAGCAGAAATATCAGCATGACCAGCGGCACGAAGCCCATGACGCCGCCCACGCCCGCGATGATGCCGTCCACGAGCATGGAGCGCAAGAGCCCGTCCGGCAGGGCGGCCTCCACCACCTTGCCAGCCCAGGTGAAGGCGTTCTGGAGCCACTCCATGGGGTATTGGCCTAGCGAAAAGGTGATCTGGTACACCAGATAGAGCACGGCCATCATGATGACCGGCCCCAGAAGCTTGTGGGTGAGGACCTGGTCGATCTTGTCGGACACCGCGATGCGCTCGCCCAGGTCGTCGCGGGTGAGCACGCCGCCCTTGAGGATGGAGGCGATGAACCCGTAGCGGTAATCGGCCACCACGGCCTCGGGATAGGTTCCCAGGGTGGCGCGAAGGTGGTCGGTGACATCCTGGGCTTTTTTCTCGAGCCACGAGGCCAGCTCGGGATCGGCCTTTCGGCCCTGTTCCTTGATCTGGTCGTCGCCTTCCAGGTATTTGAGCGCCACCCAGCGGGCCGGGTAGCGGTCCGTCAGCAGGGATTTGGCCATGATGCGCGAGGTCATCTCGGCCAGGGCGGGGTCCAGGTCCGGCCCGTAGGATATGTCCATGGGCTTCCAGCGGCCCTGGCGCTCCTTGGCCAGCGCGGCGGCGGCCCTGGCCACCTCGCCCACGCCCATGCCCACGCGGGCCACCAGTTCCACCGCCGGGCAGTCCAGCAGCTTGCCCAGGCGCTTGGTGTCCACCACCAGCCCCATCTTGCGGGCCTCGTCCATCATGTTGAGACCGAGCACCACCGGGATGCCGAGCTCCAGAAGCTGCACCGCCAGGTAGAGGTTGCGCTCCAGCGATCCGGCGTTGAGCACCGTGACCACGGCGTGCGGGCGCTCGCCCACCAGGAATTCACGCGCCACCAGCTCCTCGGCGGAGTAGGCGGTGAGGGAGTACGTCCCGGGCAGGTCCACCACTTCGAGCATGGCGTCCCCGGCCCGCACTTGGCCGACCTTTTTCTCCACGGTGATGCCGGGGTAGTTGCCCACGTGCACTCGCGCGCCGGTCAGGGCGTTGAAGAGGGTGGATTTGCCCGCGTTGGGGTTTCCGGCCAGGGCCACGGTGTAGGCGCAGAGGATTTCGTCCTTGCCCCGGACAGGGGCGGCGTTCTTTTCGCTTTGCTGTTCGAGCTGGGTCACGTCTCAAGCCTCCGGGGGCGAAACCAGGATGAAGTCGGCCTCGTTGTTGCGAAGCGACAGGGTGAAGCCTTTCAGGCGCAGGGCCACGGGGTCCTTCAGGGGCGCGCGCCCCACCACTTCCACCTCCGCCCCGGGCACGAGGCCCATGTCGCGGATGCGGCGGCCGAGTTCCCCCTCGGCCATGATGCGCGCGATGCGCGCCTTCTCTCCGACCTTGAGCAGGCGAAGCGACAGTGCCTGGTCCATTGCGTCTCCGATGTTGAAATTCATTATCAATCAAAAGGGAATAAAAAAGATCAGGATTTACGTGAGCAGCCGCACTCGCTCATGTGCTTGAGGCCGTGCCCCATCCCGCCGCAACAGCCGCCGGACGGCGATCCGCACGAGGAACCCTCCCCTGAGCAGCCGCAGGCCGATCCGCCTTTTTTCATCAGACGGCGGGCAAGGTACGCCCCGGCCAGGACCACGAGAGCCACGACGACGATTTTCTCCAACATGAAAGACTCCTTACGAAACGGGGATGACCATGACGCGGTTTGCCAGGCCCGCGCCCAGGCAGACTTCGCCGCCGCGCACGCTCAGGCGGCAGCACTCGCCTCCCTCGCGCACTTCGGCCTCGACGCCGGGCGTGATGCCGAGCGCGCAGAGGCGGCAACGGCACCGGGCGTCCTCGCAGAGCGTGTGGATCCGGACCTTGCTGCCCTGGGGACACTGGCTTAGGGGAACCATGACTTCTCCCGTGTTTGTGGTCACGGCCATTAAATAGTGCAATTGAGAATCAATGTCAACTGTGCCGGTGGAAAATCATGTCCCGGCGTATGGGTAATGGATTGTTTGCGGATAACAGTATGAAATAACTGAGCATGTCCTCGTGGACATGCTCATGTTTTCAAGGGCGCGACGCCAGGCGTCATTCGACGCCGAGCTCATCGATGGTTGCCAGCAGGTTCTCCCGGCTCACGGGTTTCACCAGGTAGCCCGAGGCGTGCCCCTTGAAAAAGGCGTGGCAGACGTTTTTCTGGTCGCCGTGCGCGGAGATCATGAGCACCTTGACCTCGCCGCCGGGAGGCAGGGCCAGCTGGCTTTCCAGTTCGCGCATGGCCTTGAGGGTCTCCTGGCCGTCCATGACGGGCATCTCGATGTCCAAAAGGACCAGGTCGTAGGGAGTCCGGTTGCGGTGGCCTTCCCTGAAGAGGTCGAGCCCGTCCTTGCCGTTTTCCGCCGATGCGGTCTGGTGGCGGCCTTTGAGGCACTCTTCGATCATCAGCCTGTTGGCCGGTTCGTCTTCGACGATAAGTATGCGCATGGGATCACCCTGGAAAGGAGGCTCTTGCTATGCATGACCAATTAATTGAATGGAGGCGCGTTGTCAAACCGGACGGAAGAGCGCTTCCCCGGCGGTCAGCAGTGTTTCCAGCGCGGCATCCGGTGGGCGCAGGCGCTGCCTGATGCGCTCAAGCTCCCTGCCGGGATCGAAGAGGGGGTAGTCGCTGCCGAAGAGCACCCGCTCGGCCGGATGGCGGTCCAGGAGCTTCAGGAGCGGACCGTCTCCGATGAAAGGCAGCGTGGAGGATGTGTCCAGGTAGACGTCCGTGCCCGCCAGGTGTTCGAGGGCCTCGTCCCAGTGCAGGTAGCCCCCCAGGTGGGCGGCCACGATGGTCAGCTCCGGAAAGTCGCGGCGGATGGCCGCTAGCTTGGCCGGGCAGGAGGGGTTCAGCTCGGGAGGGAGGCGGTCCCCCACGTGGAAGAGCGCCGTGAAACGGCCGCTCATGGCCTCAAGCATGGGTCCAAGCGCCGGGTCGTCCAGCCGGAAGCCCTGGAAATCGGCGTGGATCTTTATGCCCTGGATTCCGGCGCGCTCCAGCCTGTCCAGCTCGGCCTCGAAGTCCGCGAATCCGGGGTGGATGGTCCCGAAGGGGATCAGGCGCGGGTGGGTCCGGGCAAGCTCGATGGACCAGTTGTTGGCCGGGATGACCTGGGCCGGAGCAGTGGCCGCCGCGTGCACGGCGGCGCGCCCGATCCCGGCCGCGTCCAGGCGCTTGATCAGGTCTTCGGCGGTTCCGTCGCCAACGGGGCGGATGCCGTAGTGGCCTTCCAGCTGGGCGAGCACCTTGGCGGCGATCTTGGGGTGGAAGGCGTGCGCGTGGATGTCCAGGGTCATCCGAGGCAGATTTCCTTGAGCCATCCGGGCACGGCGACGGGCTTGCCGCCCGCGTCCACGCAGGCGTGCTGGGTGGAGCCCAGGCACAGAAGCCTCGAGCCGTCCGGCGGTCCGAAGACCTGGTAGACGAAGGTGACGGACGCCCGGCTCCACAGGCTGATACCCGCTCGCACGGACACCTCCTCGTCGTAGCGGGCCGGGGCCAGGTAGCGCACGTTCATCTCGCGCACCGGGAGCATCACGCCGCGCCGCTCCACCTCGGCGTAGGAGAGGCCGCGTTCGCGCATGTACTGCCCGCGCGCCCGCTCGAACCAGTGGGCGTAGTTGCCGTAGTACACCACGCCCATGGCGTCGGTCTCGCCGTAGGACACGAAGAGCCTGAAGCGCGTGTCCGGAGACGGGAACTCCTCGCCTGGCCGGATCATGCGCCGCCTCCCTGCCCGAGCGCCCAGGCGAGCAGGGTGTGGCCGGGATCGATGGAGAGCCCGGTCGCCGCCGCCTGGGCCTCGCTGAAGCTGGCCGCCCCGTTGGCCGGGACGCCGGGGCCGTAAAGCAGGAAGGGAACCGGATCTTCCACGTGGGTGCGCTTTGCGATTGGGGTGAGGTGGTCGCAGGTGACGAGGAACAGCGCCTCCGGGAAGGCCTCCCGCAACGGCCTCACCACTCGGGAATCGAAGCGGGCGATGGCCTCTGCCTTGCCCGCCGCGTCGCCGCCGTGGCCGCACTCGTCCGGGCCCTCCAGGTGGACGAAGGCAAAGTCGCCCGTTTTCAGGAAATCGATGGCCGCCTGGACCTTGCCCTCGTAGTTGGTGTCCAGAAGGCCGGTGGCGCCCTCCACCTCCAGCACGTCCATCCCGGCGGCGCGCCCGAGGCCCCTGATGAGGTCCACGGCGGAGACGACCGCGCCTTTCATGCCGAAGGCGGGCAGTTTGAGGGCCCTCCCCTGTCCCCAGAGCCAGATGGCGTTGGCCTTGGTCGCGTTGACCTCGCCCGCCAGGAACCGGGCGGCGCAGCGCGTCAGGCTCCACAGCATGGGGGATGACTTGTAGGCTGCCATGTCCTGGGCGATGGGCTGGTCCGTGATGTCGTGGGGGGGCCTGATGGAGATGCCCGCCTCCGGGCCGTTGGCCCCAGCCTTCTGCACCAGCAGGTGACGGTATTGCACGCCCGGGTGGAACTTGAAGGGCGAGAACTCCGCGGAGCAGCTGGCGCAGAACCTGTCCAGGCCTTCCACCAGGGGACGCGAGGCCTCGGTGGTGATGTGGCCCGAGGAGTAGTCCAGCATCAAGCCGCGTTCGGAAAAGTCGGTGACGCTCACCAGGTTGCAGCGCCAGACAAGGTCGTCCCCGGCCAGTTCCAGGCCCTGGGCGGCGGCCTCGATGGGGCCGCGTCCGGTGTGGTGGGCGGCGGGGTCGAAGCCCAGCAGCGCCATGTTGGCCACGTCCGAGCCGGGCGGCATTCCGGGCGGTATGGTGCGGGCCAGGCCCACCAGGCCCTTGCGGGCCATGCCGTCCATTTCGGGGGTGGCGGCGGCCTCCATGGCCGTGGCACCGCCAATCTCGCCGGGCCATCCGCCCATGCCGTCAGCGACAAGGAAAAGAATCTTGCGTGCCATCGTTGTTGCTCCCGGCCATGGGAAGTGGCCGATAAGCCGGCTGGCCGCGCCATGTGGCGCGACAGTCCCCGGACTCGGGCAAAAGTGGAAATTTAAGGGAGTTTTGGATAATCCCAAACGCCGTCCGCCGCAAGGAGCAACAGGGGCGCGGCCCGCGGAGGGGAAAGCCGCCTTCCCCCGGGGCGGCTCACTTGGATATCCAGAGCGAGGCCCCTTCGAGCTTGCGCAAAAGCGTCTGGCTCACGGAGCCAAAGATGTTCTCCATGGCCGTGGTCCTGCCCTTGGTCCTGCCCACGGCAACGGCGGCGTACTGGCCCTTGGCCGCTTCCTTGAGGATGAGCTCCGCCGGGTCCTTTGAGGATTTCACCACGAAGTCGATGCGCTCGTCCGGGATGCCGTTCTCGCGCAGAATGCCGGCGGCCTCGCTCATGATGTCCTCGATGCGCTCGCCCTCCGGCAGGCCCAGGGCGCGGTTGTGGAAGACAGTGACCGCGTGCCCGGGCTCGTCGCGCAGGATGAAGCCCACATGGTCGGCGATGCGCAGAGCCTGCTCGGAGCCGTCCACGCACAGGAGCACGTTGCGTGCGTTGCGGGCCGGGTTGCGGCACACCCAGAGCGGGAAGGTGATGGACTCCCACAGCAGGCGATGGGTGATGGAGTCCTCGAAGAACTCGTCGAACCAGGTGAGGCCGCGCCGCCCGAGCACCACCGCGTCGTAGAGGCCGCGCTCGGCCTCGGCGGCGATGTCCTTGACCGTGCCGAGTTTGGCCGGGGCGGACTTGAGCTCGATCCTGTCCTTGGGGAAGCCCATGTCCAGGAGCCATTTCCTGGCCTCCTCCAGCGCGTGGGGGGGCTTGCGGCATCCCGACCCGAACCCTCCCTCCTGACCGGGGGGGCAGAAGGGCATCTTGGACATGAGTTCCCTGTCCTCGCCGCCGAGCCCCTGCTGCCTGGGGGAGACGTAGAAAAGGGTCAGGCGCACCAGATCGCGCCTGCCGAAGAATCCGAAGACGTAGCGCAGCCCGAACAGGGCGTTTATGTCCTCGGAGATGGTCACCAGCAGCTGTTTTTCAAGGGACTCCATTTCCGGCCTCCGGCTGTTCGTTCGTGGGCCGGGCTGTCCGGGTCCCAGTGTCCGCGCGTCTGGACGCGCGGGGGGTTCGCTGGCGGACCGCCGGGGCGGCGGCCCTTGCTACTCCTGATTCCAATGGATGCACTCCACCGGGCAGGTGTCCATGGCCTCCTGGATGCAGTCCTCGTTGCCGGTGGCGGACTCGATGAACTGGGCTTTGGCCTCGCCGTTCATCTCGAAGGCGGCGGGGCAGATCTGCACGCAGGATTCACAACCGATGCACTCGTCCTGGTCCACGTAGGCTTTGGGCATTGCCAGCTCCTGGGAGACGGGATTTCGCGGCCGTGCATGCGGGCGCGATCATTGCCGAATAAAGCCGATGGGGAGGTGAAAGTCAAGCGGGCGGGGTCAGGGGGCGGTCTTGAGCATGTTGTAGAGGATTTCGCGGCTGTCCACGCGGTAACGCCCCTGCGCAACCCGGCGCTTGATCTCGGCCACGCGGCGGGCCCTCTCCTCGGGGGATTCCGTGGGGGCGTCGGGCCTTGCGGCATCTGGGGTTTTGTTGTCGTGGCTCATTGGGTTCACCGCGTGAAGGTTTCACCCTGGTTATCGGCAGAGTTTCCGGAACGCTTTAGCGCGGAAACAAGAAATAAATCGGGCAGTTTCGATGTGTTGCGTCCAATGGCCCGGCAGCACTCGAAATTTTTCCGCCTGGCTGGACGCGCCGGATCCTACAGCGCGTCCAGAGCGTCCCCGGCCCGGACCCTGCCGCCTGTGACCACGCGGGCGAAGAGGCCCTCCTTGGGCATGATGCAGTCGCCCACGATGCGGCGGATGTCGCAGCCGTGGTGGCACTTCTTGCCTATCTGGGTGATTTCGAGAACAGCGCCGTCCCCGACGCGGACCCTGCTGCCAACGCCGAGCACGAGCCCGTTCAACCCCTCCACGGTGAGGTTCTCGGCGAAGGCCCCGGGACCGATGGAGGGCATTTTCAGTCGGACGGCCTCCATGCTGCCGAAGTCCAGAAGGCTCACCTGCCGCCCGGTTCCGGCGTGGGCGTCGCCCGCGACCCCCGAGTCCTCCACCAGGTCGATGAAATCCACGGGGCGCTTTTTCTCCCCGGTCCTCTCGCTTAAGCAGACGGCTTTGACGATGGGCATGCCTTCCTCCCGGCGATCATGTTCGTCAAGGCATACCATCCGGGCCGTGTCCGGGCAACCATCCTCTCCCGGTATGATTTGTTGCGGGCCTGGCCCTCCGCCCTGTCCGGCGGTGGACCAGGCCCGGCGGGTCAGTCGATCTTTTCCATCTCGTAGGGGGTGTCGCGCCCCGCAACTTTCATGAACACCCTGCCGTTCTGGACGTAGAAGGTGTTGCCGTCCACGCCGCTGGTCATGCTGTCGCCGTTGATCGTGAAGTCGGCCCAGCCCTTGAAGGAATTCTTGCGGCGGGAGTCGTAGAAGTAATAGACGGCCACCTTGTCCCCCCGCTTGACCATCCAGTAGTTGAAGATCCAGGGCTTGTTGATTCCGGCGGGCTGCGGCCTGCGCCAGTGGCCGAAAAGCAGCGGGTTGGGCTCCTTGACCACCTTGGCGTGGACGGTGGGCGCGGCGGCCACGTCCTCGGAGGAAATTCTGTTCAGGCCGGTGCAGGCCGCGAGGGCGGCGATCAAGAGCAGGGCCGCGCAGAGTGCTGTCGAGCGTTTCATGTCCTCTCCTGGGTGATGGGTTATGGGGTGAGACCACACCCGATGGTGGCAGGTCCGATGACTGCGCGCCTCCTGCCCGGGGGCATGGGGAAACCTGAGACATCCTTTCCTGCCGCCAAGACGCCCAGCCCTTCCGGACCGGGGGATTCGACAAACCCTACACCATGGCGCGAGTGGCCGCCAGCGCGGAGTGCGATTCGGGGAAAATGGCGGCGGAGAAGTTGACGGCTGACGCGCCGGGCCGCCAGCGCACTTTGACAACCCAGCCCCCGTGGCTACCATAATCCGAGGAGGACAACTCAGGCAAAGACACGCGGCGTCCGCCGCGAAGAAACAAGGAGAGAATCATGAAAAAACTGCTTCTGAGCACCTTCTGGGTAATCACCGTGGCGGTCAACTCCGGCACGACCAGCGTCAACGTCAACATGCCCGAACAGAGCTTCGACTCGCTGCTGGCCACGATCCAGGCGCTTTCCAACAACTCCAGCCTATGGGGATCGGACTTCCTCTCGATGCTCTTCTCCCTGTTCTAGCATGGCTTCCGCGAAGGGAGGCGGTTCTCTCTTCGCGGAAAACCGTTTGTGACGGTTTTATTCATCCCCGGAAGTCACGTTCCTGTTTTCGAGGGCGCGGCTGCCCCCTCCGGCCGGGCGGGAAACCCTCAGCCTCCCGCCAGTTTGGCCTTGATGCCGCGCCTGGCGAGCTCCGCAAGGAGCGCCTCGCGGTGGTCGCCTTGTATCTCGATCACGCCGTCCTTGACCGTTCCGCCCGTGCCGCAGCGCTGCTTGAGTTCCCTGGCCAGCTTCTCCAGCCCGTCCGGGGGCAGCCCGGTGATCAGGCAGACGCCTTTCCCCTTGCGTCCCTTGGTCTGGCGCATGATCCGCACGCCGCCGCTCTTGGGGGGAGCTCCCTTGGCGCAGGCGCAGGACGCGGCGGGCTTTGCGCATCCTGGGCACATGCGGCCCTGTTCGGTGGAATAGACGAGGCCCGAACTCTCTTTTCGCGCTGACACGGCTGACCTCCGCTGCGTCGGGGATTTCCGGCCCGGTGGCCGCGCCGGGATGGTTATCGCGCCCGGCCCGCGCGGGCAAGGGCTATGCAATCTCCCCGCGCCTGTCCGCCCGGCTTGACTTCCGCCCCCGGCCCTGCAACATCGCCTCATGCGGATCCATGTCTCCCTTCGCCTGCGCATCTACCTGGTCCTGGGAATGCTCATGACGGTCACGGTGGGAGGCGGCGCGTTCATGCTCTGGTACGGCGCCAGGCTGCAGACGTTCTTCACGGGCATCTTCGAGCGCCAGGTGTACGCCCTGGACGCGGCCATGCGCCTGGAGAGCTCCCTCGCCGCCCAGCGCGGGTTCCTCACCTACTACTCCCTGGACTTCGACCACGCCTGGCTCAAGCGGCTCACCGAGCAGCAGGCGGCCTTCGAACGGGAGCTGGCCAGGGTGCGGCCGTTCGTCACCGAGGAGAACGCGCGCAGGCTCTTGAACGACATCGAGTCTGGATTTCTGCGCCTGACGGTGGAGCGCGAACGGGTGATAGAACGCCTGGACGCGGGCGACAAGGCCGGGGCCATCCAGGTCCAGGCCGGGGCGCGCAAGCGCTTCGACGGCCTCATCACCCGTTGCGAGGAGTTTCTCGACGCCCTGCAGGCCGAACTCGAACGGGATCGCGAGGACGGCCTGGGGCGCATGCGCCTGGCCAACGGCCTCGCCCTGGCGTTCCTGCCGTTCTCGCTCATACTCGGAGTCAGCCTGATCTTCGTGCTCACGCGGCAGATACTAGGCCCCATCCGCAGGTTGGCCATGGGCGAGGACGCGCCCGTGGGGCCGGACGAGGTGGCCGCCCTGGAGAACCGCATGCACGGCCTGCTGGAGCGCGCCCTCCAGGCCAGGGCCAAGCTGGAGAAGAGCCAGGCCACGCTCATGGCGGCGGAACGTCTGGCCTCGGTGGGCAAGATGGCCGCGGGCGTGGCCCACTCCATACGCAACCCGCTCACCTCGGTGAAGATGCGCCTTTTTTCCCTGCAACGCTCCCTGGAACTTTCCGAGAATCAGCGCGAGGATTTCGAGGTCATATCCCAGGAGATCAAGCACCTGGATTCCATCATCCAGAACTTTCTGGAATACGCGCGCCCGCCCAAGCTCTCCCTGGCCAGAATCAGCCCCTCGGCCGTGACGGACGCCGCCGTGAACCTTTTGCGCCAGCGCCTGGACTCGCAGCGGGTCGGCGTGGAGGTGGAGCGCGAGGACATGATGCGCCCCATCCTCATCGACGCGGAGCAGCTCAAGGAGGTGCTGGTGAACCTCATGGTCAACGCCATGGAGGCCATGGACGGCCCGGGACGCATAACCATCGCCGAGCACGAGGGATTCATGGAGCCCATGGGGCGCGTGGCCGTGATCTCGGTCTCCGACACGGGCCCCGGCGTGCCCGAGGAGGAGCGGGAGCGGGCGTTCGAGCCTTTCCACACCACCAAGGAGGAAGGCACGGGCCTGGGCCTGCCCATCGCCCGGCGCATCGTGGGCGAGCACGGAGGAACCCTGACGCTCACCCAATCCAAGACCGGCGGGGCGCGCTTCACCATCACCCTGCCCTTCGACCAGGAAGCCCAGGGGGGGGCGAGATGGCAATGACCCCTTGCAGCCTTCCGTGGGAGCCGCGCGCGTGAGCGTCATACTCGTCGTGGACGACGACACCGGCCTGCGCCTGAGCTTCGCCAAGCTCCTGGAAATGGACGGGCACACCGCCCTGCTGGCGGCCTCGGGCGAGGAAGGCATCGAGCGGTTGCAGGCGGACAAGCCCGACGTGGTGGTCATGGACGTGCGCATGCCGGGCATGTCCGGACTGGAGGCCCTGAGCCGAATGAAGCAGGCGGAACCCGCCGTGCCGGTCATCATCATGACCGCCTTCGGGGCCACGGACACGGCCATCGAGGCCGTGAACAAGGGCGCGTTCGACTACATCCTCAAGCCTTTCGACATCCCGGAGATGCTGGCCCTCATCGCCCAGGCGCTGGACGCCTCCCGCCTGTCGCGCGGGCAGAAGGACCCCGCCCAGGGGGAGGCGGAGCCCCACGTCTCCCTGGTGGGCCAGAGCAGGGCCATGCGGGAGGTCTACAAGGCCATAGGCCGCGTGGCCGCCACGGACGCCACCGTGCTCATCCAGGGCGAGTCCGGGACGGGCAAGGAGCTGGCCGCCGGGGCCATCTGGAGCTATTCCTCGCGCAAGAACAGGCCGCTCGTGGTGGTGAACTGCGTGGCCATCCCGGAAGCGCTCCTGGAGAGCGAGTTGTTCGGCCACGAGAAGGGGGCCTTCACCGGCGCGGCCCACCGCAGGGCGGGCAAGATCGAGCAGGCCCGGGGCGGCACCGTCTTCCTGGACGAGATCGGCGACATGCCCCTGCCCATCCAGGCCAAGCTCCTCAGGCTTCTGCAGGAGAAGCAGATCGAGCGGCTCGGCGGCAAGGGCCCCATCCCGGTGGACGTGCGCATCATCGCCGCCACCAACCGGGACCTGGAGGCTGCCATGGCCGAGGGCCGCTTCCGTGAGGACCTCTACTACCGCCTTCAGGTGGTGCGTCTCGTGCTGCCGCCGCTTAGGGAGCGAAAGGAGGACATCCCGCAACTGGCGGAGCATTTCCTCGGGCTGCACTCAAGGACCATGTCCGTGCCCTCGCCGGGCCTCACCCCGGGGGCTTTGGCGGCCCTTGCGGAGCACGACTGGCCGGGCAACGTGCGCGAGTTTTCCAACGTGCTGCAGAAGACGCTCATCTTCTCTCGCGGAGTGGCCATAGCCGAGGGCGACGTGCGCGCCGCCATCGCGGGGCGCGCGCCCGAGGCCGCCCCGGACACGGGCGGCTCCCTGGAGGAGTTCGTGCGCCGGGGCGTTGCCGCCGGAGGGCCGGACCTGTTCGCAAGGCTCACCGCGCGCTTCGACGCGGCGGTCATCGCCGAGGCGCTCAGGGTGACGGGCGGCAACCGCACCCAGGCCGCCAGGCTGCTCGGGCTGTCGCGGCCCACGCTGCTGGCCAAGATTGAGCGGCTTGGGCTGTCGGTGCAGGCTCAGGTCACGGTGGGGGACACCGCCCCGTAGTGTCACGTCCTCTGGCTGAACACGCTGTCCCGCCGGGCTGACATCGCGAAGACATCGATGGTGCGGGGGGATTGATTCCCGCGGCGGACTGGTCCGGAGCCCCCTTTTGCCGCCGGAGGCCTGAAAAGCGCATGCCCAAGTTCCTGAAGTTCTCCGCGCTGGCCGTTGCCGCGGCCGTGGCGCTCTTCCTGGCGCTGGACAGGCTCTTCCCCTTTCCGGCCCAGCGCCTGAATCCCGCCCCGTCCACCGTGGTGCTGGACAACCGCGACGCGCCCATACGTTACTTCCTGGCGCCGGACCAGTCCTGGCGCTTTCCGGTGAGCCTGGACGAGACCTCCCCCGTGTTCATCGAGGCCGTGATCGCCAGCGAGGACAGGCACTTCTTCTCCCATCCGGGCGTGAACCCCTTCTCCATCCTTCAGGCGGCGGCCACGAACCTCGCCTCGTGGCGGGTGGCGCGAGGCGGGTCCACCATCACCATGCAGGTGGCGCGGCTGGCCGAGCCCAGGCCCCGGACGATCCTGTCCAAGCTGGTCGAATGCTTTCGCGCCGTGCAGTTGGAAACGGCTTACACCAAGCGGGAAATACTGACTTTTTATGTCAACATGGCGCCTTTCGGCGGCAACATCGTGGGCGTTGGCGCGGCGAGCCTGTTCTATTTCGGAAAGCCGCCCTCCATGCTCTCGCTCTCCGAGGCGGCGCTGTTGACGGCCATTCCGCGCTCGCCCAACCGGCTGAGTCCGGTACGGCATCCAGAGGCGGCGGCCCGGGGCAGGGCCAAGGTGCTCACCGCCATGGCGGACGTGGGCGCGATCTCGCCGGACCAGGCCGCGGAGGCTTCCGGCGGCGCGCTGCCAGCGCGCCTCGCGCGGCCGCCCCTCATCGCCCCGCACTTCGCCCAGATGGCGCTGACGCGCGAGGGCCGTGTCCCGCGCATCCGCACCAGCCTGGACAGCCGCGTGCACGAACTTGTCCGGCAGGCCATGCGCGCGCGGCTGATGGAGCTTCGCGCCCAGGGCGTCGAGAACGCGGCCGTGGTGGTAATCGACGTGAAGACCCGGCAGGTGCTCTCCCTGGCCGGTTCGGCCGACTTCTTCGACCTGGCCCGCCACGGCCGGGTGAACGCGGCCCTGGCCAAGCGCTCGCCCGGCTCGGCCCTCAAGCCCTTCCTCTACGCCGAAGCCTTCCAGCGGGGCATCGTTTCGCCAGAGACCCTGCTCCTGGACATCCCGGTCACGCGGGGCGGCTACGATCCGCGAAACTACGACGGCACCCACCGGGGCCGGGTGGAGGCGTCGGACGCGCTCGTCCACTCTCTGAACGCTCCGGCGGTGCGGCTGCTCTCATCCGTGGGGCAGGACCGCTTCCTGGACATCCTGCGCCGGGGCGGCCTCGGGCTGGACAAGCCCGCGGCCCACTACGGGCTCTCGCTGATCCTGGGCGGCGGCGAAGTGACTCTCCTGGACCTGACCAACCTCTTCGCCACACTTGCGCGCGGCGGCGCGCATGGCCTGCCGTCCTTCGTGCCCGGCCCGCCTCCGCGCGAGGAGCGCCTGTTCTCCCCGGAAGCCTGCGCACTGACGGCCGCGATCCTCTCCCGGCTGGAGCGGCCCGACCTTCCGGGCGGCATCGAGCGGGCCAAGGGAGTGCCCGCGGTGGCCTGGAAGACCGGCACCTCCTTCGGACACCGCGACGCCTTGGCCGCCGGGTTCTCGGCGCGGTACGCCGTCGGGGTCTGGACCGGGAACGTGGGAGGCCGGGCGGTGAAGGGCATCTCCGGGGCGCGGCAGGCCGCGCCGCTGCTCTTCGACGTGTTCCGGGCGCTGGAACCGGACGGCGCGGGGCTTCCCCGCGCGGACGGGCTCAACCTGGCGGAGGTGGAGGTCTGCGCGCTGTCTCGCCAGATGCCCGGGCGGGACTGCCGCCAGAAGGTGAAGCTCACCGCCATCCCGGGCGTGACGGAGCTTGCGCCCTGCGCGGTGCACAGGCGCGTGCTGGTGGACGCATCCAGCGGGCTTCGCGTGGCCGGGGACTGCCTCGCGGGACGGGAGGTGCGCCACGAGGTGGTGACGCAGTACCCGGCGGAACTCACCGCCTGGTGGCGGCTGGGGGGGATGCCCGTTCCGGCTGTCCCGGGGCCGGACCCTGGCTGCCCGGCAGCCATGGCCGGGGAGGGGCCGCGCATCGTCTCGCCCAGGGACCGCATGGTGTACCGCCTGCGTCCGGACGCGCCCGAGCGGTTTCAGCGTGTGGGACTGGAGGCCCAGGCCGGGGCGGACGCCGGCAGGCTGCACTGGTTCCTGGACGGGAGCATGATCGCCGAGCGGCCGCCCGGCGAGGCGTCGTTCCTGGAGCTTACGCCCGGAACGCACCGGCTGGTGGTTATCGACGGCCAGGGACGGTCGGACAGCGTGAGCTATGTCGTGGAATGAAGAAGGGTTGGATGCCTCCAGAGT